>DITN01000092.1 GCA_002422865.1 Bacteroidetes bacterium UBA6183 | reverse complement strand
GCAGGGTTGAGGTGATTATTCAATAACAAAAGCTACGTTTTCATTTTTTTCTTCTTGGCAGAAGGAAATAAAATATTGTTTAATATCAACCTGTAACCCGGAGAGTTGGGGTGTAAGTTTAAATCTGTTGGTGGCTCTCCTACTTGGTGTTGGTAATCTTCGGGGTCGTGGCCACCATAAAATGTCCAAGTACCTTTGCCCGAAGTGCCATGTATGTATCGTGCTTCTCCTAATGTTTTGGTTTCACCCATTACCAACACATCACTTTTAATAAACTGCTTGCGGTAAGCAGTGGTTTGTCCGTAAAAACCTTTTACAACCTTTGTATGGTTTTGGCATAACATGGTTGGTACAACATCCCATTTTGCCGAAAAATCAAACAAGGTAAACACATCATTTTGTTCTGTTACAGGTCGTGTTTCGGGTGTGTTATCAATATACGAATACTCGTATTCGTAGGGGTTCATTTTTAGTTTAAAGTCTTTAAATGCAAATGTGTTTTGGTAATTTAACTTACCATCAGCCGCATGATCTGCAGGGTCGCCATCAAACATCGATTCGCAAATATCAACACCATCAGCAGCCAATGCAATATCATAACTATCGGTGGCACTACACATGGCAAATAAAAACCCGCCACCGGCCACAAAGTCTCTTATTTTTTTTGCCACAGCCAACTTCAATTCACTTACTTTTTTAAAGCCGTGTTTGGCAGCCATGGCTTCGTTTTCCCTCACCTCTGCCTGATACCACGCGGTATTTTGAAACGAAGCCCAAAACTTTCCATACTGACCTGTAAAATCTTCGTGATGTAAGTGCAACCAATCGTAGGTGGGTAATTTTCCGGTTAAGACTTCATCATCAAAAACAGTTTCATAAGGTATTTCGGCATAGGCTAACACCATGGTTACAGCATCATCCCAAGGTTGTTTTGTTTTGGGTGAATACACTGCAATTTTGGGTGCTTTATGCAATTTAACCAACTCCATGTTTACATCCGGTTTAGCAATTTCATTTAATATTAACCCAACTTCTGCTTCACTAATTACCTCGTAAGAAACACCTCGAATTCTACATTCTTTTTCTATACCATCTGCATGTGGTAACATGAAACTGCCATCGCGGTAGTTTAACAGCCAATCTACATCTAAATCTTGTTTAAGCACCCAATATGCCAATCCGTATGCCTTTAAGTGATTTTTTTGCGCAGGATCCATAGGTACAAGTACCCTATTGGCACTTGCCGTAAGCATCAAACCCAAATAAAAAAACAATAATGTAAGATATTTCATATGTTAATTTTTGTTTGATGAATAACGTTGTTTAGTTATTAATATTTTCGTTTTCAAAACGTATCCATTTTCCTTGCCTGCGCATTACCTTTTCAATAACTTCACGCACGCAACCTTTACCTCCGTTATTGTCGCACACATACTTACTGATTTCTTTTATTTCGCTCACGGCATCAGCAGGACAACAAGGTAACCCCACCAATTGCATCACCTCGTAATCAGGCAAATCGTCACCCACATAAAGCATTTCTTCAGGTTTTACTTCAGTTACTTTACACAATTGGGTAAGCACCTCTACCTTATTTTTAACACCTAAATGTATATGTTTTATTTTTAAAAACTCCAATCGTTTACGTACACCAAGTTGATTGCCTCCACTAATAATAGCTACATGAAAACCTGCAAGTAAAGCACGCTCTATTCCATAACCATCTTTAATATTAAATGCCCTGGCTTGTTCACCACTTTCTAATGCAAGGGTCATTCCATCTGTTAAAACACCATCCACATCAAACACAAAACATTTAATATTTTCTAATACTTTATTCACCATGATTTGATCATTTAATTTTTGGTTTTACATGAAGCTCGCGAATGCTTTGACTAAGCAATTCATATATCTGTCTGTACTCCGGATATTTTTGCAGCACTTCTAAATGTGTAGCAATGGTATCGGTATCGTTTCTTACCACCGGCCCGGTTTGCACATCAACAGGATTGTGGGTTACCGCGTTTTGCGCGGTTTGCAAAATAATAGGCTTCAACAAATCAAACGACAATTGGTGTTGTTCCAACAGTTGTTTTGCAATGGCAAACAAATGGTTTGAAAAGTTATTGGCAAACACCGCTGCTACATGTAAAGCTTGGCGCTGTTTTGTATTGGCCAATTGTACGTTTGTACTGATGTTTGAAGCAAATTGCCTCAATAATTTTCCATCTTTATCATTTGATGCTTCTATTAAAAATGGCACATGAGACAAATCTGTTAAGGTGTTTTTATTAAACGTTTGTAACCCGTAAAAAACACCGTATCGTTTGTTATTCTTTACAGCATCCATTGCAGTACAACCTGATGTATGTACAACCAATCCTGTTACTTTTAAATGTTTTGATACACTTTCAATCGCATTGTCACTAACGGCTATTAAATACAAATCGGCACCGGTAGGTAGTTTATTGAATTTGTTGGTTGCAACACCACCAACGGCATCAGCAAGCAGTTGTGCATGATTTAAGTTACGGCTATACACTGCAGCAATTGAAACACCTTTGTTTACAAATGCCTTTGCAAAACAAGTGGCTACATTTCCAGACCCTATGATAACAGCAGTTTTCAATAAAATTATCCTATAAAAATTGTGGCATAAACATAGTTAATTTATGGCGTTGAAGCAAGGGGCTTGGTTATTGGTTGACTGGTTGACTAGTTATTAGTTGATCAGGCGGTTCAAGGTTTGTTATTCGTGGTTTGAGCTTTAGTTTCCAACTTCTAACATACGGCTTCTCGATACTTGCCCCCATCGCTAACCAACCCAAAGCAAACAACAGACGCTACAGTCTGTGTAAACTCGAAGAGGCTACTAACAATATCTAATCTCCAAACTTCGAAATTCATTATTTGTCATTCATTATTCAAAATTTCGAATTTATCTTCGATGAACTGCGTTTCGTGCTTAGATTTTTGAATTTCCAATTTCCAACTTCTAACATCCAACTTCCAACATCCAATATCTACCCTCTTTGCACTTCCGACATCCTGCGCCAAATGGCCAACAAGAAGCCAACAATCATCACAATGGTACCTGCCCAAACAAAATTAATCCAAGGAAATACAATGGCTTTCATAATAATAAAGTCGCCACTGGTATCTTGCTCAGCTGTTTCTATGGTTATGGTTTTGGTTTGAGGATTAACCCCCATAAACTTAAACCTTAACTTGGCTTCATCAACAATACTTTCAAACTTAATCTCTGAATTCTCGCGGATACCGTACATTGGTGTTGCTTTATAAGTACCATTAAGTGCATATACTTTTAACTCGGCAGCAATTAATAAACTTAAATTTTTAACATCCAAATTCGCCTCTTTGGCATTAGAGTTAATGTTCTCTAAAATAGCATAACCATTGTTGGTGTATATGGTATCACCTAGTTTTACCTCATGCAGTTTCTCATGCACAAATTTGGTTGATTTTTCTTTAGGCACCGAGCTTACATAAGTAAACACATCATGACTAATGTAATGTTTAGTATCCGGGTTGGCTACTAATCCCATTTTAGGATTGATTTGCGCGTTTGGATATAAATCAAATTCATAATCAACCTCGTTAGAGTTTGGTTTAATTTTTTTGTAATGAACCTGATAATAATTATTCACCCACTCAATCGAGTCGGCTTTGTATTCAATTTCATAATCACCCATACGCAATGCTTTACCTTTTTCGAGATAAACATGTTCCATGTTCGCTTGTGCATCAAATTCGGGGTTTAATTGCATACCACTTTGGTTGATGGAAATAACTTGTTTATTGGCCGATGAAACCAACACACCCACTAATAGTAAACCAAAACCAATATGCGCCACACTTGCTCCGGCCATTTTAAACTTACCCGTTAAATAAGGGCGCATGGTAAATAAGTTTGCAACAATTGCATAAACAGAAGCAAACATCAACCCTATGTAAAACCAATTTTTAAGTTCGAATAAAAACATGGCTGCTACCGATAATACAATTGATATAGCAGCATGTGTTAAAATTTTAACCAATCCCTCCTTGGTATTTTTTTTGTACTTTAACAACTGACCAACACCGGTTAACAAGGCAATGATAATAGCCATTGGCATTTGCCATTTATTGTAGTGTTGAATCACATCACTTGGAGGTGCCATGTTGGTACCAAACATTTTATTAAACACCGGAACCGATGTGGTTAATATCACTTGAAATGCAGAAATGGTTAACACCAAACTGCCTATAAACATCCAAAATTCGCGGGTGTATGCATCTTCGTCTTTGGCACTACGTGGTAGCTCTTTCCAGCGTTTAACCAACATAAATATTGAAAGTCCCAAGAACACAAACATAAACACCAACAACTGTCCACTCATACCCAAATCGGTAAACGAATGCACAGAGGCATTGCCCAAAACACCACTGCGGGTTAAAAAAGTAGCGTACAACACCAGTAGAAAAGTTGCGATAATCAATATCATACCAACTATTAGCGAGTTGCCCGTTGTTTTATAAATAATCATAACGTGTACACCGGCAATTAAAATTAACCACGGTACAAGCGATGCATTTTCAACCGGATCCCAAGCCCAATAACCACCAAAGCTTAAACTTTCGTAAGCCCAGAAACCACCCATAATGATACCTGCACCTAAAACCATTACACTGATTAAAGCCCAAGGCAAAGCAGGTTTTAACCAACCTACGTAATCACGTTTCCACAACCCTGCAATTACGTAAGCAAATGGAACAATGGTGGTGGCAAAACCAAAAAATAAAGTAGGTGGGTGAATAACCATCCAATAATTTTGTAACAATGGATTTAAACCATTTCCGTCTTTTATTTTACTGAGGTAATCGGCTTGTTTAAATATTGGTCCTTCTACTGCATTACGCAACAATTCAAAAGGACTGCTACCAATTTTATAGCCAAAAACTTTAACACCAATAAGCATGGATGTAAGCACGATTTGGCACATCATAACCACGGCCATCACTTCAAACTTCCACGATTTAGCGGTACGCACCAAAATGTTACCAATTACCACATGCCAAAAAATCCATAGTAAAAAACTACCCTCTTGACCTTCCCAAAAACAGGATACCATGTATTCAAGCGGTAAATCTGTTGACGAATGTTGCCATGCATAATGGTACTCAAACAAATGCAAACGAATGATTAAAAACAACATCAACACAATACTGAACACCGAGAAGGTGTGGGTATAAAATGCAGCTGTTGCTATTTTTTGCCACGATTTTTCTTCAGGATTATTTGCTGCAAATAAATAAGCAAAGGTTGCTATAATAGCTGTACCAAATGAAACCACTACGGCTAAATGCCCTAGGTTTCCGTATATCAGGCGTTCGCCAATAAATTGTACTTCGTTCACGATATAAAACGTATTAAATTTAGCTGCGAAAATAACCTTTAAAACCACAAAAAAGCCTTATTGCTTGCTTATTTTACACTTGGTTATAAGATTAGGTTATGTGCTTTTACTGTGTATTGGCTACTAAATACATAGGTCACAAAAAAGCCCGAATGATCAATCAGTCGGGCTTTAAATATTGCATGATCTAATTTAATTATCCTTGAGGCGCTTGCCCTTCGTTATATTTACTTGGGCATTTTAATAAAATCTTATTGGCTTCAAAGTGATCACCATTCATTTTGCTGATAATCAACACTTTTTAGCTGCGTTCAAAATCCGCAGGTTATTTCTCTTCAGACTAAAAAATTAAGCCTTTTTAAGATGCGTATTTTGATAATTTAAACCTAAATTTCACGCTGAAATTTTCACCAAATGAAGCAAAAAATCCAAAAAAAGGTAACTATTACCTTTATTCTTCTTGTTCTCGCTAAACTTTCTTTCTCGCAATTACCTGTATTAAGCAATATCTCTCCTGCAATGGCAGCCATTGGTGATGCGTGTATAATAACAGGCGGTAACTTCGGAACTAATTTAAACAACATTAAAGTCTATTTTGGTAATGCATCTGCACGAGTTATAGCCGTGAATAACAATACCATTTCGGTAAAAGTGCCTGTTGGTGTGGGAGATTGTAAAGTTAGGATTTATCAGAACGGTAAAAAATCAAAACAAGAATTAAGGTTTACTTATAGACTAATAACACCATTAGTGCTAAATAATACTACCATAAGTAACGATATGTCTAAAACCCAATCATTCATTAGCAATGATAATTATTTCAACCTACACCCTGCCGACCTAAATGGTGATAACTATCTCGACAAAATAATTATTGATAAAAGATTAGGTTACCTGATTTTCGATTCAGTAACAAAACAACACGTAAGGCATAACATTGATTACAGTTTACCCAACTTACGAGAGAATATTAATAAATTATTTTTTGAGGATTTGAATGGTGATGGACAATTGGATATTTCAATTTCAACAAAAGAGCAGCAAGATATTGCTAAGCCTGCGTACACCATATTTTTAAACCAATTAAATACATTTCACCAAACCGGAATTGCCTTCAAACAAGTAAACACAGAGTTTGAAAATGTGGTGGGGCTGTTTGATTTAAACTCGGACGGGCTTTCTGACTTTTTGATGTATGACGCGAATTACTTACACATATACATTAACAAATCGCAGAACGATGTGCACGATTATGAATATGGTGGGAAAATTTTTGTAGGCGAAGCCATTAATTTTGATTTTGATGACTATAACAACGACAGCAAAGTAGATATATACATTGCAAAATATGATAGTTTTTTTGTGCTACGAAACATCTCTGCACTAGGAACTTTTACACAAACGAGTTTTGCACCGGCAGTTGGCTATCGTAAATCTTCGGCTTCCAATTATTTATTGGATATGAATAATGATGGATTGAAAGACATCTTGTACCTGTCTTCTTATGATGTAAATATAAGACTTAATACGTCAACCATTGGCGGCCCTGTAAGCTATGATGCGCCCAATGTGCTAATAACCGGCTACTCATTTTTACTTGCCGATTTTAATGGAGACGGCAAAAAAGATCTTTTAAGTATTGGTCATCCGCTAAGTTCAACCAGGGGTGTTGTATATGAAAACACATCGTTGCCCGGCTCTGGTGTTCCCAGTTTTACATTACGTAAAACATTTAGCTCTCCGTTTAACGACTATACATACCAAATTATGGATGCCAATGATGATGGAGTAGTAGACATCGGAACACATAACTACTTACCAACCAATCAATTTAACTACCATAACATTATCGCTACACCTGCTGATACTTTTATAAGTAAAATTATTCAGAAAAAATGGATAAGTGGAAGAAATGCCGGTATATATGTTACATCACAAACAAAACCGGGCTTAGCAAACAATTACACACTCGAAATTTCTGATGAAACCGGCTTTTTTGTTAGCCCAAGCTTTACCCAAACAGTTGCATCAGATAGTTCGTTTGTGAAATTTAACTTTACAGTTCCGGTTGTTTCTCAAGCAAGTAACAATTACAAGCTAAAGGTCACCCGCTTGAGTCCTTATTATGAACAAATAATACTCGACTCTTTGCTTATTGTTCCCGAAAACCCAAACTTAATTTCCGTTTCAAATCAAGGTTTCGGAGTTGCAGGACAAACCCTTACTTTAACGGGTACTGGCTTTAACACATTCGACAACACGGTGTTTATTGGTGGTAAACAAGCTAAAATTTTATCGGTTGTGCCAACTCAAATAATTGTTGAAGTGCCCAAAGGTGCCACTACCGGAAACATTGTACATCAATCTGTAGGTTATACCAAACGATTAGACACTAAATTTAATTACCAATTTGATGGTACTAAAGGAAACAACCTGTTAAAATTCGGTCCGGCAACAGTAATTGCTAAAAACCAATATTACACATCACCTACAACCAGTGCTGCCGACATAGACAATAATGGTAAGGTAGACATCCCTTACACTCTGGAGCCATACAATTTTACAAAGTCGCCATTAGAGCAAATTAAATTTAAAGAAACAACTGAAAGGCCGGTTTTAAACAATTTCAATTTCCACCAAGACTTTGATGGAGATGGTACACCAGACCGGTTTTACATTCAAGGGTATAGTGTGGTTGTTAAAAACACCACATTACAGTTTAATGGTGAAATTATTGTAAACGCAGATGACCTTAACAACGATGGTCTTTGCGACCTTGTTGTGCTTCAAATAGGTGTACCAATAAAAATTTACACCAACATAACCCGAATGGGTGAAGATACCGTGAAATTTTCTACTCCAATTACATATCCACTTACTAGTAATTATAGCGGCCAAACATTTTGTATTGCAGACATTGACAATGATAATAGAAAAGATATTGTTGTGGGGGCTATCGACATTAACACCACCAACATTAATTTGTGCAGAAATACAACAGTTGGCACAAACATTACTTTTACATCACCAGCTACATTTAATACAGGATATTTTAGCATTGTAAATATATCTGCAACAGATTTAAATAATGATGGCTATCTTGATTTAATAGCACTTAGCCAGCAAACAACTCAAAGAGGCAAAATTTTCTTTTTTACAAATAAGGGTGCTGCCGCCACTAGTTTTGCAAGTACATTCAACGCGCCATCTATTTATACCATACAAGGCACAAATTTAACAGCGATAACATCATATTACACCGTAGATTGGGATGGAGACCACAACATTGATATTTACACCTTTAGAAACGGAACTGACTCTGTTTTTATATTAAGAAACACGCAAGTTAACGGCAGTTTCAGCGCCTCTACTATTGAGCGAATAAATCATTATGCCAGACCAATTATTTTATTACCTATTGATCTTGATGAAAATGGAAGCTTTGATTTGATTACAGGACACACCGATATTTTTTGTCAAAAAAATGCATCCCCACGCTTTACAATATTGAACTGTAAAAGTTCCTTAGTTTTGGGTGATACCATAAATGTGCAGTTTGCCAGAGATTCTGTTGCTAATTTAAGTGGACAGATTCAACTTCAACTTTCCGATAGTGCCGGAAGATTTATCAGCCCTACAGTGTTAGCAGTTAAAACAAGTACCAACTCTACCGATTTGATTTCTGCTCCGCCTCCTACCAATTTATCACCCAACCAAATTTATAAAATACGATTAGTAAACACTACAAATAATTCATTTACAGATACGGTTGAACTTAGAATAATCCCCTTAAAACAACCTATTGTAATTAGTAACTACCAATCCATATCAAACGATACGCTAACCATTACGGGAAGTAACTTAGGCGAAATAAACACAGTAAAGTTTGGCACAAAAAGAGCTGTTATAATACAAAAAACGGCACAACAGCTTAAGGTTAAACTACCGGCACGTGCCATATGCGATTACATTTACTTTACACACAACAACGGTACTATCAAAACACCTAATGAGCTAGTGACTAATTATGTAAAAAGAACACCAAACTTTCAAATTTGGCAATCAACTAAACTAAGTGCCAATAAACCCAGCATTGGAGTAAGAAAATTGGTTGATCTGAACAATGACGGCTTTACCGATTTACTTGAATTTTACAACGCCAAAATTTACGTTAATATCAATGATGGCGGTAACGAAACCTCAACCAAACTTATTGAGGTGATTAATCCGAATATGGTTAATCAATTAACAACTATCGATTTCGACTCTGATGGTGATGAAGACATCATATATTTAACTGCTACCAGTTTGTTTTGGATAGAAAACCAATTAACAAATGGAATTTTACTGTTTGGTAAGCCTGTACATTTAATATCCAAAGCATTTACTACAAACTTTTACTGCGGAGATTTTACCGGCAAACAAGGACTTGATATTGTACTTCATACAGAAGAGAATAATGCTACAATTTTTTACACCTACCAGAAAAAAATAAACACTGATACCAATGTAGAGTTTGAAGAGATTGGTAGGGTGATGTATGTAGATTATTTGATGAATGTAAAAGTAACTGACCTTGACAATAATGGAATTGATGATTTGTTGATGATGAAGAAAACTGGTGATGAATCACGCATACATGCCCTAACATCCCAACCGAGCAATAGCGCATGGCTATTTGACACTACTTCTGTTGCAACAACCAAACCAATTAATGATTTACATGCTTGCGATTTAGATAACGACAGCAAAAAGGAAATCATCACAAAATCGGGATATACACTAAATGTAATGAAGAACAATACAGCAAATGGATTTACCTTCCAGCAGTTCTCTCCATCAATAGCCATTGATTCAAGTTACGGAATAAGCGTGAGTAATGGTATAAGGGTTGTTGACTTTGATTTTGATGGCATTAAGGATATTGTATTGGGTACTCTCATCCTCAGAGGAAAGTCGGCTCTACCATCTTCTATTTTCACTAACTATTTAACAGGACTTAGTTTAAGCGGAGTAAATGAAACTCAATATATATTCGCTGATTTAAATAATGATAACAAACCGGATGCTATTAGAGATGTTATTTTAACGAATATACTTCCCACAATTGCGATTAATCCAATTAAAGAAAAATTTTTCATCAATAATAGCGCGAAAGTATCCTTTAACTCAAGTCAAATTACATTTGATTCGAATAACACCTTTAGGCTAATACTTTCAGACAGCACAGGTAATTTTAACACTTCATCTGTTGTTTTGGCCACAAAAAGTGGCATAAACAGCGATACCTTCAACTTTATTGTTCCTGCCACGCTTTCTCCCCAAAACATTTATAAACTTAGGGTGGAGTCTACTCATCCAAAAATAATTTCTGATAATGAATTAACCTTACCATTATTTCAAATAGTTGGACCAATAACAGCAATGCCAAACAAAGCGCAAATTGGTGAGCGAATAAAAATAGTTGGTAGTGGTTTAAATGCACCCACCAACAAAATTGTGGTTTATTTTAATAGGGCTCGTGCCAAAGTTTTATCAGCAACAGATTCGGTACTAACCGTTGTTGTGCCACCTAATGCTAATCATGGGCTTATTTCTGTTAGTATTGAAGACTACACATCAAACACGTTGCTACCATTTGTTGTAATATCGCCAACCAAAAACAAATTCGACTCAACTTGCTTCAGCTCATCAAAGGAAATTGGCAATGTTTTATCCTTATATTCAAACAAAACGCTAATAGATGGAGATGGAGATGGATTTATTGAGTTTTATGACAAAACCTACAATTATAATGCTGCATCAGATAGTATATTACTGAACGATACTTACCAAAAAGATAATTTAATATATTTTGAAAGGCTTAAGCCAATTGATGATTACTCGGGTGATGGCATACCGGACGCAGCTGTTGTTGCCAATACATGGAGTTGTTCATCCCAACCCTATGGAACTTTTTTTTCTTTAACTACG
The DNA here is from genome assembly GCA_002422865.1 of Bacteroidetes bacterium UBA6183. Taxonomy (GTDB): domain Bacteria; phylum Bacteroidota; class Bacteroidia; order UKL13-3; family UKL13-3; genus UBA6183. The sequence goes on along the minus strand of DITN01000092.1, from coordinate 29,969 downwards.
CACCATAGGCTATCAAAAGCAAACATACTAAGAGACCATTTTAATGCTAAAAATAACATTACCTCTGCTACTAATGTTTGCTATATGGGTCATAGAGATTGGGTATCGGGTGATTTTGACCTTGATGGAAGAAATGAAGTCTTATCTATTCATGGATATGGCGCCCCATTAGTTATGACTAAACGAGGTGATGTTACAAGCAAACCATTTGACAAATACAATTTACCTACTTCCATGGTTAGTTACGCAAAACAATCAACCAATATGTTTTTGAACGAAAAGGTTTTGTTGAGCAAAGGTGATTTTAATTTAGATGGCAGATTAGATATTGTAACGCATAAGTCTGTTTGGCTGAATAGAATAGATACCGTTAGTCAGAAAAGTGCCGTAATGAATGGATTAAACGAGGCATTAACACTTGCTACTCCAGAGTATGGTGAGTCAATTTTTTCGGCCGATTTAAACAATGACAATAAGATTGATTTTGGTGTTTTCGAAAATGACAGAGTCGTAAAAGTTTCGCTCAACCAATCAACACCGGGTAACCTATCTATTGCACAAAATCAATTCGTAGTAACCGCACCTGTTATCATTAGTAGTGTTAATATTGAAGACCTAAATGGTGATGGAAAACCTGAATTGATTTTAGGAGGCAGATACATATACAGAAATACATCAACCGCTAACAATTTATCTTTTGATACCGCGAATAAAATTACACTTAAGTACAATCATCAAGTACTAAGCGACCTAAGTTTTTTTGATGTGAATGCTGATGGAAGACTTGATGCCATTGGTAAAACAAACCAGAATAAACTTATTTATTTCAAAAATCAATTTCCTGTTTTTGGTGTAAAATATCCTAAATCAAGTTTTTGTTTTAACGACTCTTTAGTTGTTGAACTCAATGCATTGGATTATAGTTTTGGTACAAACAATAACTTTGTTCTTCAACTTTCCGATTCTTCCGGTTTTTTCGCTAATCCAACTACACTTAGTAATATAACTCGTGTTGGTCATATTTTTAAATTACCAATGCCTGCAAATGTTGGCTCAGGCAAAAACTTTAAAATCAGAATCATTGCTTCTGCTCCATCTGATACCAGCAGCATTCCTCAGTTTGGGTTTGAAATTAAACCTTCGTTTAATGTACCTAACTTAACAAACATTACCGGAGTAAATGTGGCATGCGCAGGTGATAGCATTTTGTTACAAAGTTCTACACTAAACCCTTTGTTTGGGTATAAATGGTTACCAACAAACGATACCGTAAACAGCAACCATACACCAGCCATAAAATATGCAAAACAAACCGGTGTATACCATGTTCAAACAATGTATGATGGTTGTGCAGCAAAGAGTAATGCAATTCAATTAACATTTAATACCAACCCGGTTAGTAGGTTTACATTGGGAATAAATAATAAAATTTGTTCTGGCGATAGCATTTTACTTATTGCCGATACAATTACAAATGGAAGTTACAGGTGGTACAGAAACAACACATTACTAACCGATACCACAGGTACAATTGCCATTAGAGATTCTGGTTTTTATAAATTAAAGCTTACCAATCAAAACAACTGTATGGCATTCAGTAGGGATACATTTGTGAGCAGAGTCAACAAGCCTATGGCCAATTTCACCCTAAACAATGGTTCTGTGTTTTGTTCAGGTGATAGTGTAACACTATCGGCATCAAATATAAGCAACAACAAATTTAAATGGCGTTTAAATGGCACTGTTTTAAGTAATGATTCCCTTGCAACATTGCGCGTTAAAACTGCCGGTAATTGGGGACTTCAAGTTACTGACATCAACAACTGTAAATCTATTTGGGTTGATACGCTTATAACAGTAAATAACAATCCTGTTGTAAATTACACACTCACCCAGTCTGGAAGTTGCGAAGGCGACAGCGTAATTATTACAGCAAATACCCCAGGAGTTAACTCGTTTAGTTGGTATCAAAATCAAGTAAAACTAAACAACGACTCGGCCAATTTCTTAACAGTAAAAAACAATGGTGCTTACCGAGTAAAAGTTACCAGTAGTTTTGGTTGCAGCACTCAATTAACCGACACATTAATTTCATTCAACCCTAAGCCTTTAAACACTTTAACGCTTACAGGTAAAAACAATTTATGCGATAATGATAGTCTAACGATTACAGCACCTGTGGCTGCTGGGTACCGTTACAATTGGTTTAAAAACAACATTGTTATGACCAACGACACAAGCAATACCCTTATTGTAAAAAATAGCGGCACATACTACTTGAAAATACAAAACCAGTTTGGATGTTATAACCAATCAAAAGATACGCAAATTACTTTTAACCCATTGCCTAATATTCATTTAGTTCCTTTGGTTAGTAGTGCCATTTGTAGCGGTGATAGTGTAATGCTTACAGCCCAAACAAATGCTACAACAACGGTTGTAAGTTGGTACAAAAACAATCAATCTTTAATGGTAAGTTCAAACAACATGGTTGTTAAAGAGCAAGGTAATTATTACGCCTTAGTTGTTGACAACAACCTTTGCCAAGCCTATACAGACACCATCTCTTTATCAATAAACCCATTACCAGTGGTAAACCTATTTGCTAATAATGGCGTTACATTTTGCCAAAGTGATAGTTCTATTCTTTCAACAACATTTAACCCCGGAAACAAATACCAATGGTACCTTAATAACCAGTTATTGGTTAATGATACACTAAACAATATTGTTGCAAGAACTTCGGGACTATACACTTTAAATGTAAAAGACTTGAATACCTGCGAGCAACATGCCGATACTAACATTACGGTAAATGCATTACCAGCAACACCGTTTATTACCAAGGAATCAAACGAACTTGTTTCTTCCGCCTTAAACGGAAACCAATGGTTATTAAATCAACTTTTAATACCGAATGTTACTAGTAAGCGTTTAACCATCAGTCAAATTGGAAATTATCAGGTTTTTGTTACCGATTTAAATGGTTGCAAATCCGATACCTCAGCTCCATTTGTTTACACATCTGTTGCCCGAATTAATGATGCAGAAAACTTAATTAGCCTATACCCAATTCCGGCTAATCAAAACTTTAGTTTAAACAGCTCTTACCCGATAATTGAATTAGTAATACACGACTGGAGCGGAAAAATAGTAATGAGTAAAAACGTTGAAAACGCAAACGAAATAATCAATGTTTCAAATCTTGCTCCCGGTATTTACGCTGTTAAAATATTAGTAAATAACATCGGGTGGATTACTAAAACAATTTCAATTGTGAGGTAATAAACCATTTAACAATTATTTCATAAGGCCATCCTTATTGGTTTACATGAACAAAAAGCCCGACTGATAAATCAGTCGGGCTTTAAATATTATGTGCTGTAATTTAATTATCCTTGAGGTGCTTGCCCTTCGTTGTATTTACTTGGGCATTTTAATAAAATCTTATTGGCTTCAAAATAATCACCATTCATTTTACCAATAATTACTACTTTCTCGCTGCGTTCAAAATCCGCAGGTTCTGGTGCTCTGTATACTACTTTACTTTCTTTTCCTTGCTCATCTATCAAATAAAAAGTAAACAAATTGGCATCTACTTGTGGGTTGTACTCACGTGGTTTTTCTTTGTTTAAAACACCAACCACATGATATTCTTTATCCGGGTTTTCAGCTGCTTTAGTAAACCCTTCGTAAGTACTTGCATCACCATAAGTACTGATAATTGCACCAATGGCAACCGCTATTAAAGCTATAATGATAATATGCGTCTTTTTCATCCTACTATTTTTTTTCTAGTTTAGAAAGTTTTCTATCGATACTAATCAGGTATCCAACAATACCGATAAATATAACCGTAATAACAGCTACGGTGACTTCAAATTTATGGGTTGATGCTTGCTCGGTAGCTACCTGAGCCTGCAACAACATAGTATTTAATATGCTATTCATGATCTAACTGTTTTTGTTTTATAAGTTCTTTACGAATGGCTAAATCCGCAATCCAATATCCTATTAATGTCCACCCAATTACGGCAGGATAAAATACCAACCTTAATTTACTATCTAAATCGTAACTATTAAAGCCGGGATTACCACCGTTGCCAGGGTGCAAACTTGCAGTTAATCGTGGTAAAATAAAAATCAACACCACAAAAACCGGAAAGCTAAAAATGTTGTAAACAGCCGAAACTCGTGCACGTTTTTCCTCATCTTCAATGCTGCTGCGTAAAACAATGTAAGCAAAGTACATCAACATACCAATGGCAGCACTATTTAGCTTAGGATCGTTTGTCCAATAAGCCCCCCAAGTATTTTTGGCCCAAATCATTCCGGTTACAATACCCATCATACCAAATAACACACCTACATTCGCCAACTGTGCCGATTTAATGTCATCTTTTAAATCTCCTTTACGCAAAAATTTGATGGCGTTAACCATTGAACCTAACAACAAAAGCACCATACCAAACCACATGGGTACATGGTAAAATAAATTACGAATGCTTTCTTCTAAAATTGCCAGCTTAGGTATGGGTGTTAGTAACCCCCAAACAAGTGCGTATAAAACCAATACAGCACCTAATATTTTCCACCATTTTATCACCATACAAAGGTAATTATATGTACCAAAACTTTACACAGGTTTTTGATACAATATTTTATCGTTGTGTGTAACATCCGGTTGTTTGATAGGTAGTGACTCGATATGTGCTTGCTTATTTTTTAGCAAAAACAAAATAATAGTTGAGATTATGGGAATCAATGTTCCGAATAAAAGCCACCAACGTGCTTTGTAGCCTTTTTGCCTTGCTAGTTCGGCTGTGGCTACACCCATTCCAATAAAAACCGGATAAATAATAATTAATTCCATAGATGTTTTGTCGGGTGCAAATAAAGTACCCTTATTAAACATGAGGCATGAGTTACAAACATGTAAAAAGCTGATTTTAATCAGTTCAGTTTTTTGCTATTCATTGAACAGAAACTTTACGCCTAAACCCATGTAAAACAAATCGCCTAAACCCATGTTGCCCGTATTATCCCAATAAGTGGTAATATACCTATCGTTGGTATTGGCTTCAAGATATAACATGGTGGTTTGTTTTTTGCCACTGATAAATACTGCTGTGTTTGCACCAACATGAAACCTAAGTGCAGGCGACCACCAATAATAATCTTGATCGTAGTTTTTGTGCGAATGCTCTAAGGAAAATTGATTGCCTATATTGTATGCAGCAAAAACAATCGGATTAATTGGCCGCCAGCTCAACTTACCCTTTTGTTTGATTTCAAAAGGTAAATACGTTAATCGATACGTAATTTTATCTAACGGACCACCATAATATTTTGGAACAAAACCATACAACAACTCATGCTGTACCTTCCCCGATTTATTGGTTATACCCACTCCCAAACTTAAATAACCCATACTACCTGCATATTGTACAGTTGTTATTTTTTGCTGTTGTGCATTTAAATAATTTAACATACCTAAAAACAACACACTAAAAAGTAATTTTTTCATACCTCACTCCATTTTTTCCAATAATTAATTTTACATAAGTGCGACTGCCTGTGCTTCCCGGAAGTATTTGTAACAATCCATTATCAGGTCTAACATCAACTGTTTGCATGTGTAAATGCCCGTTAATATGCGCTAAAATTGGGGTTCTTGAATTTACATCACGTAACAACTTTAAATAATCAGGTTTTAATCCTAAATCAAAATCCCTATCCCAATAAGGTACGTGGCTCACCATAATAACATTTTTATAATCTGAACCTAAAAGCAACTCCTTATCTAACCAACCCAAATCTGGAATCTTCCCTTTAAATCCGTATTCCCTGCCGTTTGAGTTAAATACAACAAACTTTACACTGTCTTTTACAAACGCAAAGTTTGAACCACCCAGCATGTGTTTGTAGGTATCTTCACCTAACGAAAGCACATCATGATTACCTAATGTAACAACAAGGGGTTTGTTTAATTTTTGCAATCGGCTTACTGCCCACTCATATTCTTTTAATAAACCATGGTCGGTTAAATCGCCTGTATGAATCACAAAATCAATCGTAGGATCGGCATTTACATGGTGTACAAATTTTGTTAAGTTATCGTAATCCAAATGAGAGTCGCCTGTAATAGCCAAAACCATTTCCTCGCGAGATGGTTCGTTAATAATGCGTTCAATATTTACATAATTTAACCTATCTGCACTAAAAGCATTTACCGACTGATTGGGATCAAACTCAAACTGCTGGCATGAAGTCAGAAAAAACAGTAATACCACATAAATATATTTGCGAGCCGCCATCTTATTTTACTTAAAACAGTGCTCAAAATTATGATTTGAATTACCCCTGAAAATGGATTTTAGGTGACTTAATTGAAGATAATCGGTAAACAATCTGATTAAGTCTGCGAATACTTTTATTATTGCATACACCGATAGGCTAAATACCCAAAATTGCATGTCAGATTACACCTTAATTACAAAAAAAATTGTTTCGGTTACACACGATACCAAGTGTTTTTACTTTGATGCCCCTGTAAATTTAAACTACCAAGCAGGGCAATACATTACATTATTGCTTAATATTAACGGTAAAGAAATTCGCAGACCCTATTCTTTATGCAGTTCACCGGATATTGACCAAGAATTGTGTATTGCTGTTAAACTGATTGAGAATGGTGAAGCAACCCGATATTTACACAACAAACTTGAGGTTGGTGATGAATTGAAAATACTTAAACCAAACGGCAAATTTGTATTCACAGACACATTGCCTACTCAATTATTTTTTATGGCAGCCGGCAGTGGAATTGGTCCTATACTAGGATTAATCAAACATGCACTTCACCGCACACAAAGTCTTGTAGTTTTGGTTTACTCAAACTCGAGTAAAGACGATTGTATATTTTATAATGAATTGCAACAACTAACGCAGCAATTTGCAAATAGGTTTGATGTTATATGGTTGTTTAGCGACCATAAAAATCTGATGAAGGCCCGGCTTAATCGTTTTATGCTAGAGGAAATTGTAAACGAAAGAGTGGCTGTAAAAACAGATGTATTGTTTTATACCTGCGGACCATTTGCCTATATGGAAATGATTTTTATAACCTTGCTAACCATGGGTTTTAAACAAGAGCAATTGTATAAAGAAACGTTTACCATACACGAAGATGATGATGATGACGAAGGGAGCTTGCTGGGTGATAAAGAAACGCCTGAATATACCGATGCAGAAGTAACTATTCATGTAAACAAACTTAAACACACCTTTGGTTTAAAAGCGGGAGAAACCCTTTTGCAGGCAGCCCAAAAAAGCGGCCTCGATTTACCATACAGTTGCATGCGCGGAATGTGCAGCAGCTGTGTATGCCAATTAAATAGCGGTACTGTTCACTTGCATTACAACCAAGTGTTAACAGATAAAGATGTGGCTGAAGGTCGTGTACTAACTTGCACTGCTCACCCAACTACAAACAAAGTTGAATTAACCATAGAAGATTATTAAAGTGTTTAACCGAAGTAGATTTCAAGAATAACAGTTTAGGTTAAACACCTATATTCGCAGCATGAAACTTGATATTTTAGCATTTGCAGCGCATCCGGATGACGTAGAGTTAGCAGCCTCAGGAACTTTATTGGCACACATTTCTTTAGGTAAAAAAGTAGGTATTGTTGATTTAACCCGAGGCGAGTTGGGTACGCGTGGTTCTGCTGAGTTACGTGATGAAGAAGCAGCTGCATCAACCAAAATATTAGGTATACATGCCCGTGAGAACTTAAGGATGCGAGATGGCTTTTTTGTGAAAGACGAAGCAAGTTTATTGAAAGTGATTACCATGATACGAAAGTATCAACCGGAAATTGTTTTGTGCAACAGTGAGTTTGATAGGCATATTGATCATGGACGTGCAGGTGATTTGGTACATGACGCTTGCTTTTTAAGCGGATTACGTAAAATAGAAACCAAACATAACGGTGAAATACAAGCCGCTTGGAGACCTAAATCAACTTACCATTACATACAAGATTATTATACCAAACCGGATGTAATTTTTGATATAACCCCATTTTTCGAACAAAAAAACGAAGCCATCAAAGCATTTAAATCACAATTTTTTAATCCCGATTTAAATGCTAACGAGCCCGAAACGCCTATTTCATCAGCTGATTTTTGGGAGTTTTTAGAGGCCAGGGCACGTCAATTTGGACGATTAATTAATGTTACTTATGCCGAAGGATTCACCGTTAAACGCCCAATCGGTTCTAAAGATTTAACTACACTTTTATAAAACTAGCTAATTCTATCTACCGTTGGTATGATACCAAATTGGCTAAAGTGATGAATGAAATGTTTGTAGTGAAACCACAACCACTCTTGATAATTTAATTCACCGAAAATATTGTGTAATTGCGTTTTTTCTGCTTGTGTTTCAAAATGGTTTTTAAATGCTTCAACGGCCTCTATCAAACCTTGTTTTGCAGCTGGAAAATCAGCGTATTCATGAGGTATAGGATCTGTAGGTAAGGCCACATTTTTAAACTCTCGCTGCAAAGGTCTATCACTTAACAATGCAATTTTTTTCACCTTTTCTACTTTTTCCATTGGAGTTGCCAGGGTAATCAATTGTTTGCCATTACTAACATTTACTGCAATAATTAAATGCTCTACCATTTGTTGTGCATCCATTTTACCCCAAAGTGCAACACTTTGATGAGTTAATAAAGATAACCAATTGCGAAAATCGTTATCTAAAAATTGTTCCAGTTCTTGAGTCGTTTTCATAAATTAGAGTTTAACTATTTAACCACCAATCGTTGTATTACTTTTTTATCATCACTTATAATATGTAATGTATAAACATCATGTTTAAGTTTTTTACTACCGTGTAATTTAAACCTTATAAAACCGGGTTGTTTCGCATGTTCTGTTTGAGATAAAACCTGCTTTCCTAAGGCGTTTGTGAGTGTAATTTTTAGTTTCTCTTTCTGATTTACAAACAAGGTCAAATGGTGGTTTTTATCATCCAATAAAGAAACATCAAGTAAAGTATCGTAACTGTAATTATTGGTAAACTGATAGGCTAAATATAAATTGGGTACACCGTAGCCAAAATGCTTATTAGGCTTGTAATAATAAGAACCACTTAAGTGCAACCACTGTTTAATTTGAACTAAAGGGTATTTTTTAAATTGAGGCCACAAGCATGCAATTCCTCCTGCTAAAACCGGGCACGAATAACTGGTGCCATCACCTTCGTAAATGGTACCCATATCGCTTGCTATGGTAGCGTTTTCGCCTAAAGCCATTAAATCAGGTTTTATGCGACCATCAGCTGTTAAACCAATCGATGAAAATCCTGCCAAACGTTGCTTTTTATCTACAGCACCAACCGTTATTACTTCACTTGCATCAGCAGGAAAGGCAATTTGTTTCCAAGCATTATCCCCCTCATTGCCTGCACTGTTTATAACCAATAAGCCTTTTTTTGATGCCCAGTTTGCAGCTTGTGTAATCCACGCGGTTTTACCATCAAGCTGCTTGTGCTCATAATTATATTTATCGTGGTCAAATTCATTATAACCTAGAGATGAACTAATCATATCAGCACCCATACTGTCGGCATATTCGGCAGCAAGGGCCCAATAAAATTCTTCCACAGGAAACTCGGTTGTAGCATCTTCCGACCGCAATAATATATAGTTTGCAAAGGGTGCTGTTCCGATAAAATTAAAAGAATCATTAGCAGCCAAACAACTCCATACCGCTGTGCCATGGTCATCGTTATCAAAAACATTCGCCTCCATATCAACAAAGTCGTATGTAGCAATTATTTGTTTAAGTGCGTGCTTAAATACAACATGTTTATTGGCATTTCTATAACCGGCATCAATCACGGCAATGGTAACATCACTCCCGGTAAAATTCATTTGATGTAAACTTGTTGCATGAATCATATCGGCCTGCATAAATCCGGCTCCGTATATATTGGTATCTTGTTTATTTTTATCCTTTACCTTAGCAAACTTTTGTTCTAACAAGGCTACCATTTCATCCAACTCAACCGGGTTATTATTCTGCGAAACCACCTTTTTAACGCTATATCCTACATCAATTACTTGCTTCACACCAGCAAGTTTTTTTAAACTATCGGCAGCATGTTTGTCACCTGTAAAAACAATGGCACAATTAAACCATCGGCTTGTATTGTGTATGTTGTATCCTGCGTTTTTTAAGGTTTGAATGTGGTTTAAACTCACAGGTATGTCATGTATGTCAATACCAATATATTGTTGCTGCTTGCGCTTGATGGCTTTGGCCGACAAATAAGATTCGGGACGTGAAGTAGAATAGGTGACGGTATCTTTATCTGTAAAAAAAACAGCAAATTTGTACACCATTTTTTGTTGTGCGTTTGCGGTTAATCCAACTAACAACAACGATAATATGGTGCATACAAAGAACCTCATGTTATTCGGTAAAACTCATTAAGTTTAATCGGTAACGAAAGCCTTTGGTTCCTGTTGTTTGGGTATTTAATGAATCGTACAATAGTTCTACCATACCAATATTTTCAGCATACTTTTCATAACGTTTAATTTCTTCAATGAAATTAAGAATGTTAGCCTGCTCAACTTTTACACTTTTATAAGAAGATGATTGAAATGTATACGGAAATTCAAAATCAATCAGTTTATAAATCTGACTGCCTTTGGCATTAAACATGTTTCCGTTCCAGGTATTGCGCGACTTAAGCGGAAAAACCAACTTTACATAACGTGTATTTTCTTCAACACGTTGTGCTTTGTTATCAATCACTTGGGCTGAATAATTTCTTACTTGTTGCCAAGTGTCACTATCATGTAACCTGTAATAACGATTGATGAGATAAAGCGGTTGGCCCGTGTCATCGGTTATGGCTTCGATAACTTGTTCCTTGTACTGGTAGTAAAAGGTATCAATAGCCTGGGTAGGACCATTATCATCATACGCAATGGAATCAACCTTATAAACCCAAGTTTGACCAATTTTTAGTGGAAAATATTGTGTGCCAATTTGTGGCGATACAACCGAATCATCATTACGATTACAAGCTCCCATAACAAAAAGAGTTCCTAATAAAAAAAGTAGTTTTTTCATGTAATATTGATGAAACGAATATACTTGTTATTTGGTATTGAACAGCATTTTCTATACTTCGAAACTACTTTCAATCCATCCTCCGCCAACTATATCATCACCTTCATAAAACACAGCCGATTGTCCGGGTGCAATTCCTTTTACATCTGCATCAAAAATAACTTTCATGCGATTTCCTTCTTGATAAAGGGTACTTGCTGTTCCGGCATTTTTATACCTGATTTTAGTAACAGCCTCTAATGGAGCTGTTAATTCGGCATATTTACCCATATTTAAGCCTCGCACCCACATCCCTTTGCGGTTTAGTTCTTCCTCTTTACCTAACACAACAGTATTGGTTTCGGGGTGAATAGAAATAACATACAAAGGCTCGCCCACTGCAATTTCTAACCCTTTACGCTGACCGATGGTATAAAACGGATAACCCTTATGTTTACCTAATATTTTACCTTCACGTGTAACAAAGTTCCCGCCATCAACACGTTGTTCAAGTCCTTCTACTTTACGTTTTAAAAATCCACGGTAATCGTTGTCGGGCACAAAACAAATTTCGTAACTCTCACTTTTTTTCACCAATTCATCATAACCCATATCAAGGGCCATTTGGCGTATTTCACTCTTACGATATTGCCCAAGTGGAAATTGCGTGCGCGATAAACTTTGTTGGGTTAATCCCCAAAGCACGTATGATTGGTCTTTGTTTTCATCCAAACCTTTACTCACCACAAACCTGTTGTTTTCTTCACGCACTTGGGCGTAATGTCCGGTGGCAATAAAATCACAATCCAACTGATTGGCTCTTTTTAAAAGGGCTTCCCATTTAATGTGCGTATTGCACAATACACAAGGATTTGGCGTGCGCCCGGCTAAATATTCATCCACAAAGTTTTCAATTACAAAATCGCCAAACTCGTCTCTAATATCTAAAATCATGTGGTGAATGCCATGCTTAACAGCAATACTTCTGGCATCATTAATAGAATCGAGACTACAACATCCGGTTTCTTTTTTACTTCCACCACTAGTTGCATAATCCCATGTTTTCATGGTTACTCCTACTACTTCGTAACCTTCTTCGCGCAGCATAACTGCGGTAACTGTACTGTCGAGGCCGCCACTCATGGCAACCAAAATTTTTCCGTGTTTACTCATAATTTCAAAACATAGCAGGGTAAATAGCCCTGTTGATTGAACAATAAAATTTTGAACAACAAAGGTAAGTCCGATTTTGAGATTAGTACAATTTTATTTGTCCTATCATTAAACCTTATTAACTTTACCTTGTCGAACAAATTAAATTCATCAAATTATGAAAACAGCACTTAAACTTTTAGCCATGGCATTTGTAATGTTAATTGGCACTGCATCTTTCGCCCAAAAACCTAAACCCAAACAACAGCCCCAACACAAACACATGAATAAGGATAGCGCTTTTGCAAAAGTGAGCAAAAGACTAAATTTAACTGCCGAACAACAAACAAAACTTAGAGACATCATTAAGCAAAATCATGGTGAAATGAAGGCATTGAGAGAGGCCAACAAAACAGTGAGCAAAGAAGAAAAACGCAAAGCGGTTGTTGCTCAGATGCAAAAAAACGATGAGCGTGTGAAACAAATTTTAAACGAACAACAAAAAGCGGAGTACGACAAAATTAAAGCCGAGCGCAAGGCAGAAATGAAAAAACACCGCGAGGCCCGTAAGGCTGAGCAAAAAAAGAATAAAGGCAAAAAGAAATCATCTGCTCCAGCAGAAACAAAACCCGAAAATAATGAGGGTGATACAGACGAAGATGTTTTAGAAGAAGGAATTTTATAATGAAAGGGGCTTTACCAAAAGCCCTTTTTTATTTAATATCTCGCTGAAGCAATGAGGTGATTTCATGCTCCATTTGTTTACCGCGAAACTTATTTACAATGGTAATGCCATTAAGTGCATTGGTTAAAAAACATTCATCAGCAAGCAACAACTCTTCAATTGTTAGTTCCTTCTCTTGCACCAACAAACCCTGCTTTTGGGCTAGTTTTATAACCACTTCACGCATAATACCCGCCACCGGGCCTTCTGCTAATGGAGGTGTTGATATAATTCCATTTTTAATCCAAAACAAGTTACTGCTTGTAGCCTCTGCTATTCGGCCGTGCTGATTCAGAATAAGCGCATCGTCTAAGTTATTGGCAGCAGCATACTGTGAGGCTAACACATAAATCAATGCGTTTCCACTTTTAAGATTAGACAGCGTGCTACATGCTTTGTATTGCGCCTCAAAAACATCAACTTGCTCAACCAATATTTTTTTAGGCATCAATGCCCAATGTTCCACATAGAACCTTACATCGTTATTGTTAGGGAAATAAAATCCATTTCCTTGTCTGCTCACCACCAAACGAATACGGGCATCATTCTCTTTTACACTAGAGAGTACCAAGTCTGATAAATAATGGACATCCCAAGTACTTGGTAAATCAAAACCCAACAGTTTAGCCCCCTGCTCTAACCGTTTTGCATGTAAGTCAATATTTACCAGCTCACCACCTGATAACCTGATGGTTTCAAACAACAAATCGCCATAAACAAAAGCCCTATTGATACCCATATCACGCGAATAAACACAATAACTTAGCCATATAAAAATTAAAGGTGGGCTAAAAAGGTAAAATTCCTACATTTGCGCATCTTTTTAAAGTTAAAACAATAAAAAACGGTGCTTTTTGCATCAAAAATATAAACAATATGAAAGAAGTTTTTATCGTATCGGTTGCCCGTACTCCCGTTGGTAGTTTTGGTGGTGCCTTGGCTGGTTTTACAGCTACTCAATTAGGAACAATTGCCATTAAAGGTGCTTTAGCAAAAGCTAACATCAGCCCCGAATTGGTAAATGAGGTATACATGGGTAATGTATTGAGTGCTAGTTTAGGCCAAGCACCTGCAACACAAGCAATGATTGCTGCAGGAATTCCTAATACTGTTCCATCAACAACCGTAAATAAAGTTTGCGCATCAGGTAGCAAAGCCATTATGCTGGGTGCACAAAGTATTATGTTGGGCGCAAACGATATAGTGGTTGCCGGTGGTATGGAAAGCATGAGTAATGTGCCTTATTACATGGATAAAGCGCGTAACGGCTACCGTTTAGGTCACGGTCAAATTACTGATGGTTTAATTAAAGATGGTTTGTGGGATGTGTACAGTGATTTCCACATGGGAAATGCCGGTGAATTGTGTGCCCGTGAACACAACATTACCCGCGAAGAACAAGATGCATTTGCGATTGAAAGTTACACACGCGCACAAGCTGCTTTTGCTAAAAAAGGATTCAACTCGGAAATTGTGCCGGTTGAAATTCCGGTAAGGGGTAAAGATCCAATTTTAATGACCGAAGATGAGCAATACACCAAAGCCAACTTCGATAAAATGAAAACATTAAAACCTGCTTTTGATAAAACAGGTACAGTAACTGCTGGTAATGCATCTCCGTTAAGCGATGGAGCAAGTGCGTTGGTATTGATGAGTGGCGAAAAAATGAAAGAATTAGGTTTAAAACCTATTGCACAAATTATTGGTTTTGCTGATGCCGCTCATGCTCCTGAATGGTTCACTACTGCGCCTTCATTGGCTGTTCCTAAAGCATTAAAAATGGCCGGTGTTGATATTAAAGACGTAGACTACTTCGAATTTAATGAAGCATTTGCTGTTGTAGGAATCATCAACAACCGCTTATTAGGTATTGATAGCAAAAAAGTGAACGTATATGGTGGTGCAATTGCTTTGGGTCATGCCCTTGGCAACAGCGGTAGCCGCATTGTTGCTACATTAACCAGTATTTTACACCAAGAAAACGGAAGCATTGGTGTTACCGGAATTTGCAACGGTGGTGGTGGTGCATCTGCATTGGTTATTAAAAAAGTGTAACGCATAAAATACTTCCATAAATAAAAGCACCTCTCGGGGTGCTTTTTGTTTACGTAGGGGTGATATTCCTTTTGCATGTCATACCTTCAAATCTATAAAACATGAAAAAAATAATTATCACAACTTTGGTATTAAGTGCATTAGCTGCATTTACCCAATCATGCAAAAAAGACACCGAAAGTTCAACCCCAGTAAACAACACCCCAACCAACACGTTTAACAAAACCCGGGTTAACGGCACTGCAACTGTAAAACTTGGCGATTTAACCCAAACTTACAACAATGCCATTGCGTTTAAAGACAGCACACAAATTAAAAAGTTTGTGGCTTTTTGCGAAAATGATACCATGGGTTTAACGCTTGTATTCGGCAGTCCGGCAATTCCAACAACTAACCAAACCTATAAAGTAACCAACAACGCCAATGCAGGACTTGCAGCAGATGAGGTATACGTATCGGCATACAATTATATAGCCGATGATAAGGAATACTTGGGTAGTTCTGGAACGGTGAGCTACACCATCAATAACGGCAACATTACCATTGTTGGTAATAATGTGTTTACCGCGGTTGAAGGCAGCACGCAAACCACGCCATTAAACTTTAACTTGCAATTAAAATAAAACAACATTATTGCTAATAAGTAAAAGGCTTCCGGATGGAGGCCTTTTTTTGTGCCAAATATTATTATTAATGCTGAAGCGTTTTTATGATATTTACACCCAATATGAAATCATTTGTTTTTGCATTACTTTTAGTTTTTGGCTTTTTGGGCATCCAATCAACACAAGCACAAAAACTACCTCAAGGTTCAATTAACCGAATAGATTCGTTAAGCTTGGATTCGTTAAACGATTTAGAAATTAGGTTGGAAGCATTGGGCAAGCTCATGATAACTTCTTCTGATGAACAAGAACGTTTAACATCGGCCTATCACTTTGTTAAAAGTTTTGTGAAAGCATTACGCATAACCAACTCCTACTTTTACAATTTCGATACCATTAAAAATATTTCGGTATTGCCATCTCCTGATAACATGTTTCGTGTTATTACTTGGAACTTGGCACTAAACAACGAAAGCTACAGAAACTATGGTGTTATACAACTAAACCCCGATTACATTAAAACAGTTAAAGACACGACTAACTTACGCAGTTATTATCCGTTAATAGACCGTTCTGATTATATTAAAAATGCATTGGACACTACTGTAAGTAGCGAACATTGGTTTGGTGCATTGTATTATAAAATTATTGCCAACACCTACAAAAAACAAACCTACTATACCCTTATTGGTTGGGATGGAAACACAATAATGAGCAATAAAAAGGTGGTTGAATCATTGTACTTTGAAAACAATGAACCTCGTTTTGGTGCTTCAATTTTTGATTTAAAAGACAAACGTTTTAAACAACCTTTAAAGCGTATGATATTTGAATACAACAACAGCGCAAATATGGTATTGCGTTACGAGCCGACTAAAAATATTTTAGTACAAGAAAATGTTGCTCCAACCCGCCCGCAAGATTATGGTCACCCGGAAACGTATTTACCCGATGGCAGTTACGACTTTTATAAGTTTAACAAAAAAACTGGTCGTTGGGAAAAACAAAGCGGCATGCTATCAGAGTTTGACATGCAGAAATAGTTATCGTACTATTCAATAAACAACCTATCATTGGTAAATACATGGTTACCCTTTAGGTTTTTATTAGCGTAATGTCTCATGGCTTTGGCCACCGTTTCAACCGGTATGGCTTTTACTTTTTTAAGCGGACCAACATATAAAAATCTTGTGTATTTCATCACCAATTGAGCAACCCACTCGCCAAACCTAAACTCGCTGCGGTTGGTTAACAGCAAGCTTGGGCGAACAGTAATGAAGGTATCATATTTTAAATCGGTGATATGCTGTTCAACCTCTCCTTTAACCTTATTGTAAAATATAGCCGAGTTTGCATCGGCTCCCATTGCGGTTACTAAAATAAACTGTTGAGCTCCCTTTTGTTTGCAAATACGTGCAACATCTAATACATAATCGTGATCAATTTTGTAAAAAGCGGCTTTACTTCCCGCCACTTTAATGGTTGTTCCTAAACAACAAAATACATTATCGACTGCCATTTGTTCGCTGTAATCAGCTAACGCATCAAAGTTTACCAATACTACACTTAATTTATGATGCTTGATGGTTAATGATTTACGTGATAAAACCAAAATACGCGCATAACTTTTATCCTCTATTAATTGATATACTAAGGCTTTACCAACCGCTCCTGTTGCCCCTACCACTAATGCTGTTTTCATTTTTAGTATTTGTTACTGATTTGATGACAAAGTTAACAATTCACCCAATTTATGCAGTAGAAGGTGAAGAATGAGCCGAACTACCTGCATTAGTTGGGTGAATGCCGATTTAGAAAATCATCTTTTGGGTGAAGTTGCCCAAAAGTTTGATTTTCTTACATCGATTATTCGGTTTGTATTTCAAACGAATAATATGGGATTAACTCATGCCCTATTCAGGAATATATTGGTGTAACATCAACCCAAAACAAAGCCAATAAAACACTTTTTACCATTTAATGACTTGAAAATGAGCGATTGGAATAAATCTTGAACACTTCGCAAATAGGCTGCGAAGTGGCAGACAAACTTTGTACTCAGAAAATAAAACAAACAACGTCATGAAAACACTAGAGCAAATGGTTTACACCGTAAAACCTACACAGATTTTAGACAACGCATTACAGACTTTACACCGCGGTGATTTTACAGAAGCCCTCCATTTATTTAACATGGTGCTTTTATTTGATAGTGAAAATAAAGTGGCACAGACTAAACGCGCCTTGTGTTACATGTACATGGGCAAACTTAAAACGGCTAAAGCCATTTTAGCCAAAATGTTGGAAGAAGGCGAAAACGACTCGGAGGTGTATTTCCATTTGGCCGAATTGTATAAAATAAACTTAAACTATGATGTGGCCTTGACCTTTTTAGTTAAAGCACTTGAAATAGAAAACCACAAC
Organism: Bacteroidetes bacterium UBA6183; assembly: GCA_002422865.1. GTDB lineage: Bacteria > Bacteroidota > Bacteroidia > UKL13-3 > UKL13-3 > UBA6183. The sequence goes on along the minus strand of DITN01000092.1, from coordinate 11,873 downwards.
ACCAACTATTTATTTATGGCTGCGGAGTTGTGTTACCTGCAAAAAGATTACGATGAGGCTTACTTGTTTATTAATAAAGCTATTGTAGAAAGCCCTTTTAGAAAAGACCTTTATTATTGGAGAGCCTTGGTTTTTGTGAAATTTAACAAACCAGAAATTGCTTTAAGCGATTTAAACAAAGCCATTAGTTTAGATGAGCATTACGCTGATGCTTACCGTTTAAGAGCGCATTGTAAAATGTTATTGGGTGATATTGATAACTACCTAAGAGACTTAAAATTAGCACAAAATGTGGCTGATTACCACCACAACCAACGTTTGGCTGCTTAATGCATTTGCCCTGTATTAAGGTATTTAGGGTTTTGATTACACAAAAATTGCCTGCTGACCGGTGGGCAATTTTTGTATACAGCCAAAAAAGCATGTGTATAAACCGGTAGTTATTCACACGTTATTCACCTTTTAGTTTACAATGTGCATAAGGTTGGTATGAACGCTAAATTTTGTGTGTATCTATCATCTATAAATTTCGGGGAAACCAAGCCTGCTTTGTATATTTACAACATGTTTTAGCAAAAACATACAATCAGATTATCAACACTTTAAATACTAATTATCATATAATGGAAGAAAAAGTAACCGTATTAGCGAAGAGAAAAACTACCGCATTTTTGTTTGATTACTTAATGGATCAAAAAGTTATTTTCACTGTATCTCCTCGCCCAATGATTAACGATGAGTTTGAAATTGACGTGCAAATTGGCAACATTAAACAAGCCATTGCATTGGGTATGTTTTTAAAAGAAAACAAATATGAGGTTTTTGGTTTGGGTGAATTTACCAAAGTAAAAACTGTTACCAACGGAAATGGTGGCGCTAAAAAAGCCGACAACAAAGAAGATTTAACTTCGAAAGTTGCCGAAGAAGCCGCTCCGTTGTTGAACTTTTAAGAGGAAACCCGGTAACGGAAGTTGCCATGTTTTAATAGGTTTCATTTTTTTGATTACACAAAAAAGCCCCCGATTTATCGAGGGCTTTTTTGTGCGTATTTATTAATGTTGCGATTCTTCCATTAAGTATGCTTTTATAAATTGGTCTAAGTTACCATCCATCACCCCTTGCACATCACTTGTTTCTACATCGGTACGTAGGTCTTTAACCAATTTATAAGGATGAAATACATAATTGCGTATTTGCGATCCCCACTCAATTCTTTTCTTTCCAGCTTCTAAGGCTTGTTTGGCCTCGTTGCGTTTGCGCATTTCCAATTCGTACAATTGCGATTTTAGCATTTTAAATGCGCGCTCCTTATTTGCACTTTGGCTTCGTTCAACCTGACAAACAATAACTATTCCGGTTGGTTTATGCGTTAACTGAACTTTCGTTTCTACTTTGTTTACATTCTGTCCGCCTGCACCACCACTACGCGAAGTTTGAATTTCGATATCCGCATCTTTAATTTCAATCTCAATGCTATCATCAATTATCGGATAACAATACACTGATGCAAAAGAAGTGTGTCTGCGGGCATTGGCATCAAAAGGAGAAATGCGTACCAAACGATGCACCCCATTTTCGCCCTTTAAATATCCGTAGGCAAAGTCACCTGTAATTTCAATCGAACAAGATTTTATACCTGCACCATCACCGGGTTGCTCATCAACAATACTGGCCTTAAACCCATGTTTATCACTGTACATAATGTACATGCGCATCAACATTTCAGCCCAATCTTGGCTCTCTGTTCCTCCAGCCCCCGAATTGATGTGAAGGATGCAATTAAATTGATCTTCTTCACCGCTTAACATATTCTTTAACTCTAACGACTCAATAGAGTCCATAGCTACTTTATATGCCGCATCAACCTCCTCCTCTTTGGCTTCACCCATGGTAAAAAACTCATACAACACACTTAAATCCTCTACCGCAGTTTCAGCAGCTTGATAAGCGTCTGTCCAAATCTTTTTTTGTTTGATGCTTTTTAAAATTTGCTCTGCGCGTTTCGGGTCATCCCAAAAAGACGGTTGCAAACTTTGATTCTCTTCATCTTGTATTAATAGTTGCTTTCCATCAACGTCAAAGATACCTCCTCAGGTCTTCAACCCTTAAACGTAAAGCTTTTAACTGATCTGCTGTCATGTTAATTCTTTTTACTTTATGTATAAAAAAAGGGTTGAAATAGTTTCAACCCTTTTCAATTTTAATATTTTTATTGCTTAGCGAATAGCACCTTCGAAAGTAGGGTTACCAAATAATTTGATAAACTCTACATCTTCTTTAGCCATTTGACGAACAGCACCGTTTTGTTGTACTGCGCGAGTTAAGTTACTTGTAACAACCTCTGCGTTATTTAAACGAGCGCCTGCAATTGCGCGTAAGTAGTACAATTCCCAATTTAATTGCTCAGGAGCCATATTATCAATTGTAGTTTTTGCACCTGCTGCATCACCATTTAACAATTGAGCTAGAGCAGTATTAAAATCTTTTTTACCTGATTTATTGAACAAGCTAACAGCGTTTGCGTAATCACCTTTTTTGATGGCAATCACCGCTTTGTGGTAGCTAACATCTACACCTTTAGCTTCAGCTTGTTTGTATAAATCTTCAGCTTGTTTGGTGTTACCTTTATTTTTAGCAACAACACCCATGTTAGCCAACACAACACCATTTTCAGGTGATAATTCGTTAGCACGGTTTAATTTGCTTTCGGCAGTTGCCATATCACCAGTTGATAAAGCTAATGCACCAGCATTGTTATAACCTCTCCAATCGTTAGGGAATTTAGCTTGGAATTTGTTATAAACTTCCATTTTCTTAGCATTATCAGTAGTGATGGTAGCTAAATGTAACATTTCAACATCGCTTAAAGAATCGATATTAACCATTGCCAATAATTCAGCATCAGTTTTTAAAGGAGTTTGACCTTTAACCACTAACTCTGATCTACGTAGTTTAGGCAACATCTCGGTTTTGATTTTTTCCCAAGATTTTTTATCGTTATCTCTAATTTGAGCTTCTTTATCTAAATCAGATAATGAGTTGTTGTTGATGATAGCAACCAAAGCTGCCTTATTTTTTAATGAAGAAGCTTCGATTAATTTAGCTAAACCAGCCCAATCTTCAGCTAAAGTAGCACCCATGGTTAAGTTTTGATCGTTAACCTCAGTGAAGCCTAGTTTCTTCAACTCTTTTTTCATGTAGCTGAAAGTAGAGTTAGCACGACCTTGAGATAGACCAGAGTTTCTTTGTAATTCACCTTCAGGTGATGCGAAACCATTAATGGCTATGCCCTTAACTGTCCAATTTTTGTTTGATTTTAATGAACTCTTCAACAACTCCAATTGTTTTTTGTTGCTGATGTTTTTACCCACTTTAAAGTTAGGGTTGAACCTGTCAATATCTAACGGGAAGTAAATATCTACCGCTTTTGTACTGAATGCTGCTGTGTAAGCTGTACCGTCAAACACTGGAGTCTCGCTAGATTTAACTAATAACGGGGTAGTTATTGTACCTTCAGCTAAAATTTTATCAGCAAAAGTAGTGCCTTTAACAGCCTCTAGTGCTTGGTAATTACCATTTACCTTAACCGCAAAACTTGGATACAAGGTTGCACGTTTAAGATCTGAATTGTAAGGAATTTTTTCAGTGTAAGTGATTTTACCTCCGGTTTTCGAATCAATTTTAAAATCAACCGACTCCAACACTTTTTCACCACCAAGGGTCACGGCCTTAAGTTGTACATCTCCCTTAGCAGTTTTTAGGTATGGTTGAAACTGAACATTCGCTTTGGGGTTAAACGACTTAGCTGGAATGTTAGCGCTCATGGTAATTAAAATTGAGTCGCCTTTTACCTCCAACGGGTTTGGTGTTACGGTGTAATTGTTGTTACCCATGTTTGTTTTTACACTACATCCTGTGGTGATTGCTGTAGCAGCGAACAAAAAAGAGTAAGAAACCTGTTTAAGTAGTCTCATGTTTTTTTATAATTTTGCAAGTGCAATTATACAAGGAATTCGTTTAATTTTACAGCACTTATTTTTAACAACACTAATTTTATTCTGTTTTGTACATCATTAAAATAAAAGGAAAGGCTAAAATACCTGATTACGTTCAACTTAGAGACGATAATTTTACCCTAATTGCCTACTTTAGAACCGACAGGCCTGAGCGCGCTTTGGAAAAATGTGGATTAGGAGACAAAATTGAAGAGATTTTTAGACTCTTAAATGAAATACCTTTCGGAAAAATGCACAAAATTAATTGGTAATAAACTCATGGAAACAGTAATAGATTTAACCGATGTACAAATATTTCAAGGCCATAACCTCATACTAAGTGATGTTGATGTGAAAATTGGCCAGGGTGAGTTTGTTTACCTGATTGGCCAAACCGGTAGCGGCAAAAGCAGTTTATTAAAAACACTTTATGGCGAATTAAAGTTAGAGAAAGGAACAGGAAGTATAGCCGGTTTCGACCTCACCCAACTTAAACCCAAAGACATTCCTTTCCTAAGAAGAAAATTAGGCATTGTATTCCAAGACTTTCAACTTTTAACCGATAGAACCGTTTTTCAAAACCTATCGTTTGTGTTAAAAGCCACAGGATGGAAAGAGGAGAATAAAATAAAAGACCGCATTGCACAAGTATTAGAGTTAGTTGGCCTACAAACCAAAGACTATAAAATGCCTCATGAGTTAAGTGGAGGAGAGCAACAACGTGTTGTTATTGCGCGTGCTTTACTTAACGAACCAGAAATAATTTTAGCCGATGAACCAACCGGAAATCTCGACCCTAAAGTAAGTGACGACATCATGAACCTGCTTCATAATATCGCGCAGCAAGGCACAGCTATACTTATGGCTACACACGATTACCGCATCATACAAAAATATCCCGGCCGTATTTTAAAATGCGCTCAAGGGTTAGTTGGTGAAGCAACATCATTAAGTGCTATTCTCTAATTTTAATTAAAAGTAAATGACCAATCAATACCGCACTTATAACCCTGACGAGTTAAAGGTAATGGAATTACAAGGTTTGATGCAAGGAGCTGTTGCACCTAGGCCTATATGTTTTGCAAGCACTGTTGATGCAAATGGAAGCGTAAATTTAAGTCCATTTAGTTTCTTCAACATGTTTAGCACCAAACCTCCCATTTTAATTTTTTCCCCTGCACGCAGAGGAAGAGATAACACCACCAAACATACTTTAGAGAATGTACTTGAAGTACCTGAAGTATGCATAAACGTGGTTAATTATAATATGGTGCAACAAACCAGTTTAAGCAGCACTGAATATCCGCGTGGTACAAATGAGTTTATAAAAGCAGGATTAACAGAAGAACCTTCTCTAACCATAAAACCACCTCGCGTAAAAGAATCACCGGTGCAATTTGAATGTGTCGTTAATCAAGTTATTCCTCTGGGCACAGAAGGTGGCGCAGGTAATTTGGTGATATGCGAGGTAAAGTTGATGCATGTAAATGTTGAGGTATTAAACGCAGTTGGAAAAATTGACCAACAGAAAATAGATCTGGTATCACGCTTAGGTGGCGATTGGTATGCCCGCGCACATGGCGAAGCTTTGTTTGAAGTGCCTAAACCTTTAACCACTTTAGGTATTGGAGTTGATGCATTGCCTATTGAAATTAGAACAAGTACTGTGTTAACCGGCAACGATTTGGGTATGCTTGGCAATACAGAAAACTTACCCGATGCCAGCGATATTGAAGTATTTAAACGTATGAACAAAGAACTTCAGCACATCATCAATACACTAACTGAAGATGCTTTGCTCAAGGCCAAACACCAACTAGCACATCAATATTTAGAGCGTAAAGAGGTTGAAAGTGCCTGGAAAATCTTATTGAGTTAGTGGATATGAAAATCCATTTATTACTTGTTGGCTTATTATTTTCTACTTTGGCTTTTTCGCAAGTTGATACCACCTATTATTTCGATGGCGATTATAGTGTGAGTTTAACCAAAGACTCTTGTGCCATAAAATCAAAACCTGCCAACTATCCTTTTGAGGGTTTGGTTGCATTGGGCAGTCCTTTATACTTGTGTGATAGAATTTACTTTAAGAAAGGCGTAAAATTCGACCAAAAAAAATCGTTCGATTTTGGTTTCATTTACCTTCAATTTGATTCAACCGGATTGGTGCGTCAACATGAGTTTTACGACTATATCCACCAAACACACCTGAACATAAATATCAGCAATATAGGTCATGTATTTTGGAGCAATTTTAAATCAATCCATTACACCAATTATTTGTTGTTTAACAACGGACGATTTCAAGAAATAAATACCACATTAACCAACAACAACGACTCAGCAAGTGTTTCAATATTGTCGATACTAAAAAAGTACACCAACCCCTCCATTGCAAACCAATGGTTAAACCCAAACACCAATGTAAAAATAAACTTTGTGGTTACCTTTTTACCGGGTGGATTGATAAACAACTTTGGTTACGTTTATGTATTACCTAACAAGCCTCAAATTCGTTTTGGCAAGTGGACCACTTACAACTTGTTTTGCGATTGTTATCAAACCAAAGAATATTACAGCAAATAAAAAACAAATAGATTTGAGTGGGATAGGTTAATTCTAAGTTCATCATTAGACAAGACCATAAGTACACAAAAAATAAAAGGACGCTACTTATAGGTGGCGTCCTCTTAGTTATGTTACTGAAAAATTATTATTGAACAACCACTTTTTTGCGATATGTTCCTTTGTTTGTTTTAATTTCAAGAATAAACAAACCAGATTGGCTTATGTTGATGGTATCGGTATTCTTATAAGTTGCAACCTTCATTCCTAACTTGTTGTATATTGTTATTGTTTCCACTTTAACACCATTAGCGTTAATAATGATTAAACCATTTGATGGATTTGGATAAACATTAACCTCATCTGTGCTTTGCTCATCAACAAGCTGATTAGGTTCGGAATTTGATTTATTTGCATCATTACCTTTTTTACCAAAATATCCTTCCTCTGATGGATCAGCAGGTTCTTCTCCAACATTTAATGTTGTGGTTGGGTAAGTGTAGCCCAACTCGCTAATACAATTTTTTAATGCTATGGCATAATCCATTTTTGTTATAGCACTGTCTCTTAAGTTAATTTCATTTTCAATCCTACAAAATGTGTAGTTAACTAGGTTAGCATTTGTGCTTGTATGAAATGATGCAGCTTTTAGGTTATCAAGTTTGTTGTAACATGTATTAAGATTACCCATCAACTTGTAAATGATGGCGTTGTCTAAACTTAACTTAAACCAATGTTCATAAGCAAGGGTATCTGCAGCAATTATATTCCCTATTAAGTGCTCTTGTGCCAGCCTAACTTTGTTATACAAATCTGGGTCCGATTCATAATCACCAATAACACCGGCATGTATACCGCTGGTTAAACCCTCTAACATTTTTTCGTATGCAGCATAAACAACCTCCGACCATAAACCTTGCTCGCTAATGTATACATCGTCTGTCAGTTGAATGTCATTATCAGCACCGTAATCATGTTTTACAATTAATTCAAAAATTGATATTGCCGCATCGTAGTTATTTTGAATGTAAAGCTTATCTAAACCTGTCATAAAATAATCTTTGATATCAACACTATTACTCAATGTTAAATTAGGTTTACCAATCAAAACGGAAGGTTGGTCTCCGGGATTGTATGGCAAACTGCTGCCCGAACTGCAAACAGAAAACGTTGGAGGGACCGTAAGTGGAGAACCGTCAACTATAGGGATATTGACTGTGGCTGTTCTGTATTTCTGTGTTATTAAATAATCGTTTGATGCGGACACGGTTTGCATTACCGGAGAAGTACCATTTACATTCCAATAGTTTTGACTGGCTACAATCGGAAAAATTGTACGTTGCCACCAAACACCGGCACTCCTTAACGTACCATTAATAACCTGAGAACTATAATTGGGATTTACTTGAAAATGGTTTTTCCTTTATCCATATACAAACTCCATGCATTATTTAATTCAATACTTGTGGTAAAATCGTTATAAAAATAATTGTTTCCTGTTTTTGCCCAACGTGCAGGCTCTAAACCAAGTGTTGTTTGATTTTTTAGGTGTAGGTTAGGCCCATAATTATTATAAATTTTACTGCAACCTACAGTTAATGTACCGCCTGTAACCTGAACTCCGGATAGGTTTTGATAAATTTTACTGTCGGTAATATTTATTAAGCTAAAGTTGGTCGCGTTTGATAATAAACCATTGCCGTTACCTTCTGCATTTATTTTGTATAGGTTGGCAGGCAAGGTTAGCATATCTAATTGTATTGCAGCATGTGTGTTGCGCCAAAATGTACAATAAGATAAATCAGCTCCTTTACCATGTATATATACCCCAATCTCGTTATTAATAAATTTAGTGGCCACTATTTTTGCTTGAGTAGCATTACCGGAGTTGTTTAACATCAGTATTCCCCAACCTGCGTTTTCTACAATACAATTATCAAGATAGGCTTCGTTTTGCTGCCCGTAAACCATTATACCCGCATGCTTTTTATTGGTATTGTTAGTGGTAAACTTCACAAAATAACACCTCATTTTAGGCTCTACATCCAACAAAGTATGTTCGTCCATTAATACATAACCTCTTTGTAGTTTAAATTCAGCCAACGATTTATCTACGCTTAAACTTCCACCTCCTGTTATTTCTACCAACTTCTCATCAAACGGGCCATAACCTCCACCCGTCTTTTGAAATTTAGCATTTGGCCCTGTAGCAACTATATTACTTAGGCCCCAAGTGTTGGTGTTTATTTTTAAGTATCCTTTACCACTCCATGTAAAGGTGGCGTTTTCGGCTATTTCTATTTTGCCCCCAGGTTTAACTTCAATATACGACTGTTCGTACAAAGTTATTGCTGCACCATTCTCAAATACTAATTTCCCACCATTTTCTACAACTATTTTTGATCCATATCCTATTGTTAACTGGCTATTTTGTTTTAATAACAATTTGCCTCCGGCATTAATGATTAATGTTCCATATCTGACTCCATCACCTATCTCTAAAACGCCATTATTAGTTATGGTTACAGAACTTTTACACCTATTGGTGATAACCTTAAATGAAGAACCTTGGATAGGAATATCGGTAGAATTTATATTACCGTAATATAAATTCTTATGAAAAAAATCTATAGGTCTTCCCAGATTTATACCTAGAGTTGCTCCGGGAGATATTGTAATGTCACGATTAATATTATCTGGTGTATTTAACCCAAAGTTGTACTCAGTATTTAAAGGCCAAGCTACCCCTGAGTTTATCATTAAAGTACTATTTGGGTTAATTTGATTAAACAACCAATTAGAGGTTATATAAGGTAAGTCAGTATGATTATAGTTATCTAAATTAGGAGCATAAATTGCATCAAATGCTGAATGACACAATAAGTCATCGAATTCTGAAAAATCACGATGCCATTCGGAAACTGGAAAATCAAGGTCAAGTGCACTGGCTGTGGGGATAAAACATGGAGATTTAACGTATGAAACGGGATTTAACCCAGCACTAGTGTATTCATCCATAATTTGTTCTACCCAAGGATAGTTTCCACCAGGTAAAGCCTCAAAGTTTTGTAAACCGAATGTAGCTATAAAGTTGGTAGATTGTAGTAGCTCTTGGTGTCCCAAAATCACTCCTGCGACTTCATTATTATTTTGATCAAAAGATTTATGAAACAAACTGCTTCCATAGCCTGAGAATCCTGGAGACCCATACTGAAACAAAAAATCTTGCACTGAACTCATAGATGAACCATCGCTCTTTTTCTGCCTAACCCCACTTTTGTTTCCGTTTGAGACTGCAATTTTTCTGCACAAGATTGGATAATTGCCTAATGCTTGCAATTCAGCAACAAAATCAGTTCGCAAAGAGCTTTGATTAACCGTGTATGGGTGTGAACCTGATGATGTGGCAAGGTGGTGTACTAACAACATTTGTCTTGCAGCAGGAGAATTGATAGTTTGATCTAAGATTATACCAATAATTGGGAAAAAATTTGAATGCACCTTCAAAAGGTATTGAAGTGATATTGGGATGTAAGCACCTTTATTAGGAGCATCAAAAGAGATGAATAGTCTAGTGTTATGATTCAATGAATGATGTTCCATATAAGAAAGTGCATATCTGGCCACAAGTCCTCCCATACTTACTCCACAAATTACCAATTGCTCATTACCTGTCTTACTAGTATTTATTTGATTGATTAACTCAATTAATAAAAATGCATTGCGCTGTATATAATCACCTCCATTAGCGAAGTTGAGTATAATAATATCGTATCCTTCGTTTAAAAACTGATCCCCAAGTCTATTCCCTTCTAGTTTATTAAACATACTAAGCAATTCAAAATTAGAAATTTCGTTCGTGGGGTCAAACCCTTCTACAATTATTAGAGGCTTGTCTACCTGAGACATTGTAATTGCATCGTTACTAATTATGGTGTAATCACCAGTTGCAGCGATATTGTTGTACTGAATTGTTGCAGTGAGGCTCTGTTGAGCAGTAGCAACTAAATTGATTAATAGAATAAATAATGTCGATAAAAGTGTTTTCATAGTTATATCATATTAGTAATAATTAATATTAACGAATGTTCCATCTTCAATTTTTACTACCCTATTACTGTCTGCGTTAAAGGCATTAAAATAGAAGGTTCCCGATATTATTGAACGCACCGTATCAAGTGCGGTAATTTGTACTTCTCCATAATGTGTTTGATTGGTCTTAAAACTTATTGAAATTGGTTTGTAATTAAACTCCTGAAAAGCACCGTAGTTTATTTCATTTAATAAATATCTACCAGGTCCGGTAAAGTCTTTTATGAATATATAAAGATTCGTTTTGAAGACGTTACAAGAACTTATCCCTTCTACGACAAATGAATTCCCAATAACATTGTCCCCACGCCACTCGGCAAATATTCCATCCATTTGTCCTACTATGCCGGGTTCGCAGCTTTTCCATGATGCTCCATTTACTTTGCATTGAATAGATGGTTTAGCCAAATTGGTTGATCTAGCTGGTAATTCATCATTTTGTTTACAAGCTTGAACCAGCAATACACTTGTTACTAAAACCAACGAAAATATTTTTAAGTTTAAATCCATATTTACTTTTTTAAAAGTTAATCTAAGAGTACAAATTACAACCAATCAGGTAATCTTAAAATCCTATTTGTTAAGTCAATCAAAGTTCATTAAAATTGTTGAAATCGAAACAGGGTAACATTATTTTAACATTTCCATGTAATACTATTGTCATGGGGTGTTTGTACTAATGGCAAAATAATTTTACACAGTAAATGCTGGTTATCCAAGTATCCTTTAATTTTCATATGTATTGCTATTTTATTGGATGTTTAATACTTACCTAAACAGCTACTACACGCGTTTAATAGCAGATTAGACAAGTTTGTTTTTATTAAGTTAATAAGTGTAGTGCATATCAAATCTACCTTCGGTTATATGCACGGTATCATTGGTTTCTTTATTCACACAATCGAAAAAGAATGTGCCTGAAACAATCTGATTGATAGTGTCAAATCGGGTAATAGTAACCGCCCCCCCTACAATACTGTCGGTTTTCCACTGTTGATTAACAACACTATCTGAATATCCTGCCGATGAGGCATTATCTTTTCTCATGTATAATGGGTAATGATTGCTAAATGTGTTGAAATAAGTTATTCCAATTACTACATCCTTTGTATTATTTAAGACAATGTTTCCCGTGATATTTACATTCCAATCATGATGTTTACTTATAGACGCATAAGTAGGAGGCCAGCCGGTTTTATTACTTTTTGCCACCCATACTTT
>DITN01000094.1 GCA_002422865.1 Bacteroidetes bacterium UBA6183 | reverse complement strand
TAATGAAAAACGTTTTTGACCTACAAACTTGGTATGAATAAAATTCTCGAATACGGTTGCTTGATTTAACTTGCCTAGAATATGGCGTTTTTCGTCAATGGTACATTTAGGTGTATTACGAACCGATTCCATTTTCTTTTTAAGCCAATCAACCTTACGGGGTTCGCGCACATACATAAACTCGGCACCTATGCTTTGACAATAGGTTTGCTCCAATAAAGTAATAATATCTTTTAGTTTGGCGGCACCTAATCCCACTTCAACACCAGCGTTAAAAGTCTTATCTAAATCAGCGGGTTCTAAACCAAAGTTTTTAATATCTAAGGTAGGCTCATACTTTCTGCGCTCACGTACCGGATTGGTTTTGGTGAATAAATGCCCACGTGAACGGTAACCTTGTATGAGGTTTAAGACATTTATTTCTTTTAACGCATCTTGGCTTAAAGCAGCTCCTTTAGTGTTGCCATCAAACTTTTGCTGGCCCAGCTCAAAGCCTTCAAAAAATTTCTTCCAGCCAAAATCTACCGATTCGTTATTTGTTAAATACTGTTGATATAAATCTTCGATTGCGTTTACATCAGCGTTTGAAATGTATGAGAATTTATCCATGACTCTACGTTAAGAATTTCAGGTGCGAAGATATAGTTTCTAAGCACAAGTGCACAATTAAAGCGTAGTGTATTTTAGTTTTGAAAATCAGTAATTTAGCCAATAGGCACAGCTATCTAATTATTTTGGGACCGACATAATAATGATATTTTGAATACTTGGCTACACCTGCTAAGATTAATACATTATTGAATAAAATGCAGGTCAACCTCTTCATCACCTCACCCTAAAATCAACGGTTAAATATTGCTAAAGAAAAGGTTCAATCACTTTTTAAGTTTTATTTCACGATTCTTTTTCTAATTTTATCTTTTATTTCAAATACTATGGGTCTAAAATTTTACATACGTTTATGCGCTTTATTTCTGATTATCAGCACAAAAGTGCAAGCTCAGGTAATCACAAATTATGCATTTAGTGCATCGCAGAGTGTATATGTACCGCTTTCGGGTGCAACAACTCCGGTATTAACCGGGGGCGATTTTGATGAGGGCTGGTATTCTAGAATACCCATTGGTTTTGAATTTTGGTTTATGGGAAATTTAATCACCGAAGTTCATGCAAGCACCAATGGTGTGCTTTCGTTATCAACCAACGTACCATCAACGGCTGCATCAAACAATAACCTTTCAACATTTGTCGGTACATTCTATAGACCGATTATTGCTCCGTTATGGGATAACCTAGACATTGACTCGCTATCAGGCGCAGCATTCTCATACCTAACAACAGGTAGTGCCCCAAACAGAGTGTTTACAGCAGAATGGAAAAATGCAGAATGGAATTGGTTCGCTAATGATGCAACAATTTCATTTCAAGTAAGGCTCTATGAATCAACCGGTGTTATTGAATATGTTTACAATCAGGAAAGTGGCAATCTCTTCTCACCATCCGCGTCAATAGGTATTGGAGGAGTTAACAACACCCAATTTTTATCTTTAAACAACAGCGGAAGTACTCCATCTGTTAGCAGTACTGTATCAACCAATAATATTAACACCAAACCAGCATCCGGACAGCAATATACATTTACCCCGCCCATACCAACAAGTGTATCAACTATTAGCTTTAGTAACATTACCCCAACAGCTATAACTGTTAACTGGACGAGTGTTACCGGAGCTGTTAAATATGCAGTTTACCACTCTATTGACAATGTGAATTTTACTTACAGTGGTAGTAGTGCTTCAAATAGCTTACTAGCTAATGGATTATTTCCAAACACAACCTACTATTTTAAGGTATATAGCATATCTGAAGGTGCTTACGGAACCAATCCTGCTACAGGTTTTTCAAGCACACAAAATGGTGTTGTGTCAGGTACAATCAACATCCCAACCAATGCACCTTCGATTACCTCCGTGTTAGATTCCATAAAACAGTACGGCATTGGCGGGCCTGTAACCATTGAACTCGAAAACACCTATTTACCGACTTTTGAACGATTTCCTATTACCATAAGCGACACATTAGGAACATCAGCAAATGCTCCTCTGATTATTAGAGCTGCTGCTGCTGCAACCAATGTAGAGATATACACCAGCCAAAATAATGTTTCCACATTTTTATTTACAGGAGCCCGTTATGTAACCATTGATGGAAGGCCAGGTGGAACAGGTAATACAAAAGTATTAACAATAAGAGCCAACAATTATAGCAATGCTATTGATATGTATTCTTACAATACCATCCAAAACAATGTAGAGTTAAAATATATCAACTTAAAGGCCGTTTCAGGAGCTATAAGTATTCCCGCGTTTATTGAGATTTACGGATATTTCAACACCTCTTTAGCCAACACAAGTATAAATAATTGCATCATTGGCGATTCTAACATTATGGCAACCATGGGTATTCGGGCATATTCATACAACCAGTCGAATACCGTAAATAATAGCATTACGGATAATATTATTTTTAACACCGGAAGCAGCTATAATGGATATGGCATTAATATAACCGGAAATAATAACAACACTTGGTACATAGAACGAAATCACATCTTTAATCTTTTGCCAATAAGTGGTATTACATCTAACCTTATTTATTATGGAATTTATGTGCAAGGAGCTAACGTTAACATTAAAAACAACTACATAGGAGGGTCTGATATATCTTGTGGTGGATCTGCTTTTGAAGCTGGTCCTGCTGCTAATAACAATATTTTTTACGGCATCTATTTTTCAGGAACAGCCAACCAATATGCAAGTGTGCAAGGTAATACCATTGCCAACTTTTTTTGGCCTGGTATTTCTATTCAGCCATGGACAGGTATTTATATGCAGAGTGGGAAAGCCTTTATTGGTGATACTGTAGGAAATGTAATAGGGAACCCACAAAGCGGAAATACCTCCATTTATGTGCTTTCGCAAACCACGCTTACTACACCAATAGCTTATGGAATAAGGACGGCTACCATCGGAAATGTTATCATCAAAAACAATGACATTTCAGCTATCAATGCAACGGGTGTCAATGCCACTTATCCTTGCGGGGTGCAGGCCATTCATATAACCAATACCACACAAGCTAATATCAGTGACAACATTATCGGAAGCAATACTTATACCAACTCTATTCGTGCCTCATCTCCGAATGGATTTTATCCTCAAAATGCAATTGGTATTAATGTATCATCAAGTAGTTTTGGTTCGTTAAACATAACCGGAAACACTATTGCAAACATGGGTAATTCCGGAACCTCAACCTCTTTACAAAATTATGCATGCGGTATTTTTGTAGCAGGAAATTTGTCTACCAACATAAGCAATAATAATATCAACAATTTATTTTCAGCAAGTGGTAATCCATCGGCAAATGGAATAACTGCCTTGATTGGTATTTATTACAACACTACATCAAGCGCATCTACATCAATAAGTAATAACCGTATTCACAGTTTAAGAACAACATCAATCAATACACCGGCATCGTGCTTTGGTATTAATGTAATTTCCACTAGTGGGAGTGCAATAAACGTTGATCGTAATTTCATACATAGCTTTAGCAGCTCATCAACATCATTACTGGCAAACCTATGTGGAATAAGCCTGCAAGAAGGCATTATAAATGCTACAAACAACATGATAAGGTTGGGAATTGATGCCAGTGGAAACAGCAACGCCATAAGTAATCCAATTATTGGCATTAATAAAATTACAAATTATAATACCAGCATTTTAAATAACAGTATATACATTGGCGGCACAGTTACAGGTACTGCCGCCATTAACACGTATGCATTTAAAAAATCTACCGATGGTTATGATGAAATTAAAAACAACATATTTATCAACCAGCGTAGTAATACAACAAGCGGTGGTAAACATTATGCGATGGGATTTAACTCGGTGAACAATGTCAGCTCAAACAATAATTTGTTTTTAGCATCCGGCAATAATGGAAGGCTGTTTCAACTTAACTCTACAGACTACAACACACGTTCAACTTGGTTTAATGCAACAAATTTGGATAACAATAGTGACAGCGCTGAAAACTATTTTATAAATGCCACAGGTAATGCTTTAAATGTTGATTTACACCTTAACCCTGGACTTCCAACAAAAGCTGAAGGTAACGGTTTTCCAACTTTTTTAACCGAAGACTTTGACGGACAAATGCGTAGTTCGCTTACACCAATAGACATTGGTGCAGATGCCGGTAATTTTATCAAAATAATTATCAATCCGGTTCCAGTTGAATGGCTTTGGGTTAAAGGAGAAAAAGACAACCATGATGCAGTTATTTCTTGGAAAGTATCATCGCAATTAAACAACCAACATTATTTTGTTGAGCGCTCATATGACAATAAAACCTTTACAGCTATCCATAAAGTTGATGGAGATGGTACGTTGTACATCCCTAAAGAATACAGTTTTGTTGATAAAGATGTGTTTGATGAAAGCAGCATGGTTATTTACTACCGCATTACTCAAGTTGATTACAGTGGAAAATCAAGCCACACTAAAACTGTAAGTGTTTCAAGTCTTAAAACATCAAGAGAACAACCTGAGATGTGGCCAAATCCAACTAAAGGTAAAGTTTATGTAAAACTGCCTGCAGAAGACCCCGGAACGTTGTTTACAATAACCATAACCAACATGAGTGGATTAGTGGTTTATAAACAAAAATCATACTATCAAACCTTGAATGAATTAGATTTAAAATCTTTACAACCCGGTATCTATTTCACCACCATACAAATTGATGATGAAGTTCCGGTGAACAAAAAAATAATTATCGAATAATAAAATGGCTCCAATACTTGGAGCCATTTTGTTTAATATCATTCTCTACCACAAAACTTTTTCAGGTACATCAATGCTTCTTCATAGCCCAAATTCAATGCCTCCTGTAAGTCTTCACATCCCCGCTCTTGCTGATTAATTTCTAATTTACTCAAACCACGTTTAAAGTAGGCCAATTCAAAATCTGGACGTAATGCGATACAAACTTCATAAGCATCAATAGCCTTGGCATAATTACGAGATGATTGGTACACATTACCTAAACCAAACCAAGCATGAACGTTTTTTCCGTTACGCTGAATAATTCGCTCATAAATTTGTTCGGCCTCCTTAAAACGTTTCAACCCAATTAAAGCTAAACCTCTGTTTATAAATTGTGGTTCGTAGTATTGGGTAATTTTTAGAGAGCTATCTATATCACCTAAAGCCAAATAATACTGCTGCGTTTTTAAATATAAATTCCCTCTTGCCTGTAACGCCAATACGAATGTCGAATCAATTTTTATAGCCTGCGATAATGCGTCAATTCCATCTTGATAGTTGCCAATTTGTTGGTATGTAAGTCCTAAATAATACCAATGCGTTTTGTCATCTGGTAACATGCGGCACACATCTTCCCACTCGTATCTTGCCGATTTAAATTCGTTGGCATAATAATAACTCAGCGCTCGCTTTTTATAAATGCGCTTATTATGCTTCGTAATAAATAAAGCTTCTGAATAGCGTTGAGCTGCATTACCAAACAAGTTCATTTCATAATAAGCATCTCCGCATAACTCTAATGCAACTGAATCTTGGGGATGAGACTTTACATAATCATCAAGTAAAACAGCAACTTTTGCATAGATTTTTTGAGCATACAAATTGCTGCAAATGCTCAAAGTATCTTGCGCTTGCACGTGTAACCAAAACAAAAAAAACGCAATAAGATTTATAAATTTGTTCATTAAATACTTACCGGTAAAGTAATTTCAAAGATACTACCCTTCCCCTCCACACTGCTCACACCAATAGTTCCCTTGTTTTGTTCAACAAACTCCTTACATAACAGCAGACCCAATCCGGTACCTTTTTCGTTGGCTGTACCTAAAGTTGTTGGATTAATATTTTTAGTAAATAGTTTTTCACTCGCTGCTTTACTAATGCCCACACCTGTATCTGTTACAAAAATTTTCACCTCGGTTTCGTTTTGGGTTGATGAAACGGTGATACTTCCTCCTGTGTTAGTAAATTTAATTGCGTTAGATACTAAGTTACGCAGTACCAAATTAATCATGTCTTCATCAGCAAAAGCAGTGTGGGTTAGTGGTGATTGATTTATTAGATGAATTCCTTTTTGGTGAGCACTTCCTCCTAATAAACCAAAGTTGGATTCAACCATTTGATGTATATTTAACATCTGTGGTTTGGCTTCAATTCCCTTTATTTGTGCTTGTGCCCAAACCAATAAATTCTCTAGCAAATCAATAGTATTTTCTACAGATGAGGATATTTGCACAGTAAGCTCACTGGTATCCTCATCAGGTGTATAGGCTTTGTTTCCCACCAAATCAAAATAGAGTTTCATGGTAGTCAGGTTATTCCTTAAATCATGGGAGATGATAGAAAAGAACCTATCCTTCACTGTATTCAATTGTCCGAGCTCTTCCTTTTGCTTGGTAACGGCAATGGCGGTTTGCTCTAATTCTCTTTTTTGTTGCGCTAAACTTTTTGCAATTTTTTTATTTTGGGTATACAAATAAATAAACACACTTAACCCAACTAAAACAAGCAATAAAAGAATGGCTATATAATTTTTGGTTTGTCGCTCCCGCAATAATTCAGATGCCAAAATCTCTTGTTCTTTCTGCTGCAGTTCAATTTTTTTTTGGTTCTTCTCACCCTCGTAACGAAGCTGCAAGTCTGCCAACTGCGCCAATGTGCTGTCATTGTACAACGAGTCCTTTATTTCTCTACTTAAGTTTTCAAAAGTGGTAGCTTTATCTAACTTACTAGTTAATTTATAAAGTCGTGATAAGGTTTCGTAAGCCAATTCCAACTCAATTTTAAGGTTTGATGATTTAGAAATTTGTTCGGCTTGTTTGGCTGAAAAAATAGCTTTATCGTATAGTTTTTGTTGCTCATATGTTTGGGCTAAACCATTATAATTAGCAGCTTGTAAAGGCAACATGTTTAGTTGTTTAGATATAATGAGCGACCGCTGGTACTGAGCAACTGCTTCGTCATAATTTTTAGATTCGTAACTAATATTGCCCAGCTGAATACGTGTAGATGCCTCGCCAGCTTTATTATTTAATTCGTTATGTAATTTTAACGAGCGGTTATAGTATTCTTTGGCTTTTGTGTAGTTGCCTTGCTTTAAATAAAGATTACCTACTTGATCATAACTCATCAAGGTTTTAAACTTATCACTTGATGCCTCATAAATACTTGTAGCCTTTAAATTATACTCCAACGCTTTGCTGAAGTTATTTTGTTTGGTGTAAATAGCCGATAAACCACTTAGCACGTTTACGATACTAGTTTTATCGTTTTGCACTTCATAAAACCTTAGTGCTTGCAAGTAATTATTTAACGACTCACTTAAATTTCCGGTAATAAAATAAGTGCTTCCAAGCGCTGTTTGAGTTTTTGCCGTACTCGTTTCATTACCACTTTCTACACTTATCTGTAAAGCATTACGGTAACTATCAATGGCTTTAACCATGTTACCGGTGCGGTAATACAAACCACCTAAATGTTGGTTAATTTGAATAAGCTCTGTTTTGTTAGTTGATTTTTCTAAAGCTTGTTGAGCCAAATCAATAGACTTAGCAGGATTTGAGTTGGCATAAATTTGGGATAATTTGAATTTTAATTCACTTTGTTTAGTTTCATCAGCTTGTTGTATAGCAAGCGTTAAACTATCTATTTGCTGCTGCTGGGCCTTAGCAAACAACATACAACAGCCAAATACAATTATTAAGATGAAACGAAACACGGTTTATGTAGTAGAATTTTCTGCCAATTTAAAGCCTGCACCGTGAATATTCACTATTTCAATGGTTTCGTCTTCTTTAATCAGTTTTCTAAGTTTGTTGATATATACGTCCAAATTACGCGCTGTGTAGTAATCATCACGCCCCCAAACGTTTAATAAAATAGCGTTACGGCTTAACAAATTGTTTTTATTGCTGATAAACAATTTAAGCAATTGTGCCTCAGTAGTACTAATACGTTTATCAGCATCTAATACTTTCAGGTTATGGTTAGTAAAATCCAATACTAGGCCTCCTACTTCAAAAACCTCATCAGCACTAGCCACTTGCTGAGGAGCATATTGCGTGCGTTTTAAAATGGCTTTCATCCGAGCAACTAATTCATCCAAATTAAATGGTTTGGTTATATACTCATCAGCGCCATAATCAAAACCCTTTATTTTATCGTCTTGAGCTGAGTTTGCTGTTAAAAATATAATGGGAACTACCTCATTTTTTTCTCTGATGTGTTGGGCCAATTCAAATCCGTTCATCTTTGGCATATTTACATCAAGTATACATAAGTCAAAACGCTCTGTTTTAAAAGTATTCCAACCATCAACACCATCTTTGCATAACTTAACCGTAAATCCTTTTGCTTTTAGGTTCTCTTTAAGCAATATGCCCAAGGCTTGCTCATCTTCAACAATAAGTATATGTGGCTTTTCCATAATCAGGTTTTTAACAAATTTATTTAAAAACACGCTGCTAGCGTTACCTCGCGGGTGTTAGGCAAAGTTTTAAGACTTAATATTTTCCTAACAAACTTATCAAATATACTAAATACCAAGGTTTTCTGTCGATTAATAAAATTTTCTTAAATGTATTTACTCGTTTAATTTGCACCATGGATAACAACAACCATTTGCAGCAAACAAATCTCTTAGTCTCGCTTATTTATTTACCCATATTTCTATTTGCAGTTAGTCAAGCCCATGACATAAACTGGATACGTACCGCGTTCTTTTTTGTGGTAATGTTTGTAATGGTTCACCCATCGATTCAAATGCAAGTTAATTATGCCAACATGCAGCTCTCCAAATGCGATATTGCAAAAACTGAGCAGGCTAAAAAGCTTTTTAAAACCAGTACAGCAATGGATGGATTAGCTGTAATTTTATCTGCAATTATTTTATCACTTGAGGTTGGAGTGGGCGTGCTCACCTATCTATTATTGTCTAAGTTGCATAATAGCAACCCAATCAGGTTAAAAAAATATGCCATTATTTCGTGGCTCTTAACCATGGCTTTACAAGGTGTTTTGCTGTTTGCACTTACACAATATGCTACAGGAAAAATAATGTTAATAACCAATGTATTTGCGCTGCAAGCTTGTGCTTTTTTTGTAGGATTTATTTACCCGTTAATACAAATGTACACCCAAGCCGAAGATGCAAAAATAGGTGATTTAACCATGAGCTTACGTCTTGGTATTAAAGGTACTTTTACTTTAAGTTTAGTAATGTTTTTAGTAGCAGTTTCGTTTATGGGGTTACATTTTTACAACACCAAACACCTGTTTCATTTCTATTTGTTTTTATTGTTCTTATCACCAATAGCGGCCTACTTTTTTTGGTGGCGTAAAAACATCAAACTTCAACCCTTGGTGGCCAATTATACCTTTACGCGTTTATTTGTTATCATCAATACAGTTTGTATGAGCTTGTTTTCTTTAGTAATTATTTACCTCAATCATTTTGCCAAATAAACCTTTTGGCATTTAGGTTGTTTGTTTAGATATGAAACATTATTTAATAGTTGGCGCAAGTAGCGGTATTGGTTTTGAGTTGGCAAAAAAGTTAAGTGCATCTAATCAAATTACTGCACTTAGCAGAAGTGAAAAAGGTTTAACCACTTTACCTAATACCACTTATTACTCTGTCGATATTAGTGAAGAAAATCCCATTTATCCCGTATTAGACGCACCTATTGATGGATTAATTTATTGTCCGGGGACCATCAACCTAAAGCCTTTTCGCTCCTTACGTGCCGAAGATTACTCAAATGAGTGGAACATTAACTTTTTAGGCGCGGTAAAAACAATCAAACATTTTTTACCCCGGTTGCAGCAAGCAGAAAATCCAAATATTGTTTTGTTCAGTACCGTAGCTGTTCAAACTGGAATGGCTTTTCATGCTAGTATTGCTGCAGCCAAAGGAGCGGTAGAAGGTTTAACCAGAAGTTTAGCTGCTGAGTTTGCCCCAAAAATTAGAGTAAACGCTGTTGCGCCTTCATTAACCAACACTCCGCTTGCTGATAAATTAATTAATGCAGAAGCGAAACTTAAAAGTGCCGAAGAACGTCATCCACTCAAAAAAATTGGTCAACCTGATGATATAGCAAATGCAGTTTTGTACTTGCTAAATGCCAGCTGGGTAACCGGCCAAATTATTAGTGTTGATGGTGGTATGAGTGCATTGAGATAATACCACCTAACCCGGAAAAATCATACATGAAAACGATATTTACGTTAAACGACATTCTCCAAATGGAGAAACAACCACGTACCAATTTAATCAATTCGTTACCGGGTATTCGTGCTGCGAATTTAATTGGCACCAATAACAGCAGTGGTGAAACCAATTTGGCCATCTTTAATTCTGTAATACACATAGGCGCACACCCTCCTTATATGGGGTTTATTATGCGTCCGGTTACCATGCCAAGAGGTACTTATCAAAATATAAAAGACACCGGGTACTTTACCATCAATCAGGTAAACGAAAAAATATATAAACAAGCGCATCAAACCTCTGCCAGGTATGAGGATTCGGAATTTGCGGCTACAGGGTTAACTCCCGAATTTACATCAACACTAAAAGCTCCTTACGTAAAAGAAAGTAAGGTGAAAATTGGTTTGCGTTTTGTTGAAGAGCAACACATAAAAATAAACGGCACCATTTTGATGATAGGCGAAATTCAAGAAATTATTTTGGAGAACAATTACCTGAACGAATCGAACATTGTGCAACTGCAACAAGCAGAAGCCATTGGTGTTAATGGCTTAGAAACTTATTACAGGGTTGAAAAAGTTGCTGAGTTACCTTATGCAAAACCAGATGGCAACATCTTAAAATAGTCTGGTTGAAGCATGAAAACTTTGCGTTTAATTTTAGGTGATCAACTTAACCACAACCATCCTTGGTTTAAAGAAGTTGATAAAAATGTGGTGTATTGTCTTTTTGAAATGAGGCAAGAAACTGATTACGTTAAACACCACATTCAAAAAATTGCCGGTTTTTTTGCTGCCATGCGAAACTTTGCTTCAGAACTAGTGAAATTAGGGCATGAGGTAATTTATTGTAAAATTAACGATAAAGAGAATACACAATCATTGGTTGAAAATTTGCAATTACTCATCAACCAAAATAAGATTGAAAAACTTGAATACCTGTTACCTGATGAGTATAGATTAGACCAGCAGTTGCAAGTGTTTTGCAAGCAACTTACTATACCAACCAACGTTTTTGATAGCGCACATTTTTTAAGCACACGCGATGATGTAAAGGTTTTGTTTGATGGCAAAAAACAAATACTGATGGAAACTTTTTACAGGACCATGCGCAAGCGTTACAACATTTTAATGGATGGCGAAAAACCAGTAGGTGGCAAGTGGAATTACGATGAAGACAACCGCAAAAAATGGAAAGGCACACCTGCTGCACCCAAACATAATTTGTTAAAGATTGATGTGAGTGAAGTAGTAAAAGACATTGAAAAAAGTGGTGCTGCTTACTTTGGTAATATCAACCCAAAAGCTTTTACCTGGCCTGTTACTAGAAAAGACGCACTCGGTGTTTTAAAATATTTTATACAAGAGAGTTTACCTTATTTTGGGCATTTTCAGGATGCGATGAGCACCAAAGAAAACTATTTGTTCCACTCTCGATTATCCTTCGCGTTAAATGTTAAATTGATATCTCCGATTGAAGTGGTGCATGAAGCAGTGAAGGCGTGGCAAAACAATCAGTCTGTAATTACATTACCACAAATAGAAGGTTTTGTGAGGCAAATTATTGGTTGGCGCGAATACATGCGTGGTATTTATTGGTGGAAAATGCCCGAGTACGAAACGATGAATTATTTTAATCATCAAACCAAACTACCACATTACTTTTGGGATGCCGATACCAAAATGAACTGTATCAAACACGCAGTGCAAAATAGTTTAGATAATGCATATGCACACCACATACAACGTTTAATGGTTACCGGAAATTTTGCTTTGCTGGCTGGTATACATCCCACAGAATTAGACGAATGGTATTTGGGTATTTATATTGATGCTTTGCAGTGGGTTGAAATAACCAACACACGCGGCATGAGCCAGTTTGCAGATGGTGGAATTGTAGGCAGTAAGCCTTACGTTTCATCGGCTAATTATATTGACAAAATGAGTGACTATTGCGGCAGTTGCCACTATAACAAAAGTGTTAAATATGGCGATAAGGCTTGTCCGTTTAACAGTTTGTATTGGCACTTTTACGAACGTAACCAACCATTATTGGGTAAGAACAATAGAATTGGTATGATGTACAATGTGTTAAACAGAATGCAGCCTGATGAAAGAGAAAAGCTGATTAACCAAGCTGAAATTTACCTCAAAAACATAGAGAAATTATAAGCATTAAAGTACTATACCCTTTAATATTTGTCGCATTATTACACCGTCAAGCATTGTTTATGCACCAATTCTCCACAGCTATTTTTTAATGCTGTCTAATTTTTAAGAAGTCGGCAATGTCGCATTTATCAAGACTTTACATCTACTTAACGTTTAATATACATACCTAAAAGGCAATATCCACGAATTGCGAAAAGTACACCTACTGAAAAGCAATTGATATGACGTGTAGTTTTGGTGTTATGATATTGGTAAATAAACTAGAGCCGGTAATAGCTATTGAAAGCCATCATTACGATTGTTTTCATCAGTATGCCGAGTTGCTAAAAATATACGACTTTATCGATTTGCCCGATAACATCAAACAAATTGAACAAACCAACAGCGCCATATTGCGCGCGTATTACGCCAATGCATTAGACTATAACTTAGTTGATATTAAAACCGTTAAGTATATTGTTGAAGGAAAGATTAAACCCAAAGCACTTAACGAAAGAAGTATTGAGCAATACATTAAAGCTGAAGAGTGGCTGAATACACAGTTGGATCAGCCATTAAATATTGGCATGCTACATCAACTGCAAAAAATATTGATACTTGATTTGTATAATAACCGTGATGATGTAAACTTATTTACGGCTAATGCAACACGTGCTGCCGAGAGACTTAGTCCTACTGCAGAAATGGAATTGGAAAGTTTATTCGAATACATGAATAACGACACCGAACACCACCCGGTAGTGCAGAGTTGGGTAATGCATTTCAAGCTATTACAGGTTAAATTGTTTAGCGAAGCAAAATCGAAAATAGCTACTTTATTGCAAAACTTTTGGTTAGCCAAACACAACCAAACCATGTATGGTTTATTGAGTTTAGAACACGAGTTATATACCAATAAAAACGACTACCAAGCATTTTTAGGAGAGACGCGTGATGTAGAAAAAATTGCAGCTACCGAGCAACAACAACTTGATTTTGGAATGATGTTGTTTGGTGGGCAATTAGATCGTTTAAAAACTTTATTACGTTCTTACTTCCGTCAGCAGGTAGAGTTTGATAAATTAAACCCTCGCCAAAAGAACATTATGAACTACGTGTTTGAGCGTGGTTATAGGTTAAAAGAGTTTGACGACAGTGTACTTAATCAACGCCAAAAATTGATCATGTACATCATACAACACAAGGGATTTATCAGCACAAAAGAATTGGTTACTGAATTTGATTGCAACCGTAAAACCATACAACGAGATTTTACCACTTTACTCGAGCTAAATTTAGTAAAGGTTATTGGTAAAGGCGCTGGGTTGCGTTATGCAGTTAATGTAGCCGAAAGCAAAAACGATTTCTTATCGAAATACCAAAGTCCGCTGGTAGCTGAGGATACCGATGGCATAACAGACGATTTATAGTTTATTATTTAAGTAAAAGAAAAGGGGACATCCACACAGGATATCCCCTTTCTTTTTTTACTAAAGTTCGTCTTCGTTAGTTGGCTAATCCGGCCAGCTATTACAGGCCGTGTTTCATTATCCAAATATAAAGCTTCAGTGTTTTTAGACTGTAAACATCGTTTAAAAAACGAGTAATAACTTACCAAATACCAAAGTAAATCAGTATTTAAAAGGAACTTGATTAAATATTTTCCCACTCTCTAATTTTTTGTCTTTTCCATTCCACTTCATCATAAATATTGCTTTGTATATCAATCAAAAAAATAATAGAACACCCTAGCGCATTAGCTATTTTGTTAATGGTATTGAAAGATAAATTTCCCGATTCTTTTTCATACAATGAATAAGCTGCTTGTGTTATCCCTATCCGGTCAGCCATTTCTTCTTGTGTAAGGGCTTTAGTCTTTCTAATAACGGCTATTCGTTTAGATAAATACATCTTTATTTAGATTTTTTAAGTGTTTATATAAGTTATACCTTTTAGGTTACAAACATACAGTGTAGTAACATTGAACGTTAAAAAATATTATCTATGAACAAATTCAAACCTTTAAACGATTCAGTGTCGTTTTATTTAAGCACAAAAAAAACAATTAAAAATTTAGCATGTATTTGTATTGCTTTATTATCCTTTTCAGAAAACTCCTTTTCTCAAACCAGTAGAACTGAAATTTATGAACAGGGCGGCAATTTTGGAACAATTCCAGCCCCCTTAAGTATTCATCGAATTTTTGGTTTAGCCTCGGGCAGTTACAGTGTTAGCGTTTCAGCTACAAACTCTCATCCATTTAATAATTTTGGTGGTAGTGCAGGTGGGCCGGGTGCTTTAGTTAGTACCCCTCCTGGAACCACCACAACTGTAATTGTTCCAGGCAATGAATTGCGCTTAGGCTACAACTTATCTTTGCCAACAAATACGCCCCAATGCGCAACATATTCTATTAGATTTTTGGTTCAACAAGGAGGGTTAAGTGGGGCACTTGTTGCAGACTTTACGTTTAACATTATAATTAATCGTTCCGCATCACGAAATTATCAAAATGCAACCGCTATATTAACCACTCCAGATTTAGCTATCTATGATAATGATAGAGTTTCAGCATCTGGATTGAATGCAGCAAATTTAGATTACGGTTTTGAACCTTACTTGCCATCAAGTTGGAACTGGGATTACCGCAACATTACTCAAAGTCCTGATATTTGGAACAGAAAAGCCAATGATGGTTCTACTCAATTTGAAAACCCAACACATAGTATTGCTTCTCCTCAAAATGCTAATTATATGAATGTACGCATCCATAACAGAAGCTGCGTTGCTACGCCTGCCTCTGAACTTGAAATGTACTGGACAATTGCTCGCAACTGGGAGCCTTGGGCTGCTGATTGGTGGAATTATGATCGCCAAGTTGGCGGTAATTCTATTGTTCATCAGGGAATAACAAGACCACTAGGTAGCGAAATAACCATTGCCGACATATTTGATTATACAAGTGCAATAACGAAAATGCCTGTTGCCGCATTTGCACCGGGTGAAAAACGCAATATTGCACACCCTTGGATTGTTCCTAGTCCTGAATGGTATTTAAACCAACCAACCTTCCCTATCCAATTTAACCGTACATTTAGCACTCCGGTTATTTGTTTATTGGCTCGCTTGCAAGAAACTTGGAAAGCAGATAATGGGAATCCTAATGATCCAAGTCCTTCAAATGCGCTATCTGCTAATATTAATATAGTAGATTACGTAAGCCAACATAACAATTTTGCCACGCGTAATACCCATATTATGAATAGCACCGATGGCTACAAATGGAGGCCAATTGGGCAGCAGCCACGTACCGGAGGTGGGGTAATTGCTATTGTACCACAACCGGCAGATCCAGGTACCGTGCCGCCACCTACCAATATTGTAATAATTGCCGATACCCCTACTGTGGTTGTTGGTATAGATGATGACGGAAATTCTATTGAACAACCACAATTGCCAATTAATTTAGCTAACTTCGGCCATTTAGAATTATTTATGGATGCCCTATTGTGGGAAAAATGGATTGCAGGTGGTGCCCAAGGTGAAAATATTGAAATAATAGCCGAACAGGTAATACGTGTTACCAATCCATTTAGGGCTTCGCTTAGTAATATAGTTTTGGCTGAGGGCGAAATGGGTTGGTTAGCAACCGAAGCTGTGCTTTATGAAGATGCAGCTCCGGAAAGCAATTTACAATACCATTTTAGTGTGGGCAGTTTTAACCCGGAAACCGGACTTACCATAGGTTCGCCTACTCATTTTGAATTAAATGTATTGGCTAACCCAACAGTGGAAAATGAGGTGGCAGAAAATACGTTAACTTCTGTAAATTCGTTAACTAATAATGATATGGTGAAGGTGTTTCCAAACCCTGCCAAACACAAACTGTACATAGAAGATAAAACAATTAACAGCCAAACAGTATTTACTATTTACGATATGCAAGGTAAATTGATAAAACAAGTTAAAGGCACAAAAGGAAGTGGCGTGTTTGAAGCAAGTTTGGATATAGAGGGATTAACTCCGGGCGTATATAACTTGAACGTTAAAACCTCAGAAAAACAAACCTCAGTAAGATTCATAGTTGAACATTAATATTAAAACAGCTCCTTATGCTGCAAAGCATAAGGAGCTTTAATAAATGAAGTGCGTATTACACATATTGTTATTTTGTATAGGCTACGGTACTTATGCCCAACAAAATTTGGTACCCAACCCAAGTTTTGAACAATATTTCCGTTGCCCTGGCGGTTCTGATCATCTCATGGGTCAAGGCATCAATCATTTTGTGTACAATTGGGAAAGTGCTTTTATTCAAAAAAATTTTTACATCCTAAATGTTTATTTCAATGCGTGCAATAACCCTAACGGGGGTGGTGTGCCTATTAACATTCTTGGTTTTCAGGAGGCGGCTAGTGGTAAAGCTTATGCTGGTATAGGTTCAAGAGATAACGAAGCGCGTAACTACTTAGGTACGCAGCTAATCAAACCCATGCAAAAAGGTAAGTTATACCATGTTTCGTTTAAAATAAATCCTGCTGATAGCAGCCCCTTTTTTTTGAATAAATTTGGGGTTAATTTTTATACACAACCTACCGTTATTAATCCAGGCCCTGAGCGCTTATTAAATTTTGGAGCTAAGGCTATATACCCCAACAAAGCCCATATTTATTCGGATAGTGTTTTACAATTTGTAACCCAATGGTACACCATTGAGGGTGATTTTTTAGCGGATAGCAACTACACGTATTTAATCTTGGGTAATTTTTGGCACTTAGATAGCATTACTACCGTAAGGCATTTTTGGAGTCAACCTGAAATTCATACTGGAAGCAAAAGATCTCTTTATTTAATTGACGATGTATCGGTAATAGAAATAAAACAACTAAAAGCCAGCCGGAAAAAAATATGTTTGGGCGATAGTGCCTTGCTTTATAAATATAAACTAAATGGTAAAGTATACTGGAAACAAGGCGGATTAACAACAGATACCTTGGCCACAACAGATAGTATTTGGGTTACACCTACACAAACAACAACATATTATTTGTATAACCAACAACATACCTTGGTTGATTCGGTAACTATTGAAGTTTTTGCACCACCCACCCAACGCATACTACCTTTTGATACCTTAATATGCAAGCAACAAAGCATTACGCTTAATGCAACGTATGATGGTGCAATGTATCAATGGTCAACGGGTGATACTACACCTTTTATCGAGGTATCGGAGCGTGGTGCCTACAGTGTAAAAATAGGTTTAAACAATTGCTATGTAACTGAAACTATAATGGTTGATAAATGCCCATCAACATTATTTGTGCCCAATGCATTTACACCAAATGGCGATGGCATAAATGATGAATTTAAACCCGCAGCGGTTCAATTACAAGCATATCAAATGAACATATACAACAGATGGGGGCAGTTGGTATTTACCACAACAGCAATAGAAAATGGTTGGAATGGAGAAAATAGTGAAACAGGCGTTTATGCTTATGTAATTAGTTACATTGATAACTTTAACAGGCAACAGTCGCAAACAGGAACTGTAAGTTTAATTAAATAAAAAAAGAGGCACAAGGCCTCTTTCTTTTTAAAGTTCGTCTTCGTTGTAAAAGTAATCTTCGTTAGTTGGATAATCAGGCCAAACCTCTTCAATACTTTCAAAAGGTTCTCCATCATCTTCCATCTCTTGTAAGTTTTCAATTACTTCAAGTGGTGCCCCACTGCGAATTGCATAATCAATTAATTCGTCTTTAGTTGCAGGCCATGGTGCATCGTCAAGATATGAGGCTAATTCTAATGTCCAATACATAGTGGTATATTTTTATTTTAATGCGAATATAAAAAACTCTACTTTTAAAAAAAGTTATTTTTAGGTAAACACTAATACACTACAAAATCAGGCACTTACCCACAATTTATTACTTTTTGCAGTGTGTTTTTTTTATCAAGCTTACCACTTTCTAACTTTTCAAACTCATTTACAAAATAAAAGTGCCTTGGAGCAGCATATTTTCCTAAGGTTATTCTACAATGTTCTTTCAGTTGCTCCAACACCTCATCACTTAATTTTTCACCCATCATAACCACTACAACCGACTCACCATACTTTTCATCCGGTTTACGACAAACAAACATTGGTTTAGGCGGCATTTCCAAGTCGTTCATTTTTTCTATGATGGCATGCTCCACATCATAGCTAAAAATTTTTATGCCACCACTGTTAATCACGTCATCAATTCTACCAACCAATTCAAAATGCGTATCGTCAACGAAGTTAATCACATCATTGGTGAGCAGCCATTGGTCGTCTGTAATTGGCGAGCTGATGCATAAACAATTTCTTTCGTCTTTTTTAATATGAACACCTTCCAGTACTTCATAGTATTTATCCTTTCCCACTCTTCTTAAAGCAATGTGGCTAAGGGTTTCTGTCATGCCATAAGTTTGCCAAACCTCACACGTTAATTTGCTTAATGCTTGTAATGTGTTTTCATTGGCCGGTGCTCCGCCTAATAAAATATGTTTAAACCGATTTAATTTTTGTTGTATAGATTCATCTGTTTGCACTTCAAAAACCTGCATAGGTACAAATGATACAAATGTAAATGGGTGATTTTCGTCTAAGATTTCTATTGGGTTTGATGAGGGAGAAACAATGGTCACATCACAACCAAGTTCCATGGCCCTCACCAGCATCATAGCACCGCCAATCATTTTGCTGCTGATGCATAAATAAACATGCTCTGTAGGCGTTAGTTCAACTGCCTTTATTGTGCCTCTTGCACTAATTAGCATGTGCGCTCTATCGGCAACAATAGCCTTTGGTGCACCGGTACTGCCAGATGTGGTGAATGTAAAATGTGTAGTACCACTCAACCAATCTTTACAAAAGTTTAAGGTATAACCCAAATACTCATCAAGTACCGAAAATTTACCAGTGGCTATTTCATCGTATGAAAACGCTCCTTCAGGTGTGTAAATTTTTTGCATGCTACAAAAGTAAATAACTGTTAATCAAAGATAATATGATATTGGTTTTATATTCCGGTACTTTTGCCTGCTGCAACCAATTTTAACCGTTCTGTTTCAAACCAATCTTCAAAAGCTTTGGCTTTATCCGTTGTAAAGTCATCCAATTTAAACCTCGTAAATTTTATGGTTTTGCCTCTGCCCATAAATAAATTTTCGTAATAGGTACGTACATTTTTAAGCATGGGTTCGGCATTGGGATTGGTGTGAACATTGTAATCAACAACCTCGGGAGTAATGCTTAGGTGTTGCAACATATTTTGCGTAAAAGCGAACAGTTCATCGCTATCTGTTTTAAAATTAATAACACCACCTGGTTTTAATATTTGCTGATACAAACGTAAAAAGCGGGTATGGGTTAAACGGTGCTTGGCGCTGCGGTGACGAACAAATGGATCTGGAAATGTTATCCATATTTCAGCCACCTCGCCTGGGGCAAACAATTCGTTGATACGGTGCATTAAGGCACGCATAAAAGCCACATTGTTCATGTTGTTTTCCAATGCCTTCTTTGCGCCAACCCACATGCGGTTACTTTTAATATCAATACCTATAAAATTTTTATCAAGATTTTCTTGAGCTAACGCAACGGTGTATTCGCCTTTACCACAACCCAATTCTAACACAATGGGGTTATTGTTTTTAAACACTTCTTGGTGCCATTTGCCTTGCAATTCGTAGGCAAAATCGAAAGTGTGCGGATAATCTGCAAACTCGGCAAAGCGCTTTAATTTTTGTTTAGCCATTAACTTGGTAATTAATTTTAAAGGCGGCAAATGTAAGTTAGCTTAATGATTTCACAAATTGATTTTTATGTTCTTACATTACCCTACGCAAATTCATTAAATTCGCAGCATGATGAACTTATATGCCTTGCAAACCGAAATTAACGGCAAGGACACCACCATGCTTACTTTACTTGATACCGAAACCATGGCACAGGTTAAAAACCAACGTGCCATTGTGGGCTTACTTAAAAACCAAAACGGACCAATAATACACGATAACATATTATACAATCCGGCTTTTATAGATTTTTTTCATAAAACCATGCTGGTATTTGCCGAGTTTGCAGCAGGTACAAACCCCATTACCTCAAACGGATTTATGTATGTGGTTGATGAGCGCTGCAAAACACCCGAAAAACCTGAGCAAAAAGATATTATAGGGTCGTTTGAAGTGCAGGCAGGAGTGGTACTTAAAGACACTTACGTAGCCAATTCAAATTATCATTTTATAAGTGAAGACGGATTGTTTCAATTACCCACACAAATTGAACGTGTTTTATTTATGGCATTGGTGTAAGTTGCGTTATGGCATTGATTACTTATTTGGATGTGGTTGACCTTTGGTTTAAGGTGAAAGAACGCGGAGCTGCATACGCTGCTAAAAAACTGGTAAGCGATACAGAGACACGCATAAAAAGCACTTGGAACGAGGATGATTTACCCGGAAGTAATTGGTGGCAAGTACATGAAGTTCGTGAACGCTGGAATGAGTTGATAACCGGGAGTAAAACAAAAATTTATCCTGATTATGTAACTGAAAAATGGTTTACTAACACCTACAATTTAAACATGTTAAGCATTGGTTGTGGAACCGGCCAACGCGAATTAGAATTTGCCGTGCACCCAAACTTTGCAAGTATTGATGCTTTTGATATTGCACCTAAAGCCATTGATGATGCCAACAAAACAGCAAATGAGCGTGGCATTACCAACTGTAATTTTTTTGTGGGTGATGTGTACAACGACCAGTGGCCCATTGAACATTATGATGTTGTGTTGTTTCATTCCTCATTGCATCATTTTAAAAACATAGATACCATTTTACAAAAAGTTAAATACACCCTTAAACCAACAGGTTTAGTTATCATCAATGAGTACGTGGGCGCTAACCGTTTTCAGTTCTCCGATTCGCGCAAAAAAACGGTGAACAACATCTATAAAACAGAAGTTCCTGCAACATTCAAAACACGTAAAAATTCACCTACTATAAAATCAAACGTATACTTCCCGGGACTTTTGCGTATGGTGATTTCCGACCCTTCAGAGGCAGTAGAGTCTGCTACCATTTTGCCTTTAATGGAAAAACATTTTAAGTTGGTTGAACAGAAAAACTACGGAGGAAATTTACTTACGTTTATTTTAAAAGATATTGCCCATCATTTTAATAAACCAGAAGCACTGCCTACTTTACAAAAGCTATTTAAATTAGAAGATGAATTATTGAAACAAGAACAACAGAGCGATTTTGTGTTTGCAGTGTATCAAAATAATTAACTAAACAAGTGCAATTATAGCCACAGATTTCACTGATTTTTGCGTCTTCTGTATTTGAAAATATTGTTTTTAACGTACAGAAAAACAATTCTTATTAGATGGTGTGTAATTCAAAAACTAATTGGTAAAAAATTTCTCCCAGATTAATTCGAAAAATCGGTGCAATCAGTAGCAAAAACTTTGCAATAACTCATTACTTAATCAACTCTAATTGCTGAAATACGGCAACCAACGATTTGCCTTTGCCTGATAAGTTGTATTCGATGTGAAGGGGTTTTTCTTTCACAATTATTTTATCTAACAAACCTTGCTCTTCCATTTCTTTTAAAGCAACAGACAACGATTGTTTGTTCGATCCTTCAAGGTCGCGCAACAACGAGCTAAAACGCACAGGACCATTTAATGCCAAACGAAATATCTGTGCTTTCCACTTACCCGAGAGCGATTTTAACAAACCCTCTGCAGGACAATTAATATCCTTTTCTGTATTGTTTTTGGTGGTCATGTTTTCCTGACTTATTGATTGGTAAATTTATAGTAACCAACTTTGCAACGAAGTTACGAAATAAGTAACTACAATTAGGTTGATTTAAAAATTTAACGGCTTTGAAAACCATTATTTATACAGTAATAACAAGTGTTGCCCTATTTGGTTGCAACAATAAAATGAAAACAAAAATGAACAGTAATAATCCATTGTTATGCGATCCGCAAACAGGCGTTTGTGAATTGCCGGGAACAGCAAGTGAGACAGATAGTGTAAATGTAACACCGGTAAAAAAACCTATTAAAATTATTTACTTCACCGATCCCATTTGCTCTTCGTGTTGGGGCATTGAACCACAACTTCGTAAACTAAAGCTTGAGTATGGCAACAACTACGAAATTGAATACAGAATGGGTGGATTATTACCCGACTGGAGTTACAACAGCGGAGGTATCAGCAA
Source organism: Bacteroidetes bacterium UBA6183 (assembly GCA_002422865.1). Classification (GTDB taxonomy): domain Bacteria; phylum Bacteroidota; class Bacteroidia; order UKL13-3; family UKL13-3; genus UBA6183. The sequence continues at coordinate 100,909 of DITN01000094.1, read as the reverse complement.
ACCATCTGACGTAGCGCACCATTGGGATGAAGTAAGCGCTTATTACGACATGCCTATTGATGGTGATGTGTGGTTGGAAGACCCTTTAAACTCATCGTATCCGCCATCTATAGCTTTTAAAGCAGCAGAACTGCAAAGCAAAGAGAAAGCCTTGCTGTTTATGCGTAAAATGAGGGAAATGGTATTTTTAGAGAAAAAGAACATTGCCAAGTGGGAAGTGATTAGCGAAGCAGCCAAAAAAATCGGACTTGATGTTACCAAATTAAAGAATGATTTTGATGGACATGCACAAGATTTATTTAAGGCAGATTTAGAACTTGCGCGTAAAATGGGTGTAAGAGGATTCCCCACTATGTTTTTTGTTGATAGCAATGAACAACGTCAAATTGTTTATGGCTTCAAACCCTATCAAGAGTTTGAAAATACTTTGCTAAAAACATACGCTGGTGCAATAAAAAACAGCTATGATAAAAACTGGCAAAGTATTTTTAATAAATACAATACATTAACTACCCGCGAGTTTGCCGAGTTAAGTAACATCAAAAAAGAAGAAGCCGAGGGTGTATTAATAGGTTTGGTTAAAGAAGGTAAACTCCAAAAACAAAACTCTAAAAACGGACCACTTTGGTTGTTACCCAAATTGATATATTAACTTTTTGAGTGTTTATACAACGAGCAAGTAGCAAAAGTATTACTTGCTCGTTTATTTTTTAAATCCATATCATTCGTTTGAAATACAAACAGAATAATCGATGTAAGAAAATCAAACTTTTGCGAATCCGTTACACTTCACCCAAAAGATGATTTTCTAAATCGGGATTACCCCAACTAATGCAGATAGTTTGGCTCATACTTCGCCTTCTACTGCATAAATTGGGTTAAAGTTTTGCAGCTACCACACCAACTGTTTTGTAGGCTTTTACTTCACCCTTCAGGTTAAATATTTCAAAATAAAACACGTACAAACCAACAGGCGCTTTTTGTCCTTCATCTGTTGTTCCATCCCAAGTAAAAGTACCGCTGGTACCCAAAATATTATTTTTAAATAATTGCTTAACCAATTTACCTGAAGCATTAAAAATAGTAAGTGTTCCGGTATAACCGTTCTCCTTTAACTTATAATTGATGTTCATCACATCTTCGTATCCATCACCATCCGGAGAAATGGTTTTGGGTTGCAACTCCATTGCACTTTCAGCTCGTTCGGTTTTTAAATATTGTGAGTTTTGGTAGGTTGGTGTTGCGTAACCAACACTTGCCGCAGCCGATGTCCAATTCGTTCTGTCTGCTGTTACACGCGCCACATCAATACGCTCCAAACTCACACCATCCTTATTATCCAACAACGGAACATGCATTTTATCATCATACACCAACTCATCCAATACAGTTCCTTGTGTGTTTATTAAAAGTATGTTTCCGGCATCATCATTCATGCTGGGTGTATTGGCTTTAATCAGTTGCTCGGGATACATACAATAATATTGTTGTTGAACTATTTCTGGAGTAGATGAAATTATTACATATGTATTAGGTTTGATGGTAAATCCTGCCGGTGCAATATTTTCTATTTGATCAATATTTCCATCACCACCACGTTTGGCCAACAATAAATCTTTTACATCTATTAACTTATTACTGCTGTTATAAAGTTCAACAAAATCAACGCCACCACTGCGCGGATTAAACAATACTTCGTTAATAAAAAGCTGGTTGCTATCTGCCAAATAAGGCAATCCAAAATCAATACTGCGATAATCTTGAATAGCATTTCCGGCACAATCTCTCACACTATCTATCACCAGTTGATAGATTTCATCGCGCAACAAAGCGTTGTTAAATTGTATGATAGTACTGTTATAAAATGGAGCAACACCAATTATGGTTGAGGGAGAAAAACTAGCATTTACCACAAACCTATTATTTAAAAACGATGCAGAATCCATGGCTTCATCAAAAAATAATTCCAGTTGGTTTTCATCACGTGCATAAGCACGTATTAATTTTGGAGGGTTATTATCTGCATTAAATCCTTTCACACTATTTTGTTGAGATGGTGTACCTCCGAGGCTATTCACACTTGCTTTCCAATTGTTTAAACCACAAGGATTATTGGCATCAACCATCTCTAAACTCCAACCACCATTACGTTTTAAAGCATCCGTAAACCATGAAGAAGTATAGTTTATGGCATGAATCACTTTGCCTGTTTCGTTAAACAAGGTCAACACATCACCATCATTGCCTAATGATGGAAAGCTAGAAACACGCAACACATTTACATTAAAAGGCAAAGCATGGTTTGATGAAGTAATGGTAATAAAACTATCAGGTAACAACAAAAAATCAGGCAAAGTTGCTTTACTCGTAGCATCGGCTAAAACCCAGTTTTTTAAATTTATTATTTTATTGCTTCTGTTGTATAACTCCACATACTCCGCATTTGGCAATCCTCTCGCAAGATCCGGGTCGGCCATTATTTCATTAATCAGCACATCATAATTTTGGGCTGTATCGGGTACAAGGTAATTAAACTGAAATTGTAATGCCGTATCATTACCACTACAATCCATAATATTGGTAAGGGTTACCGTGTATTGTGTTTTGTTGGCAAATGCATTTTGTGTGGTGATGAGCAAAGTATCTAACCCCAAAACTTGTGTATTATTTATGTTGATATTGGGTGAAAATCCAACACCAATTAAACCAACCGATGTGGTATCCAATGCTTCGGTAAAATGTATGCGAATGGTTTTGTCATCAACCAAAGTAAAGGTATTGATACTAGGCGGTAACACATCGGGTAAGTTATTCCAAACTGAATTTATTACACCTGGGGTGCCTCCGTTTGTTGATACAGATGCGGTATAATTTTGTTTGCCTTTACACAACTGTTTTGGACTTTTTAACTCAATACTCCAACCGCCATCATCTTTTATGGCATCTTCGTACCAACTTAAATCGTAACTTAACTGATGAATAGTTTGTGCATTGTTATCTTTTAAAATGATGTTGTCGCTGCTGTTGTTTAAAGAAGGAAAATTACTTACACCAATAGTTCTTCCATAAACACTAAACAACGGCAGATTTGCTGTTGCACATACTGTAACAAAACTATCAACCCCTAATATAAAATTGGGCAATACAGCTGTACTCGAACCATCACTTAATGTAAATCCTTTTAAGTTTACGGCTACACCCGAGTTGTTGTAAAGCTCAATAAACTCTTGCTCGGGCAATAACATTGGTGGTGATGGATCAGGAAAAAACTCACTCACCAACACATCATGGATTTGTGGTATGTAAAAGAAAAAAGGATAAGAAGATAACATTAAGGTATTGCCTACCAAATCTTTAATGCCACTTACATTTAACACATAGTTTTGTTTTGATGTAAAGGCTTGAGAAAAAGTTATCTGCACAACTTTTGCATTTACACGCTGTATTTGTGTTGGATTTGTGTTACCCGGCTGCAATAAATAATTGTTGGTTTGAGTAGCCAAAGTGCTATCAACTGCCTCATTAAAATATACCAAAATGCTGTTATTACCTTGTACAGTTATGCTATCCACTTTTGGAGAAATAGTATCATAAATTGGCTCGCTTGCACTTACATCATCCAAATAAAAATTTTGGCTGTTACCAGCAGTGTACCTGATCCACCAACCTAAATATTTACAATTGGCGTGTGTGTTATCGAATGTAGTTCCCTCTAAAACAAAATTTGTTCCTCCTAATGTGTCACTATACAGTTGCCAGTTGCCCAAATGGTCTCGAAAAACTTTTATGCGCACCAAGTTATTTGTTTTACTCACAGTAGCCGGCCTTCCTGCAATAAGTTGTACCCTGGTGTTTCCTGTTTGTTTGTAAAATGTGATGCTATCGGTACTTCCGGTTACGCCACCCAACTGAACGTAATATCCATTTAAAGGGCTTTCTAAATTTGATGTATCACTTAAAACATAAAAGCGTGAAAAGTTTTGTGTGCTGGGACTCAAAGCAAAACGAGTAAAAAACTGCCAAGTCACGCTGTCTGTTTGTGCATGAGGAGTGGTTAAATGTGCCTCAGACGCAATAGTACCTTTTAGGCGTAATTGCCCCGAAGTAACTTGAAAAAGTGTATCATCTCCTACCCAATTCGGGTTTTGGGTAAAATTTCCATCTGCAAAGTTATCAGCCACTTGAGCCCTAATTACGCCAAAACAAGCAATTAAAAGCAACGTTAACCAAATTTGTTTCATCATAGAATCATAAAAGTATATAAAATTTATTGAAACTCGTTATCGCACCACATTAAATTATTAATTTGGCAGACAATATGAATGAAGTTAAGTTTGAGCTAGATGAGGCCACTAAAATGAAGTGGTATAAAATTGTATTTCAGCTAAAAAAGCAGTTTGGTAAAAAGCCCGATATGAACGGCTTATTATTTTTAATTGGCATGAGGGAAAAAGGCACTTCGAATGTCTTAGGTAAGGACGATAAGATGGACCTTTTTCACATTGCTACCTGCAAGCTGTTAAGTTATGAAGGATACTATAAATATACCCACACTGACGAAGATGGCTGGCCACATTACGATTTGGTAAAAAAACCGGCATTTACAGATTTAATGAGCCAGGAAATGCTATTACGAAAATTGGTAGTTGCTTATTTTGACGAAAACGAGCTGTACGAGGATTGACATTATTGGGTATAAGTTTTATTTTGCTAAATTGTTAGGAGAGCGTAAACATGAGAAAAAGTGCATTGTTTGTAAGTTTAATAATTGTTTTTATGGTAATGATTTCTGCAACCATAAAAAAACAAGCTGACCCAAAGCCAAAATACGTTGAAATTATTACCCGATTTGGCGTGATGAAGGTACTGTTATATGATGACACCCCTTTACACAGGGATAATTTTTTAAAATGGGTACGTGCCGGATTTTATGATAGTTTGACTTTTCATATGGTAATACCAGAAGGCACCGCTCAGGGTGGTGATATAAAATCGAAATATGCGACAGAGGACAGTGTAATTGGTGATAGTGATTTTGGGTATAGAATCCCTGCTGAATTTAGGCCACATCATTTTCATAAATATGGAGCTTTATCTGCGGCAAGGGACATAAATCCGGAGTTTGCTTCACACCCAACGCAGTTTTTTTTGGTACGTGGTACCAACTACAACATCAAAGATTTACAAAAAATGGAAGGGTATAAAAATCAAATGATACGCAACGACATTTTTTATACCTTGATGAATGCAGACTCAACCCAAAAACGGATTGCCGATTATGGCATGCGAGGAGATAAAGAGGGATTGAGGGCATATACCAAAATCTTTCAAGCAGCTACCGACTCAATTTTTGTAAAACGCACACCATTTAGATTTACATCTGAACAATTAAACACATATAACACCATTGGTGGTGTACCTCCATTGGACAGCGGATACACTGTTTTCGGTGAGGTTGTTTCTGGGTTACACATTATTGATTCTATTTGTAACCAACCAACCGCAAAAAATAAACGTCCGCTTAAAGACATCAGAATGAAAATTAGAGAAGTGAAAAATTAATGTTTAAATCGTATACCATAAACCTGTTTTTTTTGATGTTGACGTTTGCTGCACATGCACAGCAAACCATTGTTACCGGCCGTATTGTTGAAAAAGGCAAAAATGAAGCCATGCCTTTTGTTAGTGTTGGTTTTAAAGGTACAGCCATTGGTACAACCACCGATTTTGAAGGAAACTTTACAATTAAAACAGCTAAGCAGGTTGATTCTGTGATAGCCACCTTTATAGGTTATAAACCTGTAATTGTAAAAATTAAAACACAGCAAACACAACACATTGTTATTCAAATGGAAGAAAATGCGCAGTTAATGCAAGAGGCTGTTATTAGAGTAAAGGTTAATCCTGCATTGCGTATTGTTAACCAAGCTGTAGCAAACCGAAAAACAAACGATTTTAACCTATTAAAAAGTTACGAGTACGATTGTTATAACAAAACTGATGTGTCGATGAACAACATATCAGAAAAAATGAAAAACAATAAGTTGCTTCAACCACTCAAGCAATTGTTTGATACCACCAACCAAATGAAAAATGAAGATGGAATATCAATACTTCCCATTTTCATTAGCGAAACACAATCTAAATATTATTACAACGCCAACCCCTCAAAAAGCAAGGAAGTGCTGATGGCTAATAATATTATGGGATTTGGTATAAATGAAGGAAGTTACATTGTTGATATGCTTGGGACAAGCTTACTGCAATTTAACTTTAACGAAAATTGGATGCGCTTTTTAGGCAAAGATTTTATTTCGCCTATTTCATCAAACAGCCACAATTATTACTACTACACTTTACGCGATTCGGTTGATATTGATGGAGTGAAATGCTATGAAATAAAACTGCAACTTAAACGCGAATCCGACTTAGGATTTTTAGGCACCATGTGGATAGCCGACTCTACCTATGCCATACGTAGAATTGTGGCCGAAATTTCATCAAACGCCAATTTGAATTTTATTGAGCGTTTAAAAATTCAACAAGAACAACTACCAACTGTTACAGGGCAATGGATTCCAACCAAAACACGCATCATTGTTGAGTTATCACGCATCACAGAAAACACCAGTGGTTTTGTTGCCAAAATGTACAGGGCCAATTCAAACATTGTTGTTAATCAACCCAAACCTGATACCTTTTTTGATGTAGCTGTTGAACGATTGAGTGAAAACATTGCCAAAGACAGTAATTATTGGAATGATAATAGGCCAGAGAAATTTACCGCCACCGAACAACACATGTATCAAATGATTGATTCGGTGAAAAACCTACCTGTTGTTCGCACGTATACCGAAATTATACAATTAATTACCGAGGGTTATTACCGCACACCTAAAGTAGATTTTGGTCCTTACGGCTACTTGTTAAACTACAACCAAGTGGAGGGTTTTAGAACACGAGTAGGGTTTAAAACCAATCAGTTTTTTTCACGTAATTGGTATTATAGAGGTTATGTTGCATACGGTTTTGACGACAAACAGTGGAAGTATGGCTTAGGTGTTGAAAAAATATTATCACACAAAAAATGGTCTACCATAGGTTTACATTACAAAAACGATAATGATATTTTAGGCGTAACAGATCCATCATCGGCACCTATGATTAGTTTTGGCGCGGGAAATAACCCTGTTTTTGGTGCACTTAACATGGTTTCAACATTATCGCGCATTAACAGAACGGTTGATTACCGTTTGGTGTATTTAAAACAACTAAACCGAGATTTTACCATAAGACTTAGCGCACAAAACACTTATTTTAAACCATTGGGTGATTTTAGATTCGCCTACCTAATTGATGAAAATAAGCCGGCCAGTAATGGGAACATCAGAGAAACCTTCACCTATACAGCAGCTACCATTGATTTTAGATTTGCCTATAAAGAAGTTTTGATGAGTAAAGGCAATTACCGCATACGTGTTAAATTGGCTAAAGCTCCGGTTGCCACACTCTCGTACACCCGCGGATTTAAAGGTATTGCCGATGGGAATTTTAACTTCGACAAAATTCAATTAAACCTAAACCAACACATTACCACAGGCGTTTTAGGTAATGCTGATTTTAGCATTACTGCCGGAAAAGTATTTGGCCGCTTACCATATCCGTTGCTTGAAGTAATGCGCGGAAATACCACCATTATTGGTGCCGACAATAATTTTAACCTAATGAACCTATACGAGTTTGTAGCCGATGAGTACGCTCATTTTTGGTACGTGCAACATTTTGAAGGTTTGTTTTTTAACCGAGTACCCTTATTAAAAAAATGGAAACTACGCAATTATGCCTTGGTTAAAGCAGCGTACGGACATTTGAGTACCCAAAATAAAAGCATATTACCCACCGCAAACACAAGTGGTATAAACTACTTACCTATTAACGAATTTAAAAACAACCAACCATACGCAGAGGTAGGTTATGGGGTTGAAAACATATTTAGATTTGTAACCTTAGGTATGGTGCACAGGTTAACTTACCTAAGCAATAAAGATGTGAGAAAATGGGGTGTTAATTTGGGGTTGGTATTTAACTTTTAATCTTCAAGCATGGCATCCCAGTATGCTTTGCCGTATGATACCAAAATTTCACTACCTGCTTTTATATTTCGCGATGCTACAATAAACGCCCTACCTTTTGATATTTTATAATGCGCGTTATTACGTAATCCTTTTACACGTCCCATACCTGCAGCATCGTTTGCATAACGGCCTAAAGCCCACAAACAATATTCTGCATCAATGCAATTTTTATCGTTGATGTGAAAATAATAAGCGCCTTTTTCTTTTCCTTTCTTGTTCTCATTACGCTCTTGGCATTGTTTCCAAGTTAAGCGTTCACCCTCGTACTCGGTAATTACTTCGCCCTTTTTTAAATCTTTTGCAATAAATAAGCCCTTACCGGCTTTGGGTATGGTTGATTTTTTAACGTATAACATAAACGGTTGCGAAGATGCACTATTTAAGCACAATGTAAACCAATTTTTTTAACCGATCATTGTTGATAGTTATCACTTTTACTTCAGCCCGAAGTTTACTTCTTTTACAACATAAATTTTAACCCAATATGGATATTGTATCATACAATGTAAATGGCATACGCGCTGCAATAGGTAAAGGACTTTTAAACTGGATGGAAAGCCGTAAGGCCGATGTATACTGTTTTCAGGAAACCAAAGCAGAAAAAAGTCAGGTTGATTTAAGCTCGTTTGAACTTTTTGGATACAACAGCTATTGGTTTAGTGCACAAAAAAAAGGTTATAGCGGTGTGGCTATTTTTACCAAGCATAAACCTAAACAGGTTACTTATGGTTTCGGTAACGATGAGTATGATAATGAAGGTCGTATTATTCAGGTTGATTTTGATGATCTAAGTGTGATTAGTGTGTACATCCCATCGGGCACAACGAGTGATGCACGACAAGGTTATAAAATGCAATGGTTAGATTTTTTTCATAAGCACATCAACAAAGTTGCACAACAGCATCCTAATTTGGTGGTTTGTGGCGATTACAATATTTGTCATCAACCCGTAGATATACACGACCCGGTAGGCAATAAGAACAGCAGTGGTTTTTTACCCGAAGAACGCGAGTGGTTAAGTAAATTTATTGATGGTGGATTTATTGATAGTTTTCGTCACTTTAATAAAGCGCCACACAATTACAGCTGGTGGACCTACCGTGCCAATGCGCGTGCCAACAACAAAGGTTGGCGTATTGATTATTGCATGACATTTTCTAACCTCGAACACCGTTTGTTAGATGCCGGCATACACCCTGATGTAATGCACTCTGACCATTGCCCGGTTTGGGTTAAGCTGAAATAGTAACTATTGAATATTGGTAACAATTAAAACGTTACCATCTTGCCTTACGAAGTATTGCTTTAACGGACGTTTTGCAGCTCCTTCGATAGGTGTACCCGTTGCCGGGTCAAACTTACTGTTGCAACAACCTTTCCAATATGGATTGTATTGACCACAACGGAAAAAAGCACTTGTACTATCCATGCTAATATAGCTGCATGCCTGGGTTGGGTTGTTTGGGCAAGTTCTGTCGAACGCTACGTACTCGTTGTAAATGGTGCGATAAATAATAATTCCTTTGTTACCCCCTGATTCATACACAAAACCTTGCGGAATGGTTAATGGTGCATACGATGGTAAACTCAAATTAATATTTAAATACACCTGCACTGGTGTAAAAAAGTCTTGGTTGGTATTAAGGGTTGCATCTTTACAACCTACTGTGGTTAGTAATACCAGTGTTACTATAGTTAGTATTTTATTCATAACTGTAGAAGCCTTTACCTGTTTTACGTCCATGATGTCCGGCATCAACCTTTTGTTGTTGCATACGGCTTGGCCTAAATTTTCCATCTTGATGAAACAGGTTATATATAGACGTTGTAACCGAAAAATTAGTATCAACCCCAATTAAATCCATTAATTTAAACGGCCCCATTTTAAATCCACTACTTTCCATTAAAGCATCAATGGTTTCAAAATCGGCAATACGTTCTTCGGCAATTTTTAAACCCTCTACGTAATAATGACGGGCCACTCGGTTAACAATAAAACCCGGAGCATCAGCAGCCATTACGCAAGTTTTGCCCATTCCTTCAATTAATTGTTTGCATTGGTTTGCAATGGCAGTATCGGTTTCAACCCCATTAATAATCTCCACCAATTTCATGATTGGTGCCGGGTTAAAAAAGTGTATACCCAAAAAACGTTTTGGATTGGGCACTTTCGCTGCAATTTGTGTAACGGGTATGCTTGACGTATTGGTAGCTAAAATGGTTTCGGGAGAATTAACTGCAGCTACCTCATTAAAAAATTGTTGTTTAATGTCTAAACGCTCAACAATGGCTTCAATAACTAAATCGGCTTTGAGTTGAGTTACTGCATTGGTGTATTGAATACGAGAAACAATCTCAGCTTTTTTATCGCTTGTAATTTTTTGTTTTTGCACCAACGATTCCAAACTTTTTTCGATACCCGCTTTTGCTTTAGTAAGCATGTTTTCGTTTACATCAAACAAAATGGTTTGATAACCGTAAGTAGCTGTTACTTGTGCAATTCCGGCACCCATAGTTCCGGCACCTGCAATACCAATGGTTTTAATTTCCATGCGTCAAATATACAGTTTTAAAGTTTGTGGTGAGATTTATACCTTTGAAGCATGATAATATACAATGTAACCATAAATATAGAAGATGACGTGTGTGAAACATGGGTGGCTTGGATGAAAGAAACCCACATACCACAAGTAATGGCCACCGGATTTTTTACTGCTTTTAGTTTTAATAAATTGTTGAGCCGACAAGAAGACGAAACCGGAACTACCTACGTAATACAATACACTGCGCCTAGTATGCAACATTACGATGATTACCAAGCCAACCATGCACCGGCCTTACAAGCAGAAACCAAGCGTTTATTTGAAGGAAAATTTGTGGCCTTTAGAACTTTAATGGAGAAAGTTTAATGAAAAAGGTTACCCTAGCTATTTTGATAATTTTTTGTTCTTTTAAAATTAACGCGCAAGTTGATACCAGCTATTATTACTATAATATTTTTGGCGATGCCACCGAAAAAGGTGCTACAGATATACACGTGACCCGAAAGGTTTATTGGCAAAATATGTGGTTTGTAAATGACTATTATACCAATGGTAAACCTATGAAAAAAATTCAGTATAAAGATTTTGCGTATGAGTTAGCTCAAGATACTTTATACGAATACCACGAAAACGGACAATTAGCGAATAAAGGCGCTTATAACAATGGCCATAAAATTGGTGTTTGGTTTAGTTGGTTTGATGATGGTAAACCCAATAAGAAATGCACATACAAAGACGATAGTACATCCAAATGTGTGTACTACCATTATAATGGTGAAGCAAGTGCGGTGGTTGAATACATACACGATACCACCATGGTTAAAGCACGCATGTGGGACTCAACAGGTGTGCCCTCAACAAACGAATACTTGGTTATTCCACCAACACTATACGGCTTTGAAGATGGTTGGAAAAGATTCATAACAGAAAATATGAAATTCCCCGAAGATGAAAATGGAAAACGTATCAATGCGAATGTTTCGTTTTGGATTAAAATTGACCGATTTGGTAAGGTGCATTGGGGCGATATTGTTGGATTTGCACATCCTTACCTTGCATTAGAGCTAGAACGTTTGTTTGAAAAAATGCCGTTGTGGTCGCCTGCCATTGAACAAAACCGACCTATTGATTACCTCCTTAGGCTCGAACTTTCATTTAAACCCAATTAGTTTATTCTTCGTCTTTTTTCTTGATTTCATTAAACAGCTTTTCCATTTTAAATACGTAATCCAAACTATCATCAATTAAAAACTGAAGCTCGGGGATAACACGCACTTGTTTGCGAATACGCGCTGCGAGCTCACGTCTAATAGGCACTTTTTGCATTTCAATAGTGCGCAAAAGTTCGTCTTTATTTTTTTCGTTAAAAAAGCTGAGGTATACTTTAGCAAAACTTAAATCGGGCGATACTGTAACATTGCTAATGGTAATAAAAGCATTGTTAAACATTTCAGAACGGTTTTGTGTAAACACCTCTGCCAATTCTTTTTGTAATAATCTCCCGAATTTTTCTTGTCTGATACTCATGCCGCAAATATGCGCAATTTATCCATGCAATAAAAATGCTTGACGTTACAGGGTTTTATTTAGCTTATAACTTAAATACACAGCATAGCTGAATTCCATTAGGCTATTGCGCACATCATAATACGGTTCAAACCTAACATCTAGCGATAAATCAGGGGCAACTTTTTTACCGTAAATAAACCTTACAAACAACAGCTCACGCATTTTTTCGGTATATCCTGGCTTATCCAAAGACACTGATTGGTATAGTGTTGTTCCCCTATCGGCAATAAAGCCATTACCCAACCAATAAGTAGGGTTGATGCTAAAACCATTTTTTGCCACGAGTACATGTGCCAATAATCCGTTACCGTTGCGGTAAGGATAAAATCCGCTATTGGTGTTTTCGCGGTAAAGCACACCGTAAACTTCGGTTTTAAAAGTATAATTATTGGGGGTGATGAGTTGATACGACAAACCGACTGCTCCATTAAATTGCATCACCATATTTGAAGTGTCCTTATCAATTTGTCCGCCACGGTGATGTGCCGTAAATTGAAAAACAGGTTTGAGTAAATGATGCGTTTTGGTTACTGCCACATCAATTCCATTTGGGTTAAGTGCTTTTGATTCGTTTGTTTTGGTTTGATACAACACCAAGTGTGCATTTATTCCGGCTGTAAATTGTTCTTTATGTCGTGAACCTCTATCAATAAAACGTTCCCAATTTATCCACGTATCAAGCCACACATTTTTGGTGTTGAGTTTAAACTGAGCACCATTTTCAACCCTTCTTAAAATAGCCGAATTGATATCAAACAAAGGCTCTATTAACTGATGAGCAAGTGCGCCTTCTAAGGTTCCGAAAATAAATGCGCGTTGGTTGTTTTTACTTTTTAGCTTTACACTAAACGTAGGCAAAACACGCGTTAAACTTGGGACAGCACCAAAATCTTGTTGTAAAAAAACACCCGCTTGCAAAGTAGTTTGTGCATTGGGTTGATAAGATAAACGTGGGTGAAGTTGCGTACCAAACAAGGTACGACCTAACTCTATGCTATTAAAATATTCGGTATTACGCAGGTAATTAAAATTACTTACAGTTACGCCAAACTTAGCGCTATCATTAGCGTTGATATGGATTTCATCACTTAAAGCTGTGTTGTTTATTTGGGCAAATAGCGTTGCATGCAGCAACATCAAACCAAAAATAAAACAAAACTTTATATGCAGATGAAATGATTTCATCTTACAAATCCATTGCTGTTGCTACCAACTCAGCAATATCTTTTACTTCAATTTCTTGCTCTTTGTTATGATGTTTAACACCATCACGCAACATGGTCATACAAAACGGACAAGCAGCAGCAACCACATTTGCTTGGATTTCCAACATATCATCGGCACGTTCTATGTTCACTTCTTTTTTACCGTTTTCGGCATCTTTAAACATTTGTGCTCCACCGGCACCACAACATAAACCATTGGCTTTACTGCGTTTCATCTCCACCAAAGCACCATCCAATTTTTCAATTACCTCACGTGGTGCTTCATAAATATTGTTGGCTCGTCCCAAGTAACAGCTATCGTGGTAAGTAATACGCTGACCTTTAAATGCACCACCCTTAATGGCAATTTTACCATTATTTAAAAGTTGGTTAATTAAAGTGGTATGATGTAGTACTTCGTAGTTACCTCCTAATTCTGGGTATTCGTTTTTAAGGGTATTAAAACAATGTGGACAGCCTGTTACAATTTTTTTAACACCATACATATTTAATGTGGTGATGTTTTGCATGGCCATCATTTGAAACAAAAACTCGTTTCCGGCACGTTTTGCAGGATCTCCGGTACAAGCTTCTTCGGTACCTAAAATGGCAAATTTTATTTGCGCTGCATGTAATATTTTAGCTACTGCTTTGGTTATTTTTTGTGCACGCTCATCAAAACTACCTGCACAACCTACCCAAAATAAAATCTCGGCTTCTTCGCCTGCAGCCACCATGTCGGCCATTGTACGTACCTTAAATTCGCTCATATTCTCCGTTTATTTTCAGCAAGGCAATTTAGTAAAACAATTTAATTTCTTACAAAATTGGTTTTAGGCATCAAAAAGGCTGATTGTTTAAGCATTTAATTGCCAAGTAATAAACATAACAACCCAAATACCAATAAGTTCGTAACGTATAACTTGTTGTATATTGCAGGCATGAACCGGATTGACCGCATATCTGCCATATTGGTGCAACTTCAATCGAAAAAAATAGTTAAAGGTCAGGAAATTGCCGAGCGTTTTAACATTAGTTTACGCACAGCTTACCGTGATATTAAAACTTTAGAAGAGGCAGGTGTGCCTATTATTAGTGAGGCAGGAATTGGCTACTCGTTAGCTGATGGATACCGATTACCTCCGGTGATGTTTACCAAACAAGAAGCTACTGCATTTTTAACTGCCGAGAAGTTGGTTGAAAAACTTACCGATCAATCAACCCATGATGTATACCAATCGGCCATGTATAAAATAAAAGCAGTACTGAGGGCTGATGATAAAAACCATTTGGAAAACATGGAAGAATACATTGCGGTGGTTGATAATCCTTACTTGCCAAAGGACACCAAATCGACCAACCACATGCAGGTTATTTTAAACAGCATAACACAAAAAAAGGTACTGTGTATTGATTACTTTGCACACCACGACCAACAACACACTACAAGAAATATAGAACCTATTGGTATTTTTATGCAGTTTAACCATTGGTACTTAATTGGGTATTGTTGGTTGAGAAAAGACTATCGAAATTTTAGGATTGAACGTATTGTAAAGACCCAACAAACCCAAATAGATTTTGCTAAAACCCATCCGCCTTTAAAAAATTACCTGAAAGAAATTAGCAACAAAGAAAATAAACTGATTACTGCGGTGTTACGTTTTGATAAAAAGGCATTACACCTATTGGGCGACCAAAAATATTACTGTGGATTTGTATCCGAAAAAGAAGTAGATGGAAAAATTGAAATGACCTTTTTAAACAACTCTATAGAAGGACTTGCACGCTGGTATATGATGCTGGCTGATAAAGCCGAAATTGTTAGTCCGAAATCACTAAAAACACGTGTGAATCAGCTGGCCGAAAATATTTTGAAAAAAAATTAATCTCAACAATATCCTGCTGCTGACATACTGTTGTCAAACCCTGGTAATAGGTTTGCCCTCATAAACAAAAAAACAGTATGATAACATTTATGAAATCGTTCCTTCAAGAATTGGAACACGAAAGCATTGGTACACGTAAAATGTTGGCCTTAGTACCTGCCGACAAAATGGATTTTAAACCCCACGAAAAAAGTATGAAGTTAAAAGATTTAGCTACACACATAGCCGAATTACCAACGTGGATTACCATGGCCATTACAACCGCTGAACTTGATTTTAAAGCAACACCTTACAGCCCTAAAGATTGTAAAAATGCCGATGAACTTTTGGCCTATTATGATGAGAGTGCTGCGGAAGCAAAACGTTTGTTGAGTGAAAACAGCGATGCTATTTTAGAAGATACTTGGACATTAAGAGACGGAGATGCTATTTACATGCAACTTTCAAAACTTGAAACCATACGTCATTCTTTTTGTCAGTTGGTTCACCACAGGGCACAATTAGGTGTTTACTTGCGTTTGCTTAACATTCCTATTCCGGGTGTTTACGGGCCAAGTGCGGATGAACAACAAATGGGTGCTTAAGTATTGTCGGCTAACAAAAACGGCCGAGGCTTCGCCTCGGCCGTTTCTTCTTTACAACCACTAGTTATTATTTCTTCATTTTCACAAAAACAATCTCGCTTTCTTTCGCTTTTTTGGTAAGCTTTTTACCCATTAAAACTACCTCTGTTGGTGTTTCATATAGTTGGGTGTTGTTATAATCCAATGCCCACTCTTCATTAACATAAGATTGAATAGGTGCAGCTTGCTTATTATCAATATCATACTTCACTACATTTAAAGCATTAGCCAAAAACTTAACCTTTTTAGCACTAAGCACACCTGTTTTACTATCAAAGCTATTATACATACCTAAGTCTTGTAACAACCAATAAGCAGTTTTTCCATCGGCCGAAAAGTGTAAAGAACCACGAGCCACAATTTTTTCAGGTTTGGCCAAATAGGTTTCCAAATTACCGTTCTGATCAAAAACCATAGTAACCAAAGGTCCGTGTTTACCTGCAAAATTATTTTGCGCTGCAACAAACAGTTTTCCATTTACCACTTTTAAATTGGTATTAACATTATGGAAAGAAGCCTTTGCACTACCCTTAACTCCCGGAACTACGGTTAACATACCTTGTGCCGTTTGTTCGCTAATATTGGTTACAAATTGCACCTTTCCACTAGCTACTTTTGCCAATTGAAGTGTGGTATATTCTTTCCATTTTGGCAATGCAAAGTCTTTATACACATTATTTTTTGCACCTGCTATGCCGTACACATATACAGCGCCATCAAACTCTACCAACTCCGTAATTATCCATTGCGAATTAGGAGCTGTAAATTTAAACTGCTCGGTAATATTAAATGTTTCACCATCAATCCTGATGTACTCGTACTGATTGGCTGGAGCAACAGTTAATTTTGATTTTTTGTAATTAATTGGTGTCATCACAATAATGTAATCAAACACACCGGGAGCTTTTTCAATTTCTTTTACCGTAGGTAAACATTGGTAATCAAACGACATTGCAAGTTCTTTAATAATACCTGCATTTTCATTGTATTTTCTGAACACATAATGTTGTTTGTCTTCAGGGCCAACACCAACAGTATTAAATAAAATGTTACCTCCGTTAGGAACCGGATTGTTATACATTGGTATCCAACGTTGTCCTTTTTCTTCTTTGGCATCTGTAGAACCCAAGTTCTCAATCACTGAAATTTCACCACAAAAGGTGCCACTATACTTGGTATCGCGAACCAAAGGTTGACAACCAACAGATGAAACGTTAACCTTAAAACCCGTAATACCTGCGGTACCTGTTACCACACTTTTAAACATAAACGCATTGTTTATTGGCCTTGGTAATGCCGCACCACCTTGTAAAAGCGACTTGCCCAAGTTGGCATAAATTGGCGAATAGGTTCTCCCAAAAACATACTCGTTATTAACAATGGCTTCTTCAGAAGAATTATAATTTGTTAGTGCATTGCCTTCAAAATTAAACTGATCATCAAAGGTTAATTTATCAATGTCCCATTTTAAACCACGATAAGTTCTTGTTCCGGTCCATGCATTGTTGGTTTGGTCACAAATAGATTGTGCAAACTTAACATACACTTTTCCGGTGTTTGCATCGCGTCCGGCTTCAATAATGTTCCAACCTTTGTGTTTCTTTACCGACTCCAGCTCAAAGCCTTTTGCGGTAACTTCAACTTGTGCTTGTGCCCATATTTGTGTGGCACACGCAGCAATTAATAAAATACATTTTTTCATAATTAGATAAGGGTATATTGTGTATGGCAAATTTGTATGGGTAAATGCAGGCAATCAATACAGCATTTATCGTATTTAATTTAACATAAGAAGTCGCCCAATTATCAGGGCGACCTCTTTGTTTAAACACCTTAATATGTAGTTATTGTTTGATGAGTTTTTTAGTACTCACACCATTTTCATCTTCAACCCTAATAAAATATAACCCTTTATTTAATTGGCTTACATCTATTTGTTGGTTTATTTGGCTTGAGGTGAATTGTATGCAAATTTTCCCTTGCACATCAGTTACCGTTATGGTTTTGGCTGATTGATGTGTAAAGCTTAACTCCACCAAACTACTTGCCGGATTTGGATACATCATAAACAAGTTATTTGCATCAACATCATTTAAACCAACAGGCTCGTTAATGGTAAATACTATAGAGTCTTTACAACCATTGGCATCGGTAAGTTTTACGGTATATGTACCCGGACAAACATCTGTGTAAATCCTAACCGAATCGTTAACCACAGCGGTGTTGCCACTTGGGTTTGACGACCAAGAAATGTTTAACGTAATTGGTAAAGTTACGTTACTTGCATTTACCCTAATTTCTTTACATCTAACTGAGTCGTTACTTAGGTTTGTGTACGATAAACTTGCATTACAACTTACAATATTTACTACAGTGCAAATAGAGGTATCAATACAACCGTTTTTAGTAATGGCTACCTTATAGTTACCCGAAGTGGTGGCTGTATAACTGGCTGCATTTGCCCCGGATATTGGCATATTGGTAGCACAATTTATCCATTGGTAAGTAGCACCGCTTTCAGTTGCTGTTAATGTATTTCCTACTTTAGTTACATTTACATCAACCGAGTTAATGGTTAAATTTAAAATAATAATACTATCACAACTTGCAACGTTGGTTAAGGTATCGTAATACACTCCACTTTGCGTTAGGGTTAATCCTTTAAACACATAGTTTTTACAAACAGTTATGTTTTGGGTTGAACCATTTTTGTTTAAAGTTAAGTTTAACACCAAAATACTATCGCAACCTGCGGCACTTGCACCCATCAATGTATCGCGATAAGTACCCGATTGCATGTATATTTTGCCGTTAAACACATACTGGTTACATGCATTAATATTAAATGTGTTTACAGCCGGACCACCACTGTTAATGGTTAGGTTTAATGTAATTACACTATCGCAACCAGCAACATTGGTTATGGTATCTTTATACTGTCCGGTTTGTGTGTATGTTTTACCGTTAATAATTAAGCTGCCACAGCCTGTTCTGTTTAGGGTTGATGCTGTAGGCGCTGCATTGATAACCGTTAGTTTTACTGTGCTATCGCAATTACCCAATACACCGTTAAAGGTGTGGTAATAAACCCCAGCAGTGGTTATGTTTTGATTACCAAACACGATAGTTTTTCCGGTACACAAACTTGCATTTTGATTAAAAGTATCAGTAGCGCTAATTACCAAAATAGGAGATGTTGCAGGACAACTGCTACCTGTATTTACATACTCGGCAAAATAGCTGCCGCAGCGTAATGGGGTTAGGTAGTTTATGTTACCCGTGTTTGTATTGTTTTGCACCAATACACCATTGCGGAATAACCTTGATTGGTTAAAGGTTGATGTTGCAGTAATGCGTTTAGTAACCGCATCGTAAGTTAAAGTTGGACCCACAGATGTTGTACCTTGAACATTTGGATAAAAATTGTATTGCATTTGTGCGCAACCTACTTGTTGAATCAACGCAATTCTATCACCGCTCAATACCGTTGTTGTGCCACTTGTGCCATTGGCATTTAATTCAACAGTTTGTGTAAATGTAGGAGCAATATTTTTAACCAAACGATACGAAGCATTGTTACCACCAGCGAATACAAAATTGCGGCTTGCACCTGCGCAAATCACTGATGTATCCGGAATACTGGTGATGCTTGGTAAATTAAATAATGTATTCACCTCATCTCTTGTTATTGCTCTCGAGTATATGGCAATGTCGTCAAAGTTTCCTAAAGCGCCTCTGTCTAATATATTACCGTATATATTCCCAATACGGCCAATATTGCTTTGTGAAATTCCTGTACCTGACAAACGAAGTGTATCATTAACATATACTTCATAGTTAGTTCCGTTTCTAACAAACACAATGTGATGATAAACACCTGCAGTAAGTCTATAAAATGCGGTACCAATAAAGTTATCATTAGTACCTATAGGCCTAAGTAGTATTTCGCTTCCTGCTATTTGGGCAGCCAATATAGTTGGTGAGGTTGTGCCTGATAATAAAACACGATTTGCCTCTACACCAAAAACAGGATTAGGTCTGTACCAAAACGAAACAGTGGTATTGGCTAATCCTGCTGTTCCTGGATTAATAAACGAACTCTTTAATCCAATACTTACTGCTGATTGCCCTGTACCAGCTCTACCAGTAGTATAAACCATACTATTGGGCTCTGAGCGTACAAATTTAACAACACCGCCAATAAAGTTAGCTGCAAGTGTATTCTCTGCGTCTTTGGCATTCATCGTCCAGAAACGCTCCAAATTTGCATTTAAATTGATTGTACTTTTATTTATGCGGCTAATCAATTTAATGGTTGAGAAAGCTTTATCAATTTTCATACCTACAGTTGAGTCATTCTCAACTACTAAGAAACTTAATGAGGTTGAATCAACAAAAGCAGTATTGGCATTTTTATAAAAGGTGTACGAAACAGTTGTTGTATCTCTGATATCCCACTTAAAGTTTCCTATATTTTTATTACAGGTACTTATACTTAATGGAGTAGCAATTATTGTAGGCATGCTATATAGCGAAACAGCCTCGGCATTTGTTATTACACGGTTGTATATCATCACATCATCATACCTACCACGAACACCACGATTGGTTAATGCCGGACGACCGTTTCCAATTCTTTCCGGACGCCAATTAGGTAAAGTTCCAGAACCTTCGGAAGCAATTTGACCATTTACAAACAACTTATAATAACCACCGCCATTATTTGCATATACAATATGATACCAAACACCCGCAGGAATATTTGCACTTGAATAAATGGCTTGACCAGCATTGTTTAATACTTGCAATTGATTTGATATTGATAATTGCAAGGCCGCTACTGAACTCGCGTTGCTATTTGAAATTAGAATTCCTTCTTCAGCACCTTGGTTTGTAAATGTAGAATTTAACCAAAACGATACCGTATATGGTTGTCCGTTTTGCAACTCGGTTGTGGTTAAATCAGTATTAATCCACTGGTTATTTTTATCTGTAATTTGTACGGCACCATTGGTGTCTAAATTATTACGCCCTAAGCCAAAAACACTAAAAACACCAGTAATAGAGTACGGTGATTGTCCGTTGGTAAGGCTATTGCGATTTTCTGTATTTTTCATAGTCCAAAAGCGCAACAAACCATTGTTTAAATCGGCTGTTTGGTTCGATACACTTAACCTAACCGGATATTCAACCATTCGGCAATTACTAAATGCTTTAATTACAATTGATGACGTATCGGCCAATGTTAATGAAGGAATGTTTGCAAATGTTGTATCAGACAATTTGGTATTGCCTCTCCAAACACTGTACTTCCATCCGCCTGCAAACTGAAATTGTGATGAAAGAGATGCACTTGAACCTGCACAAGCAACAAGAGGTTTGCTAACGTTTAATAAACTATTTGAACTATTAAGAATAGTTACTTCGGCTGAAGTTAACTCGCGGTTGTAAATAAAAATATCATCAAACCTACCACCTGTTGCTCCTTGCGTTGCAAAACTAGGACGGTTGTTTCCAATTCTATCAAAGTTACTTGTAGCCAAGTTTGTTCCTTCAGATATTACCTGACCGTTTAAATACAATTTGTAGTTTGAACCATTGCGCACAAGCACAATATGATTCCATGTATTACCACCTAAATTTGCAAGAGAAACTTCAAATCCTGTATTGGTTACAACCCTTAAATTACTGTTGTTAACCAACAAGGTTGGATAGCCCGCAGGTACCGCATTAATGTTAGAACCAATAAGTGTTTTTACTACGTTACCTAAAGTATGAAAATACCAAAAAGAAATACTTGCCGTAGTTAATTGAGGTATGTTGGTTTGAATAACCGAAGTAGTATTTGTAAAAGTAATACCATGATTAGCAACACCGTTTCTGCCTATGCCATAAGTAACTCCTGTACCTATTAAGCTTAGTGTATCGCCATTAACTATGTCGCGACCAAAATTATCTGAATTACCGGTCCAATAACGTATCAAACCATTTGCAGAAACACGATTTGCATTGCTGTCATTTACATTTACGTATAGTGTGGTATAGGTGCTACAATTAGCAAAATGAACAACGGTGTCTTGATAAATACCTGAAGTTGTATACGCCTTTTTGTTGTAGCTATAGCTTGCACATGCATTTGCAATCACGGTATCAAACTGCGGAGAAACTTTGATGCGTTTTGTATAATCAACTCGCATGCAATTACGGTATAAACGTAGGGTAATTACACTATCGTTAAGCGAAAAATTGTTTACTACTGCAAATGTATCGTTAGCCAATAACTGGTTGTTTTTGTATAGCTCAACTAAAGATTCTGCTTTATTGGTAACCTTTGTATTTAAGGTATAACCACATTGCGCACTGATTGTTGATGGAATGTTTGAGCTAACAATGGTAGGAAGCTGTGATAAACTGTCCACTTCGCCACCGCTCAATGCATAGTTAAACACCATAATATCATCATACAAGCCAAGTGCCGGAGATAATCCATTTGTTAAACTTCCAATTCGTGTTACCGAAAAAATGTTGCCTGCTTGATTAAGCACCAATTGGCCATCAACATAAATATTGGCAACACCACCGTTAGGATTATTGGTATAAACTATATAATGCCATTGGTTTAATGTAATTGCAAATGTTGATGTTGAGCCATTATGAATAAGGGTACCATTTGAATTTACAGAAAGAACACTGCTGTTTTGATTAACCAACAAAGCTCCTGCTGCGGTATTGGTTCTTTTGTACCAAAAAGCAATTGTTATTTCTGGATAGGTTAATGGCGTTGATGGCACAAACCCTTGAGAATTATTGGTTACAGCGTAAGCCGAGGCCGTGTTACCTGCTCTATCTTCAGATGGTGTAAGCGCACCTATGAAGTTTAGTGCAGTTAAATCTTTGTAACTCGTTGATGAATCGCCACTGTTAAGTGGCCAGTAGTGCATCATGCCTTGATTGCGGTTAAATGATGTGCTATTATCAATAATCAAGTTTAATGTAACAATACTATCACAACCGTTAATCGTTTTTAAAGTATCTTTATAAATCCCGGTATTAAAATATTTTTTACTGCCTACCTGAAAATAACCACATGTAGTAATATTTACGTTGGTGCTTTGCGGGTTATTTACCACATATGACTTGCCGTATGTTTCGGCTACACACTGATTTTCGGCACGTACTTGTATCAAGGTATCGCCTGTTGCAAATGTGTTGGCATAAGTTGATGAATTATTGCCTGCCGCTTGGGTATTTTTAAACCACTGGTAGTTGGTGCCGCTTGCAGAAAAATGAATGTTATGTTGCGCGGTACTACCCGAGCACGCTACTTGCGAAATATTTAACCTGCGCACCTGCCCAAAGTTGTATATGTTTTGAACTTGAGAGGCATTAAGTTGCACATTATACATTCTAATTTCATCAAATTTTCCGGTAGCACCTTGTATTTCAAAACCAGGGCGGTTGTTGCCAATACGATCAAAATTAGTAGTTGCCAAGTTTGTACCGGTGGCTACTTGTGTACCANNGTAAAACTTGCTCCGTTTCTGGCTAAAGCTATGTGATGCCAAGTATTTGGTGTGAATACAATTCCACTACCAATGGCACCACCCGTGTTTGACCATGGGTAAAGCCTTTCGCTATTATTATCTGTTAATAATAAGGGATGACCGGCAGGTACGGTTCCGGTGTTACTACCTAAAATGATATTATTAGAACCTCCGTTTTTTTGATAATAATACCAAAAAGCAATAGAGATATTGCCTGTTGGTAAATTGGTACCCGTGCCAATAAAACCGGTACTTCCAGAAATGCGATAAGCAGCATCAGGAGTCCCAAAACGATCCGTATCTTTTACTGTGTTGTTCAGTGTTAATTGAAAACTATTAATACGATCCCTATTATTATCTGCACTATCTGCAATCCAATGACGAACCAAGTTGTTATCAATCGCAGAAATTCCGTAAGCGATACTTTTACTTTGTGCGATACCAACTCCACAAGAGGTAATAGGCGCAACACTTATTGTTCCCCCATTGGCGGAAGGAGTTACTGTGATGCTATTTGTACTTGATGTGCCTGTCCAGCCCGATGGTAATGTCCACACATAAGATGTGGCACCAGTAACAGCAGTAATACTATAGGTGATTGATGTTGTATTACAAACATTGGTTAAGCCGGTAATTGGTCCAGCTAAATTACACGCACCAAGTTGTGTAAAATAGGCGTTAGTGCCTTGGTTACCTCCCACAATAACCGAATTTCCGTTTTTAGATACTTCTATATCCCACCCCAAATCTGCTGCAGAAGTACCAAATCGGGTACTCCAAACATAATTACCAAGAGCGTTTAGTTTACTAACAAAGCCATCCGTAACACCAATACTTGTAATTGCCGAACCGCTTGTACCAATAGGAAACTCTGCTGTATTTTCAAACTGGCCTGTAGTGTAAACATTATCATTGGTATCTATAGCCAATCCATAGATTAAATCATTTCCTGTTCCGCCCATCGGTTTAATCCAAGTGGCAGTTGCCAAATTGGTATCAACTTTAGCAATAAAAATATCTGTACTGCCTAAACTGGTAAAGTTTTGTGCAGTACCATTGGGGTTTAAATTACATGCATTTGAAAAATGACCCGCTATATAGGCTGAACCTTTTCCGTTTAACCTAATATTATTAATTGCATCAGCTCCTGTACTACCCACTTTTCGTGCCCACAAAAAAGTACCCGAGCCATTTAACTTTGATATAAACGCGTCTGTGTTTCCTGAATTGGCCAAGGTTATGGAAGTACCGCTAAAAGTTACAGCTCCTCTGTACGTACCTACCACGTATGCATTGCCTGAAGCATCAACATCTAAATCATTTATGGCATCATCAACCGCACCACCACCACCTACACGTTGCACCCACTGAGCAGCATATGAAAAATCATACTTGGCAATAAAACCATCTAAAGCACCGCTTGATGATATTAATTGACTACCACCATATAAATTGAAATTTACGTTGGCACTTCCTATGGTTCCGGCTAAATAAACATTAGAGTTAATATCCGCTTTTATGGCTAATCCACTTTCATCACCAACACCACCAATTCTGAAATTACGAATTAAAGTACCGGCACCATCAAAATAAAGCATAAAAATATCAGCTCCACCTACCGAGGTTAAGTTAAAAGTACCGTTTGACGCGAATATGGAGGTAGTTCCCTGAAAAAATCCCGTTACATGAAGTCCTCCACTGTTATCTAAAAAAATGGCATTTACTTGTTCGCCTAATGTACCCCCAATTCTTCTTACCCAAGTAAAATCACCAAAAGCATTATATTTAGCTACAAAAGCATCGTATTGCCCTGATGAAGTAATGTTGGCTTGCCCAACACCAAAATCCATATCAACACTGCCAAAAAAGTAACCTGCGACATACACATTACCGCTGATATCTGTTGCAGTTGCAGTAACACGGGCATTACCCGAAATGTTACCAAAAGTGTTTTGCCAATTGGTTACGGGCAACTGCGCATAACTAACCATGGCATAAAATACACCCATTAAAAGTAATCCTATTTTTTTCATAAATTAAAGCATTAATGGTTCAAAATTGGACACTATGCTTTTTTTATTATTACTCGATTTATAAAACAACCTTTTGGACAAATGAAAGTATGAAATGAGTTGGTAATACCGATATACATTACTATTTAGAAATTAATTCTAACTCAAAACCTGTTTTCATAAAGGTAAAACATTACTTCATAAACTTAAACCACTAATACATGAGAGTTGCTATATATTTGTTCATTGCTCATGAAGTTTACTTTATACATTTTATTATTTTTCCTATCGTTAAGTGTAACAGGTCAAGAACCATATCCGATATGGCTTACCGAGCAACAAGGCTTGCCTTCTAATACAGTATATCAGGTTTTTCATGATGCCAATGGATTTACATGGTTAGCCACAGAAGATGGGTTATGCCGGTATGATGGTAACTCATTTAAAAAATACTATAACGACAAACAAACATCAGTACCCGGCAGTGATATTAAACAAGATAAATTTGGCAGAATATGGTACCAGAACTTTGATGGCTATTGTTATTATATAGAAAATGATTCACTGAAAAACTTAAACCAAAACCAACCTTTAAATTACAACCCTATCGGAATAAGCAAAAAGTATCTTTTTGTACTACAAACAAAAGGAATAGATGTGTTCGATTTAGAAACTTTAAAGTTGATTAAAACCATCAAACCCAAACTGCCATTCATCAATTTACAAAACAGTTACTATACAAATGGAGCCTATTATTACATAGAAGACTTTGTGTTATATTCAATAAGTGACGATCTTATCATAAGAAAAATTACTTCGCTCGGTTTCTTATCAAAAGAAAAACAACCATTTATTGCTACCATAAATGAAGATGTTGCTGTATATGTTAAAAATAATGAAGCGAACCACTTAATATATTATCAAATTAATAATGGGGTATCAAAATTGATAACCCCCTTGCCTATCGGTATAAATGGAACAACTATCATAAACGGAAAGCATGCTGTATATGGCAATAATGGTTTGTTAATATACGAAAAGAACAACCTGGTTTCACATTGGTTTAAGAACGAAATTATTACTTCAGTTTCCAGAGACTTTCAAGGAAACTATTGGATTAGTACTTTATCTAAAGGTATCATTTTTGTACAGGATATATTCAATAATTACTCACCAATTTATCACGAACCAAGTAAAATAATAAGTACCGGTGTAGGGCACTATATATTTAATACACATGGCGAAATTTTTTACTATAACAAAGCCCTTTCACGTGCGAAAAAAATTACTCAACTTAAGCCTACTGCAATTTATTATGCATACCTTGATGAGGATGAACAGAAAATATTTGCATCCTCGTTAGGAATGGACATTGTTAATCTGAATAAACCACAAGCATCCATTAATCAAGTTTATGCGCTTAAAGAAGTGTGTAAAATAAACGATAACTTATATGCATTTGCAGAGAGTGCACAATGTTTATTGTACAAAAGTAAGAAGAACAAAACTCATGATGCTTGGGACAGTTTGTTCCATACTTTACCAGATGGTATGCATGAAGGATACAAGAGATTAGCCATTGGTTTCAGGGCTAAAACAGTTGCTTATCATAAACCATCAAGCAGTTTGTATTACGGCACCAATATTGGCCTATTTAAACAAACACCGGTAAAACAAGTTGAAGTAAAAATGGGTGGTGAGAAATTTTTCGCCAAAAAAATTATTACAACAAAACATAAAGTCTACGCATTAAATACCAAGGGCGAATTTTATCAATTGAATGGGTTGGGGGAATTTACCAAACTGAATGCGCTGACTTCTATTCATTGCACAAACATTTCCGGAGTTAAGTTATTTAACGATACGTTGTTGTGCTTATTTGGTGAAAACAAAATTGTTTTGATTGATGCCAACAGTCCGGAAATGAGTATTTCGAAACCCATTTATATCATTAAAACATCTGAGCTAAACGATGTAAGTTTTGATAACCAAACCTTGTATTTACTTACCAAAAATGGGGTAATTAGTATTCCAATAAATCATCAAAAAACCAATACTATTGTACCAAAATTTTTAATTGATGATGTTAGTATTAATGGCAAAACAACATCACTCAATAACCAAGTACTTAGTTACGATAAAAACAACATTACCATTAATTATGTGCTGTTGGATTACAATGGTGCAGCACAAAACAAAATTTACTATTCATTAAACAACAGTGGTTGGGCTGAGTTACCCATTACTTCGCGTATGTTGCAATTTGCAGCGCTTGATGCCGGAAATTATAACTTACAATTTATGGTAAACGATAAAGTGTTAGAGTCTTCGACACTTACCTTTACTATATTAAAACCATGGTGGAAACGGTGGTGGTTTGTTACCATAGTTTTAGGCTGCACAGCAACTATAGTAATTTCATTTTACCGCTGGCAAGTTGCTATACTCCAAAAAAGAAATGTGCTGCTAAAACTAAATTACGATTTAGAAAAAGAGTTAAACAAGTCGGTACTTAAATCCATTAAATCGCAAATGAACCCGCATTTTTTTTATAACGCACTTAACACCATACAGGGATATATTTTTACCAACGATAAAACCAGTGCAGCAAATTATTTAAATAAGTTTTCGAAACTAACACGCAGTATTTTAGAAATGTCTGATAAAGATTTGGTGAATTTGGATGAAGAAATTAAATCGTTAGATCTTTACCTCTCACTGGAAAAAATGCGTTTTGATGGTGAGCTGGAATATACCATTACACAAGATGATCAACTTGTGAACGAAACGGTTAAACTTCCGCCCATGCTTATTCAACCACATGTTGAAAATGCCATAAAACATGGTTTGCTGCACAAAGTGGGTAATAAAACAATAAACATATCATTTGAATTATATGGCACTAGCCAAGTAAAAATTATGGTTGATGATAATGGTATTGGTAGAAAAAGATCACAAGAATTAAATGCCATAAAAAATCAGAACCACGAATCGTTTTCAACCGAGGCCAATCAAACCAGAATTGAGTTGATGAACAAACTAAGAAATACCGGAGCATCATTACATATTACCGATAAAATGGATAGCCAAAACCGCCCGTTAGGAACATTAGTAACCATTATTTTACCCTACCAAAACTACTAACATGTATAAAGCAATAATTATAGATGACGAAAAAATGGCCCGAACATTATTAGAGGGCATGTTATATGAATACCATAAAGATGTTGAGGTTGTTGACAGTTGCAAAGATTTACCAAACGGAGTTAAGTCAATTCGTAAACACAAACCCGATTTGGTATTTTTAGATATAGAGATGCCCGGACACAGCGGCCTTGAACTACTCGATTTTTTTGATGAACAAGAAGTAACATTTTCTATCATTTTTGTAACCGCATACAACCAATATGCCATTAATGCCCTTCGTTTATCGGCCGTTGATTATTTATTAAAACCTGTTGATGTAAAAGAATTGGCTGAGTCCATTAACCGATTTAAGCAGCATGAAAATAACGATAACTACAACGCTCTTAAACAAAACCTAACAACCCAGATACCAAGCAAAATTGCAATACATACAGTTGGTTCGGTTAAATTTATCGACTTAAACGATATTTTATTTTTTAAAGCAGATGGAGCATACTCTCAAATCGTTTTAAAAAACAAACAGACTATAACTACAAGTAAAGGGCTTAAGTATTACGAAGATTTATTAAGCAACACGGAACAGTTTTTCAGGTGTCATAAATCATATATTGTTAATACTAAATCGGTTGTAGAATATATTAAATCAGATGGAGGTTCGTTGTTAATGGAGGGCGATTTTAATGTGGGGTTATCTACTGACAAAAGTGATGAATTGCTAAAAAGAATGGGGCAATAAAAAAGCTAAGTATACTACCTCGCTCTTCATAAATACCAATAATTTCAATTTTGGAACAAAACCTCAAATGTTAGAAGGGCGATTTGTTATTTGATAATTTTACGAATTTCCCTTTTTTGATTAAAACTTGTACAAAAGTATCGATCAGTTTAAAGTTAAATTATGTAAACACTTGTAAAACATAAGCATACATAATGACAAATAAGGTTTTACTTTAGTGCTGCTGCATTTCAAATAATAAGGAATATGAAACAGCAAGGATAATGAGGTTGAGGCTACCTCCTGTAGGCTTAATTTATGCTCATTTTTAAATCCAAAGTGTAACTTACCACGTAAATATCACACAAAACTTAATGTAATTTTATGTGTAAGCGGTGGTTTTTACAGAATAAGTTGTTTTATTTTGTATAAAATATGTTCTATTTTGCAAAAACATACTCGTTTTTAAGTGTTATTTACTTTTTAAAACTTGGTATTCAGTTGGTTAATAATTAACTAGTGAGAAATCTAAAATTTAGCTAAATTCACATCTGGCTTTATTAACATATTGAATATAATAACTTTGCAACAAATTGTTTCTGTATGATGTATAGTATACCCCAAAGGTTTAGTTTATTTTTGATTGTAGCATTCGCATTATTAAATGTTCATGTAAACGCGCAATGTCCTACCGCTGTTAACATAGGTGCATCCGCCACAAAATTTTGTCCGGGTGGTAGTGCGACTTTAACAGCGAATGTTACCGGTGGCCCCAATGACCTAAAGTATGAGTGGAAAAATTTTGGTGTTGCAGTGGGTGGAAACACCAGCACACTACTTGTAACACAGGCCGGATTTTATACGGTAAAGGTTACAGATACAGTAAATTTTTGTTCTAAAACAGCAGCAGGGGTAGCTATTTCAATATCACCCACAGCTGGAATTACGTTATCGGGTGCGCTAAATTTTTGTAACGGTAATAACGTTATGTTAAGCGTTGATAGTAGTGTGAACTATACTTTTCAATGGAAACTTAACGGTTCTAGCATATCAGGAGCTACTTATAGCGACTATACAGCATCTGCTTCAGGTGATTATTCAGTAGAAGTAACTGACAATAGTGTTGGCTTGGGCTGTACCATAACATCGGATACTGAAGTGGTAGTGGTTTACCCAACTACAGTAGCAGGCACTTTAGCAGGAACAGCAGCCATTTGTGCAGGTGCAACTGCCTCTACTTTAACATTATCGGGATACACAGGTAATATTGTTCGTTGGGAATCATCAACCAACGGTACAGTTTGGACGCCAATTGTAAACACCAATGATACGTACAATCCAGGGGAACCGACTCAAACAACACTTTACAGAGTGGTGGTGCAAAGTGGAACATGTACATCAGCTACATCAAATAATGTAACAATAACAGTAAATCCGCTTCCTGATGCAAGCATAACTGCCGGTGGTTCGTTGGCACTTTGTAATGGTAGCGGTGTTACCTTAAGCAATAACAACGGTACA
The DNA here is from genome assembly GCA_002422865.1 of Bacteroidetes bacterium UBA6183. GTDB lineage: Bacteria > Bacteroidota > Bacteroidia > UKL13-3 > UKL13-3 > UBA6183. Next base: position 70,006 of record DITN01000094.1, on the reverse strand, counting down.
TCATATGTTTGGCGAGAGAGTGGAACACCTATAGGTGGAGCAACAAGTAGTTCATACATTGCAAGCACCGCTGGCAGTTACACAGTAACTGTTACAGATGGTAATGGATGTTCGGCAACAACATCTGGTCCATCCATTGTTACCGTTGATCCACTAACTGTTCCCGGATCAGTTAGCGGGGGGGGCACAATATGTGAAGGAAGTACATCAGGTTTATTATCATTAAGTGGAAATACGGGAAATATTTTACGTTGGGAAAGCTCAACAAACGGAGGAGCCTCATGGAGTACAATTGCTAACACAATTGCAACATATACTTCTGCAGCACTAACCACAACCACACAATTCAGGGCAATTGTGCAAAGTGGAGCATGTACTTTAGATAGCTCAACTTCAACTACAGTAACAGTTGATCCTGCCTCGGTAGGAGGAAGCGTTAGCGGAAGTACAACCGTTTGTTCAGGCAACAATTCGGGTTTGCTAACATTGAGTGGGCAAACAGGAAATATTGAAAAATGGCAATATGCCACTTCACCGTTTTCGAGTTGGACAGATACCGCAATTACGACTAGTACGTTTACATCAGGTAATTTAACAGAGACTACACATTTTAGAGCAGTAGTTAAGAGTGGCGTTTGTAACGAAGCTTTTTCTTCTGCAGCCATTATTGTTGTTAACGCAGTTCCAAACATTACCTCGCAACCGGTATCTATAGACAGGTGTGATGGTACAAGTGCTTCATTTAGCGCTACCGCAATTGGCGCCTCAGGTTACCAATGGAAAAAAGGTGTTACAACTTTAGTAGGAGAAATAGGCAGCACATTAAGTATTGCAAGTGTTACCGGAACCGATGCAGGAAACTACACGGTAGACGTCACAAACTCATGCGGAACCACTACATCAAATGCTGCTACCTTAACAATAAATGCTTTACCAACAGCAACCATAACACCAAGTGGTGCCACAACTTTTTGTGCTGGTAATAGCGTTGATTTAGAGGCTCCATTAGGCAACACGTATCAATGGAAAAAAGGAGGTGTGGATGAATCAACATCAAACCCTTATGTGGCAACAACATCAGGTAGCTACATGGTTGTGGTTACAGATGGAAATGGCTGCACTGCAACATCTGCAGCAACTGTTGTTACCGTAAACTCATTACCAGACGCAAGTATTACAGTGACAAGCGGTACTACTAATTTCTGCTCGGGTGGAACTGTAACTTTATCAAACAGTAATGGCAGCAGCTATCAATGGAAAAAGAACAACATTGATACTGCAATAACCACATCATCAATTGTTATTAACTCATCAGGAGATTATAAAGTACAAGTTACAGATGGCAACGGCTGTGTAGCTACTACATCAACCCCAACAACAGTTATTGTTGATGAACCAACTGTTGCAGGAAGTGTAACTGGAGGAACAACAATTTGCGAAGGCAACACATCAGCACTATTAACCTTAAGCGGAAATACGGGTAGTGTAGAGAAATGGCAATTCGCCATTGCTCCATTCTCTACTTGGAATGACATAACACATACAAACACAACATACACATCTGGGGCATTAACAGAAAATACCCAATTTAGAGCAGTTGTTAAAAACGGAACATGTTTATCCGACAATTCATCAACCACAACTGTTACTGTTGATCCTTTACCAATTGCGGGAAGTGTAACAGGAGGTTCAACAATATGCTCAGGAAACACATCAGCTCAATTAAGCTTAAGTGGACATACAGGTAATATTGTTAAATGGCAATCATCTGTAAGTCCTTTCTCGACTTGGTCTGATATTACAAATACAAACGCAACATATACATCGGGCACACTAACAGAAACTACTAGATTTAGGGCAGTAGTGGGTAACGGTGTGTGTGGTGATGTCCAATCAACACATACAGAAGTAGTAGTTGATGCCCCTATCAACATAACCTCACAACCCTCATCTGACACGAAATGTGTTGGCTCTTCTGCCAGCTTTAGTGTAATCGCAACTGGAACAATAAGTGGTTACCAATGGAAGCTCAATGGTAGTGATATTGTTGGTGCAACAAGCAGCACATATTCAATACCAAATGTTTCTTTACTTGATGCAGGAAATTATACAGTAGAAGTGCAAGCTGCAAACTGTGTCAATGTATTGTCATCAACCGCAACACTTAATGTTAATAGTGTCTCAACACCGGCAATTCAACAAACTGTAGGTAATGATACTTTTTGTGTTGGACAATCAGGAACAATAAGAACCTTAATCTCATGGTCAGGTTACCAATGGAAAAAAGACGGCAGCAATTTAGTTGGGGAGACCAATCGAAACTTATCAATAACATTAGCCGGAAATTATGAAGTGGTGGTTACAGATGTTAATGGATGTAACGCAACTTCTGCTGTATATCAAATCACTGTTAACCCTCTTCCAAATCCTGCAATCACAGCCGGTGGATCAACCAATATTTGTGCAGGCAACACGGTTACATTAAGTAATGCAGAAACCGGCTCATTCCAATGGTTTAAAAATGGTGTTGACATATCAGTAAATACAAGTAGTTATATTGCGAGTACAAGTGGTAATTATACAGTAGCTGTTACAAGTTCAGCTGGTTGCACTGATACAACAGATGTAGCTACTGTGGTAACCGTATCACCAACAACTATTGGTGGTGGTGTTACAGGAGCTTCAACAACTGTTTGTTCAGGAAGTAACTCTCCTTTATTAACCCTCTCAGGTCACACGGGTTCAATAACCAGATGGGAAAGTTCAGTAGCTCCATTTTCTACCTGGACACCAATTGTTCATACTGGAACTACCTATACCTCGGGGGCACTTACACAAGCCACCCAATTCAGGGCTGTTGTGCAAAGTGGTGCTTGTCCTGAGGCTACTTCATTTGAAGAAGAAATTGCAGTTACCCCACCAAGTGTGGGTGGCACGGTAAGCGGTAGTACAACAATATGTAGTGGAGGTAATACCGGCACCATGACTTTAAGTGGAAAAACCGGCAATGTGGTTAGATGGGAAAGCTCAGTGGCACCATTTACTGCTTGGACACCCATTGCCAATACCACAACAAGTCATTCTGCAAGCGGTTTAACCGAAACAACAAGATATAGGGCTGTGGTTCAAAATACGCTTCTTTGTGCTGAGGCAAATTCTAGCCACGCAGAAATTATCGTTGATAATGTTCCAACATTTAGTGTAAACCCGAGTTCACAAAGTATATGTGAAGGAAGCGCAGTATCATTTACTGGCACTGCTACATCTATCAATCCAATTACCGGGTATCAATGGAAAAGAGATGGAAATAACATTGTTGGAGCAATAACCAATACGTACAATATATCTGCTGTAATAGATGGTTCAGTTGGTCTCGGAGGAGATGAAGCTGATTATACATTAATTGCAACAAACGTTTGTGGTAACTCTGCCCCTTCTAATGCGGCCACATTAACCGTTAATGTGCTCCCAACAGCAAGCCTTATACCCGGTGGAGCAACAACTTTTTGCCAAGGGCAAAGTGTTGATTTAACTGGAAACGGAAGTACTGCTGGATACAAATGGATTAAAAATGGCACTCAAATTTCTACTTTAAATCCATATACTGCCAATACAAGTGGAGATTATAAAGTGGTAGCAGAAAATGGATTTGGTTGTGTTGATACATCCAACATTCAGACAATAACAGTAAATACGTTACCAGATGCTACAATTACTGCTAGTGGTGTTACAGCATTTTGCGATGGTGGCTCTGTAACTTTATCAAACAGTAATGGAGTTTCTTACCAATGGAAGAAAAATGATGTTGATACTGTTACCACATCATCATTAATCGTTACTACATCAGGAAACTATAAAGTAATTGTAACTGATAACAATGGTTGTGTTGATAGCTCTGCTTCACCCACAACTGTTACAGTTGATGCACCTACTGTTGCAGGAAGTGTATCGGGTGGTACAACTATATGCCAAGGGTCTACATCTGATTTACTTTCTTTAAGTGGTAATACAGGCAGTGTTTTAAGATGGGAAAGCTCAATAGCTCCTTTTAGTACTTGGAATAATATAACCAACACAACATCAACCCATACTTCATCAGCTTTAAATGCAACAACACAATTTAGAGCGGTAATTAAAAACGGAACATGTAATACTGTTGAATCAACACCTACAACTGTAACCGTTGATCCAAGCACCATAGGAGGAACCGTAACGGGAGGAACAACTATATGTGAAGGATTTACTTCAAGTACTTTAACCCTAGCAGGACAAACAGGAAATATCATTCGTTGGGAGTCTTCTACTTCAGCAGGATTTAGTTCTCCAACAACTATTGTCAATACTAATAATACCTATGTTTCAAGTGCATTAACCACTTCAACCTATTTCAGAGCGGTTGTAAAAAGTGGTGTTTGTAATGAGCAAAACGCTACTGCAACGTTAGTAACAGTAACCAACCCTCCTGTTATAACATCACAACCAAATGCAGCAACCCGTTGCGTTGGCACATCAGTTACGCTAAGTGTAACAGCAACTGGAGCTACAGGGTATCAATGGCGTAAAAACAATGTTGATATAGTTGGTGCAAACAGCAGCACATACAACATTGCAAGTGTTACTTTAGGAGATGACGCAGATTACGATGTGGTTGTATCAAATGCATGTGTACCAACCACCACATCAAATACTGTTCACTTAACAATTAATCCACTTCCAACTGCATCAATTACTCCTGGAGGCTCAACCACTTTTTGCAGCGGACAAAACGTTTCATTAACCGCAAGTGGAGGTGTTACATACCAATGGAGAAGAAACACAACCAATATTTCTACCACAAATCCATATTTGGCAACAACTAGTGGAAGCTATGATGTGATTGCCACTGATGTTAATGGTTGCGTTTCTGCACCGTCAACAGCAGAAGTAGTTACAATTAACACATTGCCTGATGCAACAATTTCTGCAAGTGGTGCAACAACTTTTTGTGACGGAGGTTCGGTTACCTTATCAAACAGCAATGGCGTTTCTTATCAATGGAAGAAAAATGGTGTTGACACTGTTACTACCTCATCAATAATTGTTACTACATCAGGAAACTATAAAGTAATAGTAACTGATAACAATGGTTGTGTTGATAGCTCTGCCACACCTACAACTGTTACAGTTGATGCACCTACTGTTGCAGGAAGTGTATCGGGTGGTACAACTATATGCCAAGGATCTACTTCAGATTTACTTACTTTAAGTGGAAACACCGGTAGTGTATTAAGGTGGGAAAGCTCAATAGCTCCATTTAGCGCATGGAACGATATTACTAATACTACAACAAGCTATACTTCATCAGCCTTAACCGCAACAACTCAATTTAGAGCGGTGATTAAAAACGGAACATGTAATACAGTGGAATCGACACCAACAACGGTTACAGTAACACCTGCATCAGTTGGAGGCACAGTAAGTGGAGGTACAACTCCAATTTGTACCGGAAGCGCACCTGGAACATTAACCTTAAGTGGAGAAACAGGCGGTGTTGTTCGTTGGGAAAGTGCAGTAAGTCCGTTTAGCAGTTGGAATACTATTTCAAATGTTACCACATCAGAAATACCCGGCAATTTAACTGCTACAACACGCTTTAGAGCTGTTGTGAAAAACGGTGTTTGTCCTGAAACAAACTCAAACCACCAAGAAATTATTGTTAATCAATTACCTGCCATTACAGCACAACCCACCTCTGCAGAAAGATGTGTTGGAGGCAATATTACATTTACTGTTACAGCCACCGATGCTGTAAGTTACCAATGGAAAAAAGGAGGTGTTGATATTGGAGGTGCGACTAGCAGCTCATTAGTATTAAGTAGCTTAACCTTGTCAGATGCGGCTGATTACAGTGTTACAATCACGAATACGTGCGGAAATACCACCTCGAACAATGCAACATTAACCATAAACGCATTGCCTACAGCCGGATCTTCTGCAGGAGGAGCAACAAATTTCTGTAATGGAGGTAATGTTAGCCTAACTGCAACAGGCGGCAATACTTATCAATGGAGAAAAGATGGTGTAAATTTCTCAACTTCAAATCCATTATTAGTAACCACTTCTGGTAGCTATGATGTTTTTGCTATCAGTGATAAGGGATGTACATCAACAAGTCCTGCTACTGCAATTGTTGTTACTGTTAATAGCATTCCTTCTGCAGGTATTAGCCCTAGTGGTTCTGTAGCTTTTTGCTCAGGTGGAAGCCAATTGCTAACTGCTAGTGGAGGTACAACTTATCAATGGAAAAAAGATGGTGTTGATGTTGCAACCGGAACTACATACAGTGCAACAACAGCCGGAAGTTATACAGTGATTGCTATAGAAAATGCTTGTAGTTCTTCTGTTTCGGCAGCAACTGTTGCTACCATAACACCGGCAGGTACCTGGTTAGGAACGATTGATGACGACCCAAGTAATGCAGCCAACTGGAGTTGCGGTACTATACCTACAGCTTCCACAGTAGTAGATATCTCCAGCGGCAATAACCCGAATGTTGGTGTAGGCAAAACCATTTTAGCAAATGGTATTACCATAGGTGCCGGCAAAACAATTAATGTAAGCGGAGGTACACTAAGAATTAGAGGCAGCATAAGTGGCAGTGGTACCATTAACAACACCGCAGGTGAGGTTGAGTTTTTCGGAAATAGCAACCAAACAATTCCATCAGGACTATTTAATTCGAATGCTGCTGCAAGAATAAAAATTAATAACACGGGTACCGTTACATTAGGAGGAGCACTGAGAATAACAGAAATGCTTACCTGCGATGATGGTGTATTTGCAACTGGAGGTAATCTTACCTTAGCTTCAACAGCAAGTAGCACAGCTGTTGTTGCAGAGATGGGACCTGATGCAAGTATAACAGGAAGTGTTACCGTAGAGCGTTACATCCCTTCAAGTCAGAGACGTTGGAGATTTATGGCAGCGCCAATAAGCGGTGGAACTTTAGCCGATTGGAAAGATGATATTTTTATAACGGGAACAGGAGGAGCAACAAATGGTTTTGATGCAACAGGTAATAACTCACCAAGTGTATACTATTACAATGAGGCAACTACAGGTAACTTAAATCAAGGTTGGACTGCCCCATCAAATATTAACATGGCCTTTACAGTTGGTAGAGGTTATCGCGTATTTGTTCGTGGAGACAGAAGCGACCCAGCCAGGTTAACTGGCAGTAACACTTCGCAAAATGCCGTAACATTAGAGGTTGCAGGTTCTTTAAACCAGCAATATGTTACAATGCCTATTACCTTCACTTCTACCGGTAGCTCAAGTGACGATGGATGGAATTTATTAGGTAACCCTTATGCAGCAGCATTTGATTGGGGTTCCATGTGGAGAACGGGAAACTCAGGGTTTACCGGAACTTTCTATAACAAAATACGTCCTGAAGTGTATGTTTATGATCCAGTTGGTAATAACTACAAAAGCTACAACGCAGCCTCTTCTAGCGGAACGCTAACAAACGGAATTATAGCTCCGGGGCAAGCATTTTTTATAAAAGCAACGGGAACTAGTCCATCATTACAGTTTTACGAATCTTTTAAATCAACATCGTCAAGCAACAGTTTGTTCAAAACCGGAAACCCTACAGATGAGTTATTGATTACTATGCGTAGTGATTCGTTTAACTATGATCAGTTTATTATTAAATTTAAAGCCAGTGCTACAAACAACGATGACTTATTTGACATCGGTAGAATGAACAATGGGGCTAATGATATTTACAGCTTTGGTAGCGATAATGTGCCACACTCTTTAGATGCAAGGCCACAAATTACCACAGCAAGCGATACTGTTAAGTTGTATACTGGTGGAACAAACGGTTTACATACGTTTACCTTTAATAAACTACCTGCAGCAACAGGGTTTAATTATTACTTAAAAGATAATTACCTAAATAGTGTAACACCTATCGTTCTTAATGGCATTTATAGTTTCAACATCAACACAAGCAATACAGCTACTTTTGGTAATAACAGGTTTAGAATTATAATTGAAAATACCAACGTATTACCGGTAACTGTAAGTAAGTTTACCGCCAAATTAAACAAAGAAACTCAAGCCGTTTTAAACTGGACTACTGCAACAGAGAAAAACAGTAGTAGGTTTGAAATTGAACATAGTTTGGATAACGTTAACTTTAAAAAGCTAGGTACAGTTAAAGCAATAGGAAACAGCAACTTACAAGTGAATTACGAATATACCGATGCCGGATTTGTAAAAGGTATGGTAAACTACTATCGCTTAAAAATGATTGATATGGATAACACCTTTACATACTCGGCAGTTAGGCAATTAAGTGAAGATAACACCATTGTTAGCACAGTAAGTGATTACGTATTTATGGCTCCGATACCTACTGGAGACTATGTAAATATCTGGTCGGATGTTGAAGTGTTAAACGGTGGTGCTGAAGTAAAAATCTACGACACACATATGAAACTGATTAGCACTAAAAACATACAAGGCTTTGGCAAGTTAAATGAGAAAGTAGATTTAACAAGTGTTGAGCAAGGTGTTTACATCATTCAAATAAAAGACAAAAACAACGAGTGGATTGTTACCCGTAAGGTGGTAAAAAACTAAACTCATACTCACACTTTATTTAAAGCCCCCGCCTGTAGCGGGGGCTTTTTAGTACATAAGCATGTACCAATTGTATTACTATTTAAACGTTTTGCACCACTTTATGCATACGGAATTGCTGTTTCACTTGCCACCGTTAAATTGCTTGAACATAACGGAACAGAATGAGAAAAGCATTTACAATATTGGGTATAGTAGGGTTGTTGTTTAGCACAAATATCACCGCTCAAGAAAACTCAAAACCTATAATTAAAGACACGATAACCGATATGGGTGTTGCTGTAGCGCCAGCCATGGTTAAATTTAATACCATACCTGGTTACAGTGATGTTAAGTATGTAACTATAACAAACGATACAAAAAAAATAGAGAAGTTTAAAATTAGTATTGCTGATTACGATATGAATGATAGAGGATCAGTTAAGCAACTTCCGACAAATATTTTTCATGAATACGGCTTGTCAAAATGGATAAGCATTTCGCCAAGTTTTATTGAGTTGAAACCTGGTGAAGCAAAGAAAGTTGCTATTACGTTGTCTGTGCCAGACTCTTCCAATGCCTACAGAGCAGGTTGGGCTATGCTTGTAATTGATGAGATGAAAGAACGCCAAGCCATCACCCCTAAGAACTCTGATGGAAAAAATATGGCTATGGGGATTATTCCAACATTTGGCTTTGCTGTTTATATGTTTCAAAACCCACCTAACGTAAAGGTAAACAAATTAGAGTTAACCAAACTTAAGTATGTTAGTAACGACCAATCAAATGCTAATATTACAAGCAGAGGTACCATTCATGCAAGTGCAAAAAACGTAGGCGATGGATTAGGGTTCTCTAAAATGTACATTGAGCTTACCAACATTAATAACGGATACAAAACCAAACTTTCATCTAAACAATTTACCATTTTTCCTAAAATGGAAAGAAACTTTGACTTTCCACTTCCAGGTGAACTTCCTCCGGGAAAATATATAGGCTCGGTAATTCTCGACTTTGGCAGTGACGAGACACTTGACGCTGCAGAAATTGAATTTGAAATTATAGCATCTAATCCACCCAAAAAATAAACATCTAAATTATAGATTATATGAAAACTACCCCCCTAAAAAAAACAATTTTGGCTCTGGGAGCCATTGTTGCAAGTAACGTTGCTTTTGCGCAATTGCAAGAGGAAAAAAACGTGACCATTACCATGGATCTACAACCTATTCTTCAACTAAAAATGGAAGGTCCGGACCAACTAGATTTTACATTTGATGAAATTAACGAGTACTATGCAGGTATTGTAAAGTATGGTGCTACTGTGCTTAAAGTAAGCTCAACTGTAAGTTTCGACTTATGGGCTGCCGGTTTATCTCAAGGACAAGAGGGTAGTTTTTTATGGGATAATCCTGTAGAGTATGCAACACCAACTCCAGCATCGGTTGACGAACTTCCTTTAACAGCGTTAGAACTTCGTCAGTTCCCGGCTAATCCTTCTATTGCAGCTACATGTGCCACTACATTTGCAGGATCGAGTGATTATTCAACCCCATTCCAGCCGGTAGTTACTCCAGGTACTTCGGTAATGACAGGCGCTAACAATTCTATTTATTGCCCTTCTCCTGCGTCACCATACACAGCACCAACATCAACCAATGCTGCAGCAACATCAGAAAAGTATATTGCTGGTGGTACAGGTACAGCTGCTAATTGCTCTGTCTTAGGTGGTAGTTATTTAATTGGTAATCAAAATGCTAACTCAAGTGCTTATCGTTATGTACTTGATTACCGCATTTTACCTAACTTACCGGTTACTTTCCCTGCACACTTAGCTGCGAATGCTGTTAATGCTACAGCACCATACATCATAGCTGCCGATGGAGCTACAAGTCTTACAGCTGATGGAGCGGTATATGCAAACCCTGGTGTTTACACCATGTATGTAAAATATATTTTAGCTCAAGATCAATAACATTTAAATGTAATACATGAGGCCGGGCAATACATGCCTGGCTTTATGTATTTACAAGGGCTATTAATACCAACCACTATGAAATGGTTTTTATGCTGCTGTTCCATTTTTATTGTTATGTCCAAAGTAAATGCTCAGGCAAACTGTAATTTATCGTTAACCTCAAACTGTAAACCAACAGGTGCGGGTTCGCAATATATTGTTACCGGTGAACCTACCATTAATTTCACCTTTCAATCTTTTGGTGACTTTATTGTAGGTTCAAATTTATTTGGTGTTAACATATTAAAACTTGCTATTGAGGAAAATACTGCACCGGCTGATGATTGCCGTTGGCGATTAAATGTGCACATGGATAACAATGGCGGTGCAGCCACCCAATGGGAACAAGTATATGCTTACGGTTCATCATCAGCTCCACTTCCTGCGGTTGATATACTGGAAATGCGTTTCAGAAACCAATGCAATACCAGTTTAACCGGAAGCAATTACGCCAACCTTTCCTCAACAGCCACCAATTTAGATATTGTAGAAACACCGGGAACAAGCAATAATGCAGGTACATGCTCGGGCATTAATGTAAACAGACCCGGAAGTTATTTAACCAATTATGGCGAATACAGTTTTGCTATTGACTACAAGCTAAAACCAACATTAAACATTCAACCTGGTATTTACAGACTTAACGTACGTTTTTGCCTTACTGAGGGTAACTAAATGCAATTTGTAAAATCCATTATAACCCATCATATCTGCCAAAAGCTACTGTTGGTTGCGCTGCTTATTTCGTGCAATAAATATGCTTTTGCGCAATTGGATACTATGGTTAATGGAGTTCCTATATTACGCCCCGAAGGCACAACAGTTGCCTTTTTTATGGATGATAGTACGGTAACCATAAATCCAGGCGAGATTATTTCAAAAACGGTTATTCTTTATAACCTGGAGGACAAAGTAAAAAGCATCAGAATAAACATATCAGCCCCACCAGAATGGAAACGTACCGCTTTTTCAGATCGGGTTTACCAAATAAAAGGTGGTGAGGTTTTATACCTACCCGCATCCATCATACCTAATGGAAAAATAAAAGGCAATACAAAATATTTATTAACTGTTTACATTACAGACGAAGCCGGACCACTAATTGGTTCGATGAGTTTTTTTGCCTACAGAAACAGATTGAGTAATTGGGATATTAGCCTGAATCAAAAAAACAGAATCTACTTCAAAAATAAAGAGCATAAAACAAAACTTACCTACACCGTATACAATAGCGGAAACGAGGAACAGCCCATTTCTATGTCGATAGACAACTATCGAACAAGTATATCAGTTACTGACAGCTTAGGTAAAATTGTACAAGGAAAATTTATAGATTATGTATTGCCTGTAGGTAGTGATACTACGTTTACTTACAACATTAGTACCACAGAGGGTGTAAGAAACCAACGTTTTGTTGATACGGAATCGTACCGACCAATGTCTACAGACGAAACCAAAACACACAGCATTTACGTTAAAACATCAGAATCGAAAACACTTGGTAACAAAGCCCTGCAAAAAAGTAAAAAAGTAGATTTTGTACAACTTGGTAATGAAATTAAAGTTACGCCTTATGGCTACTCCTATTTTCCGCTAACAGTTGAAGCGAACATTAACAGCATTGCTACCGGAGCTCCATTGGCAAACATATTTATGCGTGGCAATACAACCTTTGATAATGGTACAATTGTAAACTATCAATTACAAACCTTTTTTACAAGCAATTATTACACTCCAAACTACCTTGATTATACTAATTATTTTGTTGGTGTAAGTAACAGTAAATACACCGTTACACTAGGCAATATTAGTGGCATACCAGAGGTTGGCGCAACTATGCCTGTTCCCGGAAGAGGAGCTGGGGCTCTTTACCGAATTAATAAAAACCATAGCGTTGGTGCATTTTATACACGAAGCCCCGGCTTATTTAACACTTCTCCTTTATCATTTAACCAAAGAGAAGGTTACGGAATTTCGTATGGTTTTAAAGTAAAAACATTTTCTATAAATACGGCATATACCAGAGCAGATTATAGTGCGGTTTCGGGATACGTGGCCGATTACTGGGGTATTAACACCAGTAAATCATTTTTAAAAAGCCAATCTATAACCTTTGGCGGGATGCTATCTGATAACAGATTAAACAATGGTACTAATACATCAGGCTACATAGTAAGGGGCAGCTATTCCGGTCAATATCTGAAAAGAAAACAACTTAATAACACTACATCATTAACCTATATATCAAGAAACTTTAATTATTTAAATAATGGTGATGGGTGGATAGGTACGTTTAATACAACCTATAATACCCAAAAAAGATTAGGTTTACAACTAAACAGTAATTTTAATAAAAGGATATTATACTTCTCACAAACACCCAGTACTATAGGTGGAACAAGCTATTTGAACATAAACAACCAATTATCGGTTAACCACACTTATAATAGCGGGTTTATTTCTATGGCAGGATTTTACAATATTACAGAAATTAACAACAACGAAATTCGCTCTAGAGGTTTAAGTTTTAACGTAGGTAATTTTGAATACGACAAAAATAAACTCTACTCAGGAGCTGTAATGGCAGGATACTCAAAACCAATGTTTTTATCTCCAGTAAATAATTACTTCTTTTTCCAAATGTTTGGAATGATGCGTTATAAAGTACTATCGGGATTTTTAAGGTACTCTTATGGTAATATTGGTTCGGCTGGATTTAGCACAAATAATATAGTTTTTGCACCACAAATGGTAAATGCCAATATTAACTATCAGTACCAATTTCGTGATTCACATTTTATCTTACAGCAGTTTTTAAGTTATACCTATTACAACTTAAATCAACGCCAAACACTTAGCTACATGCCAGAGCTAAGTTTTTATACCAATAACGACTGGCGATTCCGACTTCAAATTGGCTACTACTTGGCTAGCACAAACAACTCGGGAGTTTTAATTGTACCGGCTGGTTCAACAAGTATATTCTCTGAGGAATCTGCTGTTATTTCTCAAAATATAATGGCCAATATTGGCGTAAGAAAGGCTTTTGGTATTAAGAATCCATTCTCAAAAAGCAACTATTATTCGGCCAACATTAAAGCGTTTGTAGATGTAAACGGAAATAAAAAAAGAGACAATGACGAGTACCTTTTAGAAAATGTAGTTGTAAGAATTAATGGGTGGGATGTATTAACCAATGAAAAAGGTGACGCATGGTTAAAAAATATGCCAGGAGGTTTATACGAGTTTTCAGCGTTTAGTTTAGATGAAGTAAAAGACTACTTCCCCGATATTGCAGATACCATATTAATAACACGCAACCACTTGGATAACGAATACATATCAATACCATTTGTAAAAGGTGTAAAAATATACGGAAAAGTTGTTGTTGACAGGGATTTACTATCACAAAAAATGGAACTTATACCAGAGATTGGTGGTATTAAAATAACTGCAGAAAATGGCAAAACAGTTCATACACTAACAGAAAATGATGGTTCGTTTATTTTTTATGCACCATATGGCGATTACAAAATAATTTTTGATGAAAAGGTACTCGGTACAAGGTATCGTTTGATGGAAAATAACATACATGTTAAAATAGACAAGGATGTAGAAAGCATTTTTGTTACGTTTAATATTATAGAAAAGAGAAGAAAAGTTGCTATTAAGAAGTTTAATGCAAACGGAGAGACACAAAATGCCGATAGTAGCAGTTCTGTTAATAGTAATAACGGCAATACTAATTCAAGAACAAATATTAACAAGTTAGATACTACAACAACTATAGTTAGTAAGCCTTTGCCGGCTAAAGCACCTGCAGTAGTTAGAAATAACCCAATAACACAAGAGCCTGTTGCCATAACAGATGATGTTCTAGATAATTTCTTACGCAATAAAATTGACGTTGCCAATACACGTGGTTTAATTTATACCGTACAAATTGGTGCATTTATGAAACCATTAAACCCTAGTTCGTTTAATAACATAAACGATATCATGTTTGAGGTGATAGGTAATAACTTTGTACGAATTACGTCTGGTCAGTTTATCAACGAAACTGATTGTATTAAAACACTAACCGAATTAAGTGCCAGAGGATTTGAAGATGCATTTATATCAGCTTACTACAACGGACGAAAAGTTACATTAGACGAGGCAATGCAACTTAAAAAATAATCAACTAAATTACGTTAATCGTTTTATCAGCCTTGGTAGTAAATAAACCAATTTGTGAAGCTTGCACACCATTTGCTTCGGCCAGTTTAATGATATCATCAACTGCACTCGAATCTACCGCAATTAATAAACCTCCGTTGGTTTGCGGATCGGGTAAAAGCATAAAAGCTTCGGTGGCATCAACACTTGGTAATAAGTTTATTTTATCACCATAAGCATTCCAGTTTCTATAAGTCGCATCAGGTAAAATTCCTTGTTTTGCGTAATCAATTGCCGCTTGTATTTTGGGTATTGATGCGTACGTGATTTCAGCGGTTAAACCACTTCCCTCGCTCATTTCAACCAAATGACCAAGCAAGCCAAATCCGGTAACATCAGTCATGGCATGCACTGCTTTTTCTTTACCCAATAGCTCACCAAAATCATTTAGTCGGGCAAGTTGCTTCTCTAAAATATCTTGGTGCTCATCTGTTATTAAGCCACGCTTTTGTGCAGTAGCCAATATCCCAACACCAATGGGTTTAGTTAATAAAATTACATCCCCTTCTTGAGCAGTATTGTTTTGTTTGATGTGTTGAATTTGAGCCAAACCGTTTACAGATAAACCAAAAAATGGCTCGGGTGCATCAATGGTATGTCCACCAGAAATAACAATGCCAGCCTTTTCGCAAATTGATCTTGCTCCATCCATTACTTGAGCAGCAACTTCTGCCGGAATTTTATCAATAGGCCAACCCAATATTGCAATTGCAGTAATTGGTTTACCGCCCATTGCATATACATCACTTAATGCATTTGCAGCAGCTACCTGTCCAAACGTAAATGCATCATCCACAATAGGCATAAAAAAATCGGCTGTAACAATTAATGCCGAACCATTTCCTAAATTGTAAACAGCAGCATCATCGTTACTGCTGTTACCTACCATTAAATTGGTGTTGACTAGTGAAGAGATACGGCTTGATGATAAAATACTTTCTAAAACCGAGGGGGCAATTTTACAACCACAACCTGCACCCTTGGCAAATTGAGTTAATTTAATAGGTGTCATCTTATTTTACATCGGGGTTTAAAAGTAATGAAGCATTGGCTTTTGCATGAACCACAACAGATTGAATGATTATTGCTTGCCTTGAATTTTTTTCAGCAGATTGCTGGTATTGTTTATCGTAATAACTCAACAAAATTTTAAAGCATGATGTAACATCACCTTCTAACAAAAAGTTGATGGCATTTTTGGTATCCAGTCCACCCAGACGTTTTTGTATGCGCATAATGCCGGTAACCAACTTATCCTTATCAAATTTTCCGTAGTACTCGGTAATAAACTTTAAACGTTCATCAAAAGGAATATTTAACACAAATACTTTACCTACTAAAATGGTTTCATAAAATGGTTTAGGCAGGTTGATTAAACCAATACGTTGGCTTTCATTTTCAATCCAAATAGGTTTGGGTTGATGAAAATTTTGAGCTTCATCTATGTGAAAATACCCTGTTAATTCCTGGGCCAAATTATTTTCGAACTGCTCTTGTGATGGCTGTTCTTTCATGCCCAGTGCACCAAACGAAGAACCCTTATGACAAGCAATACCTTCTAAATCGATAACGGCATGATGCTGCTTTTTAAGTTCCAACAAAACTTCCGTTTTACCGCTTCCGGTATATCCGCCTAATACATTAAATTGGTAGGGTAAGCCCAACCGATGTAGTACATCATTACGGTAGGCTTTGTAACCACCCTCTAACAACACCACATCAAACCCATAAAAACCAAGCAACCAAGCCATAGCGCCACTACGCATACCGCCACGCCAGCAATGCACCAATACTTTTTGGTTGTTGTTACTTGTATATTTTTTAAGCGTCTCTTCAACTATGCTTACATAAGTATTTAGTTGTGGACCAAAATATTTCAAGCCAATTTTTATAGCATCTTGCCTGCTAATTTGTTTGTAGGTAGTTCCAATTTCGGCACGCTGTTCATCATTAAAAATAGGCAATGATAGAGAACCGGGTATATGCGCATAAGCATATTCCTGCGGACTGCGTACATCAAAAACAGGATTGCTTTTGGCTAGTTCTAAAAACGTACTTACATCAACTTTCGTAACTGGCATGTTATGCTTTTATAAAAGAAAAAACCTACCGAAGTAGGTTTATGTATATTAATCTTCTTTAGTCCAATTGGCTCTATCCATTGGGCTAAACTGCCAAGGGGCTTGGTTGTTTTCTAAGTTATTAAACATATTGTTTAATGAACCCGGTGCTGACGATTGTTCCATCACTTTAAACCTGCGCATTTCTACAATCATTTCCATTGGATTAATATTTACCGGACATGCCTCTACACAAGCATTACAAGTATTACAAGCCCACAACTCTTCTTCGGATACATAACTGTGCAGGTTTTTACCATCATCAACAAAAGTTCCGTTATTGGCATCTATATTTTTACCTACTTCTTCTAACCTATCACGCACATCCATTACAATTTTACGTGGCGATAACAACTTACCTGTAATATTTTGCGGGCAGCTGCTGGTACAACGGCCACACTCGGTGCAGGTGTATGCATCCATTAGGTTTTTCCATGTTAAGTCTTGCACATCCTTAACACCAAAACTTGTTGGTGGTTGATATCCCTCTGGAGTTGCAGCACTTGAGTCTAACATTAGTTTTACTTCTTGCGTAACACTGGCCATATTATTTAAGTCACCCTTAGGTTTAAGGTTTGAATAAAACGTATTAGGGAAAGCCATAATAATGTGGAAATGCTTGCTAAAAGGCAGGTAATTCATAAAAGCAAAAATGCCTATAATATGAAACCACCAAGCGGCACGTTCCATAAGTACCAAAGTACCATCAGAAAAACCATTAAACATGGGAGCAAACAACCAGCTGCTAATAGGAAATGAGCCTGCATTGATGTAATGATCAGCACCGCGAGATTGTAAAATTTGGTCGGCAGCATTCATTTTTAATAATGCAGCCATTAATACAATTTCTACAATTAAAATGGTGGTGGCATCTTTGTTAGGCTGACCTTGTAACTCGGGGCTTTGAAAGCGCGCTAACTTTACTACATACCTGCGCGTTAAAAAAATTACACAAGCTACCAATACACCAAAGGCCAATATTTCGAAAAAGCCAATGGCCAAATTATACACCGAACCCAATACCGAAAGTACACGGTGTGTGCCAAAAATACCATCGATAAGTATTTCTAAAACTTCAATATTAATAAGCACAAAGCCCACATATACCAACAAATGTAATACAAAAGGAACAGGACGTGCCGCCATTTTTGTTTGCCCAAAAGCCACTTTTAGCATGGTTTTCCAGCGCTCAGGTTGGTTATCACTTAAGTCTACATCCTTACCCAACAAAATGTTTCTTCTGATGGTTTTCAGGTTTTTAACAAAAAAATACGTGGCAACGGCCGCAATTATTACAAATAGTATTTGTGCTATCATACAGTTATTTTGCTGTGCTTAGTGCACAATTATAAAACATTTTTTTGAGTAGGCAGGCAGGGAATTTTTATTTAAAATGAAACAATTATTTGCAGAAATAGATTTTATTTTTACATTTGCACTCCTCAAAAGATGGTGCGGTAGCTCAGTCGGTAGAGCAAAAGACTGAAAATCTTTGTGTCGGGGGTTCGATTCCCTCCCACACCACAAACAAAACCTCGAACTTATGTTCGAGGTTTTTTATTTTTTGCGACTTTGTGTCGGGGGTTCTCCAGAGTTCTCGGGACTCCCACACCACATTTAAATCCTGAACTTTACGGTTCAGGATTTTTTATTTTACACCAATCTGTGCGAGGGGTATAGTATATAATGATAAGGTTGTAGAAAATACTGGCTAATTATTTTTAAGCCCTTTTGTGTTGTACCATGAAAATTAACGAATAATGGCCGCTGTAATTAATTATAAGCCAAACACTTTTCTTATGTCTTCTTTAATTACTTCTCGGTTATGGTATTTATTTACAAAATCAGGCCCGTTTTTACCTAAGGTAATTAAGTGTTCGTAGTTATTTACCAATATTTGTTTTATGCTTTCGGCATCTTCTTCGTCACCTCTAATATCATACAACAAACCAATATTTCCATTTTCAATTTGCTCACGGAAACCAACAATATTGGCAGCAATAATTGGTAATCCTATATAAGCGCACTCTATGCCCACAAGTGGATAACCTTCATATTTACTTGGGAAAACAGCTACATCAAACATCGGATATACCTGCTCCGGATTTTTGGTGGCACCAATGTAGGTGAGGTTAGTAAGCCTTTTTATCCTGTCGGCTAACCCTGCGTACATATCACCATCACCTGCCATTACAAAATGGTAATCCTTATTGTTTTGCATCAGCTCGGCCACGCGCACAAAAATATCCGGACGTTTTTGCCATTGTAATCTACCCAATGAGCCAATTATTTTTTTATTGCCATCAATGCCGTATTTATCTAATAATTGACTACGCGTAAAAGTGTTTGTGCTAAAACGATCGTAATCAATCATGTTGTATATTACCTCTATTTTAGTCGCATTTTCGTTGTATTTTTTTATCAATACTTCTTTCCAAAAATCACTGGTTACTATACGTTTATCTATGTAGTTTTGATATTGATAAGCGGCCTCAAACCAGCCATTATCATCATAGTCTTCGCAATGCAACAAATCGTAAATAATGGTATTGGGAAATTTTTCTTTAATCAGCGGACTAAGTATATACAAAAGCGGGTTACTCATGTTAAGTATTACCCTGGGTTTTTCGGTTTTTATAATCTCCCACAATGCCAAAAGCATTGGATATGGACCGTGTGCAACATCCTCTAAAGCAAATTGACCATCAGTATGTTTGGCAAATTCATTTTTTAATGCACCGGATGTGTCTGCTCCTTTTATTACAACATCAGTAACATTTAGGTTTTTAAGTTTTAACTCTTTGATGTAACTCAACAAAATATTTTCGGCACCACCTACATGCCACCAAAAATGGGTAACAAGCACTTGGTTTGATGGAGCAGCACATACCGGAAATGTTTTGTCAAAATCTAACTTAAACCCTTCAATAAAACCGGCCATTTTGTGTGCTTTGGTGTATTTCACCACCGGATTCATTTTTTGCTCAATAAACTTTGATGTCCAGAACAAATACAAGAGTATATCTTTAGGTTTTACATTGGCAAATGTGCGTTTAATGGTTAACCGCGACACTTTTTGAAACATGCGATTTATCAATGACCTGTTAACCGTATGGTTATAGTTAACCAACTGAAACTCGCGCTGAGATTTTTTGATACCAAATAAACTCGACCAATTTTTTTTGTAAGCCAATAAACTGGATAAACTTCCTTCCTCCTCACTGCGCGTAACCAACGATCGAATGTTTTGTCGGTAATTAAAAAGTACCTTTTTTATTGGAACACCGTAAGCGCCTTTACCAATGGCACGTTGCCAAAAATCCCAGTCTTCGTATAACTTAACACCATTGGCCAAATGCAGTGTTCTTTGTCCGTTTAATTCGTTCCAAAGCGAACGTTTAACCGGAGATACCGCTACCAAATAGTTTTGCAGAAACAAATTTTTTGCACTGTAAAAAGGTGCAATATCTGACTGGTTTTTGTACCCGAATTTACGCACACTTGGATATACCCATGAGGCTGTTGGATATGCCGCAAAGGTTAATAAACTTAATTTTAAAAAATCACGTTCAATGGTATCGTCACTGTCTAAACAAACCAAATATTTACCAGTGGCTTTCCGTGCTCCAATGTTCCTTGTTTCTGCAAGCCACTTATTGGTTGGGTTCTGAATGATTTGTACGTGAAGGTTTTTATACGACCCACTCTCAGCCAATTGCTTAATAATCGAATTGGTAAAATCATCGGTAGAGCAATCGTTAACAACAATCACTTCTATCTTATTCAAATTGAAATCTTGGTTGTTGATCGAATCTAATGTTTCGTATATAAAGTTACCGGTGTTATATACCGGAACAATAAAACTGAATATGATATTTTGCGCTGCCATATTAAGCGTTGTTTATTTCAAAATACTTAGAAACCTTGGTGAGGTTTTTACTATAAAAGGGGTCATTTTTAATAAGCACATCCCATTTTTGTTTAAAGTACTGTTTCTCCATTGATTGTTTGGCCATTGATTGGCTACTGATAATTGGATTACCGCGTGTTAAACACTCGTGGTGGTACATTTTAACCCATGGTACATACACATTGTAATAACCCTTACTCTGTAGCTTACAACATAACTCCAAATCGTTACAATCCACTGCAAGGTTCTCGTCAAAACCACCAACTTGTATAAACTTGTTTCGTTTAATCATCATACAAGCACCAGTAACAGCACTGTAGTTGGTTAAGCAATTTACGTTATTAAAATAACCTGCGGTATCCTTGTGTGCACCTGAGTAAATATGTGCTCCTGTTTCATCAAGCGATAATACAATACCCGCATGTTGTATGGTATTGTTTGGGTATAATAGCTTAGGGCCAACTCCTCCAACGTTTTCGAGCTGTGCAATTTTCACCAACTCTTCAATTAAATTTTCAGATATAAGTTGTGTGTCATTATTTAAAAACAACAAGTACTCTCCTTTTGCGTGTTGTACCGCATTGTTGTTTAATACCGAATAGTTAAAGGGAATATCCATTCGGTAACTTTTAATTACACCCGGATAATTATACTCCCACTGCGCTACCGAACTGAAAAAACTTTTCTCCGTACTGCCGTTATCAATAATAATGATTTCGTAATTGGTATACTTAGAAATAGAGGTAATGGATTGCAGACAAGCATCTAAAATATCCGATTTGTTTTTTGATGGAATGATAATGGATACTAGAGGGTTTTCCATCTTAAACACAGGCTCAAAACAACCAAATGACGCATCAGACACACGGGCATACGCGCCTTGGTAATGTTGATGTAAAAAGTGATTTAGTGTAATGTGGTTTTGGTGTATTTTATCAATGGTAACTTCCTCTTTATACTCGTGGTACAACACTTTTGATATGTGTTTTACTGTTGTTTGCCGATGGGTAAATCCTAAAATTAAACCATAAAAATTATCAAACTGTGCAACAGCAACTTTGTGGTATGTATCTTTATGTACTAAAAATAAATTGCCAATATAGTTACGCGATAAAATGGTATGCGGACTCCAATCTGGTTTAAAATATGGGTTGATGGTTTCGTTGACGCTCAGTGGATCAAAAAAATCATTATCAGTATATATAAATTGTGGTTTGCCCGATTTGTTAATTTCATTGACAAACTCGTACAAACAATCGGCTCTTAAAATGCAATTTAAAGAAGTAAATAAAGCGTAATCGCAAATCAACTCGGGTTTGTTTTGGTTGGATATGATGTTGTACCTGAAATCGTTTTCGATGGTTTTATTGAGTACGTAGTTTATCATATCCGACTCATCATTAACAATAAAACTTACAAAAAAGTGCTGATAAACTTGACTTTGCAAGGCGTTTAAAAACTGATTCAAAAACGACAAGTCCTCATCATCAACCTTTACAAAGATTTGCACATGTGGTTGTTGTTTGAAGTTAACAATATTTTGTGCCATGGCTTCCAAATCAACCTCGCGTGGAAAACGTCTTTGTTTAAAAGACTTATATCCACTTTCGTCATCATCCTTTTTTATACCCAACACATAATTTACTGCACCTAATAAAATAGAAAATAGCTGCTTAAAAAACTTATAAACAAGCATTAAGCCCGGTTTTGAAAACAAGAAAAACAACCTTTGAATAAAAGGCCAACGGGTATCTTTTAAATAACTGTCGCTGGTTAAAATGAGTTTGGTTTTGGTAAAAAACAAATACATTTTCCAGTATGAACTACCTTCAATTTCTTTGATACGTTCTTCGTAGTTTTTTACCGTGTTTAGTAAGGCTGTGTACTCTGCCCTTTGTAAGCTGTTTTTAGGCAGTATGTTCTTTTTTCCCATTTGCTGCGCTAAAATAATTTTGAATATCTTTCACCTGCTTCTTCAATATCACCAATAAAATCTATGGTTCCATTGTTTACCAACACACCTTTGCTGCACATACTTTTTACTTCGTTAAAGTTGTGAGACACAAAAACAATGGTTGCTCCCTTAGCTTTAATTTCTTCCACTTTTCTTAAACACTTTTTTTGGAATCCTACATCGCCAACAGACAATACTTCGTCAATCAACAAAATATCCGGTTGTTTCATGATAGCAATGCTAAATGCAAGGCGGGTCATCATGCCTGTACTGTATCGTTTAACCTGCCAATTAATAGCTTCGCCTAATTCAGAAAACTCAATAATTTCGGGGGTGTATTTTTTTATTTCTGCTTGCGACATGCCCATTAAAGCACAAAGTAACTTTACGTTTTCAAGGCCCGTCATTTCATATTCTAACCCTACACCTAAACTTAATAAAGGAGCAATGCTCCCGTTTACTTCTACTTTGCCTTTTTCAGGTTCTATAATACCCGATAACACCCTTAACAAAGTGCTTTTACCTGAACCATTTTTACCCAACAAGGCAATACTCTCGCCATGTTGTACCTCCAGGTTAATGTTACGCAATACAAATTTTTTATCTAAAAAAGTGCGCTTACCCAAACTAAACAGCACTTCTTTAAAAGATACTGCACCGTTTTCTCTAACATAAAAACAAACGTCTACATCTGTTAGCTTAATTGCAAAGTTGTTATGGCTTATCATATGTTAGATATAAACCCCTTTCTGTATTTGGTAAATAAAGTATACCCAATGGCAAAAGCTACAACAGCCATTACTGTGCATACTAAAAAATTAAATCCATCAGGGTGTTTAAACCTGTAGAAAATATCGTGAAACGACTCTACAAAGTAATAAAACGGATTAAGTTTAAGCAGGTGACGGGTACTTTCGGGCACCAAATCAGGTGTGTAAGCTATGGGTGTAAAATAGAAAAAAGCCGGAATAATGGTATTCCAAAGCAATTGTATATCCCTGAAAAACACATTTAGTGTACCCAACATCATACCAAACCCCAACACAAATATTGCAGTAACTACAATAAGCGGAATAACAAAAATGATGCTGTAGTTTAACTGGAAATTGAGGAAGAACATGATGACAAAAAATGGTATAAATGTAAGCAGTAAATTAATAACTGCTGCAAACATGGCCGAAAGCGGGAAACTAAACGGATGTAAATTTACCGATTTAAGAATGGACGCATTATCTATAAACGAAGTGAGTACTTGCAAGATGGATGCCGAGATGAAGTTCCAGAATATCAACCCGCTTAACGCATATAGCGAAAAGTTCTCAATATGATTGATTTCTTTAAAAACCACTGTTAGAATAAGTAAAAACAACAGCGGATTAAGCATACTCCAAAAAATACCCAAAAACGAATTTTTGTACCTTAACTTAATGGTTTTCAGGGCTAAGTTAAGTACGGCATTTCTAAATCCAATGTTCAACAGTGTTTTTTCCAAGGTTTAAATTTTTACAAAAGTAGGTATTTACTCAGTTTATACCATATATGTACATTGCACGGGTAGTTAACCATTTATGTTGTGTTGTGTTAGATTTATGATAAAAGATGAAAAAACGATTTTATTAACCAGCTACGTTTACTATTTTCGCCCATGAACTCAAATTGTGAGTTGTATGAAAATGGTCTCGTAGTTCAATGGATAGAATAGTTCACTTTTAAGAACCAACCACTACCAATCCCCCGAAACCCAGTACCATCAATAATCTTCAAGGAAAAAGTCGTGTTAAAAAACACAAATTGAGCAGTGATTTGAGCAGTAACTGTAATATCAATATCCAAGCCCAACACAACATAGTCGTGTGCAAATCTTGTTTGTTTTCGTAAGGGTTATCCCAATAAATTGTACAAAAATTGTATAACCAACATGAAAAACACTGTTTATTACCTCGGTGCAGGTGCAAGTATCCAAGCAATTCCTACTATTGATGGTTTGAGAGACCGTATAAAAGATTTATCTCAATTTATTGAAAGCTATATTACCACTGACGTATATTCTCCATTACTCCAAAAATTAGATAGTAGGATAAGAGAACACCAGAACACTCTGAGAGTTATTAAAGACGATTTAGAGTTCTTATATACTGAATCTGAAATTCATCAAACAGTTGATACATTGGCACGAAAGTTTTCTTTAAAGGGTGACCATGAAAGTTTAAAAAGGCTTAAAAGAGGATTGGTTTCCTACTTTTTCTTCGAACAGTGTGTTGGATTTGAAGGTAAAAATACAAAATATCAACTCTTAATAGATAAAAGATATGACAACCTAATCGCCTCTATTGCCGAAAACGATGTTAATGGGATTAAACTCCGTGATGATATTAAAATAATAACATGGAACTATGACTTACAGGTTGAACATACCATCCAAAACTACACGAACGAAAAGATTAATGTTATTAAAAACAAGTATCAAATTCATCCAAATCAAAAAAGTTTAAACGAGGCTAAAAACAAGATAATAGATCCAAATAGGTTTTCGATGTTCAAATTAAACGGAAATGCTTTTATGGATAGGGTTTTTCAGAATGAAGGGTCTAATGGTGTTACACCACATGATATTAATATTAATCCTAATACACAAAGGAGTGATAGTGCTAAAATTGGAGATTACCTTGTTGAATTTGAAGAGTTATTCCCTGAAGGTAAATTAACTGGAGCAGATGTATTCAAATACTTCAATTTTGCTTGGGAAAAAGATGAAAAATATCCGGGATTTGATAATATGATTACAAACATCCTTGATGTAATTAAAAATACCGAAAGACTAATTATTGTTGGTTATTCATTCCCATTTTTCAACGCAGAAATTGATAGAAAAATACTCTCGGCTTGTAGGCCTAGAGAAATAATAATTCAAGACTTATATCCCGAAACGATAAAAGACAGGTTATTGGAATTGATACCTGATTATGGTGCAGTACCCGATAAAATTAAACCACCAATAAAATTCACACTTCAGTTACCCGGAAACTACTTCCCAATATCCGCAGCAGTATAAAATTAGTTAAACTATTATTAGAATCGGTAGAATAACCGAAATCAAGATTACTTTACCTCTTTTATCTTTTTAATTACCAACTTTAAGGTTTCCACTTCATCAGTTTTGGATTGTATCACCTGATCCTTTGCTTTGAGAATTTTCTCATACAACTCCTCTACCTTTTCAACAGATCCATTCTTATACACCACATTGTCTCCGCCTGAACGGTTACTGAAGTCATTTAAAACAGGTGAACTTGAACCTTTAAAAAATGATTCAACAGGAACTTCTAATATATCTGATATTTTTTGGAGTACCTCAACATTGAGTTTAGTCTCATTGTTTTCAATTTTTGAATATGCCTTCTGTGTTATGCCAATTTTCTTGGCCAGAAAATCTTGACTTACATTCTTTTCAATTCGAATTTTCTTTAATCTATCCGAGATTGATTCAAACTCTAACATTTTCATGGTACTGTGTAAGTATTATTACGGTACTAACATAGTACTATTTTAAAAAATAACAAAATTATGTTGCAAAGAATTTTTAAGCCCAAAATCTAATGATGACGAAACCTATTACTGTGGAGTCCAGAACCCACATTAATAAACGGCCTTACCCAAAGGTATAAACGGGGGACGTTAACCGAAAATCCAAACGAGTAGGTACAATCATTAAATTTATTAATCATGAAAAAAACAACTATTAATCAACTAAGCATTTTGGTATTCTGTCTATTATGCTCGACCATTTCAAACGCACAAATCTCAGCAGGTTTAAATTTGGGTCTATTTAAACCAACAGCCGAAGGCTCTGATGCCCATTTAGGATTTAGTCTGTCTGGAAGGTATGACATAAATGAGAAAATTAGGACTGGTGTTAATTTCGGGTATTATTCAAAGACATATGACTTTATGGGAGATGAGTTAACCTCTTTTATTATGCCAATAACTGGTTCTATAGAGTATAGCTTTACTGATAATGATTTTAGTCCGTATTTCGGTGCCGATTTAGGAATTTACAGAATTGGAATTTCTGGGGATGGTGCATCATTATCAACAAGTAATTTTGGAATGGCATCGATTTTAGGGGCTAATTACAGTATTACAGACAACTTCGGAGTAAACGCAAATGTTAAATATCATTACATATTTACTGAAGTGGAGTCTACATCAGCTTTTGGTGTAAATGCAGGAGTATTCTTTAAATTTTAATCCTTATTTTAATGAAAAATATTCTAAAGATTAGAGTTCAATTATTGACATTGTTGTTAATTGGATCGTTATTCATTGGTTGCAAAAAAGAAGAAACCACCACTGCCTCAAATAGTGGAACATTCAATTTAGAAATTACAAATGGGTCTAAACTAAAAGCAACATTTACAAATGATCCAATCCCAAACTCTAACAATACATTTTCGTTTCAATCAACAAATAGAGCAATGTTGTTTGTTTATTTTGACACCAATAATGACGCAACACTTGATATTTGGCCATCAGATAAGATTGGCAAAAACGTAAAAATCAATAAGAAATACACATCAAGTGGTAATTGGATGAACAACCAAGATGATTTTGGATTTTCTGCAATGATAAATGGTAATGACTTATCATACGACTATGCTGAAATAACCTTTACAAAGTATTCAGTACCCGGTGAAATTGTTGGAACTTTCAATGTCAAAAAGAACAATTCAATTGTTGCAAAGGGCGATTTTAGTTTTACATCCAAATAAGTAATTAGAATAAATAGTCAAAATACAATGTCTCCCCTATTTGATTAAAATAGGGGATATTATTTTAATCGGTACATGTCCATCAAAACTTAAAACAAAATGAACAAATTTATTATAAAATTAATCCTTGTGTTTGGTTGGTTAAACTACTCGCAAGCACAAAATCTTCCTACCTACGTTCCAACAAATGGACTGGTGGGTTGGTGGCCATTTAATGGTAATGCTAATGATGAAAGTGGTAATGGGAATAATGGTACGGTGATTGGGGCCACATTGACTGGTGATAGATTTGATAATTCAGCAACGGCATATAGTTTTAATGGAACAAATAACTTTATATACATTAACAATACAGTTGGGAATTTTCAAAATAGTAACTTTACTATTTCTTGTTGGGTTAAAGACGTAGACTCTATAAATGGCGGAACATTGATTTCCAAAAGAAAAGATATAGGATATGGAAACTTTTTCTCAATGTCTTGGGGAAATGCACCATCCTTAGAACTAAATCAAAACTTGATGTCAGATTACTATAGTTATCGATCAAGTTCAAATCTTTTAAATAATTGGAAAAGTTATGTACTGTCTCGAACAGGAAATATCATTAAAATTTATATCAATGGTAATCTACATTTTACCGATACTACCTCGGTTATCCATAACATCAACAATACAGCAAATCTAACCTTTGGTGCAAGATATGCGGGAACAAACATGTTTGATCATATTAACTCAAAGTTAGATGACATCGGAATCTGGAACCGTGCATTAACAGAATCAGAAATAAAAAGACTTTATAACGCAAGTCTTTGTTTTCAATCTATTGCGGTAACTGATACACTTATCATAAATGTAAATCGAACAGGATACAACCCAATTACATTTGAAAACACGTTGAAAGTTTATCCAAACCCAACCAAAGATAAAATTACAATTGACAATGGTAATCTATCAAAGATGACTGGTTATTCAATTAAGATTATGAACTCATTGGGACAACAGGTATTTCAAGGTAATATCAATCAACAACAATTCGATATTGACATAACTGCTTGGGGTGGTAATGGTATTTACTATTTACATCTGATGGATAAAACTGGAAACACTGTTGAATTTAGAAAAATCCTTCTTCAGTAACAGTCAAATAATAATAACTCATCGATATGAAATACTTTATAACAATACTAATTGGAATTACAATTTTCTCCAACACTGTTTTCTCTCAAAATGTTCCATCATACGTACCAACAAATGGATTAGTTGGATGGTGGCCATTCAATGGTAACGCAAATGACATTAGTGGTAATGGTAATAATGGGATATTAAATGGTTCAGTTTTATCGACTGATAGATTTGGAAATAACACCTCTGTTGAAACAGGTCAAAACAAATACATTACGATATCAAACAGCCCAAATATATCAAGCCCAACAGAGTTTTCTATTTCAGGATGGTTGTATGTAAACAGATTTCCAAATAATCAAAATTTATTAAGTGGAGTTGTAACTAAATGGTATGGGAATAAAAACTGTAACAATAGCAGTGACGATTATGCCGTTTTTATCAGTTCTTCTAAGGAATTAGTTGTTGTAACTCGTGATTTTCAAATGTATCCTCAAAACTCTTTAATTGGAGGTAATATTGATTCACTTAAGTGGATACATTTTACAATAGTAAGAAGCTCAAATGGTGCTAAATTATTTGTAAATGGGGTGTTAAAAGACTCAAATAATATTAGTTCAACAGTTTGTAATAGTACCAATCCATTATATTTTGGGTGTGACAATGGTTTGGGAACTCCGAACAGATTTTTAAATGGTTTAGTTGATGACATCGGAATCTGGAACCGTGCATTAACAGAATCAGAAATAAAAGGACTTTATAACGCTAATTTATGTGTCGATAGAATCAGTGTAACTGACACCTTGGTTATAAATGTGAATAGAACAGGATACAACCCAATTACATTTGAAAACACATTGAAAGTTTATCCAAACCCAACGAAAGACAAGATCACAATTGACAATGGTAATCTATCAAAGATGACTGGTTACTCAATTAAGATCATGAACTCTTTGGGACAACAAGTATTTCAAAGTAACATCAACCAACAGCAGTTTAACATTGACATTACTGCTTGGGGTGGTAATGGTATATATTTCCTCCAACTAATAGACAACAGTGGTAATATTGTTGACATAAGGAAAATATTGCTCCAATAACCAGTATAAAATAATCAAACTAAGCCCCCACTTTGGGGGCTTTTTTGTGCAATTCCAAAATCTGTCAATTTACCGAAACCGAATAAAATAACCGCTCTGGTATTAAGTATAAAGAAATTTAGGGTTTCTGGCACTCCATTTGCAGTGGTTTTCTTTAAAAATCAGGATAAAATGGAGGATCTAAAGGAATTTTTTAATGGCCTAGATGAATTAATTGTACTTCACAAAAGATACGATTCAGTAATTAATGAGCATAACGGACTTGCTCAAAAGACACGCGTGTTAAACAATCATAAACGAGCTTTACAGCCATATCTTGACGAAATCGAAGGTAAACCACATCCAATAGATCCATTTTGGGATGAACTCATTGAAAATGCTAAGAAAATCAGTAATGAAATTAGTTCATGGGTCTTATTCACAACTAACTATGAAAGACTAAATAAAATTTCCGAAGATTTAGAGATTAAGATTGGTTCCAAGCAACAAAATAAATTTACTGACTCACAAATTGTGAAGATTGAAGTTCTAATATCAGAATATGAGAGACTGATTCCGAAGATGGAGGATAATGTTAAAAACCGCACTAAACTATTCTATGATGGTGAAAGGATATTTGATGAAATTCTTCGAATTTTAGGACTCAAAAATTAATATCCAGTTCTAATTGCTGAGGGTTAATAACGATTAGTTTTTATTTCTATCTAGTTGTAATGAAATAATGAATCTACTCTTTCAATTTACCGAAACCAAAAATCAATTCTGGGTCGTTCTGGGGTACCTCCAGTCGATTTTTAATTCCGAATCAACTCTGACTTCAATTAAACACTGAAATCGTGTTAAAACGATTAAAAAACTATTAGGCAGTATAAACTAAATCAAACATCTTAGCACAATGGATGCAATAGAGTTTGTAAATAACTACACTGTATATGTTGAAGAAATCGAAACAGTAATTAGACCCGAGTTTAAAATTCATATTGAAAAACTGAAGTCAATCGACCCTCATGATTTGGTACAACCTAACTCCTATTTCATGACTACTGCTGTTGCCAGAGGTTATGTTTGGAGTTTGTTTTTGAAGGAAATTAACCCTTTATAGGAAAACAATTATTTAGAACCTAAAGTGATTCATTTTAAGTCTTCGGCAAACTTGTGTGCCGTAAAATTAATTTCTGATAGTAACTCTTTCAGGTTATTATAATCACTATCCCACTTTTCAATGATAGGTTGGAATTGACTCCTCAATCCAACTAGTTTCTTATCAATTTTTTCAGAAAATTCTGTTTTAAGTTTCTCCCTTACCAATGGATTCGGGACATAATATTCCATGATTAAATAATCCGCACAGAATAGTGAGTAATGATATCTTTCAACAGGAATATCATAATTAATATCACGCCTAATAAACTGCTCCAACGATTCATAAACCTCAATTGGATTAGAGTAGTTTAAAACGATTCTTTCACGAGGGAAATTAAACGATTCAAAGTATGGTATCATCTTATGATGTTGAAGATTGTTTATCATACTTATAAAACTACCAGAAAGTAACCACGGATCGGAATATGTGTCATTATAGGGATTAGTAAAGTTTAGTACTTGAAAATCACTTACCCTCATCCCAAGCACAAAATCGAAATAAATATGAAGCAACTCGTGTGTAAAGGATATTATGTCTCCTTCTTGATGAACAGGCATATCAATATGCATTGGGTCTGACTTTCTTATCTGCCAACATTCCAATGGATCATATACCTTCCTAAGATGTACCTTTCGTCCTATTTTTGACTCGATTTCATCAATAAGTTTTACTGTTTCAGGTATGAGATAAGGTGTTAAGTCGACAAAATCGTTTCTTTTGTCTTCTTCGAATAATTGTATTTCCATTATTAAAATTTAAGTTGAAGAATTTCAAATTCCTTAAAACTAAATCGCATACGCCTTCAAATCAACTTGAGGTTTGAAAAACTCATTTACATCGGTGCCGTGTAACCACAACTTTTCGTTTTCCGGTGTAAGTATTACAGGCATACGTTTTTTATTGTTGTGTATCTCTGCCATTAACTCATTGGCCTCAGTTGTGATGATTGAATAGGTTTTTATGACCTCACCAGTTTCCTTATTAACCCAATCTGAGTATATACCTGCAAACGCAAAAGGTTCGTCCTTGTCAAGTGTAATAAGGTATTGTTGTTTTTCCTTTCCCTTCGGGTCTTTCCACTGCCACTCGTAAAATCCATCAACCAAAATCAAACAACGGTTTTTTATACTATTCCTAAATGATGGTTTTTCACTCAGAGTTTCAATTCTAGCATTCAAGGTGTTTTTTCTGATACTGTCATCCTTGGCCCAGAAAGGAATCAACCCCCAATGGTATAAATCAATTGTATGTTCGTTTACATTGGTGATTACTGGGGTTTGTGGGTATGAAAAACCAATAAACCTGTCTTTACCCTCGTAGTTGCTTTCGGTGAACTTGGCATCGAAACGTTGCTCGAGAGTTTCCGGTTTAGAAATTTGTCTGGAATGAAAACACATTATGATCTGATTTTTATAAGTTCATTAATTCTGGTGGTGTACCTTGGTGATAGTTTCTCTTGTCTCATTTTCCAAGTTCGGTCTTTATCCTGAGAACCTAGTTTAACAGTAACCTTACCAATACCATCGTTTATTTTATCAAGTACACCCATTGCAATTTTATGTTTTGGGTTACTGTTTTCAAACATATTAATTTGGATATTACTCTCCGGGGTAAAGTCCATCAGAATTACACCCGCCTTTTTATACTGATAACCCTTCTTATAAATTTTCTCAAGGGCTTGTACTGCAAACCTTGCAATCTCTATATCTGAGTTGGTTGGGAATGGTAGTTTAATAACACAACTTTTGGAGTATTGAGGTAAGTCATCTCTGAAACGATTGGTATGTGCAAACACCATCAGTGAGTTTGCACACGAACCTTGTTTTCGTAACTTTTTTGCACAAATGGTGGCGTAGGTAACTACTCTTTCTTTCAGGTATTCTATATCCTCGTGGGTTGAATCAAAACTTCTTGTTGTTGCAATATTCTTCTTGTCACTAGGAATATCAATATCCAGACAAGATTCACCATTAAGTTCTTTGTGTAACCTCAAACCGACCACACTCATGTTTTTCTTTACCCATTCTTCCGTTTGACAGGTGAAATCATAAGCAGTTTTTACTCCCAATTTTTCCAGTCTAATTTTGTGCTGTCGTCCAACTCCCCATACATCTTCCACGGGTAACCATTTCAGTGCCTTAATTCGTTTTTCCTCAGTATCCATCACATACACATTTTCGGTACGTTCAGGAAATTTCTTGGCAATTTTATTGGCCACCTTGGCCAATGATTTTGTTGGTGCAATACCAACACTTATGGGTATACCTGTTCCGGTGGTGACAGTTTCCCTCATTTGTTTACCATACTCGTTGAAATCGAAATATTTTTCAAACCCTTCAAGCTTTAAGAAAGCTTCATCAATACTGTAAACTTCAACATCAGGTGAAAATTCTGATAACAAAGTCATAACCCTATTACTCATATCACCATAAAGCGCGTAGTTACTTGAGAAAACATGAATATTATTCTTTTCAAATAATTCCTTGTATTCGAACGCTACTGCACCCATTGGAACACCCAATTTCTTAGCCTCATTACTTCGTGCAATTACGCACCCATCATTGTTTGATAGAACAACAATAGGTTTGTTCCTGAGTTTTGGTTGAAAAACCCTTTCACAAGATGCATAGAAATTATTGCAGTCAACTAGTGCAAACATGGTTTAGTGTTTTTGAATAGAATAGGTAACTATACCCCATATCGAAAAATCGTTAAATTCGGTAATTTTAGTCGGTTTAAACTCATTGTTAGCCGGAACTAACCAAATACCCTCTCTGGTTACTTTCAGTCGTTTTAACGTAAATTCTCCATCAATAATACATACCGCAATTTTACCGTTAGTTGGTCTTAATGATTTGTCAATAATCAATAAGTCCTTATCCGTAATCCCTGCATCCTTCATGGAGTTACCATCAGTTACAGCAATAAATGTAGTTGATGGGTTCTTTATAAGGTGTTTGTTCAAGTCAATTGCCTGATCTAAGAAATCACTAGCAGGTGAAGGGAATCCGGCTGACACCCCTCCTTCGATGAGTTGTAAATCCAACTCCGTTTCGGTTGATACCGGGTAAATTTTCAATCCTATTGTTTTTTTGTGTGTCATTTATTTTCGTAAAGGAAGTAAAATAAACTTAAATAATTTAAACCATTATTTGATGAATCGGTAAAAATTCTGATTGTGTGCGTGAATGTATTTATCCAAACCCGGATTCAATTTTTTTGATGATAATACGTGTATTTTATCTCTAAAAAACCTAGTTTTCCGAAAAAATTGATTCTGTGTTAACCGAATTAAATTTTTAGTATAAACCCAATTAACCCGAATACTCAACTAACCAAGCCACAACCAACACAAGAATGGTAAAAGATTTAGAAAAGACCCTTTGGGCTACAGCAGATAAATTACGTAATAACATGGATGCTGCCGAGTACAAACACATAGTACTTGGATTGATTTTCTTGAAATACATATCAGATAGTTTTAAAGAACTACATACCAAGTTAAGTAGTGACCCACTATCAAACCCGGAAGATAAGGACGAATACCTAGCAGAGAATGTGTTCTTCGTACCCACCATTGCACGTTGGGAATACCTTCAATACGAAAGAGCCAAACTCCCTACCATTGGTAAAGATATTGACGATGCAATGGATGCCATTGAAAAGGACAATCCCAATTTGAAAGGTGTTTTACCAAAAGATTATGCTCGACCGGCACTTGATAAAAAACGTTTGGGTGAGTTAATTGACCTAATTGGAAACATTGGTTTCAATGAACCCGGTCAGAATAGTAAAGACCTGTTGGGAAGAGTGTACGAGTATTTCTTAGGAATGTTTGCTGATGCTGAAGGTAAACGTGGCGGACAATTTTATACTCCAGACAGTATTGTTAAACTCCTAGTTGAAATGTTAGAACCATACAATGGCCGTATCTATGACGGCTGCTGTGGGTCTGGAGGTATGTTCGTTCAAAGTGAGAAATTTTTGGAAGCTCACGGAGGTAAAATTGGGGATATAGCGGTATATGGACAAGAGAGTAACCCAACCACCTACAAGCTAGCCAAAATGAACCTAGCCATCAGGGGTATTGATGCCAAAATTGAATTAGGCGATACCTTACACAACGATAGACACAAAGACATTCAGGTGGATTACGCCATCATGAATCCCCCTTTCAATATTTCTGATTATGGTGCCGAGTCATTACAGGATTCACACTTATGGAAATATGGTGTACCACCTGCCGGAAACGCCAACTATGCTTGGTTACAATTGGTTTTAAATAAACTTAGTCCTAGTGGTGTTGCAGGTATTGTGTTGGCCAATGGTTCTATGACCTCAAACTCTGGTGGAGAAAATGAGATTAGGAAAAACATGATTTTGGATGGTGTGGTTGATTGTATGGTTGCACTACCTACACAGTTGTTTTTTAATACCCAAATACCTGCTTGTTTATGGTTTTTGGCACGTAATAAAACCAATGGTAAATACCGTAAACGTAAGAACGAAATACTATTTATTGATGCACGTAAATTTGGTACATTGGTGAGTAGAAAAAACAAAGCCTTTACCGATGATGACATAAGCAAAATTGCTGAAGTATACCACAAGTGGAGAAGTAAAGATGGAGGATATGAAGACATACAAGGTTTTTGTAAATCGGCCACACTAAAGGATATTGAAGATAATAATTTTGTTTTAACACCCGGACGTTATGTAGGTACTGAAGATGTAGAAGACGATGGAGTTTCCTTTGAGGAAAAAATACAAGGGATAACAACCAACCTGAAATTACATTTTACTGAATCAGTAGAATTACAGAAACGTATTAAAGAGAACCTTAAAAAAGTGGGGATTGAGATATGACCGAAAAATTAAAATATAAACGAGAAATTGAAAAAATTCAACAGATGGGTATCTGCTGCCCTCCTGATGAATTAATAGTGCCTAATAATCTGCAAACATTTCGTTTTGTGTTTGAAGATCCTTATCATATAAAAAACCACAAGCCCCCTGGTGCAAATAATCCTCAAAGAGTATTAAATGAGAAGGATCAAAAAAAATGTTCATTGTATGGCCTTTCTTGCTTTAAAAGACCAGATAGTGCAAAACAATTTTTTTTAGAACACAGTAAACACATCCCTAAATTTTACAAAGCGGTTGGTGAAACACTAAGTACAGGCTTAATTGATGGCAATGATGGTTTGATTACAGAAGAAGGCAAACACACTCACTTTGACTTGTTTGAATTTGAAAGTTGTAACCTATCCAACAAATTCATACCAATTGAAAAATTAATCTGATGGAAGCAATTAACGGCATATTACTGGAAAGGCTTCCCATAAAGGACTTGCAAAAAGTAAGCGACCTCATTTATTATGATGGTCCTTTGTTGTCACATTTTCGATCGGGCAACAACGAAAATTATTTGTTTTTTTGGGCAGATGTAGATGATACATTCAATCGTTGGTTGGTAGTAAGGGTTTCGATAGAAAGGCTTCAAGCATATTTGAACGGAAAGCTGACATTCTATAACATCATAACAGAGCCAAACGACAACTTTGTTTATAAAGTTGATATTGATGTTGACCTGAATTATCAAAATATTTTAATGATATTTCCAGATCAAATACCTCAATCTTATTTGCCGGACAGAAACACTAAATACACTTTTGACCCTCTTTCAGATGATTTAGATTTAACAAATTATTCTTTGAAGTACAATACAGGCATACTTCAAACCTATTTCAAAAACTCTTCCAAAGTTCCGTATAATGAAATAGATATTGACATTTTCGGCCCTGCAATGAATAGCTTACACGAGATTACATCAGGCTTAGGCAAAGCATTTATTAAGCAAAGAATAAGAACAGCACCAAAGGACAAGAATAATAAACCAAATATTGACAGGGCCGCACTAAAACATAGTACACAGATAAACTATTTTGCACAAGCAGGAGGCTCTTTTAGTGCATTATTTAAGCCAGCATCGGCAGCTGTTCCAATGGAAGGCGTACCGTCAGATGAAGACATGTTTATCCAATTTGTGATGAACTTTATCAGTGCCTCTGAAAAATATGAGCAACTTGCAGAATTTGTCAAGTCTATTGATAAAAAGATAATTACTAGTTACAAAGGTTTGCTACAAACCATTATTGGATCAAAACTCAAATTTTACATTCGGTACGAAAACGCTGTCACTAAAGTGTCTGACCGTAAAGACTTAAATTTTGACAAGGCCAATGAGATTTTAAGTGTGCTTGAAAAATTGGAGTATGATGAAAAAACAGACATCAAAATTACAGGTCGCTTTATTGCCTTAAACGTTAAGACAGGTTATTACGAGTTTGAAGATATTGAAGATAAAGACAACACATCAAAAGGCAAAATGGATAAAGCACGTCTAGAAATGTCATACCTTATTCATTTTGATAAAACTTATGATGTGGTTATTGAACGTAGAGAAACAAAACAAGCCGGTAATAAAAAACCAAAGATTGAAGACATTCTAGTGTCTTTTGTAGAATTAAACGAAGAATAAGAGCAAATAAGTGAAACTATCAACTGCACATATAAAAGAGCTGAAAGGTATAGTTGATGAAGCATTACAAAGCCTTTATCAACAAGACCAGGAATTAATAGAGTTTGCCGTAAATGAAAGAAGTGTAGTTTTTCGTTTCGGGCTTTATTTCGCGGAGTTGTTATCAAAAAGTTCTTTCAGCGGCTACAATTTAGATTGTGAGTACAATCGCAATTTGGGTAAGCCTAAGAATACAAAAAACTTTTCCGGTGGTGTTATTCCAGATGTTTTGTTACACAGAAGAAATTCTAATGAAGAAAATATTTTAGTGCTTGAATTTAAAGGCTATTGGAATAAAGCAAATAGAGAGAATGACCATAAAAAAATAATAGACTTTATAAGTCAAACTGAAGATAATCAATATAAATATGCATTAGGCGGTGTGGTTGAACTTGAGAACGGATATTTTAATGTTGATTATTATTTAAACTACGAAACTGAAGCATGATGGCTATTTGGAAAGAATATAAAATAGAAGAAATTGCTGATGTTGTTGGTGGTGGTACACCTTCAACAAAAGTGCCACATTTTTACGGTGGTAACATTCCTTGGCTAACACCAAAAGACTTGACCAATTACACAAATAGGCACATTGCAAATGGTGAGAGAAACATAACAATAGAAGGTTTATCAAATTCTTCTTCAAGGATGGTTCCGAAGAATACTATCCTATTAACATCCAGAGCACCTATAGGATATTTGGCTATTGCTGCTAATGAAGTATGCACTAACCAGGGTTTTAAAAGTATTGTAGTTAATCCAGAAAAAGCTGATTATAACTTT
Source organism: Bacteroidetes bacterium UBA6183 (assembly GCA_002422865.1). Taxonomy (GTDB): domain Bacteria; phylum Bacteroidota; class Bacteroidia; order UKL13-3; family UKL13-3; genus UBA6183. Next base: position 31,679 of record DITN01000094.1, on the reverse strand, counting down.
GTTTACTATTTGCTAAAAGCAAAAATGGAGTACATCAAGTCCTATGGTACAGGAACAACTTTTGCTGAAATATCTGCATCGGTTGTAAAGAATTTAAAATTCAATCTCCCCGACCTCCCAACCCAAACCGCCATTGCTGAAATCCTCTCCTCACTTGATGATAAAATAGAACTCAACAACAAAATCAATCAGGAGTTAGAAAACCTTGCACAAACCTTATTTAAACGTTGGTTTATTGATTTTGAGTTTCCTAATGAAAATGGTGAACCCTACAAATCTTCCGGTGGTGAAATGAAGGATAGTGAGTTGGGTGAGATTCCAAAGGATTGGGTAGTTGGAACTTTAAAAGATGAATTCAACCTTAATATGGGTCAATCTCCAAAAGGAGACACATACAATGAAACAGGAGATGGAATGATATTCTTTCAGGGACGTTCGGACTTTGGTTTTAGGTATCCTTCAGTACGAATGTATACAAATGACCCAAAAAAGGTTGCTAAGAAGTTCGAGACGTTAATTAGTGTAAGAGCTCCCGTTGGGGATATTAATATGGCTGAACATGATTGTTGTATTGGCCGGGGCCTTGGTTCAATTTCACATCCAAGAAAGTTGTTTTCATACACTTATTACAAAATGCTATCTATTCAGGGAGAATTGAAATCTTATGATAACGAAGGTACTGTCTTCGGTTCAATAAATAAAGAAACTTTAGGCAACATTAAAACAATCATACCTCCTTTTTCCACCTCAAACGGTTTTGATGAGTTGGTAAAAGAGAAAGACTCGTTAATCTATAATTTCACAAACCAAAACCAGCAACTAACACAACTCCGAGACACCCTTTTACCAAAACTCATTTCCGGTGAGTTGGAGGTATCAGAAATATAAACCCATAACCATGGCCGCCATACTATCTGAAAACAATATAGAACAAATCATTATCCAAGAGTTTATAGACCTTGGATACTCATACGTTAACGGTGCAGATATTTCACCAGATGGTGTTGCACAAGAACGTGAGTTTGATGAGGTGGTTCTTAAACAAAGATTGAGAGATACCATTTCCAGACTGAATCCAACCGTCCCCGGAGAAGCACAGGAAGAAGCGCTGAAGAAGGTTTTACGTACAGATAGTCCCAACTTATTTCAAAACAATTACACCTTCCACAAATACCTTACCGAGGGTGTAGATATTGAATACCGAAAAGGTGGTAGAATTGTTGGTGACAAGGTATGGTTAATAGACTTTTCCAACCCTGATAACAACGAGTTTTTGGTAGTAAATCAATTTACAATTATTGAAAACAACATTAATAAACGCCCCGATTTAATTTTGTTTGTTAATGGACTTCCGTTGGTTGTAATTGAACTTAAAAACGCTGTTGATGAAAACGCAACCATTAACTCAGCGTTTAACCAACTACAAACCTATAAACAAACCATTTCATCTCTGTTTACCTATAACTCACTATTAATTGTGTCTGATGGTTGGGATGCACTGTATGGTTCTTTAACAGCACCTAAACAATTTTTTGTTCCGTGGAAATCAATTGATGGAAAATTTGTTGCAGATGAAGACATACCACAAATGGAGGTAATGGTTAAGGGTATGCTCAATAAAAGGGTATTACCCGACCTAATTAGACATTACATTCTATTTCATCTAAACAAAGAACAGATAACCAAAATTGTACCTCGTTACCATCAGTACTTTGCGGTAAACAAAGCAGTAGAAACCACCAAACGAGCAACAGCAGAAAATGGTGACCAAAGAGCCGGTGTAATTTGGCACACACAGGGTAGTGGTAAAAGTTTAAGTATGGTGTTTTATGCAGGTAAATTGGTACTAGCATTAAACAACCCAACACTTATTGTTTTAACTGATAGAAACGACTTAGATGACCAGTTATTTGATACGTTCTCTTTAAGTCAGGATATACTCAGACAAACACCTGTACAAGCAGAAAACAGAGACGACCTTAAAAAGAAACTTAGTGTAAGTTCGGGTGGTATTGTATTTACTACCATCCAAAAATTCTTACCCGAAATACAAGAGAAAATTGAGATTGGAGATGGTAAGTTTAAAAACATAAAAGGACAATTTGAACTATTATCAGAAAGAAGAAACATAGTTGTTATTGCAGATGAAGCACACCGCAGTCAGTATGACTTTATGGATGGTTTTGCCAAACACATGAGGGATGCTTTACCCAATGCTTCCTTTATAGGTTTTACCGGAACACCCATTGAAAATACGGATAAGAATACCCAAGCCGTTTTTGGTGATTACATTGATGTGTACGACATACAGCAAGCGGTAGAAGATGGTGCAACGGTTAGGATATTTTATGAAAACAGACTAGCAAAAATTGACTTATTGGAAGATGAAAAACCAAGAGTTGATGAAGAGTTTGAAGAATTAACCGAGGGTGAAGAATTAAATTCAAGACAAAGTTTAAAATCTAAATGGGCAAGGTTGGAAGCCATTGTAGGTAATGAACACAGACTTAAATTAATTGCAAAAGATATTGTTCAACACTTTGAATCACGTAATGCTGTGTTGGATGGTAAAGCAATGATTGTGTGCATGAGTCGTAGAATATGTGTTGACCTCTACAATGAAATCATAAAGATAAAACCGGAGTGGCACAGCAATGATGATAATGAAGGTACAGTAAAAGTGGTAATGACAGGTTCATCATCCGACCCATTAAACTTTCAATCTCACGTTAGAAACAAGGCTAAACGTAAAGCACTAGGTGAACGATTAAAAGACCCTAAAGACCCATTAAAACTTGCCATAGTAAGAGATATGTGGTTAACTGGGTTTGATGCACCATCCATGCACACACTTTACATTGATAAACCGATGAAAGGTCATAACCTGATGCAAGCCATTGCAAGGGTTAATAGGGTTTATAAAGATAAGGATGGTGGTTTGGTGGTAGATTACATTGGTATAGCAAACGATTTAAAGAAGGCGTTATCATTATATACCGAAAGTGGTGGTAAAGGAAAACCAACTATCGACCAAGATGAAGCTGCCGAAGTAATGATGGGTAAATTTGAAGTGGTGTGTAATATGTTTAACGAACAACCACTTGATAATACAGCACCAAAAGGATTTGATTACAAATCGTTTTTTGGTAAAACACCCAAAGAGAAATTATACTTCCCAATACAAGGAGCCAACTATATTTTAGGATTAGAAAACGGTAAAAATAGATTCGTTACTGCTGTAACAGCATTAACAAAGGCTTTTGCTATTTCTGTACCTCACCCTTATACTACTGATATAAGAGAGACTGTTGGATTGTTTCAAGCAATCAAAACACGTATTGTAAAAGTAACCCAAAGTGGTAAAGGAAAAACAGATGAAGAAATAGAAACAGCCATCAAACAGATTTTGTCTGATGCTGTTGTTGCCGATGAGGTGATTGATATTTTTGATGCTGCCGGAATTAAAAAACCGGATATTTCCATTCTCTCTGATGAATTTTTAGCTGAGGTGAAAGGAATGACCCATAGAAATCTGGCTTTGGAGTTACTAAAAAAACTTCTAAACGATGAAATCAAAACCAGACAAAAGGTAAACTTAGTTCAATCAAAAAAGTTCTCTGAGATGTTGGAGAAATCAATGAAATCATACCAAAACAACCTAATTACTTCCGCTCAAATTATCGAAGAAATGATTCGATTGGCCAAGGATATTAAGGAGGCCGACAGACGAGGTGAAGACATGGGATTGGATTTTAGGGAGTATGCTTTTTATACTGCACTTGAAGTAAATGATTCGTCTGTTGCAGTGTTGGGTGATGAAATTTTACGACACATTGCACGTGAGTTGGTTGATACAGTAAAAAGAAATACCAACATTGATTGGACTGTGAGAGAAACGATTCAAGCCAAAATGAGAATTGCGGTAAAAAGGATTTTACGCAAACATGGTTACCCACCAGATTTAGAAACTAAGGCCACAGAAACAGTAATAGAACAAGCAAAACTACTAGCAAACGACTTTAGTAGTAAACTTTACGAAACCAACGAAGATTCATATTCGATAGCAGCAGAAGAATAACCCCTTATTGTAAGTTGGTTATTCTTGTATGACATGAAATTGTTAGTTTGAACTTACACTACCACCATCAAGTAAGTGTATTTGGGGAGTATTCCACCAACAAAACAGTCTTTATAAGTCTCTGAAATAATACAGAAACGTGTATGACAAAATCAATTGTAGAGTTCAATTCCCTCATATACATTGTTTATTTCTTCTTGACGTAAACCGAGATAGAGTCTGGTTATTTGAATACTTGAATGATTGAAGATATTCATCAGTAATACAAGTGAATGTTCAGATTGATTATGATTCTGATACACCTTTCTACCAAACGATTTTCTTAGTGTATGTGATGAGGCTTGGATTCTTAACGAGTACCTATTGAATATCTCCTTCAATTTTCTGTTTATGTATTGGGTACTTATTGCACCTTTGCCAAATCTGTTTTGAAAAATTAATTCCTCCTGATTAACACACAGATTCTGGTGTGCAATGTTAATAATATTCTTCAGATCATCGTTGATGATAAGCTTCCTAGTCTTACCCGTTTTCTTTTCTATTATTGAAAGGTTGTCATTTTGATACAAGTCGACCCACCTCAATTGTTTAATATCTGAAATCCTCAATCCCAAGAAACATCCAATAGAAACAAGTAGCATAAATTTGTAATCTTTTTCCTTCTCAAGTTTTTTAATTAAAAATGAAACCTTGTCCCATTCCAAATAAGTTGTTGTTGTATTTTTCTTTTTCATGGTGCTATGCTCCAGATAAAGTTTCAAAAAGCAATGAAAAAACACATAAATAAAACATGAATTTTTTGAGGTAAAAATAAGAGCAATGCAATCAACGCCTTATGCATCATGTTTCACTTTTGTACAAAGTGAAACATAAACTACTGTTAGTGTTGGAGAGTAACTTTCCCTCTTTTTACCGAAAGTTTTTCCAGACTATTTTGGGATCTGGTTATGATCGCCTAGCGCAACAATTTTCTGGTAAAACTCCAGACAATTTGTGTCGATCTGAAGGAGTCGAGATCCGGGAAATCCAGTTGCTTGTTCCAGACAAAAATTAAACTTGATTATACAGGATCATACTTCAGGAATGAACTTAACTAGACTGACTTTAATGTAAATTTACTGGTAGAATAGTACAGTTACTCCAGACTATTTTTGGGTCTCCCCGGGGACTCCTCACGGGAGGGAGTCCCTGTCGTATCCCGGGATATATATAGTAAAAACCCTCGTTAAATCAGGGGGGATAAATACTCAAGCAAAATTTTTCTGGAAATTCTGGTAGTTCAGAAAAGGGGTGAAAACTCAAAAAAAAAATCCCAGAAAAATTTCAGAATATGACCTAGTGGTATTATATACCTAATCTATCTGCAATACGTTTGATATTAGTTATCATGTTAACAACAGAATCACTCGTGTAAGGAATATCGTCTGGGTAAACATATTTCATATCGTGGTTCAATTGATTCATTATTTTTCTTGCATAAGCTTTCTCCTCGGCAGTTATATCGGTTAGAATTTTAAACCTATATATACTATCTATTCTAGGTTTACTTTTCATTATTTATCTCCAAATCATTTAAAGTTACTCCACTTATTGAAGGACTCCTTCTTTTTAGATTGATGATATAGTTTGCTAAATGTTGCGGGGTAATATCAATTGTAAGTGAATATTCATTCTGTTCATCAAATCTCATTTCTCCCATTATATATGTAACATATTCATCCTCTTCCGGTGTAACTAAGATTGGCTCTTCAAAAAGGTACATCCTGTCTATTAGTTTTACTCTTTCCATTATTTCTTACTTTTTAGTTTGTCGATTATGGCCTCACGCAGAAACTTACTTTGGGTCTTTTGTTCATTAATTGTTTCCTTGATAATCATTTCTAATTGATCTTCGGTTACACGGGTCATGATTCTTTTATTGTAATTGGTTTTTCTCATACCAATAAATATTACGTTGTCGTACAAAAAATTCAGATGCTCTTTGTAATCCGAAATATTTTTCTTATATTTTGTCATACTTTTTATAATTCATCATGTATTTATAAAGTAACTTGAATGTTGGACGGGTATTTCTACGGTGGCGGCATTCATTTTATTAACTACCACGGGACGGTAACGCAAGTTAACACCAGCACAAAGTCGGAAGGTGTAGTTACCCGGGTGAGTGAACACTCGTAAGTAGCCGACAAGTCAAGGTTTCACTGAACCTTGTCCGATTCTCAACCTAACATGGATGGGATGTGAGTGTCAACCATTGATAAAAAAATGGGGGACTACTCACACGCTCTAACTCACCAACATAGAATTATAATAATAACTAGATACTAGCACTAGAATATAAAAAATAATATACTGGCACTAGTAAGAAATTTTAAGTATTATAAATTAATATATAATAAACTATATGCTGTAGCATCATATCCAATTCTTAACTAATAATATCAATTTGTATTTATGAATATAGAAGTTACATTAACCAGAAGTACCTTAATACTATTTGTAAACCAATATTTGAATTTTATACATCTTTAGTTACAAATTTCATAGTTGTCCTTTAGCTACTGAATCTATTTCTTTAACAATTGAATCTAATGTGGTTTAACATGATTTATAAAGACTAATTTTTTTGAGATAAAAAGCTTAAAATGATTGTTAAGATAACCAATATCAAATTTTAATGCGCTGTTATACATATACATATATAAAATTTTAAAAATAATACAATATACATCTTGTATGTATGTATTTCAGTTATATATTTGCATCATCAAATTGATTGTAATGAAACGGAAAAATCCAAAAATATTTGATCTAAAAGAGTGGGTAGACGAGTATATCGAACCATCTGATTATATAGTATCTGAAAAGAACGGTATTACAGAATACGATGAAAAGTTATTCATCCTAGAACAAAGTAGAATGGATGTTATTAATTTCATGAAAAAGCATGCAACCACTTTTTTAGAACTTCAAGCATTAACCTTAGAATATGCTAGAACTAAGGAAATGATATTCCCAACCATATATACAGTTGTGGTGAAAGCAGCGGGTGAAATGAACGATAGATCTTATGTCAATGCAAGAATGTTCTGGCCAATGCAAGGTGGGAAGAAAAAAGAATTTAGATTTTACATTTGCCCATATACCGAGGGAATGGATATTAAATCTGATAAATTCATGGTAATGGTAAAACAAAAGATTGCAAGAGAACTAAGAACAAGAGGAGAAGAGGGTTTCTTTTCTTCAATTGATAAATCAAATGAAAATTTAATTGAGGAGATATTTAGTTTCAAATCCAAACCGACAAAAAACAAACAATAACTAAGTAATTTTTTTTGCCATAAAAATACAAACCTATACATTATGTATGTATTGGAAGTGGATTTGCGCGCACAAAAAATACAAACATAAACATTATGGATAAACACAGGGGTATAAAGATACGAAGTCCAAACAGAATAAAACATAATATCCTCAACCTATGAGATAGACCTAGTCAGTTAATTTTTAAATATTAATTAGTTCAGTGGAAGTGATTTCATACTGGACATGGAACAACTACGCCCCTAATTGTTCCAAATTTTAAGGGGTATAAAACAAAATGTTAAAAATTAAAAGAATCACTCTTGATCAACTTGGAGTTCATCAAGGAGTAAAAAAGGTGTCAGAACCACGTTTATGTAACAAAATGAAGTTCAGTTTAAAAACGAAAGGACAGCGTAACTGCATCAAAGTAGTTAACAATGGAGATGATGCCTATCTCATTGTTGATGGTGTAAAAAGATTGATTGCTGCAAAGGAATTGAATAAGGAAAACCCAGAAGAGTTCAACGAACTGGACTGTGAGATTATTGATTTAAGCGAAAACGTTGAAATCGTAGATGACCATATTATCAACAACACAAACACCAAAAGAACATGGTCTGAAATTTACAATCAACTAAACCACATACTTTATCCGTTAGGAAGACAGCGCGGAAAAAAAAGAACCGAATGGGATGAAGTCGAATTTCCAGAGGGTATTAAAAAAGAAAGAATGGAATGGGCAACAATACAAGTAGATTGTGATTACGGTTCGAAAACACTTAGAAAAATAATGACAATTTTTGAAGATGAAACCTATCTACCCGAACAGGTTAAATTGGATTTAATAGATCAATTAGACAAGGGGGAAACTTCACCGCATGGTGCTTACAAAGTATTTGAGATGTATAAATTAAGTCACTCTAAAGAACAAGCTAAACAGAGGGTTTTGGGCGGTTTAATCAACACTCAAACAACTAGGTATAAACTATTCAATAAGTCATCACTTGACCTCAGTGACTTAGAAGACGAATCAATTGACATGGCTATTCAAAGCCCACCCTATTTCAATCAAAGGAATTATCCGAATCAGGATGATATGAAACACGGTAAAGAAAAAACTGTTTCAGAATACATAGAAAATCAGATTAAATTTAACCGTGGAATAAAAACTAAACTAAAACCGGGTGGTATGAATGTGATAATCATTGGTGAATCATATTTAGGTGGCTACAACGCTATTTGTCCAAGGTTAATGACTGCGTTGATTGAAGACGGATGGATTGGTGTAGATATGAATATTTTAGCCAAGGAAAACCCAGTACCACAGGATCTTAAAAACAGATTTCAACCTGCTTACGAGGTGGCAATTGTGGTGAGTAAACCCGGGGGTGAAATGACATTTAACTTGGTTGAGGATGAAGATGATGATTCAGACAAAGTAATTGGATTAAAAAAGTCAAAAAGAAAGAAAAACGGACAGCGTAAATATTATAAGGGTAATGATGTAAAACATCTTACTAATGTTATAAAAACACCAGCGTTTAATAAAAATGAGTTCAAAATGATAGACCCCGATTTTAGACACGATGCACCAGCATGTACTAAAACCTACGAAAAATTCATAAAAGCATATTCAAATCCGGGTGATACTTTACTTGATGCCTTTGTTGGCTCAGGTACAGTTGGAATAGGTTTAACAATGGGAAGAAACGTTGTTGGATATGATGTAGACCCTGCATCAATTGAATTTTCTTCAAAAAGGTTTAATTATTTCCTTAACGAGGAAAATAACCAGACTGAATTAAACATTGCAGCCTAGTGATTCTGGAGTACATTATTTGTCGTAAGAATCTATTCAAGTAATTCAACTGTGAGGGGGTGAAATATCCCCCTGCAGTAGTTTCAATCAAAAGAAAGAAACCTAAATATTCAACAAAAAACGATGCAGGAAACCCTGCCCTAAATCAAGTGCAGTAACAATTTTAAAAATTTAAAACCAGTATATAAATAGCGGTAAAATATAATCCAGTGAATCTTCTCAGACAGACATATCAAAACCACACAAGTGAACTAAAAGTACACACTAAAAGTGAACAAACACCTGAGTGCGTTAGATTGGAGGAAATAAAAATAAAAGATGGAGAGGAACTACAAATCAGTGAACTGGAATTTTTGTTTTCAGAAAACATAGATTACACCAACACGCAACCTATAACAATTGATACAGAAAATTATATTGTAGATGGACGAAAACGCTTTATCTTAGCGCTACACCAAGGATTAGAAAGTATTTTGGTTAATAGAATAAACCATAAACTTAGAAAGGTATATTAGCGATGGCACACATCAAATTTTATTTGCGCAGTAACAAAAAGGATAAGGAGACAGGTGTACTTTGTCATTATAAACTTGAGGGGGCTAAAGTGCTAGAACGGAAAAGTTACAAAATAAGAGTGCCGTTCAAATACTGGGAGAAAACAAACGGGAGAGTTAAGAAAAATTACATAGAATCAGAGCCAATAAACAACATAATAGACCATGTAGTTGAATCGTTTGAAAAAGAAATAAAACATGGTGGATTATTACCTGACGAACAATGTGCACTAAAATTATTTGAAGAGGAAATTAAACGTAATCATAAAAATAAGAACATTGCAACGGGGTCTGCAGACAAATACGTAATCATCTTCAACAATTTTAAGGAGGCAGCAATCAAACTTTACGGCACGGAATATATACCCTTCAAGGCTTTGAGAAATATTTCAGAAATTGAAAAAATACGAGAAGAAATAAGGGTTTCAAGAAAGACAGGTAAGGTTAAATCGAATAAAGCATTAAGATCGTATATGTCGTTGTTTGCCTCTATTGTAAAACGTTGGAACACGATTAGTGGAACGCAAAACCCAATCAATACACTACCATTCACCGCGGATATTCGAGTTGAAAAACTACAAAAGATAAAAGTTCCCGAGCCTATTCAAATTCAGGAATTAATTGATTACAAACCAAAAGGAAACCGGGGTGCTGAATCAGAGAAATTGGCCCAAAGTGTATTTATCTTTCAATACTACTGCTCAGGTATTCGATTTCAGGATGCAATATTACTTACAAACAAGATGTATAAGTCCGGTAGTCTGTTCATACCTACCAGAAAAATAGATGACACAACAGTAGTTGATGTAAATTATCAAATGCTTAACGCGCTAACGAATTATTACCCAGAATTGGTAAAACAAGTTAATGGCGGTGTAACCTTATCAGAGTTAAGGCTGCCGATAAAAACGATTGCCAATATGGTTCAAATAGGATATCACAAACCAATTACAAAGTGGACAGTGGATGACTTAATAGATTTGGAGATTCAACTGAAAGAAAAAACCGATGACTTTTCACACCTTGTAGTTGAGAAAATAACTGAGATAAGGGTTAAACTACAGCGTGCAGTTGTAAACAGATTTTTTGAGATTTTAAGTGAAGAAGAAGAAAGGTTTATTTTCCCCTACCTGAAAGTAAAAGACTTTAAAGGAACGATGTACAATTACAAAAACTTTAATAAGAAACATGAATACCAAATTCAGCGGTGCAGAGCCAAACATAATGGTGCAATAAAACGGATTGGAGAAGCATTGGGTATAGAAGATTTAAGTGGACATACACCAAGACATACAGTAGCAAGACACATGAGAGAAGCAGGATTTACTACACATCAAATACAGGGTACACTGAACCATGCCTCAGAAAAGACAACCAAAATATACTTAAATTCAAGACATTATAACCATGAAAGTCGTTTTGCAGCAAGGGAATTTTATGAAAAATTTTGAGCAGTGAATTGAGCAGTAAATGGTGAAAAATGACTCATTTTTATAAAACTTTATTATATTTGACCCAAGCCCAGCAAGGGTTTATGGTCTCGTAGTTCAATGGATAGAATAGATGTTTCCTAAACATTTGATACAGGTTCGATTCCTGTCGAGACTACTGCTTCTATAAAATTGTCTTAAACTTATTGTTTATAGAATATGCTCCAATACTAATTTCCAAACATAAAAAATTAATGATAGCATTAATAAGTACTTACTAAAATTCATGTTTCTTTTATATTTGAAGTTTCTAACTTTTTTATGAAACTTAAAATTATTACCGCAGTTCTTTTAGTATTACTTGGTATTAAGCCTATAAATGCTCAGGTAAACCTTAACGACAGTATTATTGCTTATTTGCCGCTAAACGGAAATGCAAGCGATGTAAGTGGACAAAATAATAACGCTACCTCCACACTAAATGGCGTTTACTCTGGCATAAACAGACAAGGAATACAAAACCATGCTATGTTCTTTAATGGAGAACACGAGCAAGGCCTATTAGATTTTGGTTCTCCTTTATTAAGTGGCAGAACACAACTAACCGTAAGTATGTGGTTTAACATCACAAGTTTGTTAAATGGCATGAGCATTTTTGGTCAGGATAACTTATTTGAAATTGGTTTTTACACCAACCCTAATCGATTAAGTATATTTCATCCAACTTCGGGTACCACCAACATTAGTTTGTCTTCCACCCTCAGTACTTGGCAACACTTAGCTATAACTACCACTTCAACGCAAATGCGCATATACCTGAATGGTATATTAATGAACACCATAAACGGAAACCATGTTATTGGAACAAATACCACCAACACCCGAATTGGAGGTAACGTAGTTAATCAATCAAATAACTCATTTTTTAGAGGTTTTATTGATGAGTTAAGGTTATACAGCCAAGTGTTAAATACCCAAGAAATTGAAATACTTAGTGCCTCCTCACCAATTACCTTACTTCCTCTTAATTTAAACATTACTGAGTTATGTGCAGGCAAAAGCTATGCATTGCCTTTAATGATTTTTGGAACAGGATTACAAAGCGGCAATATATACACAGCACAATTAAGTGACGAAAATGGCAATTTTTCTCAACCCTACACATTAGGAACAAAGTTAAGTGTTACCAACGATACCATTCAAATAACCATACCCGCTTTTGTATCAACGGGTACTTATTATAAAATAAGAATTGTTTCAAGTTTTCCGCAATTAGTTGGCAATACCAGTATACAAACATACACCATAAACAATCCGGGTGATGGGTGGACAACCTTAAAACGAAATCGTTTACTTTGGTACCCATTTGACACAAATTCCGGTGACTCATCGGGCAATGGATTTCATGCCACACTTAGTGGTGGTGCAAGTTATGGTGCCGATAGATTTGGCAATCCAGTTGGTGCTTTGCAATTAAATGGGGTAAGTGCATTTGCAGCCGCTCCATCAGGAGTTTGGTTTAACGGACCTTTTACAGTGAGTTGCTGGGTAAAACCAAATAGTATTACCAATTGGGCAAGGTTATTTGATTTTGGTAATGGCAGTGCGAGTGATAATGTTACTGCTACCTTGTTTCAAGGTACTGCAAACCGACAACAAGCCGAAACATATTTTGGTAATTTAAGTACAGGGTTTGCTCTTACTAATGCACCTGGTTTAAAGTTAAACCAATGGAATCATTATCTCGTTCAATTTGATGGTACTACAATTAAAATATACCTTGACGGAATATTGGCAGCCACCGCAAACTCAGGGATTCCTAAATTTTTAAACCGCCTAAATTGCTGGATAGGTAGAAGTAATTGGGCAGCTGACGCTTTCGCTAATGCCTCATTTGATGATTTTATGCTGTTTAACCGTGCACTCACGATTAATGAAATTCAAGCCCTTGCAAATGATGGATTAATTATACACAATCCTATTCCATGTGCCGGGAATATACTGCAACTAAATGCACCAATATTACCGGGTGCAACCTATCAATGGAGTGGACCAAATGGATTTTCCTCTTCTATACGTCAACCGTTAATAGCCAATGTAAGTAATGCAAATTCTGGAAACTATCAACTTATTATTAAACAAGGATTATGCGATAGTATTGTTACCACAAAGCTAATAACTATTAACAACCTTGCAGTTCAACCAACCATTTCTTTTAATTCACTTCCCCCAGTTTTAAATACAGGTAGCACACCAGTTGCTTTAAGTGCAACACCAACAGGCGGTACTTTTTTTGGTAATGGTATGACGGGCTCAACCTTTAATCCGGTTTTAGCAGATGAAGGCGAGCACATTATTTTGTATAGCGTATTAAATGCCTCAGGATGTTATACCAATCGGGCAGATACAACCACAATTTATCCATCATACCCTATGACAAATACCATTACCACAGCATGTAATGGTGGGTTTTATGATGCAGAAGGCCCAAGTCAAAACTACAGTTCAAACCAATCTATTATTCACACCTTTTATAGTGGTAATAATCAACGATTACAATTTAATTTTAGCTCATTCGGTTTGGCTCAAGGCGATACCTTATTTGTATTTGACGGAGCTGATACTTCATCATTTCTTATTGCTTACTACATTCAAAATGCAGCACCAGACATCATCTGGAGTAAAGATTCAATGCTTACATTTTGGTTTAAAAGCGATGGTGCAAACGTTGGTACTGGCTGGAATGCAAGTTTTACTTGTATGACAAACCCGACTATTGCAGAAAATACCGCTTTGCGTTCCGGAATGCATCAAATTTGTAATGGCGTATTATTAGATCCAGGTGGAACCGGTAACTACGGTTATGGGTATTGGCAACAAACCTTTAGAGCAAATGAAGGAACTCGATTAAGGTTTACATACACCCAATTTAATGTAAATGGAAATAATGGTGGGCATTGGTTAAGTATATATGACGGACCAACAACGGCTTCTCCATTAATCGGCTCTTACAACAATTTTAATTTTATTCCTGCCATAGTTGAAAGCACAGGTGAGTATCTAACTTTTGTATTTAACTCAAACAATACCAACGCATCATTACAAAGTGGCTTTAGCGGTAATTTAACTTGTACCACTCCTGTTTTACCAGTTATTGTAATGGATGATAATATCCAACAAACTTGCAGTGCGCTATGGTATGATCAAGGAGGTTCTTCAAGTAACTATGCAAATAACCTGAATCAGGTACAAAGTTTTGTTGCTACCAATGGCAAACTACGTTTTACTTTTAACCCAAACGAATCGCAGCTTAGCAGTGGTGATACTTTATTTGTTTATGATGGCGTTGATACTACCGCTCAACTGATTTCGGTTTTAATAAATGGTAGCAATTTTGAACCTATAAAAAGTAAAGACAGTACGCTAACTTTTAAATTTACCAGTAATGCAACCACCAATAATAAGGGCTGGCAGGCAAATGTTTCGTGTGTGCCCTCTCATTTTAGTAAAGATACTTTTGCACTAAGCAGTGGCGTGCGTTACTCGTGTGATGCCATTATTCGCGATCCGGGTGGAACGGGCAATTACGGTTATGGATTTTGGAGACAAACGTTTGCTTCATACAATGGAAATAGAATTCGTCTCAACTTTACTGAGTTAAATGTAAATGGAAATAATGGCGGACATTGGATTACTGTATACGATGGACCGGATGCCACTTTCCCCATCATTGGTTCGTACAACGAATGGAACTTCCCTCCTAATAGTATGGTTGAATCGACCGGACGATTTTTAACCATTGAATTTAACTCCAACAATACCAATGCTTCAACTCGAACTGGATTTACTGCAACACTTACTTGTACAACACCTGTTTTACAAGTAATTAATATGAGTGACACTGTAATGCAAGTATGTGATGCTATATTTTATGATAATGGTGGTGCCTCTGCAAACTATTCTGATAACAGAAACATCACCCAAACATTGTGTTCGGACAATAACCAAAAACTACAGTTTGTATTTAACAACATAACAACACAATTAGGAACGGGCGATACACTTTGGGTATACGATGGTTCAAATACAACGGCTCAATTAATTGGTGTGTACATTCAAGGTTCTACTATTGAAACTTTATTATCAAGCAGCACTTGTTTAACCTTTGTTTTCAAATCAAATGCAACAAGCAATGGCAGAGGTTGGCAAGCCAATGTAACTTGTGTAAACACAAATCCTGCTCAACAATCCTTTGCACTAAGTAGTGGGGTACGTTATACTTGCGATGCCATTATCCGTGACCCAGGCGGTACAGGCAATTACGGTTATGGATTTTGGAGACAAACGTTTGCTTCATACAATGGAAATAGAATTCGTCTCAACTTTACTGAGTTAAATGTAAATGGAAATAATGGCGGACACTGGGTTACTGTATACGATGGACCGGATGCCACTTTCCCCATCATCGGTTCATACAACGAATGGAACTTCCCTCCTAACAGTACTGTTGAATCGACTGGAAGATTTTTAACTGTTGAATTTAACTCCAACAACACCAATGCTTCAACTCGAACTGGATTTACTGCAACACTTACTTGTACAACACCTGTTTTACAAGTAATTAATATGAGTGATACTGTAATGCAAGTATGTGATGCTATATTTTATGATAATGGTGGTGCCTCTGCAAACTATTCTGATAACAGAAACATCACCCAAACATTGTGTTCGGACAATAACCAAAAACTACAGTTTGTATTTAACAACATAACAACACAATTAGGAACGGGCGATACACTTTGGGTATACGATGGTTCAAATACAACGGCTCAATTAATTGCAGTGTATATCCAAGGTTCTACTTTTGAACCATTGTTGTCTAATGGCACTTGTCTGACCTTTGTTTTCAAATCAAATGCAACAAGCAATGGCAGAGGTTGGCAAGCCAATGTAAGTTGTGTAAACACCAATCCTACCCAACAAAACTTTGCACTGAGTAGTGGGGTGCGTTATACTTGCGATGCCATTATCCGTGACCCAGGCGGTACAGGAAATTACGGTTATGGATTTTGGAGACAAACGTTTGCTTCATACAATGGAAATAGAATTCGTCTCAACTTTACTGAGTTAAATGTAAACGGAAATAATGGCGGACATTGGGTTACTGTATACGATGGACCGGATGCCACTTTCCCCATCATTGGTTCGTACAACGAATGGAACTTCCCTCCTAACAGTACTGTTGAATCAACAGGAAGATTTTTAACTGTTGAGTTTAACTCCAACAACACCAATGCTTCAACTCGAACTGGATTTACTGCAACACTTACTTGCACCACACCTATTTTTCAAGTGATTAATATGAGTGACACTGTAATGCAAGTATGTGATGCTGTATTTTATGATAATGGCGGTGCCACATCAAATTACGCTGACAACCTGAATCAAACCTTAACCCTACAATCAGCTAGCGGATTACCATTACGTATTACTTTTAATAGCTTGGTTACACAATTTAATACTGGCGATACGTTACGCATTTATGATGGTAACAATACCACTGCTCCTTTATTAGGTGTGTATGTTTCAGGTTCGATATTGGAGACGTTAACCTCCAGTGGAACACACCTAACATTTAAATTTACTTCCAACGGAACGCTTAATGCAAGAGGTTGGCAAGCTTATGTAAGTTGTGTGAACAATTCAAACACAGCAGTAAGTTATGTGATGAGCAGTGGTGAACGATTTACTTGTAATGGGGTATTTACTGATCCAGGAGGAAATGGCAATTATCCTTATGGTACTTTTATACAAACCTTCACTTCATACAGCGGTCAACGTATTAGAGCTGTAAGAACAATGTTTAACATTAACCAATTTAATGGAGGTCATTTTTTAGATGTATATGACGGAGCTTCAATAAATGCACCGTTAATTGGTACATACAACAATGGAAATTTACCTCCGGTAGCCTTACAATCAACAGGCAGTTCACTAACATTCAGGTTAAGAAGCAGCAATACTTCTGCAAGTACTCAAGCCGGATTTTCGTTTAACTTATCATGCTTTACAGGCAGCGCAGTTGATGTCGGCTGGTTAAATTCTCCAATTTGTCAAGGAAGCAGCTTACAAGTTCCTTTTGTAAGAAACAATCCGGTTGCAGCCGGAAATGTATATACTGTCCAACTCAGTGACTCGGCCGGAAATTTTGGTAATCCCGTGAATATTGGAACATTCAATTCAACGGATAGCACAGGAAGTATCTTAGCAACCATTCCGTCAAATACATTACCTGGAACCAACTATAGAATAAGAGTTACTACATCCAATCCAATTGCAAATGGAGCATCTTCGCCCAATGCAATTACCATAAATCGCTTACCTACACAACCAACAAGCATAAATGTAAATGGAAGTACCAACTTTTGTTTTGGTATTGGAAGTACTCAACTTAGTATAGCGTCCCAACCAGGTGTTACTTATCAGTGGTTAAGAAATGATACCGCTATAGGAGGCAATTCTTCAATATACACAGCAACTTCACCCGGTATATACAAAGTAAAACTCTTTGCAATTTGTGATACCATTACTTCCACCTCATCGGTAACGATTAATTCAACTTCTACTCCATCAATTCCTACTATTACGGCAAATGGTTCAACCCAAATATGTAGCAATGCCAACGTACAACTAAGCATTCCAAGTCAAAGTGATGTTACGTACCAATGGAAACGTGACACGGTGAATATTGGTGCAAATTCAAATGTATTGGTGGCCAACCAAGCGGGAAATTATTCCATACAACTCACTAACAGCTGCGGAACAGTTGCTGCTGCAAATCAGATTAATGTAAGTATTACGGGAACACCACCTGCCACTCCGGCTATTAATTCCTCCTCGGCTAATATTTGCCCCGGTGACAGTGTTTTTCTTAGTATTACAGCAGTTCCAAATACAACATACTTATGGAGATTAAATGGAAATGTAATAAGCAGTGATACCTCTTTTGTTTATGCTAAACAGGTTGGTAATTACTCAGTAGCTGTAACCAATAACTGTGGGAGCGCAACAAGTTCAGTTATTACTATTAACAGCAACCAAACAACTCAAATTACAATACAACCACAAAACATAGCTACCTGCTCAGGCAATACCGTAAATTTAAGTATTACAGCAACAGGACAAGGAACACTTACTTATCAGTGGTTTAAAAATAATTTACCGTTAACCGGTGCACAAAGTAATGGATATACTATTCCTGCACTCACTCCAAATGATACTGGATTATATAAAGTAAGGGTAAGTGGTGGATGCGGACAAGTTTTCTCGAACGAGATACGCGTTAGTATTACGCAACCCGGAGTATGGCTTGGCACTGCTAGTAATGTATGGACCAATACGGCCAATTGGAGTTGCCCGATTATTCCTGACTCAAACAGCCAAGTTACCATTTTATCAAACGCATTAAATATGCCAGCATTAACACAGGCTGTAAATGTGCGCAACCTCAATATTCAAAACGGTGCAACCTTGCTATTAAATCACCCAAATGCACGTTTAAATATTTATGGCAGTTTAACGTTATATGGAACCATTAATCACATGCAAGGTTGGATTGGATTTATGGGTAACTTGCGTCAAGTAATACCAGGAAACACATACCATAAACTGGAATTTAGAAACCCGCAATCGGTTGAATTAGGCGGTCACGTAACCATTCAAGATACCATGCGCATTACCAATGGTAAGGTTATACTAAACAACTTTAATTTAACGTTGGCAGGAATAACCGGAACAATTGAAGGCCACGACAGCAGCCGTTATATTCAAACAAATGGCACAGGTAATTTAACCATTCAGCAAATAGGTTTAGGCGCTCGTTCGGGTAGTGTATTATTCCCAATCGGACGTTTAAGCTATAATCCTGCAGTAATACAAAACACAGGAACAGCAGATGCTATTAGTATACGTTTGTTAGACAGTGTATTTAACCAATACAACGGATTTATTCCACAAGGCAATGCTTTGGTAAGTACAGCTGTAAGTAAAACTTGGTTGATTTCTGAGGGTGTAAATGGTGGAAGCAATATTAATTTGAGTTTGCAATGGAATGCGGCTGATGAATTGACGGCATTTACCAGAACAAGTTGTCATATTGCCCAGTTTAACGGCAGTAATTGGGTGCGCCAATTACCAATGATAGCAACAGGAAACAATCCTTATACTGTCTCACTAAATAACATTACGCAATTAAACCGACCATTTGGTGTTGGCTCTGGAAATGTACTACCTGTTCCTTNNCTGGAAATGTACTACCTGTTCAACTAATTACGTTTAATGGAAAATTAAACAATAACCATATTGAGCTAAATTGGAAAATAGCAAGCGAAAGAAACAACCAACACTATATGGTATTCAGAAAAAATGATGGCAAACAGGTTGGTATAATTCCATCATCAGGTAATGCCAACACCATAAAAACGTACACCATCATCGACCAACATATCGATTTTACTTTATCGAATTACAGCTATGAATTATGGCAAACAGATATAGATGGTAGAACAGCCAAAATAGGTGAGACGGCTGTTTCAATAGCTCAAAAAGAGCCCTTGAGCATTAGCTGTTATCCAAATCCAACACGAGATATATTGAATGTTGAAATACCAGAAAACAATGAGATAACAGAAATGGTACTAATTGATGCTTTGGGTAAGGAAGTATTTTATGAAAAAATAGAAAAAAACCATAACAGTTTAATTCAAATCAATATCAAACAATTAAATCCTGGAATTTACACTTTAAGAATAAACGAATTTGGACACAAAGTAATAAAACAATAGAGTGGTTCTATTTCTTCAACTAAAACGCCTACACATTTATACGGTTCTGAGATTACTTAATTGAAAGAAAATTTGGTAGCTAAATTATTCTTATGGTAACCCACAACCCCATTAAGCCTTGCTTAATGGGGTTTGTTTTTAGCTGTATCAAATTAGATCACCGGTGCAGCAAACAAATTGTAGGGTTAATTATGCCGCACCCAAAAAATTTGTCGTTACCGCACAATCGTCTAATATATAAGTACAACTTTGTTAATACAGATTATAAGACATCTTAAAAAGTCATTTTCACAATTTTTAGGCATTGTTTCTACTAAAGACATGTTGAATGATGAAGGACAAAATTAGTTGGCGTTGTGTTTTAACAACCTTGTATAGTTTATTCTTTTCCTTAATTTCGTAAGCATTACAAACATATTTATTAAATATTAAAGCCCTAATAACAACTATTTAAAACCACTCAATCTTGGTTTATGGACAACTCATCACAAATTATTTCAAATCAGGAAAAATTAATACTTGGCGTGCAAGAGCAAATTTGGGCACACAAATTTCATGATAGCATTAGGGGACTAAAAGGTGTTAACGAAGTTTCTTATTTTATAGGTAATTGGGCCGGTAACTATACTTTCTTTTATTTATTAAGTCGCTTGTTGCAAGAGTTTAAGTTTGAACGCACACTTGAGTTAGGCTTGGGCGAATCATCAAAATTTATTACCACGTTTTTAAACACACAACATACCCCCGACCATTTTAAGCATGATGTGTTTGAACAAAACGAAGCCTTTGCCCAGCATTTTAAAAGCAAATGTGCTTTATGGAAAAATACCCACATACACATTATAGATTTAATTGAAGAAAATATTTTAGGTTATACCAATAAGGTGTTTAACTTAAACAATACAGCCATTAACGACTACGATTTTTATGTAATTGATGGACCAATTGGCTCACCGCGCTACTCGAGGTTTGATGTAATGAAATTGGTAAAACATAAAGTACCCGGAAGCGAGTTTGTTATTTTGTTTGATGATGTTAACCGCGGAGGAGAAATGGATACCTTAAAGTATTTAATGGGATGGTTTAATCAACAAAATATTGAAGCCGATTACCACATTTACTCTGGCGAGAAAAGTGTAGCGGTGCTTACTACACCCAAATACAAATGGGCATTATCATATTAAAGCAATAAGATTAAAATAAACATAAACGATGCACAATGAATGAGCTAACCAAACTGAGTAAGGAAGATTATAAATACTTAAGTATTTTTTCTGCTGTTGTTATTGCTGCATTGTTCCCATTTTTTGATGCCAGGGTATTTTCTATTGATGATTACCACTTGTTTTACGAGGGTGTTAACAATCCGGATACTATTCGTTTTTCAATAGAAAGCGGACGTTGGTTTGGTGTATTAATGTTTAAGTTTTTTTACTTAATTATTGGCGAAGGTGGTTATAGCGGTATTATAATTTCATATATTTCTGTTTATGTACAGTTTGTTTTGTGTGCCTACCTATTGGCAAGAGCATATCATTTAAATACATCACTTTGGTACATGCCAATCATAGTTTCGCTTGGCTTTATACACGTTTTTAGCGCAGAAATATTAACCTTTAAAATTGGGTTGATGATTAACATTGGGTTTACCTTTTTATATGCCATTTCTTTTTATTCGTGGTATATGATGCGAAAGTTCAATACCAAATTTTTATTGGCTATTGTAGGAATTATTTTGTCTCTTGCAGCATATCAGGTAATAATTAATGCCCTTATTGTTATCACCTTACTTGGTTTTATTATAGAGCTTAGCACATGGCCTAAAAACGAACAAATCACCTTTAAAAACCTACAAAAAAGCCCTTATAGCATTAAATTAACAGGCATTGTTTTAGGTGCCATACTTTATTTAATAATTAATAAAGTTGTTTTGACATTTGCAGGGTTACATAGCTCCAATCGTTCACAATTTATCAGCATATTAAATATTAAAACCAGGGTAAATCAAATATGCGCTCTGTTCAAAGATGTACTTATTGACCCCAATGAGTTCTTAATTCCACAAACGATTAAAGTTTTATTTTTAGGGGTTTTACTACTAAGCATTATTTTAATTGTAGTAAATAATAGCAATAAGTTTAAGGCTACTTACCAAAAAATATTACTTGCCGTGGGTGTGCTTGTACTTTTAACAGTAAGCTTATTATCAACTGCAATTTCAGGACTTTTTCTTCAGGTTTGGTGGATGGTTCCAAGAATGTTTACCGGCTTTGGTCTATTTACCATGTTGGTTTTTATGATTGCTTTTTTATTAAACAAATCGGCCATTATAAATAAGCTCTTATTGTTTGTGTTAATTATAACAAAAGTAACACACATCAATTTAAATCATCAAATAGCCAACGACCAAGCATACCTTAACTTTTTAGATAGAAATAAAGCACAAAGAATGATTAATCAATTGGAGCAAATTGAAGGATTTAAAAACAAACGATTGTACATTCATCAACGACCAGATTGTTGGGTAAACGGATATAACATCAAAACCAATGTTGGCGATATGAATTTATCTGCCTTTTGCGCTTCTTGGTCTAAGTATAAATTATTGCAACATGTTTCCGGTTATCATATTACCCCAACAAGCCTAACCGACAACCATTATTTAGACAGTTTGTATCAATCCTTTCCAGAAGGCGAAAAACCCTTATGGCCGGATAAAAACGGCATTTGGTTTAATGATAGTTTGATAGCTATTTTTCCCTAGCCAAATAGCTTTTTCCACAAGGTTTTCTTCTCCAGTCTCTCCACCCAATTTGTATAAAATGGGTTTTCTAAGTGGTTATATGTTTTGATGTATAATTTTAATTGCCACGCAAAGGCTTGCCTAGCTGATTGAAAAGGCTTGCTATATTTTTGTTTATATAAGTACGCGAGTAACGAGTTAAGTTCTTCCTCTTCAATTTGCCTGAGCTTACAAAAATTGTTGTACGTTTCGTTCAAGTTATTAGGAATATTTAAACCCGCATATTGATGAATCTCGTTTCTAATTTCTATGGCAAATTGCTCTTGGCTGTCATCAGGCTTGGGGTTGTCGCTTACAAAATAAGATACCAAAGGTGTTTGCTGGTTATAAAATTGTAGTCCGTTTTTTAAACAGATTAACCAAAAACCATAATCCTGCGCACGCACATATTTAGGATTATATTTTACCGTTTGTCCCCAGAAGTTTGGCTTGTTTCTTAAAATAATTGCCGGATTTGCCATGGGGCTGTTAATTAACAAATAGGCCGAAATCATATCATGTGTTTCGTTTAATGGCCACGTATTATCTGTTTCGTTTACCACAAACATGGCCGAGCAAATATCTATATGTGGATTAGCTTCCATAAAAGCTACTTGTTGTTCAAACCTTGCCGGAAAAGACTTATCATCACTATCGTTGTAGGCAATGTATTTGGTTTTTATTTGAGGTAAAATAAAATTCAACACATCCGATTTCAGCACAACTTCATTGGGTAAAATAATTACACGATGCGCACATAAAATTGTTTCTTCAACCGGTTTATGTGTTAAAATCACCCACTCTAAATCAATAAAGGTTTGTCGGTTCATACCGCTCACACAGCGCTCAAACTGACTTTCATTTTGATGGAGATATGTAATAACTGTTAGTTTTTTCATTTTGCTTTAAACCCAATTTTCGAATAAAAGGTTTTTACTCCAGCTTTTGTTGATGAATTGATAACATCCAAAAAAATTAACCTACACTTAACAATGCAAAGCAACCAAACTTAATTTATTACATTCGTACTGTGTTTAAATTAAACTCCCATACATCAATTTTAGTGGTATTGTTAACCTTGCTTGTTTGTTTTAAAGGCACAGCACAAAACTTAGATATTGACATATTACGCAACATTAACCACAACAGAAATACGGCTTTAGATCCAACATTTAAAACCATCACCAACAGTGTATTTCCGGTGGCCATAGGTGTGCCTGCTGTATTAACCACCTTACATTTGTTAGACAAAGACAGCGCCAATAAACAACGCGCAATAATTATTGGTGGCACTGTAATTATATCATCTGCCATTACCGGATTGCTTAAATACAGCATTCAAAGAAAAAGACCTTTTGTAACCTATCCCGACATCAACCACATCACTCCTGAAGATAGTTATTCTTTTCCTTCCGGACATGCCTCTACCGCATTTGCTTTGGCAACTTCGGTTACCATGGCTTATCCTAAATGGTATGTGGCCACACCGGCTTATTTGTGGGCATCATCTGCGGCTTATTCGCGTATGCATTTTGGGGTGCATTACCCTAGCGATGTTATTGCAGGCGCTTTAATAGGAAGTGGTTCGGCATGGTTGTGTTATCAACTGAATAAACGTTTATTACAACGTAAATAATTGCCAAGGGCACAATAATCTGTGTAATCTGTGGCTGTTACTGATTATTGTTTGAGTTGTAATCAACCCAACGTTTACATTAAAAAATACCTAATTAAAAATGCAGCAACCAACAATACATAAACACCTGCTGTTTGTTTGTTAATGGTATTGCGTAGTTTAGTTTGCTCGGGGTTTTGGGTTGATGTAAAAACAAAAAATGGTATTCCTGATTTTATTTTTGTCCAAACACTGCTTGCATCAGAAAGGTATTCGTTAAAAGTTAACTGTTGCTCAGGATGCATGTAATTGTAGTAATTCCATCCACGAGTATTCATTAACGTAGCAGCAATTAAACCCACAATAATTAAAAGTATAAGCATACTACTATTAACTGAATATATTGAACACAATTAAACTGCTTACGTAAGCAAGGGCTGTCATGTAAACAAATTGTACAATAGGCCATTTCCACGATTTGGTTTCTGCTTTAACAATAGAAAGGGTGCTCATACATTGCATGGCAAATGCATAAAACACCATCAGTGATAGTATTGTTGCAATGGAATAAAGTGGCTCGCCTTTTTCATTTTTTTCTGCCATCATTTTTTGTTTGATGGTATTTAAATCATCGCCTTCTGCTCCGCCACCAACGCTGTAAATGGTGCTCATGGTTCCAACAAATACCTCACGTGCAGCCAATGAAGTTAATAATGCAATGCCCATTTTCCAATCAAAACCCAATGGTTTAATGGCAGGTTCAATCCATTTACCAAACTCACCGGCATAACTGGCTTGTAAACGTTCGGCACTTTTTTGTGCGGCTAATTCTTCACTGCTAACTGTTGCATCAGCACTCATGGCCAAGGTAGCATATTTTTGGTCGATAGCACGCATGTTACCACGCGGACCAAAAGATGCAAATGCCCATAATATAACTGATACCGCTACAATGATTTTACCTGCACCAACCACAAATGCACTTCCTTTTTCGTATAAAGTAATTAGTAAATTATTCCAAACGGGTAATTTATAACCCGGTAACTCCATGATAAAATAAGCCGAGCCCTTGGTTTTAACAAATAACTTAAACACTGCTGCACTTGCCAAAGCTGCAATAAAGCCCAATAAATACATGGCCATTAAAACCACACCATGCACATTAAACGGACCCCATTTTGCTGTCTCGGGAACCAACATACCAATTAGTAAAGTATATACCGGTAGTCGTGCCGAGCAGCTCATTAAAGGGGTTACCAAAATGGTAATTAATCTTTCTTTTTTATTTTCTATACTGCGGCTGGCCATGATACTTGGAACAGCACAGGCCATACCACTAATAAGTGGAACAATACTTTTACCATTCATTCCAAACGGACGCATGATTCTATCCATAATAAAACCCACACGCGCCATGTAACCAACATCTTCAAGCACGGCAATAAATGCAAACAGAATAATAATTTGTGGCAAGAAGATAATCACACCACTTAAACCAGCTACCACACCATGCACCAACAAATCGTTAAGCACTCCATCGGGTAAAGATTTTTCTATGGTTTCACTCAACCAAGCAAAACCCATTTCAACCAAATCCATAGGGTAAGCACTCCACGAGAATATGGCTTGAAACACCAAAAATAGTAAGCTTAAAAATATCACCAATCCCCATATGCGATGGGTTAAAATTACATCCGCTTTCTGGGTAATATTTTTTATTACGTGGTTTGTTTTTTGTCTGCGACTTAAACGTACCGCTTCATCAATAACTTTATAACGTTGTAATATTTCTAACTCCTGAAATTGCTTGGGGTTGAAGTTATACTTTTCGAAAGCAGCATTAATTTGTTTGGCCTTGTTGTTTAAATAAACACCGGCATTAATGGCATATTGTAAAGCAGCGTAGGGATTTTTTTTATCGGTGATTTCTCCTATTTCATTCAACAAATTTTGATCAACCTGGTTGATGTTGAAGTAGGTAACCTTTTTATGTTTGCTTTCGTCAAGCAACAAGTTTTTTATTTTTGATATACCTTCTTTGTTACGTGCGTTAATGGAAACAACAGGAATACCAAGCTCTTTGGCCAATATATCCAACTCGTAAAACACACCTTTACGCTCGGCTAAATCAACCATGTTTAAAGCCAAAATTACCGGAACACCTAAATCTGCAACTTGTGTTAACAATAACAAATTACGTTTAAGGTTGCTGGCATCGGCAATAAATAAAACCAAATCGGGGAAATTGGTTTCGGCTTTGTTACGTAAAATATCATAGGTAACCAACTCATCAGCCGATTTCGGATAAAGGCTGTAGGTACCCGGCAAGTCAATAATTTGTGCACGGGTTTCGGCATTTAATTTACTGTAACCTATTTTCTTTTCAACTGTAGTACCCGGAAAATTGCTTACCTTGTGGTTTAAGCCCGTTAAGGCATTAAACAAACTGGTTTTGCCACTGTTGGGGTTACCGGCTAATGCAACTGTTATTTCCTGCTTCACTGTAGTTATTTCACATTAATATCAATACAATTGGCATCACTTAGGCGCAAGCACATTTTGTACTCGCCCACCCTAATGGCAATCGGGTCGCCAAAAGGAGCAATGTTTTCAAGTTCCACTTCTTCGCCCGGTAATAAGCCCATTTCAAACAGCTTTAAACTAAGCTCTTCGCCATGTACTGCTTTAACAGTAGCTATTTGATTAAACTTTAATTCCGATAGTTTCACCCTATTGTTTGTATTGGTTGGGGGGCGAATTTAGATTATTTCTAAAGAAGGAAAAAATGATAGTTGTTGGAAATTGGAAGAATTTAGGATTGCCCGAGTAAGGCAATTTTAGCTCATTAACAATTTTTTAAGTTTTAAATACCAAAGCAAAAATACTTGCGTTTACACAAGTATAATACCTAACGCTATGTGGTACAGAGTTCTTTATTTGATGTTATTGATGATGGTCGTTGGTAACATCCAAGCACAAATGCCTGTTAATCCATTTAGGGTAAACTTTAATGTAAACGAGTTTGCTTTAGATCAACAGGACCAAAGTATCCTACTGCAAGTTGTAAATAAATACAAGGCATCGCCTTATGCCGAAGTAACTATTGCAGCCCACACCGACAATGATGCCGACCAAAACTACAACCTCAACCTCTCAAAAAATCGTGCCAACGCTGTTAAACAATTTTTAGTCAAACAAGGTATTAAACCTACTCATATTTTAATGAGTTATTATGGCGAAAACAAACCTTTACTGGCTAACGATAATGCCAAAAACAAATCAGAAAACAGAAGGGTTGATGTGCAAGTAGACAACTACGCTTTTAAAAACGTAAACCAAATGCTTAAGGCAGCAGGCGGCAATTACAAACAAACGTTTACCATCAATCCTACTCAACCCAACACCATAAAAGGCAAAAACGGAACTACCATTTTTATTCCGGCTAACACTTTGGTTGATGCCAATAACAAACCGGTAAACAAACCTGTTACAGTAAATTTATCAGAGTTTTTAAACCCTAAAGATGCCCTGCTGCAATCGTTATCAACCCAAACCACCGATGGGCAACAGTTGGAAACAGGCGGTATGTTTAGTGTAAACGCGTATGCTGATAACAAAGCACTAAAGGTAAAAAATGGTGCTGCATTAAAAGTAATTATGCCATCAAACAACATGAAAAACGACATGGAGATTTTTAATGGTGTGGTAAACAACAGCGGTCTTACCGAGTGGCAACCTACCGGAAAACCTTTTGTGGCCAATGGTGTGCTTAAGGTTCAACAATACGATTTAAAAGACATGCGCTTTTACTTTAATGTTCCGCCACCACCAAGACCCCCGGCTGCTCCATCAACCCCTCACTTAACTGTTGCAGAACCCGAACGTAAATATTTTAATATTTGGGATAAGTTAACCTTGAGTAAGGCTGCACGTTCTGAAAAATATGCATTGTACAAAACACAGGTGCAAGAGAACAACTCGGCATTATTAATGAGACATAAAAACACATATCTAAAATACAAGGCTAAACGAGCCAAATATGAAGTTGATTTAACAAATTATAAAAACGCATATGCTACCTCGTTTAATAATTGGGTTGAACAACAAATTAAGTTACAACAAATATTTTTAAAGTACGTGCGTGATAACTACAAAGACAGTGTTGGTTTACAAAACTTAATTACAGTAAGTGCAGATTACAAAGTGTTAAACAATAAAGAGATAGACGACCTAAAACAAAAAATGCACAACGGAAGGTACCGTCACATGGCCGATAAACACGTGGCTGCCATGGGTTGTTTAGAAAAAATGAGAGACCTTGGTTTAGTTGAATCGCATAACCGTTATGGTTGGCGCGATTACATTTCTTGTGTTGATTTTCATGACAACAACTACTTAAGACGCAGTTTAAAAATAGCACCGGCATTATCTCAGGTGGCCATTGCCGAAGTAAATACTTTTGCGCAAGTGGCTCAAGCTAAAAATCCAACCACATTTGAAAACGAGTTGGCCGACCTTGAAAAAGAATTAACCTACACGGCTTATATTGAAAATATGGGAACTATTAATTGCGATAGGTTTACACGCACACCATCCAATCAGTTTGTAAACATTACCATACCCGATGTAACAGATGCACAAGTAGCATTTTACATTGCTTCGCAAAAAAGTTTTTTATATGCCAACAAAACTGCCAGCGGTTATCAGGTACGTATACCTAAAAATACCGATTATACTTTATTTGTCATAAGCCTTCAAAAAAGTCAGCCTATGTTTTACACCCAAACCGGGAAAGCAGAAACCCCGCAGTCCATTAATGCAAACCTGCAACCCATTACCATAGCGCAATTAAAGCAAGCCTTTAATTCATTATAAACCCGAAAACTATCCCGCTT
The DNA here is from genome assembly GCA_002422865.1 of Bacteroidetes bacterium UBA6183. GTDB lineage: Bacteria > Bacteroidota > Bacteroidia > UKL13-3 > UKL13-3 > UBA6183. The sequence goes on along the minus strand of DITN01000094.1, from coordinate 2,357 downwards.
AATAGGCTTGTGTGTGGCTTGTTGGCGGGATTGGTTTTATATAAAAACATAAATTTCCCCTTTAACAAATCATCACGCATATTTGCAGCATGAGCAAACCAACTATTTGCGGATTTACCATGGTACGCAATGCCGTAAAATTTGATTACCCCATTGTGGAATCTATTAAAAGTATTTTGCCTATTGTGGATGAATACATGGTGGCCGTTGGCAATAGTGATGATGGAACGTTGGAGTTGATTAAAAGCATTAACTCACCCAAAATAAAAATTATTGAAACGGTTTGGGATGATAGCTTACGCCAAGGCGGACAAGTATTGGCCGTTGAAACCAACAAATCGTTTGATGCCATTGCCGAAAACTTTGATTGGTGTTTTTACCTGCAAGGTGACGAAGTGGTACACGAAAAATATCATCAAACCATTTTAGATGCTTGCGCTAAATATAAAGACCAAAAAGAAGTAGAAGGCCTGCTGTTTGGTTACACACATTTTTATGGCAGCTTTGATTACGTGGGCGACTCGCGTACTTGGTACCGCAAAGAAATACGCATCATTAAAAACGATAAAAGCATACGCAGTTATAAAGATGCGCAAGGGTTTAGAAAAGAGGGTCGTAAGTTACAAGTGAAACCTGTTGACGCACAAATTTACCATTATGGTTGGGTGCGCGACCCAAGGTTTCAGCAAGCCAAACAAGAGAGTTTTAACAAGCTTTGGCATAGTGATGATTATGTGCAACAAAACGTAGCAACCGCAAACGAATACGACTATAAAACCATCGACTCGCTAAAACGATTTGAAGGCACACACCCTGCCATTATGAAAGAACGTTTGCAACGCATGAATTGGGAATTTACCTGGGACATCAGCCGAAAGAAGTTTACGTTTAAAGAAGGATTTTTGTATTGGTTTGAAAAACTAACCGGGAAACGTTTGTTTGAGTATAAGAATTATAAAGTCATTTAAATGGGGAGCCTCTCACAGAAGGCTCAGAAGAACACAGAAGGTTTTTAACCACAAGGTGCACAAGGAATGGCGCTCACAGAAGCCACAGATTAGCACAGAAGATTTTTTATAGGCAGAATACATTATAGCGGTAAGAAAAAACCGCTGCGCTCTTTGTGTTCTTCCGCTGTGATCTCCGTGGTTATAAACAAAAAACCACAGCACCATAAAGCACTGTGGTTTTAAAATTTTGTATAAATTCGGATTATTTAATTTTTGCAGTAAACGGATTTCTTAAACCGCTAAAGTCTGCCAAATCCATTTTAATAGCGCCTACAAATATTTTACTTTCAGCACGTATAGGAACTTTGTTTTCGTCATCGGTTACCCAAAGTGTTAACGCATCTGTATCTTTAAACACGCGGCCTTCCAACAATTGTGGTTTTACTTTTAAGGTACGAAAAGTTCCTAAATCTGTTTTTAAAATTTCTTTACCCACGTACTTAAAACGTAACGGATAATTTTTTCCATCCATGTAAAAGTTAACCGGAAAAACATCACCTGGTTTTGCGTTGGTCATGTCGGTTGAACGGGCAAAATAAATAGCCGAAGCAATATCTTGCGTGCGTTCGCCAATTTCTATTTTACCTTTTACACTGCTGTTTGCAATGCCGTTTTCATGGTCGAACAAAACCAAATCTAATGCTTTGTATCCGCCCTCGCGCACGTTTTTGGTAGCTTTCCAAGGTATCAAAGCCTCTTCATCCATGTAAGATTCAAACTGGTCCTTTACCTTAAACATCATATCAACCATACCGGTTGATTTACCATAAACTTTTATGTAGTAAGTATTGCGGTTATTAACTTTAGCAGGTTTATTGGCCACTTCAAAATCGGCTGTTCCTCCATTAATCAAACCATAATATACTTTGTACTTTAACTTCTCGCCATAAGTAAAAGCGGTGTTTACTCTTTTAGAGATTTCGTATTTTTTTTCGGTAGGCTTAACCTCCTCCATAGGTGCGTTTTGGGCCAGTGCAGCACCAATAAACAAACCAGTAGTTAATACAAATTTTCTCATAACAATTACTTTAGTATGTACGCGAGTACAAAATGCTTGCCAAAACTGAATTCAAGCTCAGCATTACAAACCAAATAGCATAAGTGGTTGTAAATTAAGCCATTTATAAATTAGAAAACAACTACCATGCACAATAACACCAAATCAAATGATTAGCTTTTTAAAGTTCCTTTTGATTAATTTGGGTTAGATATTAAACTCAATTCCTTGAGCCAGTGGCAATGTTTTACCATAATTAATGGTATTGGTTTGCCTGCGCATGTATGCTTTCCAACTATCACTTCCACTTTCACGTCCGCCACCAGTTTCTTTTTCGCCACCAAAAGCAC
>DITN01000015.1 GCA_002422865.1 Bacteroidetes bacterium UBA6183 | reverse complement strand
TTCGTTGAACGAACCGGTTTGAAGACTATTAGCTGCGGGACCATATGTAAAGTTAGCAGATCCAAAAGCGGTATTGATTGAAGGTGCTATTGCAAAACTACCTGCAGTGGTTGTTTCGTTTAAACCTCCAATTACAACATCACCACGATAAGTTGCACCACCAATTGCCAAAGAACCGGATGCATTATTGACGTTACCCGTTTGCAATGTAATTAAATCAAGTGCCCAAGCATTGGTATTGGTAAAGTTAACACCTGCAGGATTGGCAATTTTAACAGAAAGTGCTGGTGCCAAACCTGTACCAGAAACGCTTTGTGTACTAGTACCCTCTATACTCAATAACCCATAACCGGCACCGGTTGCAGCTGGTGCAACTCCGGCTAAATTACCATTGTTAATTATACCACCTTGTACTGTTAAGGTGTAGCCTGTTACTCCTGATGCAGTTTGTAAATAACCATTCGTAAAAATAATTAAACTATCAATAACCGTAAGGTTGTTCAAAAGCCTGCAAAAACGTGAGCTTGAAACCGAAATATTATTTTTGATGTAAAGTTTTGAAATGGGATAGGCCGAGTTAATGGCAAATCCGGATGTTGCAGAAAATGTACCACCCGAAGGGGTTGACGCATCATTTCCGATAACAAAAGTTCCACCTGTAATGGTTTTAGAACCTCCGGATGCAATATTAATTGAGGTTCCGCCAGCAGCTGCATGTGGATCCAAAATCTCTATACTACCACTAGTAAAGGTAAAACCCGATGAAGAGTTAACAAAAAACGCGTTAGTAAATGTACCTAAGTTTGTTGTACCTTGAGGATCTATTGTTAATCTACCTCCTTCAACAAACAATTGAGCAGTATTAATATTTACAATTTGTAATCCTCCTAATATGTTTAACGTACCTCCGTTTAACCTTAATTTACCATTGGTAGATACATTGTGAGCTTGACCTCCGGTTCCTACTGTAACTGTACCGGCATCTATCCTAAACTCACCGGTTAGGAACATTTGACCAAACGTAGCGGAAGGATGCATTCCTAAGTTAATACCAGCGTTATTTAACCACAAACGGGCATTTATTGTTGTTGCAAATTGCAAACTTGAGGTTGAGAACGAATTGGTAACTACCGGGGCAGATATTTTAAATGTTCCTGAAGTAACACTCAATCTTTGCATATTAACAAAAGATGTATTGGCTTGGGGTTGGGTATATGTTCTCAATACTTCTACTGTATTGTTAATCGAACTTTTGTCAACCAAAATAAATGGCAACTCACACGTTGTGCCCGAGCCTGTTATTGTTGCATTTTGAATTCCATAAAATGCAACCTGAATTGAAGTATTTCCTGATAAGTCTAAACTTCCATCTACAATTAAACTTCCGGGTAAATTTCCGGTTGGGGTGTTACCACCAATGTTTAGTCGGTATGGTGTGCCTGTATTAAGGGTTGACGTTCCGCCAGAGAAAACCCCACCGGCTTCCACTATCACGTCACCGTTTACCGTGAATACTTGAGGTGAAAATACCCCATATGATAAACTACCTTTAACGATTAATGTACCGGAGTTTATAGCTGAAGCATCTAAAAGAACGTTATGTGATACCGAAATCTCAGCAGAGTCTTGGGCACTTGGCACAGCATTGGTATTCCAAATGGCCGGGTTACTCCAGTTACCACTGGCAACTGTAAAAAACTTAGTTGCAGGAGCCGTTGTGGCTACCCCATCGGCAGGAGCTGAAATACTCTCTCTTACTGCATATACGCGCCAGTTGTAAGTTGTATTTGCCAATAATCCCGTAGCATTAAATGTTGTGATATTGGCACCAGTGTTTGCAACCCAAGAGTATGTTAAACCTCCATCTACCGAACGGTAAATGGCATAGCCAATTTCATTTGCAACATTATTCCAAGATAAAGTCATTCCCGTAGTTGTAATAGCAGATGCAGAGACACTGCCTGCATCATTTATAGGATTAGGAATCCAACTATATGCTCGCTGACTACCAGGTGTTGTTCCACTCAAACCTACCATAGGTCCATTACTTAAATAAGCATTTGCTGTACTGCTTGATGTTGATGCCGTATGTGTTGTGGTGTTTACATGTTGGTAAACAGTTGTAGTAAACTGAAAGCCCACGTTAAAACTAAGCGGAGCACCAGAGGTTACACTCATTCTACCGTAAACATACTCAATGGCACCGGTTGCTTCGTACAAACGCACCTGGAAGGTGTTGGTATCATTAACCACATTTGATTGAATGGCCATACGCAAAAACTCAATTACCAAAACACGGTTAGGTTGCGAACCTACTACCTTGCTATGTACCCTGCCAATTGAGCTTGTACCTATTGAAGCCGTGGATCCTAAAAAAGGAGCAAGTCTTATTGCTGAGGCTGCTAAAAAGCCCTGGCCGGCAATAGCAAAATTACCTACACCAACCCATCCGTTACTTGTTACGTTAAACTGTGTTTGTCTAGTTCCGTTGATGTAAAAGTCGAACCCAATACTTTGAAGCGGATTTGAAGTAAAATTGCTTTGTGAACCACCAATCAGGTTGGTTGTACCGGTGTTCATATCTATGTCATCAATCAAACTACCTGCAGTTCGATTTAACGATGAAGATGTGTTGGTGCTAAAAACATAATTGTTGATGCTCTGAGCATTGGCCGAAATGACGACCGTAAGCAAAGCCATGAATAGGCCTAACTTTTTCAGTGATGGGTAAAGAATGTTCATATGTGTTTTATTGTAGTATTTTATAGGGGTGAAAAATATTGGTATACATGTTAATCAAATTGTCGCATTTTTGTGTTTGACAATTTTACTACAATTTATTGAATTTGCAATGATTTTTATCAACTCTTACCCCTACACAAATCGAGGATTTGTCGCATTTTTTACCCTCTGTGTTTTTATACTTTCTGAAGTAAAGGCGCAAACCCACCAAGATGCCCTTAAATACGACATAAATATTGATGCCAAAGGGGTATTTAACAATGGTATTCAAGCTAGTACTAAAATTTTCTTAAAAAAAACAAATACCGATTCAGTTATTCGTTTTGATTTATTGGGATTAACAGTTGATAGTGTGAGTATTAATCAGAACTTAACTACCTTTCAAAAAACGGACACCACAATTTTGGTGAAAGTTCCCTTTTCAACAAATATTGGCGACTCGTTAACCGTTGATATATTTTACCGAGGTATTCCCCAAAAAGATGCGCTTTGGGGTGGATTTTATGTGAGTGGAACTTACGCCTTTAACATGGGTGTAGGCTTTCAATCAAAGCCACACAATTTTGGAAGAGCCTGGTTTCCTTGTTTTGACAATTTTACCGACCGCGCTTTATATACACTTGAGGTAACCACTTCGCCCACTTATACTGCGGTTTGTGGTGGTTTATTGGTTGATGATACCACTTATGCTGATGGATCAGGCAAATCAACTTGGGAACTTAATCAACCCATACCAACCTATTTAGCGAGTATTGCCATTGGGAAATACACTTTTGTAAAACATACGTACACGGGCCAATTAGGGTCGTTACCGGTTTGGTTGGCTGTTGAACCCAAAGATACAGCCAAGCTAAACGCTTCATTTGTTAAATTAAACAATGCCATTTCGTGTTTTGAAGAAAGATTTGGTCCCTATCTTTTTGATAGGGTTGGATTTGTGGGCGTTCCTTTTAATGCAGGGGCCATGGAACATGCGGCCAATATAGCTTACCCACTATACGCAATTGATGGAACTTTGAACTACGAAACATTAATGGCCCACGAGTTATCTCACCATTGGTGGGGTAATTTAACAACCTGCGAAACAGCCGAAGATATGTGGCTAAACGAAGGCTGGGCAAGTTTTTGTGAAGCCTTGTTTTTAGAGTGCGTTTATGGTACATCAAACTACCAAAACGATATGCGCGAAAAACTAACTGAGGTATTGTTAACCGCACCCGCTAACGACAAAGGTTATAGGGCCGTGAGTGGCGTTCCGCACGAGCAAACTTATGGCACAACAGTATACAAAAAGGGTGCTTTAATGGCCAATGCTTTAAGAACAGTTATGGGCGATTCGGCATTTTTTGCGGCATGTAAAAGCTACCTTAATAAATACAAATTTAACCATGCTAACAGCCAAAATTTACGAGATGAATTTCAACGCTTCACTCCAACAGATTTAACTTTCTTTTTTAACCAGTATATTTTCCAAAAGGGTCATTTTGATGTGGTGGTATTTTCAAGTACAATCAATGCATCAAACTTAACTTTACAATTAATGGAGTTAAGAAGGTATAAAACCGCTAAACATAGCAGTATGAAGGTTTCAGTTACCTTACATTTTACTGATCAATCAACCCAAAAAACCAATGCCACATTAACCAATGGCGAAGGTGTTGTTACTGTAAACATTCCTTCAGGCAAAACCATTAATTATGTAACCATTGATGATGAAACCAAATATGCATTAGGTTACACTTCAGAAACCGCAGTGGTAAGAAACAAAGGCGCATTCAATTTTTCTAATGCATTGTTTAGCATCAACACCCAAAACATTACCGATTCGGTTTTAATAAATGTACAACATCATTGGGTGGGCCCGAGTGTTGGGGCTTTGCGTAACCAAGGTATAAGAATAAGTAATGAAAGGTACTGGAGTGTTCGCGGACAGTTTCCTGCTTCATTTTCGGCTTGGGCTTATTTTAATTACAACGGCACATCGCAAAATTATTTAGATGAAGAACTGTTTAATATCGCCACCACCGAAGATAGTTTGGTACTGCTTTATCGTGCCAACGAAAACAGTGAGTGGAATGTAGTTCATGTTCCAACAGACGCCACCTATCAACCCGGTGGAAACCCAAAAGATAAATTGGGCAGATTTTGGTTAACCAAGTTATTACCTGGTGATTATGCTTTTGGGGTGCGCGATCAAAGTGTGGTAGGATTAACATCAAACCAAAAAGAAACGGGACTTAACCTTGCGCCAAATCCTGTTGACGATGTTTTAATAATTACCATCCCCGACTTTGAAAACTTTTTGAATGCTGTTATTTCAATAACAGATAATAAAGGATTTGAAGTGATTAAAACTCACATGAACAACAACCAAAACAAACTTTTGGTAAACGTAAAAAAACTAAACCCGGGCATTTATTATTTGGTGATTGAAAACGGTAAAAAACGCTACACCGCTCGTTTTATCAAATCATAACAAAACTAATAGGTTAATTTGGGGTTAGCTTATTACATTTGCCGCAGTTTAAAAATTAACATACAACACATATACTTTATATACACATGAAAAATATTACTGTAATTGGATCGGGAACAATGGGCAATGGTATTGCACACGTTTTTGCACAAAACAACTACAAAGTTAGTTTGGTTGATGTAAACGAAGGTGCGTTAAAAAAAGCCATCGAAACCATTGGTAAAAACATAGATAGACAAGTGAGTAAAGGTCAGTTAACGGAGGCCGATAAAGCTATTGCTTTAGCTAACTTAACAACTTACACTGATTTAAAACAAGGTGCTGCAAACGCTGATTTAGTAATTGAAGCTGCTACCGAAAACATGAACATTAAGCTGGATATTTTCCGCACATTAGATGAGGTTACTCCTGCTCATTGCATATTAGCATCAAATACATCATCGATTTCTATTACCAAAATTGCATCGGTTACTAAACGTGCTGATAAAGTTATTGGCATGCACTTTATGAATCCGGTACCGGTTATGAAATTGGTAGAGATTATAAATGGATATAAAACCTCGGCTGAGGTTACTAAAGCCATCACCGAATTATCTAAGGCCATTGGTAAAGTACCTGCATCAAGCAATGATTACCCGGGCTTTATTGCTAACCGTATTTTAATGCCAATGATTAACGAAGCCATTATTAGTTTGCACGAAGGTGTGGGTGGTGTTGAAGAAATTGATACGGTAATGAAACTGGGTATGGCTCACCCAATGGGGCCGTTGCAATTAGCCGATTTTATTGGTTTAGATGTTTGCTTAGCCATATTAAATGTATTACACGATGGTTTTGGCAATCCTAAATATGCACCATGCCCTTTATTGGTAAACATGGTTACAGCAGGTAGCTTAGGCGTTAAATCAGGAGAAGGTTTTTACAAACACACTCCAGGTAGTAAAGAATTAGTAGTATCGCCAATGTTTGCAAACATTAAAGCGGGTAACTAATTATAATTAATTGACATTAAAAAGCCGCTTCAGTTTAAACTGAAGCGGCTTTTTGTTTGATAACAACAATTATGGGTGCTTAATCAACCCTGTAATCTTTTTCATTTTGTTGTTTGCCTTCTCTTATTTCGCGCTTAAAATTAATCCACATATAATACATGGCAGCGCAATATCCAATCAAAATAATCCAATAAAGTAGTGTTTTAAAACGCCTACTTGCTTTCATAATATCCTCCAAAGTCGTTGCCGTCCGTATCTCTTCCGGCATTAAACATTCCGCTCATAATGTCTTTAAATACCGGCCCCGATACCTCATTTGTTTTACTTATTTGGCTAAACTCGGCCAAACCATGCAACACAAACTCCATCATAAATAATAACTCTTGTTTACTTTGTTTACCTGCATGATGCTCTACAAAATCTTTTAAGCCTGCAATATCCAACAACATTTTTTCATACTCTTTGTCGCTAGTTGTATTGGTAATGTACAATTGATTACCATCATTAAACCATGCAATAATTTTTGCATAAGGATTGGCTTGTTTGGCACGTTTGGCTTTTTCTGGATTCACAAATTGTTTTTCGAAAGCAGTACGAATAGCTTTGCCAATTAAACTATATGCCACACTTGACGAGCCTTCTAACTCACCTTCATACACCAACTCAACCTTACCAGTAATGGCCGGAATTGCACCATACAAATCTTGTATGCGGGTATATGTTTGTTTTTCGTTGTTAATCAACATGCGTCTTTCGGCAAAGCTATATAAGTTTTCTAAAGCACTTATGGTTAACCTGGCAGAAACCCCACTTTTTTGATCAATTAATTCACTTTTACGCGCTTCCATGGCAACCTCTTCAACCAACACGTGCATTAAAGGATTAGTGTGAATTTGTTTTTGTTGGGTATCCGATAATTTAGCTTCTTGTTGAGTAATAGCTAATGAGGTTTCAATTTCTTTAGGATAGTGGGTTAATATTTGGCTATCAATCCTATCTTTTAGAGGAGTAACAATACTTCCCCTATTGGTATAATCCTCAGGATTTGCCGTAAATACAAACTGTACATCCAAAGGTAAACGCAATTTAAATCCACGTATTTGCAAATCACCTTCTTGTAAAATATTAAACAACGAAACTTGGATACGTGCTTGCAAATCGGGCAACTCGTTTATTACAAATATACAACGGTGCGAACGTGGAATTAAACCGTAATGTATCACACGTTCATCGGCATAAGTTAGTTTTAGCGATGCCGCTTTAATAGGATCAACATCACCAATTAAATCGGCAACAGTTACATCCGGTGTGGCTAGCTTTTCGGTATACCTTTCATTTCTATGTATCCATTCAATTGGTGTTTTATCACCCATTTCTGCAATCACATCAACGGCATATCTGCTCAAAGGTTTAAGCGGGTCGTCATTTACTTCGCTGCCTTTTACAACAGGCATATACTCGTCTAACAGGTTTACCATCAAACGTGCAATTCTTGTTTTAGCTTGTCCGCGTAACCCTAACAAAATCATATTGTGTTTTGATAAAATGGCGGTATGTACCTGTGGCAAAACAGTCTCGTCATATCCCTTTATTTCGGCAAAGGGATTATTGCCATTTTGCAAACACGTAATTAAATTATCACGCATTTCTTCCTTAACGCTTTTGCTGATGTATCCTGCTTTTTTAAGCGCACCTAATGTTGTTGGTAATTTAGTTTTAGTCATTTTGTTTTGGTTTGATAACGGTTGCGGTTACAGTGCTTCAAACGGATAAAAAGCATCTTCTATGTGTTCTATTTCAAATTTGCTTTCGTTTTTTACCACCGCAATAATATCAAAACGCACGGGATAGGTAATTTGATTTTCTTCTAAAAAATTTTCTGCTGCCAATCGTATATTCTTTTGTTTAGCCTTTCCCACAGCTTGCTCAGGATAAGCCATTTGGTCGCTGGTTCTTGTTTTTACTTCAACAAAAATAATTTCATTGTTCCATTCACAAATCACATCTACTTCAACCCTACTGTATGTGTAATTACGCACCAATATTTTATAACCTTTACGTTCTAAGTAACCGGCAGCAATATTCTCGCCTAGTTTACCAAACTGTTTATTGTGGTTACTCATGGTGGTGTTTTATATTTACAATCTAAAAAATATAAGCCATTACTTTCGGCATAAATACAATCAATCCAACTATTAATGCTATCATAGAGAAGATTAACACGGCACCGGCAGCCACATCTTTAACCCTGCCTGCAATTAGATTATGTTGTGGCGAAACCAAGTTTACTAATTGTTCAAAAGCAGTATTAAAAAGTTCGGCCATAAATACACCTCCTATGCATAAAATGATTAAACACCACTCAGTGGTATTGATGCAAAAAAACCATCCTGCATATAACACAAGTAAGGTGGCGAGCAAATGAAAACGCATGTGCTTTTCTGACCGAATGGCATACAAAATTCCATTCCATGCATGAGCAAAACTTTTAATTTCCGATTTCATTTACTGTTGTTACTCAACCACTATTTTACGTGTAATATGCTGTACGTTGTTGTTTAGTTTTAAGATATAAATACCCTTAGTAAGTGTTTTTAAATCGATAGTCGCACTTGCTTCAATTGCTTGTTTTATTTGCAGCTTTCCGTTTATATCAAACAATTGTGCAATTATTTTTTGGTTTGATGAGGTGGTAATGTTCAGTACATCTTTTGCAGGATTTGGAAAAACGGAAATATGATTATCTAATGTATTTTCTAGGTAGCCTACACTACCGTACACATACAAAGTATAATTTGTATTACTGTCATTTTGTACCGGTAATGGAACATCAACAAAACCCTTTAATGTTGGGTAAGTACTGATGTAAACTACCAAAGGATAAACTCCGTTTTGAGTTGGTGTGCCTGATAACGTTAGGCAGCTTGATTCGCCACCATTAAACCGACAATTTGAGGTAAAACAATTGTAAGTAAAGCCGTTTGGTAAACCCTTTACCCCAGTAATTTCCATGCTATCAATACGCACCGGAAAGCTGGTTGAACCCACCATGGTTGATGTATCAGAGGGTGCTCTGAAATAAATTACCTCGCTGTAGGCTACATCTTTGTATCCAATTTTAATAGATTGTGGTAAAATGCTTCCTTTGGGCATATTATTATCAGGCGTGCATTGTGCACTTAATTGTAAAGTTGACAATGCACTAATTATAAAAAAAGTTATTTTGGCTAAAGTTTTCATACTGCAATATTAATGATACCAAGATACAGTTTATTTAAATATTACCTACTTTTTTGCGTATTAACTTTTGGCGTTGCATCCAATTTGTTTGCTCAAAAAATAATATCGGGTAAGGTGATGGATGCCTTGTTAAACGAACCGCTTGTAGGTGTTTCAGTGGTGCAAAACAATACAGGTACAGTAACTAATTTATCAGGAGATTTTACTTTTAATATCAACCCAACTGAAAGCAGGATAACTTTAACATTTAGTTATTTAGGCTACCAAAGTAAAACCATTACTTGCAATGTTGACACGCCTATTTTAGTTCACCTCACTCCTACACAAAACCAATTGGATGAGGCCGTGGTTACTGGAAGTAGAAGCGCAGCCTCTTTAAAACGACAAACTGTTTCTATTGATGTAATTAAACCTTATTTGGTTGAAAACAGGGTAACCACAAATCTTGAGCATGTCATGAATCAATTACCGGGTGTTAATGTGGTTGATGGACAAATAAACATACGCAGTGGTAGCGGCTGGACTTATGGTGCAGGTTCGCGGGTGTTGGTTTTGGTTGATGATGTGCCTATGGTTACGGGCGATGCCGGACAAGTACAATGGAAATTTTTACCAACAGAAAACATTGGTAGCATAGAAGTAATTAAAGGTGCAAGTTCGGTGATGTACGGATCGGGTTCATTAAACGGAATTGTAAACATCCGCACAGCAACACCCACTACTAAAGGCAAGTTTAGCGCCAATATATTTAGTGGATTTTACAGTAAACCCAAACGCGATAGTGCTCAGTGGTTTACAGGCCTACAGGCATACAGTGGTGCAAATACTTTTTATGCCAAACGTTACAAACAACTTGATTTTACCATTGGTTTAAATACACTAAACGATAACGGATATAGGTTGGGCGAGTTTGATAAACGATTAAGAACAACCTTAAAAACCAACTACCGATTTAAAAACAAACCTGCATTACAAGCTGGATTAGACGCCACTTTTATGACACAACAAAGTGCCAGCTTTTTACTTTGGGAAAGTTTTGATTATGGTTATGTGGCCTTAGATAGCGCTCAAACAAAAACACAAGCCACCATTTTTAGCATCGATCCACATGCTGATTTTGTGAAGAGCAATTATAAAATAAGGTACCGTGGACGGTTTTACGGAGTGGACAATAACATTGAAGAATCATCGGCCGGAGTTGACCAAGACAACAATAGTTTAAATGCTTACAATGAATTAACCGTACATTATTTTTTAAACAAAAACCGAGGCACATTTGCATTGGGCACAAGTAATAATTATACCTTAAGTAAAAGTCCGTTGTATGGTGGTAATGATATTACGGCAAACAATATAGCGGTGTTTACACAAGTTGATTTAACTTACAAAAAGTGGAGTTTTAACGGAGGCTTACGTTACGAATACTTTAGCATGAACAATACCACCGATGACCAATTGATTGGCCGATTGGGGTTTGGTTTTGAAGCCACCAAAACCACTTTTTTACGCACCAGTTTCGGACAAGGTTACCGCTACCCTACCATTGCCGAACGTTACATAGAAACCTCGGTTGGATTGGTGAATATTTTCCCAAACCCAAACCTTAAACCCGAAAAAGGCTACAGTGCCGAGGTAGGCTTAAAACAAGGTTTTGCTTTTGGTGCTTTAAAAGGTTTTGTTGACGCTGCATACTTTTTTACCGAGTACGATAACATGGTGGAATTTAATTTTGGTCAATGGCGAGCACAACCATT
>DITN01000034.1 GCA_002422865.1 Bacteroidetes bacterium UBA6183 | reverse complement strand
CCGTTCCATCTGCATTAGTGCCCCACGTACCTAACTGGTTTATTGACCCACTGGATTTGCTATAGTATACCGTAATTGGATTTAACCCAGCTAGGACTCTGACCTCATTACTATTCAATGCCCTGTTGTATATTCTGAGCTCATCCATGGCACCTTTGAATGCGTCTGGCACTCCAACATTATTATTACCGATATGTAGCCCCATTGTACCATAACCGATAGTCCCAATATTGATGTTTAGAAAAGTGTCTAAAATTCCGTTTTTGTAGATTTTCATTTGAGAACCATCATATGTAGCACAAATGTGCATCCATTGGTTATCAAGTCTAGGATCCTTACTAACAAACTCATTAAGTACTAGTGGAGAAGAAGACGCTAATCCAAACGTCCATTTTCCATTGTAAGGGGATGCATTATTGGTGGTCAAAACATAACTATTAAATGGAGCAGATCCTAACGTATGACGGTATGTTAAAATTGTATTCCATGCTGTTCCTGCCTTAGGCTCTGACCTAATCCAAGCAGAGAGCGATAGTGTATTACTTGGTTGCAATGTTGTTGATTTAGCAACCGTTATTATGTTCGTATTACCGTTAAAATAATAAGCGCAATTAGGCGTACCGAATCTATCAGAAGTTAGAGTTGGTGAACTAGCACCTAAAGTACCATGATTACCTAATCCACTACTATCTCCAGGGTTACCATTGAAAGGATAATAAGCAATCAAACCATTGGCAAGGTTAATCTGAGCGACCGATAATAAATGGTGAAAAACTAGTAAAAGTAATAAGCTAAATAATTTCTTCATCGTGGTTAATTTTGGCATTGATAAACGAAAATAAGAAACAATGGAATTAAATCCAAATTAACAACCAATGTATTACCTTAAGAGTGTTATAGTACCATGATCGTTTTCTACAACCCCTTCTAAATTCACGGTATTTATCAGGTAAAAATAAACCCCATCAGGACAAACGTTACCATCGGCTTTCCCATCCCACCAATTTCCTTTTTTACCGTCAAATTCGGCAACTTTTCCGCCCCACCTGTTCCATATGGTACCCTCTAATTTTTGGTATAAATCTGCATCAAAATTCACCACAAAAAAATCATTGATTTGGTCGCCATTAGGACTAAAAAAATTGGGTATAAATATTGTTTGATTGCGCTTCCCTTCAATAATCTTAACAACCGAATCTGTGCAACCTAAACTATCGGTTACAACCAATTTAATATTATATTTTTTTGCTTCAGTAACATCAACTTGAGAGTGGGTGTTGTTGGCATAAAAAACATCATCAATATACCACATAAAATTGGCACTAAGCGGATTGCTGGTATTGTTCATACTCACAATTCCGGGTATAAGCACCAATGGAGTAGAAATAGAAAAATCAGCCTTAGGATTACCTAACTTAATCTCCATACTGTCGGTAACACTACAACCTGTTGATGTATTTTTTGCAGTAATGATGTATTTAATGCTTCCTTTCGGACTTACTTGAGGGTATTGCACGGCATCCGAAGACAAATAAGTAGCCGGTTGCCATAAATAACTATCTGCTAAAGTAGATCTAACATCAGGCACAAAAACATTGTTCAATCCACATACAATGGTATCGCCAACAACTAAAGTTGGTTTTTCATTTACTGTTATAAATAGGCTATCTGCCGCTTCGCATAAACCCGAAAAGGTATTTAACTTATACCAACGAGATTGTGTTGGATAAACGTTGGGGTCGCGAGCGGTGGTATCATTAATTTCCAAATTAGGACTCCAAGCATAGCGTGAGCCTCCTGTTCCTGAAAATTTTATGATATCTCCTTTGCAAATTGAAGTATCATTACCTGCAGAAGCCATTAAGTTATTGGTAATATTTACTTTTACAGAATCTTTAATAATACACCCATTAATATTTGCGGTTAAATAATAGGTTGTAGTTGTTATTGGTTTTGCATAAGGATTAGCAATGAATGTATCACTAAGAGTGGGGTCACTTTTCCAATTGTAATTTTGTGCTCCACTCACTTGCAATTGTATGCTGTCTCCAGGACAAATGGTTTCTTGTTTTTTAATTGTTACCCTATTATCCTTAACCACCACTAAAATATAATCTTCAAAAGTACACGTGCTATCTCCGGCAACTAGTCTATAGAGAGTCGTTGTTTTAGGTGAGGCTAGAGGATTAGATATATTTGGATTAGAAAGTCCTATAGTTGGACTCCACGAATAATTAGTTGCATTCTGCCCTTGCAGCTGCACGCTATCATTTATGCAAATTACCTTGACTGTATCTTGAATTAAATTAGCTGACTGTAATTGTCCCGTGCAATTATTATACAAATATCTAATTTCGCAGGCGCTAAGAGGCCTATTATATATTCTGACATCATCAATTTTACCTTTAAAGAATTGATCATAAACCGTATTCTTACCAATATAGAATCCTAATGAAGAGTAGCCTATATTACCACTTACAGCTATCGAATTTTCCTCTTGACCATTAATATACATTTTTAGACGAGAGCCATCATAAACCATTACGACAAATTCCCACTGATTATAAGGCCTTGATGTCTTTGAAAACACACTTCTCTGACTACCAACAACGCCATGGCATATGTTAGCCATCCATCTTTGATTTATCCCCGCTCCCCCATCCATAGAGTATGAATTGTAGGGGTCTTGAATAGTATAGCGTTTGCTTAAAATTGGTGTCCATGCGTTAGAACTGGCTTCCTTATATACCCATGCACAAGCAGACATGCTAGTTCTTGGCTCAAGAGATAATGACCTAGCAACCTCTATACCATCATTAATACCATCAAAATAATATGCACTATTGGGATTACCAAATCTATCAGTTGTAAGTACAGCTCCATAAACAACACCATGATTTCCATTTAAGGTTTGATCATTTGCATTACCAGAAAAAGGGTAACACGCAACTAAGCCGAAATTTATTGTATCTGAATTTGTGCAGCTGCATTGAGCACTAACATAAACATAGGATAAAAATGCCAATAGTAACAACGATGGTCTTTTGCACATTATTAAGGTCCTTTATTGTTTTACAATTTTAATAGTTTCGTTAGCACTGCGCAAAAAGTATATGCCTGCAGGTAAATGCGATATGTTTATTTCTCCATCTGCTGTTATTT
>DITN01000073.1 GCA_002422865.1 Bacteroidetes bacterium UBA6183 | reverse complement strand
TGTACTAAAACGGGGATGGCTTCATATTCCAATTATTGCAGTTCAACTCAACGCAATAAAAGTCGACAACAAAATATTATTAAGTTTTACAAAAGTGCTTGACATATATGAGATACCCGAAGATGAAGAAAACCTAGGTGGTGAAGAAGTTGGACGACCATATTGGGAAAAGAAATCTAATCCAAAATCAATTGCAATAATGGACGAGATGATTAAAATTGCCCAAAAAACTTATCCAAATTCTAGAGTAACTTACAATAAATATCATGTTGCGCTTGGAACATCAAGAATAAATTACATGTGGTTTCATCCAAGAAAATCACCAAGCAATTGCCATTTTGAAATTAAAATAGACAAAACCCTTATTGCGGACACGAAAACAACATTTGACGAATTAGGTATATCATATACACCGCGTAAAGAGGACAGACTTGCTATTTCAATTCAAGGTGACGAACTCAAAAAGAACGTTGAGAAAATTACAGCAATTATTAATCAATCAATAGAGACATTTTCATAACAGGTCTAAAACTACTTAATATAACAAATATCAGCCGTCAATTGGCAATATCGTGCTGTGTATAGGCTTTTACCTTTCATTAAATCCTTTATCTTAGCTCAATAAATTAACCACACCATGAGTGCTTATAAAAGAACCTTTAGCACAAATTGATAAAACGAAACCTTAACAAACGATCAACAAAAAGACATTAACGTAAATGCAGCTTTATACGATATCAAACTACATTTTCAAGGACGCAATGAAAAAGGACGTATGAACGCAAAAAGTACAGATGAAAAATACACTGAGTTAATTGGTGAATTAAGACTAAAATTGAATTTACTTGCAGATAAAATAGCACCAAAGGTATACGAATACGAATTCTTAAAGCAATAACACGAAGTGCGAAACTATTGTCATCAGCAGGAGTATAAATAGGTTTTATAGATTCATTGTATCTCGATAAACATGGAAATATTCATACCAATATTACTCATTTTATTAATTCTTGCATTGAGATTTTTCAAAGCAGATATTAAAGGGTTTGTTGGAGAAAAAACAACATCTAGTGTTTTATTCTTTTTAAATAAGTCGAAGTACAAAGTACTTAATGATGTTATCTTAAAATCCGGTGGATATACCACACAAATAGATCACATAGTCATTTCCGATTTCGGAATATTTGTAATAGAAACTAAAAATTATAAAGGATGGATTGTAGGTAGTGAAAACGCAGAATTTTGGACTCAAGTTATTTATAGGCGTAAAGAAAAACTGTACAATCCAATTAGGCAGAACTTCGGTCATATCAAAGCGCTAAAAAACTGCCTGCATGAATATCCCAATGTAGTCTATAAATCAATTATTGTTTTTCCATCAAAAGCTGATATCAAAGTAAACACTACTACAGATGTTATTTACTTACAAAATTTACTTGAAACGATACGAAAGTATTCCCAAATCAATCTTTCAGAAACTGATAAGGAAAACATTTATAACAAAATCTCCTCATTAAATCTAGCTGAAACATTTAACAAGCGCAAACATGTTAAAGCAATTAAACAGAGAATTCAAAAAAGAGAAAACGCTATTAATGCAAACAAATGTCCCCGATGTGGTAACGATTTAATAATGCGTAATGGGAAATATGGAAACTTTTTAGGATGCAAGTCTTATCCATATTGTAAATTCCTGAGAAATGTATAGCAGCAATCTGAAATACATTTAACGATTAACATCAAAATAAAACAGCCCTAAACCAAAACAACCCCAAACCTTGAACGGTTTGAGGTTGTTTTTTATATTCAAAATTTAAATTAGAAAGTCACTCCGTTCACGCGCACGTGCCGTGCGTGTGTCGGTAGTTACCAACCATTAGCCAATTATAATTTCGCGTGTAGTTTCTTCCACAAAATTCAATAGTTTTATTCTGAAGTTTAGGAACGAAGTATGTATGAGTTTTTTCACACGCTGACGTTATGGGCCATAATTGAACTATCGCAAAAAAGAATTATATTCGAATCATGGAAAAGGTCTTAAAAATAACCAACTTGAAAGATCGCACGTCAGACTTTGCATATTGGTCGACTCGAAGCTATTCAGAGCGTTTGGACACTATAGAAATTCTAAGACAACAATATTTTAGCTTAAAAAAAGATGTTCAGCCAAGACTTCAAAGAGTTTGTAGAATTATTAATCAGTCATAAAGCAGAATATCTCATCGTTGGTGGGTATGCTGTTGGTGTTCACGGACACCCACGCTACACGGGAGACTTAGATATTTGGTTAAATCCTACTCAAGAGAATGCAGACAGAGTTTTAGCCTGCGTGAATGAGTTTGGCTTCGCTTCTTATGGATTAAAACGAGATGACTTCACCAAAGAAGGGAATATTGTTCAATTGGGGTATCCTCCACTAAGAATTGATTTACTGACACAAATAGACGGGGTTACATTCACTGAGTGTTATCAGAATAAAACCCAAGTTGAAATTGAAGGTCTGCTAGTAAACTTTATTGGCTACAAAGACCTGCTAAAAAACAAAAAAGAATCCGGTCGGCTTAGAGACTTGGACGACATTGATAACCTATCGTAAGATATTACGACCTATAATAGCGGTAGCTGTTGCACAACGCTATTTTAAAAAATATAGCAGCAATTTGAAATACATTTAACGATTAACATCAAAATAAAACAGCCCTAAACCAAAACAACCCCAAACCTTGAACGGTTTGAGGTTGTTTTTTATATTCAAAATTTAAATTAAAACGTCACCCCTACCCTATAACCCAAGAAATCAATTTCATCGCCAATTGATTTAAACACGCCTCCTTGAATAAATTTCCAGCGGGTGTTTACACCAAACCTAATGTGGGTTGGGTTTTGCATGATGTTTTGGTTACGCAATATGCCAAAGCTGTAAATAAACTCAGGGCCTACTACAAAGTCTTTTACTTTAAATACAGAACGTAAACCCACCGGAATGTTTAAGTGCAACAATCCATCGGTGCCTTCTTTGTTAAAGTATTTGGTTTCCCATCCCCACAAAATATTAAGCGGTATATTAAATGTAGGGCCTAATTGTATGTTACGTATGTTGGTATAACCTGCTCCAAACTTAACACTATCGGGGTTAGAGAAATAATACTCCAAATGGTTTTCGGCAAGGCTTTTATTGTCGCGTACAAAGGTCATGGAAGCACCGTGAGAAATACCCATGGCATTGTAACCGTGGTTAAGCAAACTCAAACTAAATGCTTTTAAAATATTGTCGTCACGGTCTAACTCATCGCCATTACCAAACCAGTTGCTGCCGGTGTTTTTATTTTTGGTTGGTTTGTAGTTGTAATTGTTGTTATACACCACTGGTTTATACACCGTGTTACACTCGCTGCCACTTGGCAAACCACCTTTACGCGCAGCAGCTTGCAGCAATGGTAACATCTCTCCTTTTTTAATGGCAGCCGCAGCAATGGGGTCTTCTTTCTTTTTCTTATCGGCATCAGTAACCACATCGCTTCCTTCTTTGTCTTGCGTTAAACGTAAAATTTTTGCCTCTACACGTCTGTTTAACTGTCGGCCTTCATCGGTGCTGTTGCTGGCCACCGGAAATTTCTCGCCATAACCCACGGCCATAATTCTATTTGGGTTAATGCCCTTGTCGGTTAAATAAGTTTTAACACTGTTTACACGGTCTTGCGATAAGGTTTGGTTCGACTCATCTCTACCAATACTATCGGTATGTCCGCCCAACTCAATTACAATATCACTGTTGCTTAAAATTTCATACAACTTGTCTAACTCTTTTTTAGAATCTTCACGTAGAGATGCTTTACCCAAATCGAAGAAAATATTTTTTAATTCGAAGGTTACCCCAATTTGCGCACGTTTAACGTGAAAATCTTTTTGCAATTGTAAGTCTTCTGTGGTTTCGGTCATCCAATCGTATTTGGCTTGATACACCAAAACATCCATTTCTTCAACGGCAGCTTTGTAGGCTTTGGTTTGTTTTTCGTAGGCTTCAAACGTTTCTCTTATTTTTTCGTTGTTGCTTTGGTTTAATAAACCCAACTGCATGTTTAAGCTATCCAATTTTAATTTTAGTGCATCTAAACGTGCACGTTGTACCGTAATTTTTTGTTGGAAGGTGTAACGTTTGCGGTATTTATCAGGGTCGCTTAAATCAATAATTTCGCTGTAATACAAAAATCCTTTCATATCAATTACCGCCAAATACTTTTTGTTTAATGGCAATGCTGCCGAATAATACCCGGTGCTATCGTTGCTAGTAGCTTTGGTTACAACGGTATTTGTGGCCATATCAATAAACTTAATGTTTACTTGTGCTGCACTATCTTTTTCGTTGTACACGTTACCATACAATTTAAACAATTGTTCAGGACGCATGCTGTAAGGCATCAAAAACTTGTAGATATCGGCACCTCCATAACCATCCGGTGCATTGCTGCGCACCACATAAGCCAACTTACCCGATGAAGGAATAGATAAATCTTTATCGCTCTCTAATGTATTGATGTATTTGCCTAAGTTAACCGGAGTGCTCCAATTGGTCCAGGTATCATCTAACCTACGGCTTACAAAAATATCGTCCTCACCAAAACCCGGATGTCCGTTTGATGAGAAGTACAAGGTTTTACCATCGGCAGCAAGGAAAGGAAATTTTTCTTCGAGGTTTGTATTTACCACGTTGCCCAACGACTTTGGTTTCGACCAACCTTCTTCGGTTAAAAAGGTAACAAACATTTCACTTTTTTTTCCGTCATCGTTATCGGTACAATAAATTACCGTTTTGCCATCAGGACCAACGCAAGCCAACGACTCCCACTTTTTTGAGTTGATGGCACCACCGATGTTACAAGGTGTGCTCCATCCGGTTTCTGTTTTTACACTATAAAACAAATCGCCACCACCAAAGCTACCGGGATAGTTACCAAATAAAATGGCCACTTTTTCATCAGGAGAAATAGACAACAACCCTTCGTTACTTTTGGTATTAAACTGATACATCTGCTCCGGTTTTTTCCAGTTGCCTTGTTCATCCAACTTGCTTAAAAACACATCTTCGTTACCCGAACCACCTGAGCGGTTATCAGAAATAAAATACAAGGTTTTACCATCTTGTAAAATACGCGGTAAAAAATCGGCATCATTGCTATTAATGGTTGGCCCAAGGTTTTCTACCTTCACCATTTCATCATTACGCTGCAACAACTCAATCCATTTATCAGCTTCGGCTTTATTGGCTGCCGAATATTTTTCTTTGTACAGTTGAAGTGCTTGGATGGCTTCATCAAACTTTTGTAAAGCGAAATAACTTTTGGCCAAGTTAAAATACAATGCCGGATTGGTTTGTACTTCGCGCTCGTAGGCAAACTGCGCACGGGCGTAGTCTTTGTCTTTAAAGTATTTGTCGCCATTTTGGGCAAACAAATAAGACGTTAGGATACAGGCTAAAGAAAACAATAAACTTCTTTTCATACAGATTGGGTATTAGGTGAAACAAATTTGCACTACTCCACCCTAACCTACCATACGTTGTTTTACGTATTTATTTTAACCCAAATTATGCAGTAGAAGGCGAAGAATGAGCCAAACTACCTGCATTATGCCGAGCAAAAATGGCTTAATTTTTAAATGAGTAGATTTTCATCGGCATTAACCATTGCTATTTATTTACAATAAATGCAATTGGTAAAAATTGGGATAATCCCGTACCGGAGCCTCGGTATAGAAAATCAACTTTTGGGTGAAGTGTAACGGATGCCTAAAAGTTTGATTTACTTATAGCGATTATTCTATTTGTATCTCAAATGAATAATATGGGAGCAAAAAAAATCCCTGTCTAAAAACACTTAGACAGGGATGCGCATTAAAATAAATAAAGGGGTTACTTAGTCTTATAGCGCAATACTTTTGCTCCATCAAATTTTACAAGGTACTCGCCATCTTCAGTAAAATAAGGATAAGGTGTTCCTTTAATTTTTCCGTAAACAACTCCAGTTTGTAAATCAATTCTTACCAATTCTTCTTTTTCCATGGCTTCTTTTCCTGTCCACACAAACCAAGCATTACCTTCATTAAACATATCAATACACTTATTGGTGTTGGTTGCAAATACTTGTTTACCATCTGCCATTCCAATGGCTGCAACGCCTTCTTCGGCTTCAAGTATGATGTTTCCTTCATTAAAAAACAGGTATTTAGGTTTGCCCACTTTCATGGTTTTTATAGGCAGGCTATATACCACTTCGCCCGAAGCCGATTTAACACAATACAAATTTTTATCGCTGGCAAAATAAGCCTTATCCTCACGCACCAAAATGTTACTTATTGCACCATTAAACTTATCGTTAAGTTCTTTCATTTTAGCCGTTTCCCATAGCAGGTTTCCTGTATTCACATCATAAGCTTTAATACCGGCATTACCTGCAAACTTCAATTCTGTTTTGCACACATCGGGTCCGCCATTTGCACCGGGTATGTATGATTGTACTTCTAACCTACCGCCAAATTGTGCCAACAATACATTGCCCGAAACTTTTAAATCGGGCACCACATCATCTTTATCAAACTTAGCACCTGTCCAAAGTAACTTACCTGTTTCTAAATCAAACTTTTTAATGCACGATTGTCCTTTTGATAAATCGGCCACATAAACCGCATCATTGGTAACTTCAGGGTAACCCGAGCGACCTAATGTTTGTGTGCTTTTAAATAAACCAAAGTCAAACTCGGTATTATCTATATCGGTGCTCCATAATAATTTTCCTGTTTTTGCGTCCAATACCGACATGCCTTCATACAAAACAAACACCTTGTTGTTGGCATACATCAACTTTAAAAAATCGCCACCAAAATCGGCAGCATAACGCGGAATAGCGTTTGAACACAAGGTGCGTATGTATTTTGCGTTTATGGTTGAGCGCCAATTAACATCACCTTCGGCTATAATATCTATAGGGCTTTTGGTTCCTTTTCCGGCCGATCCTACTACCTTTTTCTTTTCGTAACTAATTCTAAAACGGGTATTTAATTCTGATGATTTAACTGAACCTCTCCATACCCATTCATACTCAGGCTTGCGGTTATTAAACTCAGCCTCTGTAATTTCGTTACCTGTTTTTTCATCAATGTAATGTTTTACATCCGGTTCTTTTTTTTCACCTTTCATGGTAATGAATACAACGCCTGCGTTTTTTTCCCAATCAATATCTTCAGCTTTTTTCTTTCCGTATTTTTCTTTCACCACAATTTTCCAAAGTAACTTACCGGTAACGGCATCCATCATAGACACAGCCGATGAATTTCCGGCAAAAACCAGGGTTCGTTTTTCATTAATCATTCGCCAGTCTACATCTACATCAAACTGCGATTTCCAATCGAGGGCAAATTCTTTTTGTGCAAAAACATGGAGCACAAAAAACAACAACGTGCATGTAACAATTAACTTTTTCATATTAGGGATACTTGGGTTGATTTATTGATTGATAACTATTTTTCCTGTTTTAGATTCTCCTGAAAGGTTTTGGAATTTGTAGTAATAGATACCTGCATTCAGCTTATCCAACACAAGGTTATTTTCGCCAATGCTACAATTTGCTTGCAATACCATTTGTCCGTTGATACCAAATAAAGTAACCGTGCCTGATTGGTTTGTACCTATTTGAATATTACCCGAGGTTGGATTTGGAAACACCGTAAGGTTATTGTTTAATAACACCTCCTGTGTGCCTGTAGTCACTTTTCTTTTCCAAAAAATAATACCATCATCATCTGCTTGCATAATGGGGTTCATTTCTGTTGCGGTAACTTGCCACCAAATAGCCGAGGTATCACCATCGCCATTTACCTGCATTACACGAACAATATTATTATACAACGAATCGGCAGTTTGTAATGTGCCGTATGCATCATATTTTGAGTTGAGTGTTTTAACCACTTGTCCTTGTTTTTGGTAATCATCACTAAACGTATTTCCATAATCTAATGGAAACTCAAGCGCATTTCTTGATAAAGTATATACGGTAGCACTGCTCCTTCCGAGGCTTGATGCCAGTTCTTCGAAAGCAGATGATGAAATTTTGAAGATGTTGTAACTTACTTCACTACCTATGGTAAATTGAAGCGCAAAATTGGCATCAGGATATGTAGATGCATGTGGAGTAGCAGATGCATTAACTATACTTACCTCGGCTATTTTTGTGTTTGATGAGGTAGAGATATCCCAGCTAACATTAGCACCGCCAAGAATAATGTTCGACATGTTGGGATTGCTGATCATGTAAAGTTCGAAAGTTTTACCTGTTTGTAAAAGCGAACTTTGTAACTGAGGCTGCGCGTGCAGCGTAAATAAAAGGCCAATTAAAATTGATGTAAAAAGTATTTTCATAACGTTTTAGGATTGTTATTCAAATTTGCCCCTAAAACACTTACCCTGCTATAACATGAAATACGTATTTACATTTGTGTATATGCGCAAGCTTGCCAGTTTAGTATAAAATTGGACAAATGTTAAATGGGAAAAGCCTTTATGTTAAAAAATACCTGAAGGATTCTATCGGCCTATGAGAATTTTACTTAACAATCAATGAGTGCGTTTGTGCAATGGCCATAGTAAGCAATCCCGAAACGCAGTGGCTTGGATTGCGAGGAAAAAACGTACTCAGTAGATTGTTGTAAAATTGTCGTAAGCCTTGATTTTTTGTTTACTTTTTTATCAAGAAAAAAGTAAAGGCCGTTTGGGTGCCAACCCAATAGGAGAGTAATTTTTATTCTGAAAGGATTTTAAAATGGAACAGACCCATTAATTATCAAAATCTTAACGCTTTGCAGAAAAGATTCGTAAATACTGGATTATTCAGCAATCATAAAACTTACTAGTAAACTAACGGATATACATATTACATTCACTTAAATACTTTATTAATGGCTTCAATTTTTGAATTTACATGAAGCTTTACATAAATATTGCGGATGTGGGTGCGCACGGTATCCTGACTGATAAAAAGCTGGTCGGCAATTTCTTTGTAACGATAACCTTTGGAAAGCAATTCAAGCAATTCCATTTCTCGTTTGGTTAACTCTTCGGGTGTTTTGTTTACCTTAGGTTTATTAAATGAAGCTACCACTTTACGTGCAATTTGCGCATTCATGGGAGAGCCTCCGTTCACCAAGTCTTTGATGGACTCAACAAGTTGAGCGGGAGAGGTTTTTTTTAATAAATAACCGGTTGCTCCGGCCTCTAACGAACTGAATATTTTGTCATCATCCTCATAAACAGTCAGCATCATGTATTGGGTTTCGATGCATTTATCCTTGAGCATTTTAATGCAGTCAATACCATTCATTCCGGGCAAATCAATATCCATTAAAACCACATCCGGACAATGAAGGGGGAGTATTTTAATGGCTTCTTCGGCAGAAGAAAAAGTTTGCCTGCACTCTAATTCTTCCACACCGTTTACAATCATCATTAAACCTGTTCTGATGTCGTGGTTATCTTCTACTATGGCTACTTGTATTTTTGACATAACATTAAAGATGTAAAGTAACAGTATTATTACCTATCAAATAATAGCATAAAATACGTATTATATCAGGTGCCAGGTTAGTGTAGTAGTTGTTCCTAATTTATCTGCCGATTTTATGAGGTAAGTTCCATCAATGGCTTCCATGCGCTTTTTCATGTTAATTAATCCGTTACCAAAACGCCTGTTGTTATCAATATCAAACCCTAATCCATTATCACTAATCACCAATTTTGCCTCTTGTTGTGTTATGTTAAACTGAATGTTTACTTCACTTGCTCGGGCGTGTTTAAGGGTATTGTTTAGCGTTTCTTTAACCACCAAAAACACATTTCGCCTCTGTTGTTGGTTCATCATCAATTTATCATTTACATCTTCCATTTTTAACCGGCACTTTATATCGGTATCATCAAAAAAATCTAACGAATACTCTCTTATATAAGCCAGCAAACTCTCCAATGTATCATTACTGGCATTCATGGTCCAAACTATTTGCCCCATGTTATCAACCAACTCGCCAGCTGTTTGCGATATTTTTTCTACCTTTCGTTTGAGTTCTTCATCATGACCAATTTGGGGTTTAAGCAGCTCTGTCATGATGGCAATTTTTGACAAACCACTTCCTAAATCATCATGCATGTCTTTAGAAATACGCGTGCGTTCCTTGTTTACAGCCTCCAACTCTTTTAACCTCAACTTAAGTTTACGCGTACTCACGTATCGTATGCTAAACACAGCAGTAACCGCAACCAGGGTTAAAAAAATGCCCAACGCCCACCAAGTTTGCCACCACGCAGGTTTAACCACAACAGTAATTAACCGGTGGCTTTTACCCCACACACCATCATTATTGCAGGCCCTCACCCAAAAAATATATTTGCCCGGACTTAATGAGGTGTAACGACTAAAATGTCCGAATCCGCTATACACCCAATTTTCATCTGCTCCTTCTAATTTATATTGATACCTGTTTTTAAGCGGATTGGTATATTCTGTAGCTGCAAAATCAAACGAAAAAGTATTTTGATCATGAGACAGTGTTATGCTTGACAACAATGCTGCGTTACCAAAATTTTCCATCTCTTTATCTTGCACCTTAAGTTGTGTAAGCACCACGTTGGGTTGATTGTTATTAAACTTAACTTCCTTTGGATAAAAAGCATTAAAGCCGTTTATACCACCAAAAAATAGCTCACCGCTGGTGCTCTTAAAAAAACTTCCGGTATTAAATTCATTCGATTGCAAACCATCACTTTCATCAAAAACTACAACCTGTTTACTGTTGGTGTGATAACACATCAGTCCTTTGTTGCTGCTTAACCACAATTCATCTTCATCACCCTTTAAAATTCCGTATAAATAGTTGTCAGATAACCCGTCTTTGGTGGTAATAGCACGATATGTGTTTAACCCTAAATGATAAGAGATAAGCCCCTTTTCTGTAGCCAACCAAAGTATATTTTTAATGGTGTCTTCATAAAAACTCTTCACATTATAACCATTCAACAGCTCATTTTCTACCAACATACGGGTTCCTTTTGCCCTCATTTTAATCAGGCCTCCTCCAAGTGTGCCTAACCAAATTGTACCATCCTTAGATTTATACATTTGGGTACACATGTGTGAAGGTACTTCGTTAATTCTTTTTGATGAAATAACCTGTTTATCGTTAACCTTTACAACATATAAACCCGAAAATGTACTGATCAAAAAATCTTGTGTGGTTAATTGTAAAATGTGCGTTACCTGAAAAGAACTATTATTTGGCGCATCTTTTTGTAAAACATGCAAAGCACTTTGTTTATTCGTGTTTACATCAACCACATAAACTCCGGCCATACAGCCAACCAATAGCGCATTTTTATTAATGGTAGCCATGCTGCTTACAATATTGGCGTTTGCTTCGGGACGTTTAATAACAACTACATCATCTGTTTTTCTATCCCAAACATGTATGCCATCATTGTACGTTCCTATCCATACTTTTTTATTGATGTCCTCGTAAAAACATTTGATAAAATTGGTGTTTAGTTTAAATGTATTTTTATAACCCGCCCGGTAAAGTCTGAATTTATAGCTGGCCAGGTTTAGTTTTGATACACCTTGTCCATCGCAACCAATCCATAAATTTTCTGATTGATCAATAAACAACCGGGTGGTAATATTTGAGCCCAAACTTTCTAAATTGTTCGGGTAGTGCATGTGATTGGTAAGTGTTCCATCTTTGGAGTAGCTGTACAATCCGGAGTTATTACTGCTTATCCAAACCGTTCCTTTGTTATCAATAACGGCATTATGAAACATCTTGGTGGCATCATCAATAAGTATGGTATAACTTCCGGTATTTACGTTTAGTCGTGTCACAAAACACTCGGTTGTAACCAATACATCATTGCTTATGTTACACTCTGCAAAACCACTGAATAAGCTTATTTTTCTTTTTTTAAACTCATCTTGCAAATAATACCTTACACGGTTTGTTTTAATATCATAACAGGCAATACCTTGATAGAGCGAATACCAAATTCTATTTTTTTTATCCATTTGCGCATGCCTAAATACCGTGCGTTTTGAAACAGGATCGGAAACAGCTATACGTTTTAAGGTATGATTAATGGTGTGGTACACATAAATATGCGCATGGCAATCAAACAGGTATAGGTTGTGGTTAACAATACCCAAAACCAACATCATTTTATTAAAACTAAACGTATCGTTTAGGGGGTAAAAAAGTTCTATTTTATCCGCTTGGGCTTTGTAACGAACCACTCCTGTTCGTCCGCTAAAATAAATATCGTTGTTGGCGGCTTCAGCGGCTCCGTTATCGTAAAAATTGCCGTTACCTTTTACACGCGGATTAAATTCTGTTTTATAAACCTTGATGGTGTGCCCGTCATAACGGTTTAAACCATCGCCCGTTCCCAGCCAGATAAAACCCTTGCTATCGTTAAAAATGGTGTAAACAGAACTTTGCGAGAGTCCATCAGATAAGCCAATACGGCCAAACCGAGGTTGCTGTGCAGAAACATCAAGCAACAACAATAAAAAGATGTACAACAGGGCATGCTGTAATTTCATAATTAGGGAAGCGGGTATTCAATAATACATATTTTTATCATCCACACAAAAAATCCCGCACCAAACAAATTGATGCGGGCAAAGGGTTATAACTAAACACAAGATAACTATTCCCTTATTTCTTCTAAGTTTGGTTGTACGATGGATGATTTGTAAGCGTGATAAAAAAAGGCAGGCAGGTAAGCAAACACCAAAAACAAAAATCCAATTAGTGTAATCATGTTTGCACCGGGCCAATGTAAACCTTTAAACATGCTGCCTACCGAAATAAAAAGTGCAGTGAGGCTACCCGCGTAAAACCTAAGTAAATCGTTGCGTTTGGTTTGTGTTTTGTTTACATACCTATTAGCTACAATAATTATGCAGCACAAAAACAAAAAGGCATAGCCTAAAAAACTAATAGCAAGAGCGCCCGGCCAATGTAATATGCGAAATAAAAAACCACTTGCAATAAACATAGCCGATAAAAATCCGGTTAAATACATCATCTTTTTCATTTGAATTTGTTTATTAAAGTTTAACATAAAAAAAAGCTCATTTTCAATTTCTACTAAACCATTCGGACTAATAGATTTCCAGGCGGTTTGATAGGCCTCTTCGAAAGAAGCACCTCTGTCCATTTCTACCTCCACCACACAACAATAATGGTCTAACATATCGGCTACAAGTTGCGGATTGGTTAAGCCCGATTGCTTGATACGTTGTTCGATAACAAGCACATGTGTTTTGTTAAATACCTCCATAACTAAGCGTTTTATTTGGGTTGATGATGAGGTGAACAGTTTCTAAAAAACTAATCAGTTCTTTTGATGCTTGCACCGATTCTTGTTTACCTTTTCTGGTTAACTTATAATACTTGCGCAATCTTCCGCCTACTTCCAGTTGTTCGCTTTCCAACAATCCATCCGCCTCCAGCTTGTGCAGTGCCGGGTATAACGACCCTTCTTTAATTAATATTTTACCGTCACTCAGTTCTTTAATGTGTTGGGTTATTTCGTACCCATACATTTTTTTATGTTCGGTAAGCAGGTTTAATATAATGGGGCCAAGGGTTCCTTTTAATAATTCTTTTTGTGTAAACGACATATTTAGATTTGTAATGCATCACAAATCTATGTATTAATTTTAAAAAACAAAATTTTTTATAAAATGGTTGTAAATACATTTTAAAATAAGGCTTTATACCTATTATATCCTGAAACGAAGTAATTAAACATGTTTTATTAAGGTTTTGATTTTTAATAGTCTATCTTCCCTAAATGAGTAAAGACCCACAAAAAAAAGAAGGCAAAAAGGCTAAACAAGATAAGCCTAAAGTAAAATCTGCCTACAAACAAAGTGACAACATTATTGCTCCAATAAATCCGTTTGCTAAAAAGAAATAGCCAACGTTGCATGATCCATCAAAAAAAAACGGCCTAAGCAAAAATTGCTTAGGCCGTTTTTAATGTTTTAAAGGAATACTACATCCCCAACTCAATCTCACCTTTATCCTCTGCTTCTTTTAGTGCCAAAATTTGGTCTAATGCAGCCGGAACCACATCACTGCATATGGTTAAAAAGGTTCCTTTACGGGCGTTTTTAATGGCAAAATCTATGGCATCGGTTTCACGTTTAAACGAAGTAACCTTTTTGTTCGGGTCAACTTCTCTAATACCGCGTGTTATCAATTCAATAATTTCATCCTCGGTGCGGCCTCGTAAATTTTTATCTTGGCGTATTACAATTTCGCTAAACATTTTTGCGGCTTGTCTACCTAAGGCAATGGTATCTTCATCCCTTCTATCGCCCACACCGGCAATTACACCTACGTGGTTGGCATCTATCTTACTCAACATTTCGCCAATGGCTTCAAAACCGGCTGTATTGTGCGCATAATCAACCATTAACTCAAAGTTTTTAAAGCGGAAAATATTCATGCGCCCTGGTGTTTGTACCGGACCCGGAATAAAGGTTTGTAAAGCCACGCGCATGTCTTCAATTTTAAAATTACGAATAAAACCTGCCAATAAGGTTGGCAATACATTGGCGATGTTATACGTTGCACGTCCACCAAACGTAAGCGGAATATTCACGGCTTTTTCAATCCTAATTTTCCAAGTGCCTTTGCAAATGGTTACATAACCGTTTTCGTAAATTGCAGCTAAACCACCTTTACTAATGTGCTCTTTAATTAATGGATTGTTTTCATCCATACTAAAGTAAGCAATGTTGCATACACACTCTTTAGCCATGCTTACGGTGTATTTGTTATCGGCATTTAAAATAGCATAACCACTAGGCAAAACACTTGCAGGAACTACAGATTTTACACGTGTTAACTGCTCAATGGTATCAATATCTTGCAATCCTAAATGGTCTTCTGAAATATTGGTTACTATAGCAATATCGCAGTTGTGAAAACCTAAACCCGCACGTAAAATTCCACCTCGGGCAGTTTCTAAAACAGCAAAATCAACTGCAGGATCTTTTAATACAAACTCGGCACTAACAGGACCGGTACAATCGCCACGCATCATCAACTGGTTTTGAATATACACACCATCTGTTGTGGTGTAACCCACTTTATAACCCATGGTTTTTACCATATGCGCCATTAAACGTGTAGTGGTAGTTTTTCCGTTAGTACCAGTAACTGCAATAATTGGAATACGCGCACTGCTTCCTGGAGGATACAACATATCAATTACAGGTTCGGCTACGTTACGCGGTATACCTTCAGCTGGATCAATATGCATACGAAAACCTGGTGCTGCATTTACTTCTAAAATTGCACCACCATTATCTTTAATAGGTTCAGTTAAATTTTCGGCCATGATATCAATACCGCATATATCAAGACCAATGATACGTGCAATACGTTCGCACATAAAAATATTATCGGGATGTACCATATCGGTTACATCTGTTGCGGTTCCTCCGGTACTTAAATTTGCGGTTGGTTTTAAAAACAACTCTTCGCCTTTAGGTAAAACACTTTCTAAGGTAAGATTTGCTTTGGCCAGTATGTCTAAAGTAAATTCATCAATCTTAATTTGGGTTAATGTTTTTTCGTGACCATAACCCCTGCGTGGGTCTTCGTTGGTTATATCAATTAACTCTTGAATGGTGCTGCTTCCATCGCCAATAACCGATGCCGGTTTACGTATGGCAGCAGCCACAAACTTGTAATTGATTACCAATACACGGTGATCTTGCCCCGTTATAAATTTCTCTACAATAACGCCACGCGAATATTTTTTAGCGGCTTCTAAACCACGCAAAGCATCTTCCCAATTGTTAATATTGGTGGTAGCTCCTTTACCATGGTTACCATCAACAGGTTTAGTTACTATTGGGTAACTAACGCGCTCCAACGCTTCTTTTAAGCCTTCTTCACTATACACAATCCTACCACGCGGAACAGGAATTTCGGCCGCTTCCAGTAAGTTTTTGGTTTCTTCTTTATCGCAGGCAATATCAACTGCAATACTGCTGGTGGTACTGGCTATGGTGGCCCTGATTCTTTTTTGATTCATGCCATAACCCAACTGCACTAAAGAGTGTCTGTTTAACCTGATGTATGGGATACCACGAGCAATAGCCTCATCAACAATACAACCTGTACTAGGGCCAAGGCGTTCTTCTTCACGTATCTCTCTTAAGTTTTGAATGTCTTCTGCCAAGTGGTACTCATTACCTGCAATTAATGCTTCGGCAATACGCACCGATGCTTTTGCGGTGTAAACCCCGGCCTTTTCTTCCATGTAACTAAACACCACATTGTAAATGCCTTCTTTACCCGTGCTTCGTGTTCTGCCAAAACCACAGGCCATACCGGCTAATGTTTGAAGCTCTAAAGCAATGTGTTCTATTACGTGGCCCATCCATGTTCCTTCTTCAACCCTTTTAAAAAAACCACCGGGCGTGCCTATTGAACAACGGTGCGAAAACATGGTAGGAAATAATTTTTGTAACCGCTCACCAAATCCATCTATTTTGTTGGTAGGAAACTGCTCAAGCTCCTCTAAATCAAGACGCATTTGAATTAGTTTATGCCTGCGAATGCTCCAGTAGTTTGGACCGCGCATTACTTTGATGTCTAGAATTTTCATAACAAAACGTATAAGGATTGGGATAATTTTAATTACATGCAGTTTACATAAAAAACTTGAAATAACTAATGGTATCTTTTTGTGGTCGGTTTAAGTGATTTAAGTGGAAAATAAAATTGTCTAACAAAGGCATGCGTTTATCTTTGCCGCTTCACTTTTAAATTAACATTGTTTTGGAATTACCTAAAGGAAAGCTGATTTCGGTGGGGGGGGCAGAAGACAAAGGAACTGATTTAGAACAGGGGTTTATTCAGCGTAACCGCTTAAATTTCTTTGAACTCGGCATTTTAAAGCGTTTTATTGATGAGGTTGGTGGTGTTGAAAAACGCATAGAAGTTATTACTACTGCATCTTCTATTCCGGTTGAAGTTGGCGAAAACTACTTAGATGCATTTGGCAAAATAGGCTGTAAAAACATTGGTGTAATAGACATTAGAAAACGTGAAGATGTTTTTGAAGAAGAGTTTATAAACCGTGTTAAAAATGCAGATGGTATTATGTTTAGCGGTGGCGACCAACTTAGGTTAACTTCTATTTTTGGTGGAACCGAAATATACAACGTACTTCATGACAGGTATTTTAACGAAGAAGGTTTTGTAATTGCAGGTACAAGTGCAGGTGCAATGGCCATGAGTAATACCATGATTTATCAAGGTAAAAGCGAGTTGGCCCACTTAAAAGGTGAGGTTAAAATTACCACAGGTTTGGCTTTTATGGGTAATGTAATTATCGACTCGCATTTTGATAAACGCGGACGTTTTAACCGTTTAGCACAAGCTGTAGCCAGCAACCCGCAATGCACAGGTATTGGTTTGGGTGAGGATACAGGCGTTATAGTAACCGGAGGTAACAGCCTTGAAGTAGTGGGAAGTGGTGCTGTGGTTATTGTTGATGGCCGAGACATACGCCACACCAACATCACCGAAGTTGGCATGGGTGAACCCATCGCATTAGATAATTTACGTGTGAGTATAATGGTTAGAGGTAACCGATATTTACTTAAAGAACGAAAATTTATTGCCAACGAAACGGCAACAGTATAAAAAGAAATATTTCAACAAAAAGGAGGCTACCTGCAAAAGATAGCCTCCTTTTTTATTGGTGCGATGCGTCTTAAAGATCGAGTTTATGTTTTGTCATTTCAGAGATTATTACATTTATTTTGTCAGTGTAGTAAAACAAAAAAACTACGCTTTTCTTTGTTTTCTTGGGGTTGCACCCCAAACCGCCTAACTTTTTGTCTTGAAACAAAAAGTTAGCAAAAAATTCAAGGCTTATGATATTTTCGCTACAAGTTAAGCTTGTTGTATGCCACGCAATCCAAGCCATTTCGCTGTGCTTCATTTCCGGATTGCTTACTAAGCCCAACGCGGATACAACTGCACTTACTTGTTACGCAAAAATATCATGTGCCGTATGGAATCCTTCAAGCAAGGTTCAGAGATCAAGCATGTGTTTACTAAATGTTAAAACAATCAAACCTGCTTGAATGATTCAAGTGCGGTAGGTGTCCACGAATGGTGTGAAATACGACTGATTCGGACCCAGGGGCGGTTGGCTTGTGCGAAGAATCAGGTCGGATTTGGCATTCGTGGTGGGCTTTTTGGTTACTTTTTAACTCGTTGTTTTAAGTTGAGTTTTAGCCTCGTTGAATTAACATTTGCCCACACAAAAAGTGACAAAGAAATTGTAAATTCTCATCACTAGCACAATTTTATCTTATAGTATAAAGAGCAATAAAAAACCACTAAGCAATGCTTGATAGTGTTTTGTTAATATGTTTGTTCTGTTCTAAAATTAAAGTTATTTTAGTTGTGTAAATTATAAACACATAAAAGGTTATAACTATGATGGAAATGTTACATCAGCTGAAGTAAAAACATATGAACAACAAAAGAAATTATAAACCTATCCGTTTGATACTTGTAGGTTATGGATTAGGGTTAGTAACATATTATTTAATAACCCTTTTTGGGAGTAGTGAATACAATTACAGTAGGTATCTAGAAAAGAAAGCGAATGGCACTCCTCATATTGACGCATTTTATAACCGATTATGGAAAAGACAAGGTGTTGAAAAAACTTATCACGATAATGGAGCAATAGAATGTCTGGTCAATTATAATAACGGGTTAATCGATGAGTTGTTTGTATCTTTCTATGATAATGGAGATTTAGAGTCGGTTTCGTTTGACAAAAATAATAAGCGCAATGGTCGTGTTTTATACTTTCATAAAAACTATATCGTGAAATCAGATGAACATTACGTAAATGGTTTAAAACATGGGGATTTCAAATACTATGATAGCATAGGTATACTTACCGATTATGAAAAATATAGTAACCATGTGAGAACCTACAAATGGAGCAAGGAAAAAGGTGATATTAAGCTAGACAAATATGGGAATGAGCAATAATGGCATAAGGCAGTGTACCATTCATAACTTGCTTGTGGCATAAACACTCCACTCATGTGCAATTTTATCCTGTTTTACAGAGAATTGACAAATGATAAATAACTCAGAAATATAAATCTTAATGAGACTTTACTAAGTATCGGCATTAACGCGATAAGCGTTGCTCATCGCAATTAGATTTCGCCCATTCAGGGCTTGTTAACTAAAATTATCGTTAGTCTTCGTATATTTTTATTACTGCATCTGCATCGCCTTTTTTATAGCCACGGTACATACCTTCGCTGTTAAAAGGTAACTCAATATTACCTGCTACATCAATGGCAATTAAACCTCCTTCGCCACCAAATTTTACCAATTTATCTTTTACCACATAATCGCAAGCTTGCTTTAACGAGTATCCTTTGTATTCCATCAAGCAGCTTATATCATAGGCAACAACTGCACGTATAAAATACTCACCATGTCCGGTACAACTTACTGCACAAGTATTGTTATTGGCATAAGTTCCGGCTCCAATAATGGGGCTATCTCCTACCCTTCCAAAACGTTTGTTGGTCATGCCCCCGGTTGATGTTGCAGCGGCAATATTGCCGTTTTTATCTAAAGCAACAGCACCAACAGTTCCAAACTTTTTTCCTTCGCCACTATTTACCGTGTGATCCAATTGGTAACCATCACTATCTTTTACTTCTTGCCATTGTTTATATCTACTTTCCTCATAAAAATAATCATCCGGTTGCATGGGTAATTGCATCAATTTGGCAAAAGTTTCCGCTTCGTTTCCACATAAAAAAACATGTCCGCTTTTTTCTTTAATTACACGTGCCAAGGCTACAGGATTTTGCACATTGCTTATACCACTTACAGCACCAGCCTCTAAGGTTTTACCATCCATAATACTGGCATCCATTTCGTGTGTGCCTTTGTTGGTAAAAACAGCTCCTTTACCTGCGTTAAATAATGGAAAATTTTCTAAGGCCACAACCGCTGCCTCAACAGCATCAATACTTGAACCACCGCTGCTTAAAATTTTGTTTCCGGCATCAATGGCTTCTTGCAAACCTTTAATGTACAAAGCTTCCTTTTCGGGCGTCATTAAACTACGTAAAATAGTGCCTGCCCCACCATGCACCGCAATGCCAAAGTTATTATTCATGCCGCTAAAATAACTTAATTATTAAGTCTTTTACACCTCAAACAATAACCTTACTTTCGTGGTTAATTATACAGCTGTATTTATTGGCTTATTAACTTTCATGGCAAAAACAAAAAAATCCGAGTCTGTTGATTCGATTAACGAAGAAGAATATATTGAAGTACTTGGCGCAAGAGAGCATAATCTTAAGAATATTGATGTTCGCATTCCGCGCAATAAATTAGTTACCATTACGGGTTTAAGTGGTAGTGGCAAATCATCATTGGCATTTGATACCATTTTTGCTGAAGGTCAACGCAGGTACATGGAAAGTTTCAGTGCTTACGCACGCCAATTTATTGGTAATATGGAGCGCCCTGATGTAGATAAAATAAATGGCCTTTCTCCCGTAATTTCTATCGAACAAAAAACAGTAAATAAAAACCCACGTTCTACCGTTGGTACCATTACCGAAATTTACGACTTTATGCGTTTGCTTTACGCTAGAGCAGCTGATGCATACAGTTATGTAAGTGGTGAAAAGATGGTAAAAATGACCGAAGAGCAAATTGTATCGGGCATTATACAGCAGTTTGAAGGAAGTAAAATTGCCATATTAGCTCCGTTGGTTAAAGGAAGAAAAGGACATTACCGTGAGTTGTTTGAGCAAATTCGCAAGCAAGGCTTTACCAAAGTTAGGCTTGATGGTGAGGTGAAAGACATAACACCTAAAATGCAAGCCGACCGTTACAAAATTCACGACATTGAGGTGTTAATAGATCGGGTTGATGCAAAAAAAGACAACCGGTTTAGAATTAACGAAAGCGTTAAAAGTGCCCTTAAAATGGGTAAAGGAACTTTGGTGCTTTTGGTTGGTGATGGCAAACAAGAAAAAGCTTATCACTTCAGTAAGTTTTTAATGGACCCTAAAAGTGGCATTAGTTATGATGAACCACAACCAAACACATTCTCATTTAATTCACCTTATGGTGCCTGCCCAAAATGCGATGGACTTGGTGTTGTAAGCACACTTGACGAAAACAACATTATTCCCGATAAAAAACTAAGCATTAATAAGGGGGCCATTACTCCACTGGGTGAACCAAGAGACAATTGGACTTTTATGCAACTGCGCGAATTGGCAAAAAAACACAAATTTAGTTTTGCCGATCCGATTGAAAAAATAAGTCGTGAAGCACTTGATGTTATTTTACATGGCAGCGATGAACCATTGGTTATTCCTTATCAATACAACAGTGGTTATACCCAAAACTATACTGCAACATGGGAAGGCTTAATACCATTTATTACACGCCATTATCATGAAAAAAGCAGTGACTCTGTTGTGAAGTGGGCCGAAGAGTTTATGACCATTGATGCCTGCCCTGAATGTGGTGGGGCAAGGCTAAAGAAAGAATCGTTGCATTATAAAATTGGTGATAAAAACATAAGCGAACTTGCTGCTTTAGAAATCACAGCACTTGGCGAGTGGTTCGGTAGCATTGAAAAACACCTGGATAAAAAACAACAAACCATTGCAGCCGAAATTTTAAAAGAAATTCGTAACCGCATTAAGTTTTTGCTTGGTGTTGGTATTGATTATTTAACCTTAAATTCTCCTTCAAGAACTTTAAGTGGTGGTGAGGCACAACGTATACGTTTGGCCACACAAATTGGTTCTCAGTTGGTGGGTGTTTTGTATATTTTAGATGAGCCAAGCATTGGGCTTCATCAGCGCGATAATAACCGATTAATAAACTCTCTTAAAGAGTTACGTGATGTAGGAAACAGTGTAATTGTTGTTGAGCACGACAAAGATATGATGGCCGAAAGCGATTACATACTTGACATAGGTTATGGTGCAGGCGTTCATGGTGGCCATATAGCAGCACAAGGGAGTTGGGCTGATATTTTAAAATCAGATTCGGTTACTGCACAATACTTAAATGGTAAAAAAGAAATTGAAGTTCCGAAAGCCCGCAGAAAAGGAAATGGTAAAACCTTATCATTAAAAGGAGCAACAGGAAATAATTTAAAAAATGTTTCTGTCGATTTTCCACTCGGTACTTTTATAGCCGTAACCGGAGTGAGTGGTAGTGGAAAATCAACCCTAATAAACGAAACGCTTTACCCGATTTTACGCCAGCACTTTTATGGCTCGCACCAAAAACCCCTTGCTTATAAAAACNNAAAAAAGTGAGTGGTATTGAACACGTAGATAAGGTAATTGATATAGATCAAAGTCCAATTGGGCGAACTCCAAGAAGTAATCCGGCAACTTATGTTGAAGTGTTTTCGGACATACGCAACTTATTTGCCAACTTACCCGAATCGAAAATAAGAGGCTATAAACCCGGACGGTTTTCGTTTAATGTAAAAGGAGGAAGGTGCGAAACTTGCCAAGGTGCAGGTATGCGCACCATAGAAATGAATTTTTTGCCGGACGTATATGTGAAGTGTGAAACTTGTAACGGTAAACGATATAATAGAGAAACACTTGAGGTAAGGTACAAAGGCAAATCAATTAATGATGTGCTTGATATGAGTATAGAGGAGGCTGTGAAGTTTTTTGAAAACACACCACAAATACTCAGAAGGATTGAGGCATTAAATGATGTTGGTTTGGGTTACATTACACTTGGCCAACAAAGCACTACACTAAGTGGTGGTGAAGCACAACGTGTAAAATTAGCCACAGAATTAAGTAAACGAGATACCGGAAATACGTTTTATATTTTAGATGAACCTACCACGGGATTACATTTTGAGGATGTAAAAGTGTTATTGGATGTATTACAAAAATTGGTTGATAAGGGTAATACCGTGTTGGTAATTGAACATAATTTAGATATGGTTAAAGTTGCCGACTATATTATTGACATTGGCCCTGAAGGAGGTAAATATGGCGGTGAAGTTTTATGTGTTGGTACACCGGAAGAAATTTGTAAAGAGAAAAGAAGTCACACCGGAGTATATTTAAAAAAGGAATTACAGGGTAAAAAATAAAATGGCGAATTGTTTTTAAAAAAAGAATAAATGACTAATTTTGTCATGACAAATTAAATCATGATGAAATCATTACTTAAAACAGCTCGAGAAAAAAAAGGCTTGATGACACGCGAGGTGGCTCAACAACTAGGTATTGATCAAGCTTTGGTGAGTAAATTTGAAACAGGTACAAGAAAACCAACCCGAACCCAGGTAATAAAACTTGCCGAGATATTAGATTTAAATGCGGAAACCCTGCTGATAGAGTGGCTCAAAGAAAAAATACTTTATGAGGTAGGAGATGATGAATTAGCCCTTAAAGCCATTGTTGCTGCCGAAGAACAGGTTAAGTATAAGAACAATCAAACACAAAACTTTACTACACCTAGGGGGCTTAAAACCCTTTTAAACCAAATAGATAAGCTAAAGAAGAAGCTGGATAAATTTCGTGCGTTTGATAGCTACCGTATTGCACAAGCCCTTGAGCTAGAATACACATTTGAAAGCAACAGAATTGAGGGCAATACACTTACACTTAAAGAAACTGATTTAGTAATAAACGAAGGTTTAACCATTAGTGGTAAAACAATGCGTGAGCATTTAGAAGCCATTAACCACAAAGAAGCTATTGAATATGTAAAACACTTAATCGATAAAAAATCGGACGTTAATGAGCGTGAGGTTTTATCATTACACAATTTAATTTTAAGAGGTATTGATCAGGCAAATGCCGGGAAATACAGAAGTGTTCAAGTAATGATAAAAGGCAGCACGCATGTGCCTCCTGCTCCGTATTTAGTAGCTAAACAAATGGAAGAGTATTTTATTTGGTACCAAACCAACAAAACAAAAATGCACCCGGTAATTTTAGCTGCCGAGATGCACGAAAAACTGGTTACTATCCATCCGTTTATTGATGGAAATGGACGCACCTCAAGATTGGTAATGAATTTAATATTGCTAAAACATGGTTACACCATAGCGAATATTAAAGGTGATGCAGCAAGTAGAATGGCTTATTACAACGCACTTGAAAAGGTACAAACCAATAAAAGCAAAAGTGATTTTTTACTGTTGGTAGCCGAAACTGAACATGATGCGTTATTAAGATACATTGATATTATTGGAAAATAAAAATGGGAAGCAATTGCTTCCCATTTTTGTTAAAATCTTAAAATTAGGTTGGCTAAAATATTAGTGCCTGCTTGTGGATAATAATAGTTAAAGTCGTATCGCTTACCTCCGGTTATTCCGCTGAAAGTATAACCATTCGGTTCATAGTTTTCATCGAGTATATTATTAACCAATACACCCAAGCGAATAGAATTAAACATAAAAGTAACCGGTAGCTCATAGTTAATCCGGATATCATTCACCAAAAACGCATCCAATTTCCTCTTCTCATTTTGTGTGTTATCTAAGTATTGGTCTGAAACATATTTGGTAATCAAATCAACTTGCAATTGTTTAACAGGCGTAAAACTTAATACCGATGATGCAATCCAATCCGGAGAGAACGCTATTTTCTTATTGTGATGCACTTCCGTTACTTGTGTTCCATTATCCCAATCATCAACAAACGCTGTAAAATGGTTGATTCTATTTTGACTGTAAGTTACTGTTGCCTGCCAATGAATTTTTTTCATCAATTGTACACCACCTGCCAACTCAATACCTGCTCTATAGCTGCTTGCCACATTTACACGATTATATGCACCCACATCGTTAATCTGACCTGTATTAACCAATTGGTCTCTGTAATCCATATAATAGGCATTGGCTTCAACACTAAACTTCTTCGTACGTTTTCTAAAACCTAACTCATAGTTAAACAATCTTTCTGATGTTGGCACATTATTAACCGGGGCTTGAATAATGTCTTTACGTTCAGGTTCACGATTAGCAATACCAAAGTATGCATAAATATTAGTACGCTGATTAAATGCATACGATAAACCCGCCTTAGGATTAAAGAAGAAATAGTTTAAGTTAAAATCGTATGAGTTATAACTTGATCCATTTAAATCAACACCCTTTAAATCATAATTAATGGAACGAACTTGTAAATCAACAAAAGAGCTAAGTTTATCGGTGAACTGATAGTTTGCTTTACCATAAAAGTTCACTTCCTTTTTGGTTGAGTTACCATCATAAAAACGGGTTCCTAAAAAACCATTACTTGCATACTGCGACCAAATCAATTCACCAAAATGACGGCCTTCGTATACATTTGCACCACCACCAAAGGTAGCAGTTAGTTTGTTTTTCTCATAAATAGCAGAAAACACAATGCCATAAAAATCGTTATCTAACCAACGTCTTCTAACAATATCGCTTCTTCTCACCGTATCGTTACCAATAATAACATCATTTAGTTTATATTTTGATAAACGCTCTCCCGGTTTAAATTCTTCATAATAACCACGGCCGTATGTATAATGAGTACCAATATTTAATTTTAAATATTTATTGGGCAAATAGGTATAAAACATTTGGTAATGGTCTTGCTGATAGTTGTCTACCTGGTTTTTATAAGTAAACTCATTATATGTTCTATTGCCCGACTTAAGCAAGTGGTCTAAGTCTGTGCCAAGTAAGTTGGCATACTCATTCATTCCCTCTACATTATTTCTTAAACGAGGCTCGGGTATTCCGTTCCACGCTTGGTAAGTAACTTCCTTACCAGAGAATACATTTACCTTAAACAGGCTCTTCTTACCATACCTACTGGCACTGGTAAAAAATGATTTTAAATCTGATGAAGCTCTATCTATAAAACCATCAGAGTTTAGTTTAGATAAACGCAAATCGAAAGCCCATCCGTTTTCTAACAAACCTGTTCCAAATTTTACGGTATGTTTTCTGGTATTAAACGAACCCATTGAGTTGGCTATTTCCGCAAATGGTTTGTGTGTTAATCCATCTGTTTGAATATTTATGCTGGCACCAAATGCTGCGGCACCGTTGGTTGATGAACCTACACCACGTTGCACTTGTATGTTCTCTACCGATGAAGTTAAATCGGGAGTATTTACCCAAAACGTACCATGCGATTCGGCATCATTAACAGGCACACCGTTTATGGTAACATTGGTTCGTGTTGGGTCGATACCACGAATACGAATGCCGGTATAACCTATACCTGCACCAGCATCAGAATTAATAACCGTTGATGGTGTTAAGTTTAACAAAAACGGCAAATCTTGTCCAAAATTTTGTTTTGCTAATTCTTGTTTGTTAATGTTACTAAATGTTGTAGCGCTGTTTTCTTTAGCACGAGTTGCTTGTACAAGGGCTTCACCATTTAAAACAGTGGCTGGTTCGGCTAATAAAACCATATCAGCAATACCGGCATCACCAATAACCACATTTTTTGAAATGGTTTTAAATCCAACAAAACTTACTGTTAAAGTGTACTCTCCTTTGGCTAAATTTTTAAAACTAAATTGCCCTTGTTCGTTTGTTAGCAAGGATCGGATAACACTTTTTGTAGAACTTAAATGAACAGATGCATCAGCCAAAGGCTGTTGTGTTGACGCGTTTTTAACTGTACCGCTAACATTTTGTTGAGCATAGGCAACAACTTGCAATCCAATTGCAAGCATAAGCCCTAAAAGCTTTTTCATTCTATAAATTAATTAAGGTTAAACAAAAACAGCAACCGGGGTAGGTTGCTGAAATCAATTGTTTTACCTTCTTGGAATGGCTAAATTCATTAGGCTGTGCACCACCTAAAACATCACCATGAGTTTGTCTACTCCCTTCGCGAGCATTACCTCGGCAGGTTCCAAGGGTATGATCTCAGGCAACAGGTTTTTAAACCCATCACCACCCCAAAGACAGGTGCAAATGTATACTTAGATTTTTGATTTATACAAATAGATTTTAAACGACTTTAATATCAAAACAAATTATGCATAGTTTTGGAGCATGATGTTTTCAAATTACCTTGAGATTGCAGGCGCGGGTTTAAGTATTATATACAGCTTACTTTTAATGCGCGAAAAAACCATTGGATGGTGGTTTGGTATTGCATCATCATTAATTGGAATTGTACTTTTTTATCAAACTAAAATTTATGCGCAATCTATTATTAGTTTGTATTACGCTTTAGTGGGTGTTTATGGTTTGTGGTATTGGAAAAAAGCTGAACAAAAAAATGAACACATTCATAACTGGAACATCATAACACATATAAAAGCACTCGTTTTATTTACAGTACTTAGTATTTTAAGTGCAATTTTATTTGAGAAATATACCGACAGTGCCAGCCCTTACCTTGATAGTTTTATTACCCTTTTTGGCTTGTTGGCATCTATTAAAGAAGCACGAAAAGTTTTAACAAGCTGGGTGTATTGGTTTGTTTTAAATGCGCTTAGTATAGTGTTATACTACCAACAAGGCTTGCTCTATTATGCTGTATTGATGATTGTTTACACACTCATTTGTATTGGCGGTTTTATTAGCTGGTATAAAATTTACAAACAAAATAGTACCAAATAAAAAAGCCGCTAACTTTATTTAACGGCTTTTCTTATTTATCAATGTATCAATACTTTTACGTTGGTGTATTTACTGCTTTCACCCTGTACAGATATAAAAAGCATACTGTTTTTACTTACCTTATCTCTTATATCCAAAGGTATTTGATTGTTTCCTTTAACAGCATTTATCTCTTTACTGTAAATAAGTTTACCCAAAATATCAACTGCATTAAGGGTAACTTTTTCGGTTTGGTTTGATGTAAAATCAACCGTAAAAACACCTGTGTTTGGATTTGGATAAACACTAAAATTATTAGTTGATTTAACTTGCTCAGTTAGTCCGGTAACAGTTGGTACAAAACTTAATCCCCCTATAGATACATCTATTGTTTCAATACCAGATGTGGCTTGATATCCTCTT
Organism: Bacteroidetes bacterium UBA6183; assembly: GCA_002422865.1. GTDB lineage: Bacteria > Bacteroidota > Bacteroidia > UKL13-3 > UKL13-3 > UBA6183. The sequence goes on along the minus strand of DITN01000073.1, from coordinate 7,860 downwards.
GCAAAAGTTACCATTCGCACATCCACCGGATTAAATCCGTAGCTAATAGAATCTGATTTAAACTCGCTTATCGGAATGTGGTATAACTTACCCTCTGGTGTTAAATCGACAGTAACATAATACTGGCTTTTCCAACGAACGATACTGTCTCTTACCAAAGTTAAATTAGCTTTACCGTTGCCACTTGCATAAAAATCTACATGTGTAAATGGTGTTAAATTTGCAGGAACATTACCTTGTACTAAGCCTTTAAACAACATCACATAATCATCAGTAATTGCTGTTACAGATGCATGCCTGTATACAGAAAGAGCTCCCGGGTTATAAATACGTGTAGGTTCATTGCTTGTTACGTATCGTGTAATGGTGGTATAATTTCTGTCGTAATCTAATCCCCAATTACCATCGGCCATGTAAATAACATCTGTAACAAAAGTATCAATAGTAATGTTAGCGCTGTATTCATATCCATCGTTTACTACCAATTCAATGGTCTCATCATCGCCTTTGTTTAACGATTTTAAATAATTGCGTTGCGTTAAGTTTGCTTGTTCGTTTAAGCGTTCTTCCATAGCCAACTCAACATTAACCTGTTTGTCTAAATTACGGAAGTGTAACAACAATTTTGATCCGTTTCTATAACCTTTTGTAACATATACCTTAGGGATTTTTACTTGATTTATTTGTTGTACAGTAGCACTTGCACTCACCAGATTAATGATATCACCCACCAATTTATTCGTATTTTCGGGCGTTGACGACCATACCTGAAAATTGAACAAGGTATCTTCTCCATTCATCTCGGCTAATAACCAATTTGTTTGAAGCGAATAACCGGTATTGCCATCAGTTTTACCAATAACAAACGAAACTCCAAATTCCATTGAACCGTCTTGTTGTTTAAGTAAATACCTGATAAATTTAAATCCATTGATAGAAACAGAATCTACATTAAGAAGTGTTGCACCTTTTAACCTATCACAAATGTATTTGGTATGTGAGTAGGGCTTATTCTTTGTTTTGATGCCAAGCACAACTGCTTTAGGTACATTGTTAACTAAATAATCTACAGATATTACCTCAAGTGCATTGGTTATGTTCACCAAATCAGTTGGACTGGTCACGCGTGCTACATCACCGGGTGTTAATGATGTTGGTATCATATCCGTTAATGATAAACTACCGGAGCGTTTACCAAAATAGTTGGTGTTAGCAATAAAAACAGGAGATGCTGAATAATCAACCCTACGTGAAATATTGTTACGAGACTTATTAAACTCACGTAATCCAACCAATCCGCCAAGGCTCTCGCTTTCCAGGCCACCGCCATTGCCCGAACCAACACTGTCAGAAGTTACAATAACCCATGCAAACGCTGTATCTAGACAGCCTACTGTACTTTTTACAATTTGGCAAACAAAATATGGACCAACAGCTTGGTAAGATTTGATGGTATTAACCGTTGTTCCAGGGGTACTTCCATCACCATATCGCCAATCGTAGGTATAACTATTATTAGGATTGATGGTGGTAAATACAAAGTTATTTCCTGTAAACTCCTGGATACTGTCGTTAATTGTAAACCCAATGTTTGGTGCAGTATCTACCAGCACTTGTTTAACAATACTATCAGTTCCGCCTAAGCCGGTAACTTTAAGTTTAACTTGATAAGAACCTGCATTTGCATATACCTTATCCGGATTAGCTATCGTAGATGTAGTTCCATCGCCAAACTCCCAAAAATAACTCATTGGTGCAGTGCCAACACTACTTGACGTAAACTTCAAATAATTGTTGTAATCACATTGTTTATCGTTATTTACGCCAATACTTGCTTTAGTTGCTACAGCGCAACCATTAATTGTTGGTATAAAAGGAAAGTAATGATTTTCACCTCCTGCATGATGAAATGACTGACCAATAACTTGTCCTTGAATATTGGCTTGATTTTGGGTTTTAACAATATCGGCAAACGGAGCAAATACAGTTCCCTCAATAGTGCTACTACCTAAAATATTTAGTGTGGTGGTATTATAAAAATTATATATGATGTAAGGACAGCTTGTTGATCCAACACCTGCTTGGTTCCATACATTCCAGTTAAATGTACCGGGTGCGTTTACATTAACAACCAATACTTGATTTGCACTTGGTGCGTTCATGTATGTAAAAACATTTACCCTATTTAAGTCGCTACCCGAGATGTTCAGATAGTTAACGCCCGGCTTAAGTATAATCCTGACTTGAGTGGGTAAATTATTAGGCCCCAATAAAACCCCATTAGGGGTTGTTAAAGTTGCATTATGTTGACAGAGACTTATGCGTGCAGCGTTGTTTTTTAAGGCAGTAAAAGCACTGTTAAAATCCACCAAACCACTTTGAAAAACAGGATTATTTGTAGACGAAACACCTAAATTTACTGCATTTGCCTGAAGCTGGATTCTTGACGAACTGTTATAATTACCGATTGGTGTTACCCTTATTGGTGAGGGTGCATTATTTAAATCTCGATACCAAGTTGTTAAGTTACTGCTATCTCCAATTTTTATGTACCCGTTGCCATTTACTTGAAGTACACCATTACTTTGAAAAGAAACACGCCCACCAACCAATAAAGTTACACCAATACCACCAACTGTGTAGGTGCCGTTGTGGTTTGTTGATACTTGATAATTTCCGCCAACTCTTAATTGCCGGCCAATTGCAACAGGGCCATCCGTTTCGTTTGTGGTTAGTAACGCATCTTTTTGTATAAATACATTAAACCCCAAGGCCGGAGCCGTTGGACTTTGTGCATGAACGATAACAAAATAGATCAGAGATAAGGACAATAAAAAGGCTTTCATATGTAAATAACTTGCCGTTAAATTATTGCTGCAATTGTTTAAAGCATATTATTTTATGTGTGCTGTGTTATTTAAAAACCAAAACGAACAATAATGTGTTGAGTGGGGGGTAGTACATAAACCAAATTAAAAACCCGGTTTATCACAAACTTTTTTAAATGTTGTATTTTAGTGATTTGGATGATATCTTGTATCTAAATTTAAAACAAACCCATGAAGTATTTTTTAGCCCCCTTTGTTCTTTTAGCTTTATCATTTAACAGTGTAAAAGCGCAGCAACTTATCATTAAATGTGGAAACAACAGCATTACCATAGATTCTACTGCCAAAATGCAAGAATCTTTTTTTAGTTGCGATTCAATTGGCTTTATGATTCATGGATTGCAGGGTGAATATAAAATGCAGCTGAGTATTGTCAATAAAAAAATGTTTGCCTGGATGAATGACGTCAAACAAAACAACACTAGTACCTACTATCTAGATAGCAAGAGGATAACTGATGACTACAAAAATACCACCGATATAATGGTTAATGTAAGTAAAGACGGAAAGTTTGTTAAGTCATTCAAGATAAAACTCAACTACAAACAAGAAACTTATTAGCACGACCACTTGGTTCTTAAAGCACATGCAGCTGTAACTAATACTAATCAACTTAAGATTACAGCACTAAAACCAACAGCTTTCGTAATTAATTATTTAAATAAACCGAACACCATGAAATATTTTTGGGCCTTCATTGTTCTTTTAGCTTTATCACACAAAAATGTAAAAGCACAGCAACTTATTATTAAGTGTGGAAGTAACATCATCAACATCGATTCAACCGCCAAAATGCAGCAGTCATTTTTTGATTGTGATTCCATTGGTTTTATGGTAACGGGTATGCAGGGTGAGTATAAATTAAATATCTCCAAACTTGGGAAAAAGAACCCTCCGATGATTATGGCGGGCAAGACCAGTGACAAAAAATACTTTAAGCTTTACAGTTGGTTTTTAACTGACAGATATGAAGATGTTACCGATTTAATTGTAACCATTAGTAAAGATGGGAAATATGTAAAACATTTTAAAATAAAACTCAACAACAAACAAGAAACCTATTAAGATGATAGTACTACTTAAATAACACAAGCAAACACCATGAAGTATTTTTTAATCCTCATCGCTCTCTCAACTTTATCATACAAAAATGTAAAAGCGCAGCAGCTTATCATTAAATGTGGTAACAATAGCATCACCATCGACTCGACAGCCAGAGTGGAAGAATCGTTTTTTAACTGCGATTCTGTAGGGATTGAAATTATTAAACCACATGGTGCCTACGAAATGCAAATAATTCGTATGAACAAAAACAACCCTGCTTGGGTATATAGAGTAAAACAAAAACCGAATGAAGCCTATTATTTAAACAGTAGACTTTTAGCGGAAGATTACCAAGAAGTCAATAATTTAATTGTAAGTATTAGTCGCAGAGGTAAGTTTATAAAAGCTTTCAGTATTGCATTTAATTACAAACAAGAAACCCATTAACCAGGCTATTTAATTTTAATGCTGCAGCTAACCATTTTATGATCGCTAAAATCAAAAGCTTTAGCGTAGTAGTTATAAAAGGTAAAGCGGTTATCACCTAAAATATAATCAATTCTAAAACTTGGCATTGCACCTACGTATGTTCTGCCAAGTCCGCTTCCGGCCTCAGTAAACGCATCTTTCATCTCACCTTTAATGGTGCGATAGGCGTATGACAGAGGGGAGTCGTTAAAGTCGCCACACACAATAATCTTGTAAGGACTTTTTGCAATAAAATCGGCAATACTATCTGTTTGTTTGGCCCGCATTAAAAAAGCGTACTTCATTTTAGAAATGATGCTCTTATAAGCATCTACTTTTTCTGCATCATTTTCTAACTTAATATCTTTTACCGCTTCGTATTCTCTACGCTCAAACTTAATAGATTGCAGGTGCGTTGCTATAATACGCAGGGTGTCTCCATGTGCTACCACATCAGCAAATATGGTGTAGTTTCCACTACTCATATCATGCTCTACAACACCTTTATGTATAACAGGAAACTTAGTTAATATACCAATATTGTCACATAGCCACCTACCCTTTTGTAGTTTGATATTAACACGGTTATATTTTTCAAACTTCTTTTTAAAAGCGCTAAAAGCAATGCTCGAATCAGGAACTGAAATATTACTTAACTCTTGTATACAAAGCAAATCAGGAGAGAGCTTATCTAGTTTCTCAGAAAAAATTTCTACATCCTCATCTCTTTTACCATCAAACAAACCAAAGTAGCGCGCATTAAATGTGACTACATTGATTGAGTTCTCTTGCTTTTGCTCAAACTTTTTTGCGTTTAACTGTACGAATTTGGTGATATGGCTCCAACCAATTACGATAACAGCCAGAGAAAACAAAAACTTCATGTTGAAGAAAATCAACCAATAAATAATGAATAGTACGTTTAACAAAACCACTGCAGGAAATGCTAAGCCCAGAAAAGCCACAGGCCACAACAAATCTGGACTTATGTATGGTGCAGCATAGGTAGCCAATAATGCTAAAATGGCTATGCTGTTTAATATAAATACTATTCGATTAATGATAAACATAACTAATCTTTACTTGCTTTAAACAATATTTCTTTTTCGCGTTTACTCAAACTCTCGTAACCGCTTTTTGATATTTTATCCAATATCAAATCAACTTCTTGTTGCGTTACATTTAAGTATACTTTATCGCCTTTCTGTGTTGTTTTGTAATGCACCTTTAGTTTAGATTTCTTAGAAAAAACATTACCCATTGCATAAAAAAACTTATCGAAAACAGTATTGGTATAAAGGTACTTAATAAATAAAAATCCAAACAACGCTCCACCCAAATGTGCAATGTGCCCTCCGGCATTTCCATTGGGTATACTAATTAAATCAAGAACAACGCTAACCAATGCAATCCATTTCAACTTAACATCACCCAAAAATAGTAAGCGTACTTCGTAATTGGGTAATAACGTGGCTGCAGAAACTACTACACTTAAAACCCCAGCTGATGCACCTAATGCGTATGCGGTTTCTTTAGCCTCACTAAAAGCTGGAAAAATATTGTATGCAAGCATGTATATCAACCCACCAAAAATTCCACCCAAAAAATACGATTGGTAAACGCGTTTGTTTCCTAAATACTCATGCAATAGGTTACCCATCCAAAATAACCAAAGCATGTTAAACAGAATGTGTAAAAAACCATCATGTAAAAACATGTAGGTTAATAAGCTCCATGGCTTGTATATGAATGATGATAAGGTTGCAGGAAGGGTAAAATAGGCGGTAAACGATTGTGTGGATACACCACTTTTAAGTAAAAACGAAAACACATTAACTACAGCAATCACCAAAAATACAGCAACATTAATTGCTATAATTCGCTTAACCGCATGATTGCTTAGTAGGTAATTTTGTTTTATTTCCTGAAATAGATTCATAAGAATATTCGCTGTTTAATAAAACGTATCTCTACGTGTTTTATTCCAATATTTAATTAAGATAAAACCAAAAAGCATACCGCCCAAATGGGCAAAGTGAGCCACGTTATCTCCCGGATTATTTGAAATACCCTGATATAATTCTAACAAACCATAAAGCATTACAAAATATTTAGCTTTAATGGGTACGGGGATAAATATCATAAACAATAAGGTGTTTGGAAACAACATACCAAATGCCAATAACAAGCCGAATACGGCACCACTGGCACCCACTGTAGGAACATTAAGTTTACGCTGTAACAATGCATCCGCAATTTCTCGAGAATATTGTGTGTATTGTGGATTTGCTTTATCGGTACTCCAAGTTCTTATAAAATCCTGCAATTGGTCTACATCAAACAAACGTGTATCTATTTGTTGAATTTCATAAAATGCTTCGTAACTTGGGTTGGCCAGGTAGGCATTAATTACTTCTTTTACCTGGGTAATTTCGTAGGCATTTACTCCTAAATGAAGTGCTGCTGCACCAAAACCGGTTACGAAATAATATACAAAAAACCGTTTCGGACCCCAATAATTTTCTAATGCACTGCCAAACATCCACAAGCTAAACATATTAAAAAACAGGTGCATAAAGCTGCCGTGCATAAAAATATGTGTAATAAGCTGGTAGGGCCTAAACATAGTAGACTCGGGATAATACAAACCCAATTTTTGATTTAAACTGTAACCGAAACGGCTTTCGAAAACAACATTAATAAGATATAACAACCCATTGATGATAATCAGGTTTTTTACAACAGGGGGTAATATACTAAAGCCTTGAGGCCTATAATTATTTTGCATGATTTGATTTCAATCAAAAATTAAACCCAACTCGTAAAATGGGCTTTGAACCTGCCAAAAATAAAAAACATCTGCCGTTTTGTGGCAGATGTTTTAAATGAATTATAAACGAAAAATTGTTTAGTGTTTATCCTAAATACGCTTTTAAGATTTTGCTCTTGCTAGATTTACGTAATCTACGTAAAGCTTTTTCTTTAATTTGGCGAACACGCTCACGCGTTAAACCAATTTTTTCGCTAATGTCTTCTAAGGTGTGCGCAGGGCCACCATCTAATCCGTAGTAATATTTCAATACATCGCGTTCTTTTTCGCTAAGTGTAGAAATAACACGGTTAATTTCTTTTTGCAACGACTCGTTAATCAATTGCACATCTGGTCTTGGTTCATCATTGCTATCCAAAATACCTAACAAGGTGTTATCCTCGCCTTCGGTTAAAGGTGCATCAATAGATAAGTGCCTTCCTGTTGAACGTAATGCGTTCTCCACTTCTTGCAGTGGTAAGTCCATTTCAATGGCAATTTCTTCAACAGTTGGCTCACGCTCTAATCTTTGCTCCAATTTAGCTGCAACTCCACCAATACGACCAATTGAACCTACTTTGTTTAACGGTAAACGAACAATACGTGATTGATCGGCTAACGCTTGCAAAATAGATTGACGAATCCACCAAA
>DITN01000100.1 GCA_002422865.1 Bacteroidetes bacterium UBA6183 | reverse complement strand
TTTATTTCCGTAATTGGTGTGATAATTTAAATACATTTAAACCCAACAGCTGCAAGGCCGCCAAACGTTAATACATAATACCAATCATTTTCACGACCCTAGCACTCGGGTTGTCGTGCGTATCTAAACTAACACAAATTCATAAACTAATTGTTGTTTTAATACGTTACTTCTTCAGTAAAATTCAATAGTTTTACTGTACAATGTGTGAATGCGCTTTTTCATACACTGATGTAAGCTGGAAGGCCAAAAGTTAACCCTTGATAAAATGGAATACCTAGTAAAGGATGAAGTACTTGAATTAAAATATGAACGAGGTAAAGGCGCTTGGACATACCATATTCAAATCCCCAATACAAAACACATCATTGGAAAGTGGGGTTCATTAAAAGTATCTGGTACAATAGACAATTACAAAATCGAAAATATCAACTTGTTTAACATCTCTGGGCAAGACAAACTCATTTCAATCAATGACAAAATCAGGAAGGCTATCAACAAAAGTGGTGGCGACACAGTAACAGTATCCCTTTACCTTGAGGCTGCAAGAGAGCAGATTACCGAGAAAAAGATTTTAGAAACATTTGAACAAGCAGATGTTTTAGATGCGTTCAAAAAATTAGCTGACAATGAACAAAACAAAATGTTGGGAAAAATTACTACTGAAAAATCAGAAAACAAACAAGTTAAGTTGATTTTAAAATTCATTGACCAATTAATTCGTAGTAATGTTTAAACATAGTAAACTTGATTTTCTCTCCTGTTCACTGTAAACTTATTTTAAGAGGATAAACATCACCCCACCAACAAAAAAAGCTCCTTGCGGAGCTTTTCTTTTTTTAAATATGTTGAATGGAATTACAATCCCAATATCATTTTCTGAGGATCATTACCTGATGTTAACAACATGGTTGGGTTTTCTAAGCACTGTTTTACTTTAACCAAAAACCCTACCGACTCGCGGCCATCAATAATTCTGTGGTCGTAGCTTAATGCCAAATACATCATTGGGCGTGCTACAATTTGGCCATCTTTTACCACAGGGCGCTCAACAATGTTGTGCATACCTAAAATAGCCGATTGAGGCGCGTTAATAATTGGCGTACTCATCATACTACCAAATACACCACCATTGGTAATAGTAAATGTACCACCACTCATTTCATCTAATCCTAATTTATTTTCGCGTGCTCTTGAAGCCAAACGTGCTACTTCTCTTTCAATATCGGCAAGGCTCATGCTTTCGGCATTACGAATTACCGGCACCACCAAACCTTTAGGTGCACTTACTGCAATAGAAATATCGCAGTAGTCGTGGTAAATAATTTCTTCGCCATTAATGTAAGCATTTACCGCTGGGTAATGTTGCAATGCAATGGTAACCGCTTTGGTAAAAAAGCTCATAAAACCAAGGTTAACACCGTGCGCTTCTTTAAACTGATTTTTAAACTGTGCACGTAAATCCATAATTGGTTTCATGTCTACCTCATTAAAGGTAGTTAACATGGCTGTTTCGTTTTTAACAGCAACCAAACGTCTTGAAACTGTTTTACGCAACGAAGTCATTTTTTCTGTGCGCTCGTTACGCGATTTGGTTTCGTTGGTAGTCATTTTTAACTCGGCAGCAATGGCATCGGCCTTAGTAATACGTCCGGCCACTCCGGTACCTTTTACATCTTTCGGGTCAACGCCTTTTTCGGCCAATATTTTTGCAGCAGCAGGACTTGGAGTTCCTGTTGCATAATTTTCTGTGGTTGGTGTAGCAGCAGGTGCTTTAACTTCTGCTTTAGGTTCTTCTTTTTTAACCTCTGCTTTAGGAGCTCCGGCAGGTTTTGCAGCTGCGGTATCAATGGTTGCAATGATATCTCCTACTTTAATGGTATCGCCTTCGGCAGCTTTAGGACTTAATACCCCGGCAGCTTCAGCGTTTAATTCAAATGTTGCTTTATCACTCTCTAACTCGCAAAGTAATTCGTCCATTTCTACATAATCGCCTTCTTTTTTATTCCAGCGAGCAACGGTTACTTCACTAATTGATTCACCTACTGAGGGTACTTTAATTTCTAAAGCCATACTTATTTATTTAAATATTTAAACGTGGTGCAAAGGTATAAATTGAAACGAGAATTGCTTGATTTGTTTGCTAATAGTATAGTCAACCTAAGGCAATCTCCTTACCAATCAACCCTAACAAACTAAATCATAACAAATTACAGTACTACAAAGCCCTATCAAACCACTCGCGTCTGCGGGTAAGTTTTAAGTCTTGTAACACGCTTGAGCGCACATTAATCTGGAAGAAGAAACTTTGGCGGAAACCAATAGGAATCCAAGTAAGTTTAAAAGTCCAACAGTGTAAATCGCGCACAAAATCGATGGTGGTAAATGTAATTTCTTTGGTTTGTAAATCGTATCCGCTGGTGGCGGCAATTTTCCAGTTTTTAGTCAGGTTTAAATCACCGTTAAAGTTTAAGGTTTGAACCACATTTGAGGTTAACGGATTATTTAAATTATTGTAACGTGCGTATTGAATGGTGTAGTTCACGTTTAAGTTCCAAGGAATATTAAAATCGTAATAGTCCAACGGATTGGCATTAACATACTTCCACTCGTTGGCATACTTTTGGGCTGTAGCACCTTCTTTACGTTTAAACGTTTGCGGGTTAAAACTTGCCGATAATGCCAGGTTTGCATTGGTAATTACCCCAAGTTTGTTCTCATTCCAATAAAAATCTTTGGTGCGGGTTACACTTTTAAAACCGGTTGTTCCTGTTGTGATTTCATTTTTATATGGATCTAAAACAGCGTTGGCATTTATGGTTACATTTTTAAACAACTTGGTACGTGCATTTAAGGTAATAGGAGCAAGATTTAAGGAGTCGGCAAAAAGGTTGTAGTATGAACCTATGCGGAAGGTCTCGAAAATTTGAACTTTTTCTTCTTTACGTGCGGTGTCTTTACCACGCATTACTTTTAGTTCTAAATTATTGTCAATACCAAAACCCACGTTACCTTGTCGTCCAAGTCCCGGACCACCAAATATACCCCGTTCAAAAATGCTGTATCGGGTAATTTTGCCTAAAGTATCTTGATAGCTTTTATAATACCCCCAAGCAGCATCACTAAAATCAGGTGTGTAAGTAAAATCAACGGTTGGCGAAACAACATGCCTGATGGCTTTAATGGTGTTTCCATTAAATGTTTTCATACCATAAATACGGGTATTAACACCTACCCTGGGTTGGTAAGTAAATGCCCGCACAAAACCCGATTGTCTATCGGTGGTAACCAATCCGCTATTGTATGTTTTGTTTATACTTTGCATGTACCACACTTCGTTTAGCTGCACTCCGGCCGACAAGGTGTAATACTTCAAAATTTTAAAAGAGGTTTGAATCGGTAATGCGTGTTGTATCCCGTACCTACCTGCAGTATCATAAAAACGGGCAAACTCACTTCGTTTTCTGTCGCTAAACAACAACGAATCGTAGGTATTTATTTCATTCCTAAAATTCATGGTGTAGTTGGTGGTGATGTTTTCGTACCACTTGTCGGCAGTAGGTTTTGATTTTGCTTTAAACGGACTGAAACTACTTACGGTAAACGTGATATTAGGCAAGGCTACATTTAATTGCCTGGTTTGTAAGTTTTGCGATAAACTGGCACTTGATGTTAAATTGTATTTGCCCCCACTAAAGCTACGCGAGTAGTTTATGCTGCTTAATATCTGATTGCTGATTACGTTTTGCGCAACATATGAGTTGTTGGCCAAATAACTTCCGCTTACAAAGTTTACGTTGGCACCAAAATAAGTTCCGGGGCGTGCCTTGGGGTCTACATTATGTATCCAATTTACCCTGAAATCTTTCGATTGAGAGAAGGTTGGGTCATCAATAGCACCAAATTTATTATTGGCATAGTTAACCCCAAATTGTCCGTTAAAACGATAGCGGCTATTGTAACGTAAGAGGTTATTTAACGCCCAACTTCCTTGTGTGTAAATATCACCGGTAACCATGTAATCGGCCTTTTCGCCCAAACCAAAATAATATCCTCCACCACGTAAAAAGAATCCACGGTTCATGCTGCTACCATAAGTTGGAATGATGATACCGGAAGATTGTCCTTTTTTTATGGAAAAAATACCGAATGGAACAACCAATGGCGTTGGCATGCCCTCTATTCGCAAATTAGCCGATCCGGTAATGATTTTTTTATCGGGAATAATTTTTAAACGAGCCGCTTGAATATGAAAATGTGGTGTATCCAAATCGCATGTGGTATAATACGATTCACGGATACCAAATTCGTTATCCGGTGAGCGAATAACATCCGTTCCTTTTACATACCCCTCACCTTCTTTGGTTCTTAACTCACTTAAATATCCCTTTTTACTTTTGTAGTTGTAAGAAACACGTTGCACTTTATACTCTGTTCCTCCTTGGTTAAAAACAGGTGTGCCATGCAAATAACCGAAACTATCAACAATACCTGTAGCATGAACCAAGGTTTTACTCAATTCAATTTTAATAAAGTCGGCATCAAGGGTTAAATCATCATAAATAACTTTGGCCTTACCGTATAAAAAAACCTCTTGCGTTAACGCGTTATATACAATACTGTCTTTAGCCGAGTATTTAACTTTTGTTTTTAGTGCCGACTTAGCCAAACGTAATTCGGTGGTGTCTTTTTCTTCTTCGGCAATAAATTCCCCGCTTAGTGTATCTGTGTTTGGTATAACTTTTGACTCAACACTATCCAAAGGCATAGCAATAACCGCAGGAGTAGTGGGTTTAGGCTTTGCTTTAGGAGCCGTTTTGGGCTTTTGTGCATAAACAACTGAACACATTAACACCAACACGGTAAAACAAAATGTACGAATTGTGCTATTAATCAAATTATACGTTATAAAATTGTAGTATGTCAATGCGCGCAAAACTATATAAAACTCAGTACTTATTAAAATTACCTTTCACAATATCTTGCGTATTGTTGTTGGTACTGCTTTGTGCGTATGCTCCATTAGACCAAATGCAGCAACCCAAAATTAAAACTGTTACCATTGATGCGGGTCATGGAGGCAAGGATGTGGGAGCCAGTTATGGTGGGGTGCACGAAAAAAACATTGCTTTGGCCGTTGCTTTAAAATTGGGCGAAAAAATTAAAGCCACCATGCCTGATGTTAAAATTGTATACACCAGAAGTAAGGACGAATTTATTGAATTATACGAGCGTGCTGGTATAGCCAACAGACAAAATGCCGACTTATTTATAAGCTTACATTGCAACGCCAATAAAAAAACAGATGTATTTGGAACAGAAACGTTTAGCATGGGTTTGCATAAAAGTGAAGGCAACTTAGATGTGGCCAGACGTGAGAATGCGGTAATTTTATTGGAAAAAGATTACGAAGAAAAATATGAAGGTTTCGACCCTAACTCACCTGAAGCCCATATTTATTTTAGCTTTTTACAAAGTGCTTACTTAGAGCAAAGTTTAAAGCTTGCTGCTAACGTTGAAAAAAACTTTACCGGAGTAAAACGCACCAGCAGAGGCGTTAAGCAAGCCGGATTTATGGTATTGTGGAGGTGTAAAATGCCAAGTATACTTATTGAAACAGGCTTTATCAGCAACCCCAAAGAAAGAGCCTACCTAACCAGCAAAAGCGGTCAGGATGAGTTGGCAACGGCCATAGCCGAGGCGGTGAAACAGTATAAAACATCGGTAGAAAAAGAAAACTAGTTTCTTTTTTAAACTTGTATTGCCAGTAGTTTCTTTATTTTTGCCCAAATTATATTAAATAGCATTTTGAAGATTTCTAAAGACGCCAAAGTTGGATTGTTCGCCTTTGTAGGCATAGTTATACTTTTTATAGGGTTTAACTTTATGAAAGGTTTTAACTTCCTTAAACCATATTCTCGTTATTACATTGTGTATACCAATGCAGGAGGTGTTGTTAAATCAACCCAAGTGCTTATTAACGGATTTAAAATTGGCCAGGTAGAAGATGTAAGGTTATTGGAAGTAGGAAATGCTGGAAAAATTTTAGTAACCATTATGGTTGATGGCGAAATTGCCATGCCAAAAGGAACTGTTGCCGAAATTGCCAGCAGTGATTTATTGGGCACCAAAATCATCAATATAAAACTAGGTCAATCAACCGAAATTGTAAACCCAAATGATACTTTAAATGCTTCCATGGAAGAAGGTTTATCAGAAGCCATCAGCAATTTGGTATCACCCATCAAAGAAAAAAGCGAGCAGGTATTGGCTACCTTAGATAAAGTTTTGTTGAGCATGAATGACGTATTCGACTCAACCGGAACAGCTAAATTATCTAAAGGGGTTGATGATTTGGCAACCACATTAGGGCACGTAAAAAACATTACCGGCCGTTTAGACAACTTAACCAAAGCACAAGAAGGTAAAATACATGATATGTTTTCGCACACCGAAAGCATTATGCGCAACCTCCGAAACAACAACGAGTTGCTTTCTCACACCATTAAAAATGTAAAAAACATCACGGATAGTATTGCAGCAGCAGATGTAACCAGTACCGTTAATAACCTGAATAAATCACTTGCAGAAATGGGCACCATGCTCGATAAAATAAATAAAGGTGAAGGTACTTTAGGACAATTGGCCAACAACGATGCACTGTACAAAAACTTAAGCAGTAGCAGTAAAGAACTGTCGTTATTATTGGCTGATATGCAAAAATACCCGGGCAGGTACTTTACGGTAAGTGTGTTTGGCAACAGCAAACGCGCCAATAAAGCCGATAAAAAAAGAGAAACAGAATCAAAGGGCAGTAAATAATTACTCATCCCTTTTGTTCATTCGGTTTCCTCTGTGTAAACTTCGCTGTTCATCATTTCTTACTTAGTTTAGCGATACTTGTTTCGATTTTATTTTTTCGACTTTAACTCTTGTAAAAGTTCGTTTGGCGTTAAGTTATATCTGATTACGCGCCTGCGCTTTTTGGTATAAATGCTGCTTGGTAAACCTCTAATACCCAACTTACGGTTTAAGTCTTTGTTTTTATAAGCAAGTATCCAATTTAAATAACTGTATTGGCCAAATATGCTTAACTCATACGATTTGTTTACTTCAATAAACCCTATTACGCGTAACGTTTTCTGGTAATCGTGAGCAAGTACACGTAACGCTGCGGTATCGGCTGTAAAATTAGCCGCTTGTGGACTTCCAAAATAAATGTACAACCCGTACTTCCGTAGTTTTCTTATTTTTTTACGCTCGCCCTTCCAAGTAATATATTTAAATAGTGGTAATTTTTTCCCTACTTTAATTTGCCCACTATTATTGGTTTGATCAAGTACTTTAAAAGTTACGTGTTCTCCATTCGGTGCAGCACTTACAAACTCAAATTGTTTTCCATTTTTATCAATAAAACAATGTCCGCTTTTTTTGCTGATGGTACTGCTGTACAAATCATCAAAAGGATAAAAAACAGTATCGGTTAAATTGGCCAATACAAACCTATCGCTATCCGGTTCATTGTACAAGCCATTATTATTTGCATCAAACAAAGCAACCCTTATGCTATCGCCACCGGCAAGTGCTATACCACCTTTTACTTGATACTGTTGTAACCTGTAACAGTGGTCCATGCCAATAAATTTTCTGTTAGGATAAGTAAGCTGGTAAAACTCATTCATCAAGTCTTTATACACTTGTTTACTCTCCATTAAATGTCGGGTAAACTTTATTTTGGTGCAAGTTTGGGTTCCCGATAAACACATTTCTACTTCAGTAGTATCACCACGCCAAGGCAAGGCTATTGAATAATTATCATCGGTAAAATTGTTGTTATTGTTTAAGTCGGCAAACAGGGTGGGCTTGGTATGATAAGGATTACCTATCAAAACCGTGATAAACCCGGGGTTATCTCCCTGATGATTACCTGCAAAAAAAACATATCCGTAAGCATAATCTTTAAATCCTTCGGGCTTAATTACCATTACCGACTTCGCTTTCCTTAATCCTTCAAAATCCCAAGTAAGTATGGTATCATTTTTTAGATCAAACAATGCCAAGTTTAAATTTAAGCGATCAAACCTATCATCACGTGCATACTCGGTTAATGCAACTGTCATTTCTTGCTGTGCCAAAACCCTGATGGCTTGAAACATCATTAAACCCAAAAACAAAACTAGCCTTGTCATCATTATTTTAAACTTTACGGTGAATAACACTTGCCACAGGTTGTGCGGTTGGCATAATGGTGAGTTCGTTAATATTAACATGTGCCGGTCTGCTAATGGCAAACCAAATGGCATCTGCAATATCTTCTGCAACCAGGTTTTCAAATCCTTCATACACTTTATCTGCCTTATCTTTATCACCATGAAAACGTACCACACTAAACTCGGTTTCTACAGCACCCGGATGAATGGCCGTAACTTTAATCGGGAATTTAGACAACTCCAAACGCATGGCTTTATTTAAAGCATCAACTGCATGTTTGGTCGCGCAATACACATTGCCATTGGCATACACTTCTTTGCCGGCAATAGAGCCAATGTTAATGATGTGTCCCGATTCATTATTTTTCATTAACGGAATTACATGGCGCGTAACGTAAAGCAGTCCTTTTACGTTGGTATCTATCATTACATCCCAATCATCTATATCACCTTCATCAATACTGCTTAAGCCACTTGCCAAACCGGCATTGTTCACCAAAACGTTTATTTTTTGCCACTCGGCCGGAAATCCTGCGATGGTTTCTTGCACCTCTTTGCGGTTTCTCACATCAAGCTTAACCACCAAAGTCTGGATACCAAACTGAGCATTTAGTTGATTGGCCAATTCTTTTAATGCATCAACCCTACGCGCTGCTAAAATTAAATTATACTGTTGCGATGCCAGTAATTTTGCCGTAGCGGCACCTATACCCGCTGATGCCCCTGTTATAAAGGCTATTTTCCTGCTCATGTAAATAAGATTAATTTTTCTGCAAATTATATAAATAATTACGTGCCGAAACGTAAATTTACACAATTAAATATCGGAGCATGAATTATACAATTGAAAAAAGCGACCAATACTCACTAATTAAAACCGACATTATTGTGCTTGATAAAAACACGGCATCTAAACTTATTGAAAAAGTAAGGCATGAGGTGGCCAGTAGCAGCAAGTATGTAATTGTAAACATTAGCGGTGTTAAAGAGTGTAATGCGGATGCCACACGCGAATTAATCAGTTTGGGTTTAGAACTTAGTGAAAATGATGGTTTATTGATTATCACCGAAGCTGAAGATCCATTTACAAGATTGTTTGCTAAAGCTGATATTACCTTTATACCTACTGATGTGGAAGCCGTTGATTTTGTATTTATGGATCAATTGGAAAAGCAGTTTTTAAACATGGGCGATGATGCCGAAACCAAATGAGTTTTGAACTGGTAATTTTAGGAAACAGCTCGGCTACACCTACGCTTAACCGATTTCCATCTGCACAGTACTTGCACGTTTTAGACCACCACCTGCTTATTGATTGTGGTGAAGGAACACAAATGCAGATGCAACGTTACAAAATCAAAAAATCGAAAATAAAGCATGTGTTTATCAGCCACATTCATGCCGACCATATGTTGGGGCTTCCCGGCTTATTGTTTAGCATGAATTTAATGCAACGTACCGAACCACTGCATATTTATGGTCCGGATACTTTGTTTGAGATTATTGATTTGTTTCATAAAAATACCGAAAGTGAACTTCGTTTTGAGGTTATTAAACACGTAACCAATCCCAATAAAAAAGAAGTTATTTTTGAAGATACCACCTTAAAAGTTTCTTCATTCCCGCTGTTTCACAGGGTGCCTACCACAGGTTTTTTGTTTGAAGAACAACCTAAACTAAAAAAATTGAATGTTGATAGTTGTAAACGACACAACATACCATTTACCCACTACACCGATATTAAACGTGGCAAAGATTATGTGAGCACGGATGGAAAAAACATTATACCCAATAGTGAATTAACCTTAGAAACCGGAGAACCTTTTAGTTATGCGTATTGCAGTGATACCATGTATGATGAGCGTGTTATTGAAGTGGTAAAAGGTGTTGATTTGTTGTACCACGAAGCCACATTTTTACACGATAAAATTAAACGTGCAGAAGAAACTAAACACAGTACCGCTTTACAAGCAGGTTTAGTTGCACAAAAAGCCAATGTGGCTAAATTAATTATAGGTCATTTTTCCTCGAGATACGATGTGTTGGATGAACTATTGGCGGAAACACGCACCCAATTTGCCAATAGTTTTATAGCCAATGAAGGCGAGCATTTTTTTATGGAATAAAAAACTCCGGCTACCAATGATAACCGGAGTGTGTTGCTGTCTTATTCGTTTTTGGTTCCCAAATTGTACCAATCAATTTTTCTGGAGAAGTACATCACCAAACATAATATGATGAATATACCTATACTTCCAATTAACAGTGCAAAATCTTGCAACTGAATAATCACAAAAATAAACGTATACAACACCAACAAAATACCGCTGATTAAGGCCGTAAGTTGGGTTGATTTTAAGATCGCCTTAACATAACCGGCAATTAAAAGTAGTGTTGCCAACGCTGAAGTAACGAAAGCCACATTATAATTTAAGTGCTCGGAGAAGGATAACAATAACGTGTAAAATACCACTAAAGCTATACCTACCAATATGTATTGAATGGGGTGAATAAATACCTTATTTAATACTTCAATAAAAAAGAAAACCAAAAAAGTAAATGCAATAAACAAAATGGCATAACGGATGGAACGATGCGACTTCTGGTAATTATCAACCGGTAATAACAGATCAATACCAAAGGCCGACTCTGCAATGTTGTTTTTGTCTCCGGTCCAAATTTGCGGGTAGTTTCTGTTCAGGTGCAAAACATTCCAATTGGCCGTAAATCCTTTATCGGACACTTCACGTTGATCCGGTAAAAAAGCTCCATTAAAACTTGGGTTAGTCCATGCTGATGAAACTTTGATATCAGTAACTTTTCCAACAGGAGTAAAATAAAGCAATTGACTTCCCTTTAGATCTAAACTAAATGAAAACGTATAGGTTGAACTGTCGGTTGAACTAAAATTTACCAGCGTATTTATTCCACTACTCACAATGTCGTTTGATGCCACACCGGGATTAAAAGCATATCTTTTTTCATTCCAATTCAAATCAACCTGCTGTTCAATACCACGCAAATCATCAATCCCAACTACTAATCTTGCTTTATCAAATTGTATATCACCAATCGGAATATCAAGCTCTGCAAAGTTAACCTGAGCAAACTTTCCTTTCACTTTTAACTTAGAATTGTAGACAACAATATCATAAATGCCCCGATTTCTTTGCTCAGGGTCCATCATGCCATCAATGCTCAATTCGTTTGGCAAAATGTGAATGAACTCGCGTATCACCACCACTTTTTCTTTGCTGTCTTTGGCAGAGTATTCTTTTACATATTTGTTGTAAGGAATTGAGATAAATGGTCCTGAAATGGTTTGTTGTCCACCCCATTTTGAACCAACTTCAGTTATCGCTTGATTTTTGGTTTGCTCTCTTTCGTATATCAAGCCCCTGATCATAGAGGTTGGAATAATTAATAGAAGCGCAATAATTACGATGGTACCTACCTTAAAGTAGATATTATTTTTTAAATTCATGGTTTGAGTTTGTTTGGAACGATCAGACGATAAAACGCAACTTTTATCTAAATATTATTTTACCTAAACCTCACCTTCCCACTTGGCCACCACGTAAGTAGCCAAACAATTTCCAATGAGGTTAACAGAGGTCCGACCCATGTCCATAAAGGCATCTATGGCTAAAATGGCAA
The DNA here is from genome assembly GCA_002422865.1 of Bacteroidetes bacterium UBA6183. GTDB lineage: Bacteria > Bacteroidota > Bacteroidia > UKL13-3 > UKL13-3 > UBA6183. Next base: position 63,119 of record DITN01000100.1, on the reverse strand, counting down.
ACGCCTTTTGAGGGTCTAAACCTAAAGAGGCCACTGTGCTTACCAATATTAAAAACGATGCCCCTCTAACGCCTGCAACACCTTTACTGGTTAACATCAACACCAAACACATAGAAATTTGCTGACCAATAGTTAAATCAACTCCACTTACTTGTGCCACAAAAACCGAAGCCAAAGAAAGGTATAATGTGGTACCATCTAAATTGAAACTAAACCCGGTTGGTAATACGAATGCCACTACTTTGCGTGGTATGCCCATTTTCTCCAAATTCTCCATGGCCTTTGGTAATGCGGCCTCCGAACTTGCTGTTGCAAAAGCAATAGAAAGTGGCTCACTAATGTGTTGCAAAAACTTTTTAAAGGGTAACTTCACCAACAAACCTATGGGTACCAAAACCAATAAAATAAAAGCAATTAAAGCTACGTATAGTGTAACCAAGAGTTTTAATAAATCGTGCAACACCCCATACCCCATAGTGGCAATGGCATAACCAATAGCACCACCTACCGCAAGCGGAGCAACATACATCACCAAGTTGGTAAACTTAAACATCACTTCAGCTAAACTTTCTATGGCATGTACCATTTGGTCTTTGCGCTGACCTTTTAATTGCGCCAATGCAATGCCAAACAAAATACTGAATACAACAATTTGCAGTATTTGATTTTCGGCCACACTTTTGGCTATGTTCTCGGGAAAAATATCCAATATTACATTGTGTGAATGTTTTTGTTCCAGCAACTTAGTTGCTTTATCTACTTGCTCTGTTTGGGCTTGTAATGATGAACCCACACCAGCCTGAGAAACATTAATGGCCAACAAACCAATGATTAATGCGATGGTAGTAACTACTTCAAAATACACGATGGATTTTATACCCATACGTCCCACTTGTTTTAAATCGCTATGACCGGCAATACCAACCACCAGTGTGCTGAATAACAAAGGTGCAATAATGGTTTTAATGAGTCGTAAGAAAATATCACTAAACACTTTAAGTTCTTTGGCCACATTGGGTGCCCACTCGGCCACCTCAATACCCAAAAACATACACAATAAAATATAAATGGTAAGTCCTTTACTTAACCAAGCGTAATAACCCAATGCAGCAATAAAAATCCAACGTATTGCATGCAATAGCTCAGTTGGTAAGGTTGCTACTTCAAGCCAATTAATAACGTGTAAACCACTATCAATAAAAAATAAAGCCAATAGGGCAAAAAGTATTTTGCGTTTATCCATGGTTTCAAACCTAACCAAAAACACCTCATAAAAAAAGCTACCGAAGTAGCTTTGTATTATTTTGTTTGGGTTGAATCGGTGAATCGTTTTTTAAAATCTAACGAGAGTGAGTTTACACAATAACGTAAACCCGTCTTGTCTTGTGGACCATCATTAAACACATGCCCTAAATGGCCGCCACATTTGGCACACAAAATTTCCATACGCATCATGCCATGCGATTTGTCTAACTTTTCTACAATTTTGGTTTTATCTAAGGCCTCATAAAAACTTGGCCAACCACAACCTGCATCAAACTTGGTATCCGATTGAAAAAGTTCGTTACCGCACCCTGCACAAGTGTATGTACCCAGTTCGTAATGGTCTTCAAACTTACCGGTAAAAGGACGCTCAGTGCCTTTTTCACGCAATACCGCATACTGCTCGGGTGTTAACTGTTGTTTCCACTCTTCGTTGGTTTTGGTCACTTCAAATTCGCTCATGGTATCCTTATTGTTTAATAATTTTGTGGATGATGTTTCTGTTGTTGTATTTGATTTGCAAGAAATAAAGCCCATCAGCACAACTGTTGTCAACACCAATAACAAACTCCCCTTCATTTTGATTTGCTGTTTCATATCCTTGTTTAATTTTTAATCCTTTACTGTTCATCAATACATAATAAACAGTCTCAGGTTGTTTTAGTTGATAAGAGATACGAATATTTTGTGTAAACGGATTTGGCCCAACAGTAAAACCCATTTCCATGTCAAAATCATCTATACCTATTTTAACTACTTGGCTGTAGCTAAATTTACCATCAACATCAATTTGTTTTAGTCGGTAGTACAATGCAGTTACATCCGGCAATTGGTTGTCGGTGTATTGGTATTTAGAAACCACATTGCTGTTACCAACACCGTTTACAATGCCTATGGCTTCAAAGTTTTCATCATCTAAACTGCGCTCAACAACAAAAACCTTATTATTTTTTTCGCTGGCTGTACTCCATGTTAATTGGTTTGATTGGTTGATATGCACACCATCAAAACTTAACCATGTTACGGGTAATGTAACGGCATTAAATGATAATACATTACCGGTGTTATAATTTGCAGTGCTGTACCATCCGTTATACTCTATTACCGCATAATGATAAGTAACACCCGCCTGCATGTTGGTTAATGTAACCGTACTTCCGGTACCATTATAAACTACGTAATTACCCGATCCAATTTGTGGTGCAGCTGTTATTGATGAATTAAAACTATAATGAAACGTATCTGTTGGAAAAGTATTAACCGCGCTACCTGCGCGCACCAATACCAAACGTCTGTTGCCATTTCCACTTACCCAATTGAGTTTAACACTATTATTGTTGATGTTGGTTACTTGTAAATTAGATGCACCCACCGTTGGTTCCGTTGGTATATTTCCACCCCAAATACGTTGCACAAATTGCGGACTGTCTACAAAAGGATTGCGGTTGTTCTGTATGGCATAAATGGCATCATTCCGTTTGCGTTCTTTGTCACTTACCGGATCTAAATTGTGCCAACTGATGAGTAAATTGATATACCACAAATCGTATGCAGGATAAGTGTTTCCGGCCAACACATCATTTGCATTTCCGTTATTTATCCAACCTGCAATTAAATTATCGTATCGCGTGGCCATGTACAATTGCGCACGTGCAATGTCTCCTTTGTATTCGTTAATGGGTTCAAATACGATTCCCGTATAACCAAAGTTGCTTCCAGTACCAAGTTTACCTCCATATAGGGTTGTTGTACTTGCTGTAGCAACATTTCCAAAAGGATAATTACTTCTCCAGCCATTTACTTTTCCATCGCTTGCAAACAAATGGTGAATATCTGTTTGCATTGGCGTGTTTGAATTAAACCAGCTCTGAGGAAAGGAGTGTTCGCGGTTGTAACAATCTCCTTCATTGCTGTAATTTCCGCACTGATCTGTACTCATGGTGTACTCGTATGGTGATGCAACATCAAATCTTGTGCTGTAAATATCCCATACTTTACTGTTGGGTTGTCGGTCGGTAGTTGAATATGAACTCCAAACATTTGTGTAACTTACACTGGTATGTCCAAGTATTCTGTTATACAAAACTGTTTTTAAAGCAGCATTACGTTGTGTGTTAACCGTACTGTAATAATTTGCAGGGATAGCCCAATTTATGCAAGTCCCTTGAACACTCACATTTTGAGTGGTTGAACCTGCATTTACATGCGTGATGTTTCCACTTGCAGCACCAGCAGCAGAAGGACTAAAACGCGCGTAAATATTGGTTATTGAAATGTTATTTCCACTCGGTGTTAAGGTAATAACTGAGGTATAACCTTGTAAATATTGGGTTGATATTTCAAAACCTGTTGGTGCTGTTATTACTAAGTTACCGGAGATGGATGTAGCACTTACGGTGTATCTTAATGAAGTACTGCTGTTATTCAGGTATACGTTTCCAAAACTTGGAAGAGATGTAACATTGGTTGTTATCACACCTGCGTGTGCAATATGGGCTAACAGCCAAAGCAAAAAGAAGAATTTAATTTTCATGTAAAGCACAAAGGTAAAACCTTACTGTAAAGTTAAGTATTAATAAATTTATTTCATCTGGTTTACTACAGCCATTGCACAGTTTTCACCATCAATAGCTGCACTTATTATTCCTCCTGCATAACCCGCGCCTTCTGCACAAGGAAACAACCCCTTTATTTGGGGGTGCTCTAGGGTTTCTTTTTCGCGTGGTATACGCACCGGGCTTGAGGTACGACTTTCCGTAGCCACCATCACCGCATCATTGCTCACATAACCTTTTAGTTTTTTACCAAAAGCCTGCAATGCATCACGCAAACTGGCTGCTACAAAGTTGGGTAACACCTCATCTAAGTTGTGCGATTGTAAACCCGGTAAATAGCTGCAATCGGGTAGTTGGGTGGAGTGTTTTTTGTTTACAAAATCAAGCACACGTTGCGCAGGTGCTTGCAAGCTTTGCGTTACCGAAAAACATTTTTGCTCCACACCTTGCTGAAATTTTAATGCGGCCAAAGGACCGTAATCGTTGTACTTTTCAAAGTCTTTGGCATCAATACTTACCACTAAACCGGAGTTGGCATAAGGGTTATTGCGTTTACTCGGACTCCATCCGTTTACCACAATTTCTCCGGGAGCAGTTGCTGCAGGGGCTATAATCCCACCCGGACACATACAAAAACTAAACACCCCATGTCCTAAACTTTGATTTACTATACTATAACTTGCAGCGGGTAAATAATCACCACGGTTATCACACTTGTATTGAATACTGTCTATTAATGCTTGGGGATGCTCAATACGCACACCCAAAGCAAAAGGTTTGGCTTCTATTAAAACTTTTTTGGCGTGCAATAACTCAAAAATATCGCGTGCACTATGCCCGGTAGCCAAAACCACATGCTTGGCGTTTATGGTTTGGTTTTGGTTGATAACCACACCGGCAACGGCATTATCTTTAATCACAAGATCCGTCAGTTTCGAGTTAAAATGTACCTCCCCACCAAAATGTAAAATGGTTTCTCGAATGGTTGTGATGATATGAGGCAACTTATTGGTACCAATGTGTGGATGTGCTTCATACAAAATGCGTTCATCGGCACCATGTTTTACAAATAGTTTTAAAATTCGTCCCACATCTCCCCTTTTGGTACTTCGGGTATACAACTTACCATCGCTGTATGTTCCGGCACCACCTTCACCAAAACAATAATTACTCTCGGGATTTACCGTATTGTGTCGGGTAATCAAAGCCAAGTCGCGCCTGCGTTCGCGCACATCTTTACCACGTTCAAAAATGATGGGTTTTATACCTTGTTCAATAAACTTTAAGGCTGCAAACAATCCGGCAGGACCGGCCCCAATGATAATGGCATGCGGTGCATGTGCTACATTTTTAAAATCAAAGCTTAAATCACGCTCAGTAACGTGTTCCTCAGCATACACATCAACCAACAAATTATAATGTATGGGGCGCTTTCGTGCATCCAACGATTTGCGTAAAATACGAATACCGGTAACGTCACTTATTCCCGATTTTCTTTTTACAAAGTCTAAGGTGGTTAATTCGTCAAAACATTGCTCGGGGAGCAAGGAAATTTCAAGTTGTTTAATCATAATGGGTTAGGTTTTTATCCTAAAACGTATTACCCTAACATTGCAGGCAATAAACGATGTAGCTAAAATGTTGGCAACAAAAATGCTAAAAAAGCGTGGTAAGTGTTACTTTTGAAGAAGATAATCAGCCCATAACAATTGTTACACCACTGTTTATCAGGCCCATAAAACCAAAATAGGCTAAAAATTTAACTTACACGCATACAATGACAGATATTAGAACGCTAGAACAAACTGCAACCCAAGTTAGAAGAGACATTCTTCGCATGGTACATGGCGCAAAAAGCGGCCACCCGGGTGGATCTTTAGGCTGTGCTGATTTTTTAACAGCACTTTATTTTAAGGTACTAAATCACAACCCTAAATTTAACATGAATGGCAAAAATGAAGATGTGTTTTTTCTTTCAAACGGACACATTTCGCCATTATTTTACAGCGTTCTTGCCCGTTCGGGTTACTTCCCTGTTGAAGAATTAAAAACTTTCAGAAAATTACATTCTCGTTTACAAGGTCATCCGGCCACTGCCGAACATTTACCGGGTGTACGTATTGCTTCAGGTTCGTTAGGACAAGGTGTATCTGTAGCTGCAGGTGCTGCCCTATCCAAAAAACTAAATGACGATAAAAACCTTGTTTATGTGTTAATGGGTGATGGTGAATTGCAAGAAGGCCAAAACTGGGAAGCCTTTATGTTTGCAGCACACCACAAGGTTGATAATTTAATTGTTACTGTTGATTATAACGGTCAACAAATTGATGGCAGCACCATGGAAGTGTTAGGTTTAGGTGCTGATATTGAAGCTAAACTAAAAGCATTTGGTTGGGAAATTTTGCACATGGATGGACACAATATGCAAAACATTATTGATACCATGGCAAAAGCAAAAACAATGACAGGTAACGGTAAACCAATTTTTATCATCATGAAAACAGAAATGGGGCAACCTATTGATTTTATGGTAGGCTCGCACAAATGGCATGGTATTGCACCTAGTGATAGCGATTTGGAAAAAGCATTGGCTCAACTTCCTTCAACCTTAGCCGATTACTAAACATCCTAAATTTATTGCATGCAGTTTAAATCACTTTCGTTTATTGTTGTTTTAGTTGGGTTGATGTTGGGTATACAGTTTAATGTAAATGCCCAAGGTTATACCAAACCTAAAACACGCATTTTATTTTTGCTTGATGGAAGCGGAAGTATGTACGCTGCAATGGATAAAGACATCCGTATAAATGTAGCCAAAAGATTATTGGCCAAAATTGTTGATAGTTTAGAGAGCGCAAAAGAAGTACAAGTTGCCTTACGTGTTTATGGACATACAACACCTCCGGGTCAGCGCAATTGCAAAGACACCAAACTTGAGGTGCCGTTTAAATACAATAACCACAAACAAGTAAAAGATAAACTTAAAGATGTGGTACCAAAAGGAACCACACTTATAGCTTATTCATTGCAACAAGCAGCTTACGATTTTCCTAAAGAGCCCGGTGTACGTAACATCATCATTTTAATTACCGATGGTATTGAAGAGTGTGATGGCGACCCTTGTGCTGTATCAGAAGCATTGCAGAGTCAAGGAGTGGTTTTACGACCTTTTATTATTGGCCTTGGTAGTACAGAAGATTTTAGGAAAGCATTTGAATGCGTTGGTAGATACTATGATGCAAACACTGAAGAGAGCTTTAATAATGTATTAAATGTGGTAATTACACAAGCATTAAACAGCACTACAGTGCAAGTTAATTTACTTGATGTAAATGCAAAACCAACTGAAACCAACGTAAACATGAGCTTTTACGACATGCACAGCAATCAGTTGGTATATAACTACATTCATACCATGAACGAACGTGGCATACCTGATACTGTGTTGCTCGACCCCATTTATAAATACAGGATGGTGGTTCATACCATTCCTCCAGTAGAAAAAAGTGATATCGAAATTACTGCCGGCCGACACAACATTATTGCCATAGATGCACCACAAGGATTTTTAAATGTAAAAATATTGGGGGTTACCAACTACAACGATTTAAAATGTATTGTGCGCAAAAAAGGAAGCATGCAAACTTTACATGTGCAAAACGCAAATACATCAGAAAAATACTTGGTAGGTAAATACGACTTGGAAGTACTTACACTACCACGACAAATTTTTAAAGATGTAAACGTTGACCAAAACACAACTACCACTTTAGAAATGGCTCAACCCGGTAGGTTAAACATATCAGCCTTTACACAACAGTACATTGCCGATATTTACCAAATGAACCGTAACGAAATAGTGTGGCTGGCACGTTTACCTCAAGAAAACAAAATACACAACATTATTATGCAGCCGGGTAAATACAAAATCATTTACCGCGCTAAAAATGCTACCCGCAGTAATCAAACCTTCGAGAGAGAGTTTAACATTACCTCGGGTGCAGCCACTAACTTTACTTTAAATTAAATGGATACAACAAGTATTCAACCCAATTAGAAAAAAGAAAAATTATTTGATACATGAAAAAGTTTGAAGTACAAAACGTAAAAGATACCCGCTCGGGTTTTGGTGCAGGACTTAGCGAGTTAGGTAAAACTAACCCCAATGTAGTAGCACTTTGTGCCGATTTAACAGGCTCACTTAAAATGGATGCTTTTCAAAAAGAACATCCAGAACGTTTTTTCCAAGTGGGTATTGCCGAAGCTAACATGATTGGCCTTGCAGCAGGTTTAGCCATTGGCGATAAAATTCCGTTTACCGGAACATTTGCAAATTTTAGTACCGGCCGTGTGTACGATCAAATTCGCCAAAGCGTGGCTTACTCAAACAAAAACGTAAAAATTTGTGCCTCACATGCCGGTGTAACTTTAGGTGAAGATGGTGCAACACACCAAATATTAGAAGACATTGGTTTAATGAAAATGTTACCAAACATGACCGTAATTAATCCGTGTGATTATAACCAAACCAAGGCGGCAACCATTGCCATTGCCGATCATGAAGGACCGGTGTACTTACGTTTTGGACGCCCTGCAGTACCTAACTTTACCAGCGCTACCGATAAGTTTGAAATTGGAAAAGCCTTGATGCTAAACGAAGGCAGTGATGTTACCATTTTTGCAACAGGACACTTAGTTTGGCAAGCCATTGAAGCCGGACATATCCTTGCCGAGAAAGGAATCAACGTAGAGTTGATAAATATACACACCATTAAACCACTTGATGCACAAGCCATATTAAACAGTGTACGTAAAACACGTGCGGTGGTTACTGCCGAAGAACACCAAATGAACGGTGGTTTAGGTGATAGCATTTGTCAATTGTTAGCACGCGAATTACCAACTCCTGTTGAAATGGTAGCTGTAAACGATAGTTTCGGACAAAGTGGTACACCCGATGAATTGATGAAAGAATACGGACTTGATGCCACCAACATTGTTGCCGCTGTTGAGCGTGTGATGAAAAGAAAATAACTAGAAAATAACACATAATACAAAAGTCACTTCATACCGAATATTCGGCATTGAGGTGGCTTTTTTGTTAAGGCCTTGAGAGCGTTTTTTTTTATACGGTACTTTATGCTGCATAACGAAATCCTCATTTATGTTTAAATAAGGCAACATAATTGCATCAACCGCTGTCATAAACAATCATGAAACACTTAATCTTATTTTTAGGTATAAGTTTGGTTTACCTGAGTGGTTGCCGAAAAGATGACCCCTTACAACATGAGGTAGTGCGAAAACTACACGCACAAAACCCGAGGGGAGAAATTTCTGAATGTTGGGTTAATAACCAAAAAGTGTATTGCCTCGGTCAATTAGTATACAATGGCGGAACAACGGTTTACGATGAGTTGGGAAATAAAATAGGCACATGTAATTATGCTTGGGGACCTGTTGATTCGATATGTAGGAACCTTGATTCTTGCGAGGTAATTTACAGGCCCAAAAACAATATGTTTAACTGGCCTTTTATTGATAAATATGGTTTGAGTAGATAAACATTTACTCCAACACCTCCGCTAAAATTTCGTGGCTACGCATGTTGCTAAAACCACTTAAGTGCTGGTTGTAATACAATACCAATGCTTGTATTAATTGCTTGCGGTGTTGTCCGTGTATTTGCATTATTTTCTGTTCATCGTATGTACAACGCATCAATTCAATAAGCAACTGACTACTTACCAAATCAATCTGAAACGGATTTTTATCATCGTAAGGTTCAAACTCTCCATCTCTAAAATTAAAACCCATCGTAGTTGTTCCGCTGGTGTTTAACTTCGGGTAAAAACCTAAAAACCGTGATAAGTTAATGAGGAAAAACAACGGATAATTAGCTGTTCGTTCTTGCTCCATGTCTAAAATTTGAATGGTACTGTTTAAATACTCAAACAAATTAGCATCAGGTTGATTTTCTTCTTTAATGCTGCGGTAAATAACCTCGGCCATAAACATACCAATGGCACTTTTAAACATATTAAAATGTAACGTATTTAATTGAGGCGTACACTTTAACTCTTTAATGCGTTGCAGGTTTTTATTTTGCTGGTGATAAGCTTCAAGTTCAAGTATGGTTAACGGCTGCAATTGCGATGGACGTATGCTTCCTTTGTTTTTTCGTACACCGTTTATTAAATACGATTGCATGCCATAAACATCAGTAAAGCATTTAAGTATTACACTGGTTTCACTGTAATCAATACACTTTATAACAATGGCTCTGCACTTGGTTAGCATGCTGCAACAATAACCGTTTTTTGTTTGATGGGAATATTAGTTTACAAACAATAACTTGGTAACATAAGTTTCGGTAGCATCTTCGTTGCTGCTGTATATTAAATAAACGCCTGTAGCTGCACGTTTACCCGAAAAGTTTCTACCATTCCAAGTTGCCATGCCACCATTGGCTTTGGTTTCATAAACCAAATTTCCGGCTATGTCGGTTATTTTTACATTGGTATTTTCGGCCAAGCCGCGTATAGCAATTTCGCCTGTATACTCGGGCCTTACCGGATTAGGATACACCACCACTTTACCATGCGTTACATCAGCCTTGGTGGCATCTCCGGCATAACTAATAATTCCTTTTTCGGTAGCAAAAAACACCTCACCGGTTTCTTCAAAAATGCCAATGTCGTACACCACATTAGATAATAATGGGCTATTATCTGTAGTAAAATTCCTGATAACAGTGTAACCATCTTCACTTAACAGCCAAACACCATTACGTGTTCCAATCCACTTACGATTTGCACCATCAACCTTAATACATAAAATGGCATCAGTACCTAAAATTATACTGTTAAAACTTCCGGTATTAATTACCAATTGTCGGGCATCAAAACTACGGGTTGATGAATTACTGAACACTGCCGTTGGATCACTGATAATACATAAACCATTATCAGTACCAACCCACATTTCACCATTTTTATCTAAAGCCATGCTCAACACATTGGTGCTCGGTAATAATCCGTTCCCTTTTTCTTTGCCTAATATCCTGAACCTATCATCAGCATCTGAAGATATGTTTGCACCTTCATTGTATACGTATAAACCTCCACCACGGTTATTAATAATCCATTTATTGTTACGCGGGAAATTATTATCACATACCATATAACTTACATTGGCATTGCCACCGTTAAAAGCAAAAGAGTACCATTGGTTTGAAGGTGTTTTTACGGCTAATGGTTTTGCGGCACCATAACTGGTAACCCAAACATTGCCTGTATTATCTATCGTGGTTCCTGATGCATATACAGGTCTAAACGAAGGAAACTCCGTTACAAAAAAACCGATAGCACTATTGCTGGTATCATATAATAAAGTAGGTGTTAAATTATTTACCTCTAATAAACCAAATCCAAAACTGGTGAGGTACGTTTTATTTGTTTTCTCATCACAAAACACATCCATAAAATCGCGGCACTTATTTACAAACGGATTATTAATAACCGCTGAATTGTACCACATATTTCCATCAAATACATAGTATTTATTGTTATTACCTGTGCTACGTAAGCCTGTAGCAGTGCCCACGCCATCAACCATACCCCCTGCCACAAAAAGTTGTTTTCGGGTTGATGAGTAGGAGAATTTTAAGGCTGTATTACCCCAAGCTCCAGCCGGAGCCAAATACCTGTTGCCATTGGGTTCAAACAACACCAACCCCTGCTCAACAATCGCTAAACTGTATATTCCTTCTGCATTAATTACCCCATCAAATGCACCTGCAATACTAAAAAGTGTTGGAACAAACTGGGCATCATAAGTAATAACTCTACGCTCTTGTATGCACATTAATTTTTGTGCACTGATGCGCAAGTTTTTCGTTAATTCCCCTGATGCACCGGGCAATGTATCCCACATAACGCCATCATAACGCCTAACTAAATTAACCGATTTTGCGGTTGTAATAAACAAATAATTACCTGCCGATAATAAGTGATTACAAGTATCTGTTCTTATCTCTGTCCAAAAATTAAAATCACTTAGGTTACCGCTGCTTAGAGATGCCCTGTACAGTCCTTTGTTTGAGCTGGCATATAAACTACCGTTGTACACAGCAATATCATTAACGGGCAAATTACTCCCCCCTTGTCCAATATTTTGATACGAATCAATAATTTGTTTTCGTGCCAAATCAATTTTTACAATACCAAACGAACAAGCCAAATAAGCAATACCATCAACAACAGTTACATCATTTACCTTCTTATCGCCAATAATGGTCTTTCTTAATAAATCAGGGATATTTGTTACTATACCATTAGTTAATAAATCAATGTTGGTATTGTTATAAACCACAATTAATGTTTGGGTGCTGTTATCAAACTCAAGTTTACTTACCTCTACATCAGACAATCCGGTAACTTTACTCATCACTTCTAACGAATTGTCTTCCACATCAAAACTAAACACACCACTAGACGAACCTGCATAAATAATACTGCCATTTTGGGTCACCGTATTGTTGTTTTGATAAGGTAAATGCACCCTCCAATTACCTACTTTAGGTACACTATACTGTGCCGACAATTCAACCACAGAAAAGATAAACATCAGTAATATAGCTATGTAACGCATGTTTGCCATCAAATAAAATGAACCTCAAACGTAACGCATTTACCTCAAAAATGTTATACCCCACCTAAACATAAATTTAACCTAAGCCTCGTTTTATTTCGCTAAATTCGCCCACTTTATTATGTGGCAAAAATTAGGAACATACGTTATACGCAACCGCTTTTGGTTTTTAGTAGCACTTGGAGTGGTTACTTTGGTTTTTGGGTACTTCGCTACCAGGGTGCAACTTACTTACGATTTTGCTAAGGTTGTTCCGGATAACGACCCCGACTTTATTGAATATGTAAAGTTTAAACAAACCTTTGGCGAGGACGGCAATATTTTAGCTGTTGGTATACAATCGGATAAGTTATACGAAAAAGACTTTTTTAACGACCTTATTGAACTGAACAATAAAATAGCAGAAACGGTTGGGGTTGAAAAAGTATTATCAGTTACCAACTTATACATGCCATACCGCAACGATAGTTTGCATAAGTTAGAGCTTAAACCCATAGTAACAGGTTACTTGCACACGCAGGCCGAAATGGATTCTGTTAAAAAAGTAATTGCATCGTTACCCCTATACAAAGGTTTGTTGTACAACGAGAAAGGTGATGTGGCCTTATTGGCGATTACCCTAAACAAACAAAAATTAGACAGCAAAGAGCGCATAGGTTTAGTAGCAGAAATTGAAGCACTCTGCAAAGTTTTTGGCGAAAAACATGGCATTGAAATTCATTACAGCGGCTTGCCTTATGTGCGCACGGTTTATGCCAGTAAGGTAGCTGATGAAATTAAAATATTTACCTACTTATCTATACTGGTTACTGCTTTATTCATATTTATTTTCTTCCGTTTTATATCTGCAGTAATTTTCTCGTTAATAGTTGTAATTGTTGGTGTGGTAATTACCCTTGGCAGTATAGATATGTTGGGGTATAAAATTACTTTATTAACCGGTATTATTCCACCGTTAATGGTAATTATTGGCATACAAAATTGTATTTATTTACTGAATGTTTATCATCAAGAATTTAGGGCACATGGCAATAAAATGCTGGCCATTATTCGCCTGATATCAAAAAACGGACTACCGCTATTTTTAACCAACGTAACTACAGCCGTAGGTTTTTGTGTATTCAGTTTTTCAGGCAGTGCTATTCTCGATCAATTCTCGGTGGTATCGGGCATCAACATCATGCTTATTTATGTAATATCACTGGTGTTTATTCCCATTGTTTACAGCTACTTACCACCACCAAAATATAACCACACCAAACATTTAGACAGCAAACGTTTAAACAAAGTAATGAGTTTGTGTAATACATGGGTTTACGAAAAACGTAAAACCATTTATGCGGTTACCATTGCTGTTTGTATCATCTCTGTATATGGCAGTATGCAAGTGCGTACATTGGGTTATGTGGTTGATGACCTGCCACAAAAAGACAAAGTTTATACCGATTTAAAGTTTTTTGAAAAAGAACTAAAAGGTGTTTTACCTTTTGAAATCAGGATTGATACCAAGCGCAAAAACGGAGTAAAAGATTTTTCTACGCTTCAAAAAATGAACCGCCTACAAAAAGAATTGGCTGAGTTTCCCGAATTTAGTAAAGCCGTTTCTATGGTTGATTTTTTAAAGTTTGCCAACCAAGGTTATCATGATGGAGATGAAAGATATTACATTATACCAAATGCTTTAGACATCAGTGAACTGCTTAGTTATGTGCCAAGAGGTGGCGAAGTAAGTGGTGGTTTGATGAAAAGTATGGTAGACAGCAACTATCAAGTAGCACGTATTAGCATACAGATGGCCGATATTGGATCTGTTGAACTAAAAACACTGAACCAAAAAGTACAAACCATTGTTGACGAAATTTTTCCTAAAGACAAATACGATGTTAAACTTACAGGTACCAGCTTAATCTTTTTAAAAGGTAACGATTATTTGGTTGAAAACCTTTTACAAAGTGTGTTTTCGGCACTTATCATCATCTCTATCATGATGGCCTTCTTATTTTTCAGTTGGAAAATGGTACTGATATCGTTAATCCCCAACATCGTTCCTTTGTTAATGACATTGGGCATCATGGGCTTTTTTGATATCAGACTTAAACCATCCACCATCATTATATTTTCGGTAGCTTATGGTATTGTGGTTGATTTTACCATTCACTATTTGGCCAAGTACCGCAACTCGCTTAAAAAACACAACTGGGATATGAAACAAGCCATACCGGAAAGTTTGCAGGAGGCCGGACCAAGTATCATATATACGGCAGTGGCCTTGTTTGCGGGCTTCATCATATTTGCAGCCAGCGATTTTGGTGGAACCATTGCCTTGGGTATTTTAACCTCATTGGCCTTGTTGTTTGGTATGTTTATGAATTTATTGCTACTGCCATCCTTGTTATTATCACTCGAAAAATCGATTAACAACAAAGAAGAATTTAGCCGCACCTTGGTTGAACTCGAACCAGAGCCAACCGATAATGATGATGAGTAAAATACAACAAATAGGCTGCCTAAATTAAAGGCAGCCTATTTTATTTTACAACAAACAAACCTCTAATCTTCGACAATAATTAACTTTAATTAAGTAGGAACTAACTTTTGTGGCGTTTAACTTTGCTTAAACAACATCTATGAAAAATATTATTCTTGCTACAATACTACTGCTTTCTATAACAGAAGTTGGTGCACAAAAATGGTTTACACCACAAGCCAAGTGGTATCGTGATTTAGGAAATGCTTTAGAAATAAGCAAAGAAAAAGACACGCTAATTGATAATAAGTTATGCGTAAAATTGGCCGCACGATATAAAGATAAAGAAAGTCAACAATGGATTGCCTATCCCCGTAACAACATGATTGTTTATGACGATACAACCGCCAATATTCAGTATGTTGTGGTTAAAGGGCAGTTTTATGTGTTGTATGATTTTAACAAAAGTATTGGAGATACAGTATTTACCCTAGGTATAGATAATCGCGGTTTTCAGGGTGCGTTGGATTCGGGAGCATGGTCGGTTATTGATTCTGTTGGTATCGATACCATTATGGGGATTGCCTATAAAACAATGTACTATAAAGAAATCTCAAAGACTGGAGAAGATGTTCCGTGGGCTCCAAGATTTCATTGGCGATTTTCAGGTAAGATTATTGAAACGATTGGTAATTTAGAGACTCATATGCCTGTATTTCAAAAATACACTGATATAGATTTTAATAGTCCTTTGAGGTGTTTTGAAAATGAATACATCAACCTAAAACTAACCGATTATCCTTGCGATACATCAATGGGTTGGGTTACTGTTACAGAAGTTTCCGAGCAAACTATTACCTCAATATCCCCCAACCCTTTTTACGATGTGTTGGAACTTAATTTCAAACAACCGTTAAAAGAAGGTTCTCTATTAATTTTAAATCAGTTGGGGAAAACAGTTAGTACGTTTTCAATTGAACCTTTCAACGAAAAACAAAACCTAAACTTAACCCAACTTATACCGGGACTGTATTACTGCCGCGTGATTAGCCAAGGTCAAACTCAAACCTATAAGATAATTAAACGCTGAATTCATTAAACCATAATTCTATTACAAATTATTTAAACGTACATACGCAAACATACCAGTTTGTTAAAAAAACCTAAAGTTATTAACGAAGAGACGCTCTTACATTAGATAACGTATGAAGGATTCTATTGGCCTACGAGAATTTTACTTAACAATCAATGAGTGCATTTGTGCGTTGGCCATTGCAAGCAATCCCGAAACGTAGTGGCTTGGATTGCGCGGAAAAAATGGACTCAGTAGATTGTTGTAAAATTGTCGTAAGCCTTGATTTTTTGTTTACTTTTTTATCAAGAAAAAAGTGAAGGCGGTTTGGGTGCCAACCCAAAAGGAAAGTGGTTTTTATGCTATGGGGATTTTAATATGGAAAACACTCATTATGGTCAAAACCGGAAATACCCTAAAACTCCAGATTACACAGCAATCATAAAATTACTGGTAAAAAATTATTTAATCTAAGCTGCCAATACTCATTCTGGTGGCTTATTTTTTTGCCGTTTGGGGTAGTAAAATCAGTACTTGCTGCTAATATCAAATGGCTTCTTTCATTTATAGCTGCTAAATCCTATTTTCGCACACTTTTATTTAGGCTGAGTAATTGATAGACAATACCGTCAAATCCATAATTCAACCCAAAAACACAACTACAAATGAGTAAGTACAACGAATATAAAAAACTTGACTTTCCGGCTTTTGAAGAGGAAATACTTAAGTTTTGGCAAGCGCATAACATTTTTGAAAAAAGTGTGAGCAACCGTGCAGGGGCAAAATCTTTCGTGTTTTACGAAGGTCCGCCAAGTGCTAATGGTATGCCGGGTATTCACCACGTAATGAGCCGTACGGTTAAAGATATTTTTTGCCGCTACAATACCTTAAAAGGATTTCAGGTAAAACGTAAGGCCGGTTGGGATACACACGGTTTGCCTGTCGAGTTACAAGTAGAAAAAACATTAGGCATTACCAAAGAAGATATTGGTAAAAAAATATCCGTAGCCGAATACAACGAAGCCTGCAAAAAGGATGTAATGAAATACACCGATGTGTGGAACAACTTAACCACACGCATGGGCTATTGGGTTAACTTAAACGACCCATATGTAACCTACGACAACAACTATATTGAATCGCTTTGGTGGATTTTAAAACAATTGTACAATAAAGGTTTATTGTATAAAGGGTACACCATTCAACCGTACTCTCCTGCGGCAGGAACCGGATTAAGCTCTCACGAGCTAAACCAGCCGGGCACGTATAAAGATGTAAAAGACAACACGGCTGTGGCCATGTTTAAAGCCATTCACGCTCCATTTGAAGGTGATGTGTATTTTTTGGCTTGGACCACCACTCCATGGACTTTACCATCAAACACCGCATTAGCCGTTGGTGCTAAAATTGATTATGCACTTGTAAAAACGTTCAACCCCAATACACACCATCCATGCACAGTTGTGTTGGCAAAAGATTTATTGGGCAAACATTTTAAAGCAGAAAATGCGGAGTTAAAATTAGGTGATTACAAAGCAGGTGATAAAAACATTCCATTTGAAGTAGTAAAAGAAATTAAAGGTGCCGATTTAGCCGGCATACGTTACGAGCAATTGTTGCCTTTTGCCAAAGTAGAAAATGGTGATGCGTTTAAAGTAATAACCGGAGATTTTGTAACCACCGAAGATGGTACAGGTATCGTACATATTGCGCCAAGTTTTGGTGCAGACGACTTTAGGGTGGCCAAACAAAACGGCATTGGCAGTTTAACGTTGGTGGATAAGCGTGGTAAATTTTTACCTGAGGTGCAAGACGGACAATTTTTATTTGGCGAAGAGTACGTAAAGGAAGCCTACTTAACCGATGCTGAAAAAGAAGCATCGTTAACCATACAAAAAGAAAAGTTAAGTGGGGTAATAAAAGATACCTCTAAATTAAATTACCTAAGTGTAGATGAGCGCATCATTCTTAAGCTACAAACCGAAGGTAAATTGTTTAAGAAAGAAAAATACGAGCATCCTTACCCACATTGTTGGCGTACCGATAAACCTATTTTATATTATCCGTTAGAGAGTTGGTTTATTAAAACTACTGCATACAAAGACAAGTTGGTTGAGGCCAACCAGAAAATTAATTGGAAACCGGAACACACCGGAACCGGGCGTTTTGGCAACTGGTTAGAGAACTTGGTAGATTGGAATTTATCACGCTCGCGTTATTGGGGAACTCCACTACCAATTTGGAGAACTGAAGATGGCAGCGAAGAAAAATGTATTGGCTCTAATGCCGAGTTGCACGAAGAAATAACCAAAGCAAAAACCGCAGGATTTATTCCGCAAGACTTTGAAATGAAAGACTTGCACAAACCATACGTGGATGATGTGGTGTTGGTTTCGAGTAAGGGTGAAAAAATGTTCCGCGAAGCCGATTTAATTGATGTTTGGTTTGATAGCGGAGCTATGCCATATGCGCAATGGAATTTTCCTTTTAATAAAGAAATTCCGTTAAACGAAAACTACCCGGCTGATTTTATTGCCGAAGGAGTAGATCAAACCCGTGGGTGGTTCTTTACCTTACATGCTTTGGCCGTTTTATTAAATGAGTGCAGTGATGAAATTAAAGCCATCAACCAACAAAACAATAACCCGGGCATTGCCTTTAAAAATGTAATTGCCAACGGATTGGTTTTGGATAAAAATGGCGTAAAAATGAGTAAACGTTTGGGCAACATTGTTGATCCGTTTACTACAATTGCCAAATACGGTGCGGATGCCACGCGTTGGTACATGTTGGGCAATAGCGACCCTTGGGACAACCTAAAATTTGATTTGGAAGGTGTAGCGGAAAGTCAACGTAAGTTTTTTGGAACCTTATACAACACTTATTCTTTCTTTGCTATTTACGCCAATATTGATGGGTTTGAGTTTGACGAAAACAACGTAACACCAATAAGCGAACGCACCGAATTGGATCGTTGGATCATGAGTAAACTAAACAGTTTGGTTAAATTGGTTCGTGAGCGCATGGACGATTACGATGCCACACCGGCTGTTCGTGCCATTGAAGAATTTACTAGCGACCATTTCAGTAACTGGTTTATTCGTTTAAGCCGCAGACGTTTCTGGAAAGGCGAAATGAATGCCGATAAAAAAGCAGCTTACGAAACTTTATACCAATGTTTAATTACGGTATCACAGTTAAGCAGTTCGTTTGCACCATTCTTTAGCGATTGGGTATACAAAAACTTAAATGGCAAAAGCGAGTCGGTGCATTTAACTGATTTAGTTAACGCTGATGAAAAAGTAATTGACCTGCGCTTAGAAGAACAAATGGAGTATGCACAAAAAATATCTTCATTGGTGTTATCTATTCGTAAAAAAGAAAACATTAAAGTTCGTCAGCCACTTCAAAAAATATTAATACCAATGGTTGATACACGTATAAAAGACGAAATTATACATGTGCAAGATTTGATACTTTCTGAAGTAAACGTAAAACAACTGGAGTTTATAGAAGAGATTGAAAAATCTATCAAACCAAACTTTAGGGTATTGGGTAAAAAAGTAGGTGCCAAAATGAAAGCTGTTGGCGATGCTATTTTAGCCATGAAAACAGAACAAATTGCCGAATTAGAGCAAAATAGCAGTTATGTTATAGTGGTTGATGGCGAAAAAATGACCTTGGAAATTACCGATGTGGAAATCATGTCGAAAGATATTACAGGGTACAAAGTAGCCAATGAAGGTAAAGTTACGGTGGCCTTAGATGTGGAAATAAGTCCTGAACTTAAATTGGAAGGCATTGCTCGTGAGGTAGTTAGCAAACTACAAGCCTTACGTAAAGAAACCAGCTTAGAGGTAACTGATAAAATTAATGTTCAATTGCAATCGCACGATTATATAAACGATGCGATAAATGCTTATAAAACATATATTTGCACGGAAATTTTAGCTGATAAGCTTGAGATTGTAGCAACAGCAGGGCTTTCGGCAGAAATAGAGGTTGACGAACACCTTATAAAAGTTCAATTAACTAAAGCTAATTAACTCCTTATGGCTAAGAAACTGATAAAAAAGGCTGCGAAGCCAGCTCCAAAAAAGGCAGCTAAACCTGCTGCTAAACCAATTGCAAAAAAAGCCGTTGCAAAAAAAGCAACTGCAAAACCGGTAGCTAAAAAAGTTGCTCCTAAGAAAGTGGTAGCTAAAAAGGTAGCAGCTAAACCGGCTCCTAAAAAGGTGGTTGTGAAAAAAGTAGCGGCTAAGCCGGCTCCTAAAAAAGTAGTGGCGAAAAAAGTAGCAGCCAAACCGGCCCCTAAGAAAGTAGTGGCGAAAAAAGTAGCAGCTAAACCGGCCCCTAAGAAGGTAGTAGCGAAAAAAGTTGCGGCTAAACCCGCTCCTAAAAAGGTAGTGGCGAAAAAGGTAGCAACTAAACCCGCTCCTAAAAAGGTGGTTGCTAAAAAAGTAGCAGCTAAACCGGCTCCTAAAAAAGTAGTGGCAAAAAAGGTAGCAGCGAAACCGGCTCCTAAAAAAGTAGTAGCGAAAAAGGTAACGGCTAAACCTGCTCCTAAAAAGGTGGTTGCTAAAAAAGTAGCGGCTAAACCTGCTCCTAAAAAAGTGGTAGCGAAAAAGGTAACGGCTAAACCTGCTCCTAAAAAGGTGGTTGCTAAAAAAGTAGCGGCTAAACCTGCTCCTAAAAAAGTGGTTGAAGTAGCTAAACCTGTTGTTAAAAAAGCAGAAGTTAAAACGGCACCAAAGCCTACAGCTAAACCTGCTAAAGTGAGCAAAAAAGCAGAAGCCGCTCCGGTTGTTAATCCAATTCAAAAAATATTGGAGAAAAAAGAACAAGTGGAAAGAGCTGTTGCTGCTAAACCGGTTCATTTTGTAGAGAAAAAAGATGCCTTAGAAAAAGCTACAGAAGCAAAACGCTACAGTGATGCCGACTTAGCAGAGTTCAGAGACATCATCAATAAAAAATTAGAAATTGCGCGCAAAGAATTGGCTGATTTGATGGATCAAATGCAAAACCCAGGCATGAACGCGGGTGATGATACTGATAGTTCATACAAAACTGCCGAAGATGGTTCTTCAAGTCAAGAAAAAGAATACATCGCACAATTGGCTGCACGTCAAAAGAAGTTTATAGAAAACCTTGAAAACGCAATGGTTCGTATCGAAAATAAAACATACGGTATTTGCAAAGTAACAGGTAAGTTAATTCCTAAAGAAAGACTACGTGCAGTGCCTCATACCACTTTAAGTATGGAAGCTAAATTGCAACAGTATAAATAAACAATACTTCATAAAAATTTAAAGCGGTTAGCATATGCTAGCCGCTTTTTTTATGCCGTTAAACAAAAGAAACACCTTTTATATCCGCTTATCCTGATAAGTGCGCCTTTATCTATTTTACTTGATTTTAAGACGACTACACACTTTCTTTACCAAACAATACACTACTGCATGAAAAACTTTATACTACTCATCTCAAGTTTAACACTTACGTTAGTGGCATGGGGGCAACAACTCGATTATCCCAAAACCGAAAAAATTAAACATACAACGGTTGTTCATCAGGATACTTTAACAGACGAATATTTTTGGATGCGCGACAAGTTCAGTGCTGAAGTGGTTAACTATTTATATGCCAATAACGCCCATGCTGATGCCGTAATGAAATCATCAGCATTATTACAAAAAGTAATTTTTGATGAAATGCGCAAGCGACTGATTGAAGCCAGAGATACACGCCCTTCAAAAAATAAAAATTATTATTACTATACCCGTACCATAAAGGACAAAGATTACCCCGCTATCTATCGCAAGAAAGATTCGCTTACTGCCAAAGAACAACTGGTGCTTGATTTAAACGTGTTGGCTCAGCAGTATATGTATTTTTCGCTCACCGTGTCGAGCATGAGTCCTGACCAAACATTATTTGCATATGCCATTGATGATAAAGGAAACAATATTGGGAAATTATTCATTAAACACATTGATGGCGACTCTCTGTTAACTGATACCATTCCGGCTGTTACTTCTTTTATTTGGGCTGAAGACAACCGTACCTTCTATTACACCATACCCGAACCCAAAACCAATAGAGCTTATCGTGTATACAGACATAAATTAGGTACACACTACACCACAGACGAGTTAATTCTTGAAGAAACCGATAAAACCATACAAATTGGTATGGGTAAAACATCATCAAAACAATTTATAACTTTTAACCTAAGTAAAACCAAAAGTAATGAGGTGTACTACTTATCAGCGCTTGATGACCAAACTAAACCTACTTTATTTTTAAAACGTAAACCTGATTTAATTTATAGCCTCAATCACTACGAAGGACAAGAGTTTTACATCACTACAAACCACCAAGCCATAAACTATAAATTGGTTAAAACGCCTATTGGTATTAACGACCCCGCCAAGTGGGAAACAATCTTACCTCATCGCAAAAACATATTATTAGAATCCACCGCATTACTTAAAAACTACCTCATCTACACCGAAAAAGAAAACGCCCAAGAACGTATCATCATCAAAAACAGAACAACACAAATTACTGATACCATTAAAACCAACTTACCCATTTATAGCATTGGATATAATTTTACTGAGTACGATTATCAAAAAACAAATACCATAGAATATACCGTAACCAACGACATTGAGCCAAGCACAACGTACGAATACAACCTGCTTGATAAATCAACCCGTTTTGTAGAGCGAGATAGCATCAATGAACCCTATCAATCATCGAAATATGAAACCAAACGCATTTATGCACCCTCTCATGACGGGGTTTGGGTTCCATTAACCGTTACTTACAAAAAAGGATTGGTTTTAAATGGCAACAACCCTACCCTATTAACCGGTTATGGCAGTTATGGTGCACCAAATACGGTGGCTTTTTCAAGTGCAGATATTAGTTTTTTAAACAGGGGTTTTATTTTGGCGAGTGCACACATAAGGGGTGGTAATGATTTAGGCATGCAGTGGTATGAAGATGGTAAACTTTTAAACAAGAAAAACACCTTTTTAGACTTCATAGCGTGTGCCGAATTTTTAATCAGCCAGAAATACACCAGCACCAAAAAGTTAGCCATACAAGGCGGTTCGGCCGGAGGTTTATTGGTAGGTGCTGTTGTTAATATGCGCCCCGATTTATTTAAATGTGCGGTAGCCAATGTACCTTTTGTTGATGTAATAAATACCATGCTTGATGAAAGTATTCCGCTCACCACTTTTGAGTTTGAAGAATGGGGAAATCCCAAGCAAAAAAAATACTACGATTACATGAAATCATACTCGCCTTATGATAATGTAACGCGAAAAAATTATCCGAATATGCTGGTTACAGCAGGCTATAATGATGCACAAGTTGGTTATTGGGAACCTGCAAAATGGGTGGCCAAACTGCGTGAATTAAAAACCGATACCAACCAAATATTATTCAAAACAAATATGGAAGGTGGCCACGGTGGAGCCTCAGGTAGATATGCAGCACTTAAAGAAAGGGCATTTGCACAAGCATACATCATGCACCATTTGGGTGTTAAAGAAAACTACATTATGCTAAAAGGCAAAGTGGTTGACGTGCATAATAACCCCATTGAATATGCAAATATTTATATTGAAAAAACTGGTGTTGGAACCAACAGCAATAGCGAAGGTGAATTTACTTTACGATTAAAAACAACCGACAATATTACCATCGTGGTACAAAGCATCGGTTTTGAAAAACAACGTGTTAAAATTGATATGAATACACGTACCTCCGATTTATTAGTACGGTTAAAAAGTGAGGTGTTTTTACTTAAAACAGCATTGGTTACAGCTGATGGAAAAGACCCTGCAATTAGCATCATAAAAAAAGCCATCAGAATGCGTAAACAAAACTACGACAAGGTAAATAGTTTCTCGGCTGATGTGTACATGAAAAGTACCGCCAAATTGGATGAGATACCTAAGAAAATTCCATCTTTTTTAAAGTTAGTGAGTAATGGTGATGAAGGTAAAATTGATTCGAGTCTATTAGGTTTGGTATATTTATCTGAGTCGGTAGCGAAATACAATTTTGAAAAACCCGACAAAGTAAAAGAAACCATGATAGCCTCGCGTGTTGCCGGACAAAAACAAGGTTTTAGCTTTAACCGCGTTGAGGATGTATTTATCAATTTTTATGAGCCTACTGTTCAACTTACTTATTACAGTGAACGCCCTTTTGTATCTCCAATTGCACCATTGGCCATGTTAAATTATAAATACAAATACGAAGGAACCTTTGTAGCAGAAGGGAAAGATATTTTTAAACTTAAAGTCACTCCGCTGCGCAAAGGCGACCCGCTGTTTAATGGACATATCTACATTAGCAGTGCCGACTACCAAATTTATGGTGTTGATTTATTTATAACCAAAGATGCACAAATAGAATTTGTTGATACCTTGTTTTTACAACAAGAAATGACCACCGAAAATGAGATATTGGTTCCCCTACAACTGAAACTATACAGCCATATTAAAATATTTGGTTTTAAGGCTACCGACATGAGTGTGGCCAGTATGAGTAATTACAACGTGAATGCTGCGTTTGGCAATAAGTTTTTTAATTACGAAGTATTTAGTATTGATAAAAGTGCCAATAAAAAAGATACCCAATACTGGAATACAACCCGAACCATTATATTAACCGAAGAGGAAGACAAACACTACCGAAAATCGGATAGTATTTATGCAGCCCATAATACACCGCAATATTTGGATAGTATGGACCGAAAGCGAAATAAATTTACCCTTAGCAAACTTTTATTTTCAGGCTACACATACAGCAAAAAAAATGATACCATTTGGAAAAGTTTCAGTACCGGAACATTGCCGTTAACGATTGGTTACAATACAGTAGAAGGCGCATTTATTAACTACAAACTCAACTATTACAAATACCATTACAATAGCCGTAAGTATATTTCTGTTGTACCAATTATCAGATATGGGTTTGTTAACCGAAATTTAGCATTGGGCTTAATTGCCAATAAATCTATTCACCCCAAAACAAGCACGCGTATTGGTATTAAGTTGGGTAGTTTTATACAACAATACAATGATGCCGAACCTATTAACACCTTACTTAATTCAGCATATACGCTATTTGACAGGTTAAATTATGCCAAGCTTTTACAAAAAAATGTAGCCGGAGCTACTTTTTCAAGGGAGTTGGTAAACGGATTATACTCCTCTATTAATTTGCAATGGCAACAGCGTATTGCTTTAACCAATCATGCTGATTTTTCTTTTGCCGACAGAGATAAAAGAGCATTTACATCTAATAATCCGTTGTCTCCTTATAATGATGCACCGGCATTTATAACACACCAAAGCATAGAATATGGTATCGCATTAAGATACATACATAAACAAAAATTTGAGAGTTACCCTGAATACAAACGTATTCTTGGCAGTCGGTATCCGGATATTTACGCAAGCTTTAAACAAGGTATTGCGCTTAGCGGACTTACATTTAACTACCAACATTTAGAGATAGGAACAGGGAAAGATTTCGACTTAAAATTATTGGGCATTTTTAGTTTTGATGCCAATGCGGGGATGTTCTTCAACACAAGCAATATGGCATTTGTAGATTACAAACATTTTAATGGCAATCAAACCCTATTTTTAAGTAATCCTCCCAACCTTAATGCCATCGGTAATAATAATTCACGTGAACGACTAACTGCTTTTCATGCGCTTAACTATTATGGTTTAAGTACCCAAAACGAGTACATTGAAATACATGCATTACAAAACTTCAGGAGCTTTTTTGTTGGTAAAGTGCCATTACTTCGGAAAACCAGAGCCTACGAATTAGCCGGTATAAACTTTTTACAATCATCATCTAACACATATACAGAGGCCTATATTGGATTAGCCAATATTTTCAGTATCCTAAGGGTTGATGCCGGAAAGGTTATTTCAAACACCAACAATAACAATTGGTTCTTTAGGTTTGGATTAGGAATTGCATTTTAATTGATAGGATAAGTACGCATAAATTGCTTGTAGTTTCATACTTTTGCTGCTCTTAAAAGCAAAAAATGAATTTTAAAAAACTCGTACTTCCTATACTGCTTGTGTTTGGTGTATTGCTTATCGACCAATTGGTGAAACTTTACATCAAAACAAATTTTTACTTGGGTGAAGAAATACATGTGCTTGGCGATTGGTTTCGTATACATTTTACCGAAAATTACGGTATGGCTTTCGGCTTAGAGTTTGGTGGTAAAGGAGGTAAAATACTACTTACTTTGTTTCGTTTAGTTGCTGTTGGTTTTATTGGTTGGTATATTGTTGATTTAACCAAAAAAGATGCACACAAATGGTATGTTACTGCTTGGGCGTTAATTTTATCAGGTGCCTTGGGTAATATTATTGACAGCGTTTTTTATGGTGTAATGTTTGGTTATGATGCATGGTTTCACGGAAGGGTTGTTGATATGTTCTACTTTCCCATCATTCAAACTACCATACCCGAAAACTGGCCATTTTGGGCCGGAGAAGATTTTGAATTTTTTAGGCCGGTGTTTAATGTGGCCGATGCTGCAATAAGTATTGGTTTTGTAATTATACTTTTAGGACAAAAAACATTTTTTAAAGAAGAAACAACTTCAAACCAAAATATTGATGATGCAAAAGTTGCAACAGAAAATAACGAGGTTGAAGACCATAAATAAATACAATATGAAACGTTATAAGTTAATAGATCAAAAGTTGTTTGTTGAGAATAGAAAAAGATTCACCGCACAACTTAAACCTAAATCGTTAGCCATATTCCACAGCAACGAGGAATTGCCACGCAACGGTGACTCTACTTACAATTTCAAACAAAACAGTGATATGTTTTGGTTAACCGGAATTGACCAAGAGGAATGTGCTGTTGTAATGTTTCCTGATTGCCCGGTAGAAGCATACCGCGAAGCTTTGTTTGTAAAACGCACCAATGAACACATTGCTGTTTGGGACGGACATAAATACACCAAAGAAGAAGCAACAGCAGCTTCTGGTATTAAAAATGTGTTTTGGTATGATGAGTTTGACGGTTTAATGCGCGCTGTAATTAACATGGCCGAATACGTTTACTTAAACACCAACGAAAACGATAGAGCAAGCAACACCGTTAAATACAAAGACCTGAACTTTGCATTACAAATGCGCGAACGTTTTCCATTGCATAAATACGAACGTGCTGCGCCTATTATGCAACGTTTACGTTCGGTAAAATCGCCAATGGAAGTTGAGTACATGAAACATGCGGTTGAAATATCAAACAAAATGTTTAACCGCGTACTTAAGTTTGTTAAACCAGGTGTTAAAGAATACGAAATTGAAGCAGAAGTGATTCACGAATTTGTGCGCAACGGAGCTGCCGGACACTCTTTTACACCAATTGTTGCTGCCGGTAAAAATGCTTGTGTATTACATTATATTGATAATGCCGACACCTGTAAAGATGGTGATTTATTATTGTTAGACACAGGTACTGATTACGGTAACTACATCAGTGACATGACACGTACCTTTCCTATAAATGGTAAATTTACGCCTCGTCAAAAAGAAGTGTATAATGCCGTTTTACGTGTAATGAACGAAGCTAAAAAAATGCTTAAACCGGGTGTTTTGTTAATGGAGTATCATAACGAAGTTTGCAAGGTGATGGAAAAAGAATTGGTTGATTTGAAATTGCTGACTTTGGATGAAATCAAAAATCAAAACCCGGCATGGCCAGCCTTTAAAAAGTATTACATGCATGGCACTTCTCACTTTTTAGGATTAGATGTGCATGATGTAGGCATGCGCTACGAACCAATGCTAGCAGGCATGATGTTTAGTTGCGAACCGGGTATTTACATTCCTAAAGAAGGAATTGGTATTCGTTTAGAAAACGAAATATTAATTACCAACAATGGCTGCATCGATTTAATGGAACACATACCTATTGAAGCCGACCATATTGAAACGCTCATGAATTCATAATAATATAAAGCCTCATTTTAATAAGATGAGGCTTTTTTGTTAATTGCATCATGCCTAAATCAATTAAAGCAACAATAGACCGGTATAACAGTAACTTGTGGCATTTCCATGTGGTGATTCCTCAAAAATTTGCCAATCAATTTATTGAAGGAACAAACCGAAGAGTTGTTGCCAACATCAACAAAACCATTCAATTTCAAGCTGCGTTAATGCCTTTGGGTGATGGTAATTATTTCATTAACATCAACCAACAAATAAGAAAAAAACTAAAGCTAAATGATGGTGATGAGGTATTGATTGAGTTAGAGAAAGACGAAAGTGAGTTTGGATTACCCATGCCTGAAGAGTTTGCTGTTTTGTTAGAACAAGATTTAGAAGGTGCTGATGAGTTTTTTAAACTTACTCCGGGCAAACAACGTACTTTGTTGTACATGATTGCCAAACCCAAATCGGCCGATTTACGCATACGTAATGGGATAGGCATTTTAAACCACCTGAAAAAAGTAAAAGGAAAAATAGATTACAAACAATTGATGTTGGAAATAAAAAACACCTAAACGATGAGCAGAAAACTAGCACTATTTATTGCCGCAAGTGTTGATGGATACATTGCCGGACCCAATGATGATTTGTCTTTTTTATCAGTAGTTGAACAAGAAGGAGAAGATTACGGTTATGCCGAGTTTACCAAAGATGTAGACACCGTAATACTAGGAAGAAAAACTTATGATAAGGTAATGAGTATGGGGATTCAATTTCCTTATGCCGATAAAAAAACATACATCATTACACGCACACCACAACCCACACAAGGTTTAATAAATTTTTATACCGGTGATTTAAAAACATTGGTTGATGAATTGAAACAACAAGATGGAAAAACCATTTTTTGTGATGGAGGCGCACAAGTAATTCACTTGTTACTTCAACACAACTTGATTGACGAAATAACTTTATCAGTAATTCCGGTTTTACTTGGTGATGGCATACGCTTGTTTAATAATGGTTTTAACATGCAACGTTTATCGCTAATAAGTGCAAATAGCTACCCTAAAGGGCTTGTACAAATGCACTATAAATTACTAAAATAATTAGCATTTTGATTACAATCTAGCCGTTACCTTTGCCATATATGTTTGCCATAGTTGATATTGAAACCACAGGCGGTCATGCTGATAAAAACGGCATAACCGAAATTGCAATTTTTACACATGATGGCACACGTGTAATTGATTCTTACACCACACTGATAAATCCCGGTGTACCTATTCCTCCTTTTTTAGAGAGTTATACAGGCATAACCAACGAAATGGTAGAAAATGCCCCAAGCTTTGAAATGGTAAGTGATAAGGTATATGAAATGCTTCACGATAAAATTTTTGTGGCACATAATGTAAACTTCGACCATTCGTTTATTAAACATCACCTTAAACATGTTGGACTTGAGTTAGAGGTAAAAAAGTTGTGTACAGTAAGGTTAAGCCGAAAAGTATTTCCGGGATTTTCATCCTACAGTTTAGGTAACCTCTGTCAATCGTTAGGTATACCATTAAAAAACAGACACCGCGCGCATGGTGATGCCGCAGCTACCGTAAAAGTGTTAGAGCGTGCATTACATATTGACGAGGATAGAAGTATCATCAACAGTTTTTTAAAAAAGGGATCAAAGGAAGCTACTTTACCTCCAAACTTACCGCGTAAGGAGTTTGATGCTTTACCGGAAACACCCGGTGTTTATTATTTTTATGATGAGCAGGGCAAACTTATTTATGTTGGTAAAGCCATCAATATCAAAAAGCGTGTGCTTTCACATTTTAGCGGCAACAACATATCGGCCAAACGACAGGATTTTTTGAGGGAAATTTTTCACATTGGATTCGAAGTAGTGGCCACAGAGTTACAAGCACTGATACTTGAATCAACCGAAATAAAAAAACATTGGCCAAAGCATAATAAATCGCAAAAAAGTTTAGAATTTAATTATGCCATATACGACTATGAAGACCAAAAAGGATATTTACGTTTGGCTGTTGATAGGGTAAGAAAAGGAAATACGCCACTCAATACCTACCCTAAATTGGCCGATGCATTTAACCATTTACAGAAACTTGTTTTAGAGTTTAATTTGTGCCCAAAACTATGCATGATAAATTCACATAAAGAACCTTGTGCGGCTTTGCTTGCCGGTTGCTGTATTGGAGCCTGCGAGTTTAATGAAACATTTGAAAGTTATAACTCAAGGGTTTATTTAGCCATTAAAGACCTTACCAAAAAAGAAAGTTACGCCATTATAGATAAAGGTATTAATGCCGGGGATGTTTGTTGTATTTTAATTGATGAAGGAAAGTTTTATGGCATGGGTTATATAGGCAACGACACCGATATGTATAGCTTAGAAAGCCTTAAAGAATTGATTAAGCCCATGAAAGAAAACTATTTCATCAAAGAATTATTAAATCCGGAAAAAATCCCGAACCACCGGATGATAAAATTTAACTCATAAAAAAAGCGGGCAAGCCCGCTTTTTTTCTTACATATTGTTCAGTGAAATATATTTGATAAACTCTTCTCTGGTTTTTACATCCAAAAACTTTCCACTGTATTCACTGGTAATGGTATTACTGGTAACATCCTGCACACCTCTTGATGCTACGCACATGTGATCTGCTTCTATTATAACAGCTACATCATTCGTTCCTAAAGCTTCCTTAAGCATGTTTGCAATCTGAATGGTCATACGCTCTTGTACTTGTGGTCTGCGTGCAAAATAACGAACTATACGATTTAGTTTGCTTAAACCAACCACCTTTCCGTTTGGAATGTAAGCCACGTGAGCTTTACCAACTATAGGTACAAAATGGTGTTCGCAAAGGCTATGAAAACTGATTGATTTTTCTACCAACATGTTTTTGTATTGGTATTTGTTTTCAAACAATTTCACCTCAGGAGCATTTGCAGGATTTAAGCCTGAAAAAGTCTCTTTAACATACATCTTGGCCACACGATGAGGTGTCCCCTTAAGGCTATCATCCGACAAGTCGAGCCCTAAAATTTGCATGATTTCTTTAAAGTGCTTTTCTATCAACTCAATTTTGAGTTCATCATCCAACTCAAAAGCATCTGCTCTAAGTGGTGTTTCCAACGAAAATGAGGCATGCGAATCGCCAACATGATCGTGGTGCTGATTAGTTTCCGGTGTATTCAACAAAGTTTCTTTCGGTTTCATATAATGTAACTTTTATTCTTAGTTCAGCGGCTACTTTGGCGCGCAAAAGTTTCCAAATAACTACTGCAATGTTTTCGGCAGTAGGATTCAAATCTTTAAACTCAACAGTATCCAAATTCAGGTTTTTATGATCAAACCTATCTTCAATTTCCTCTTCTATTATCTTACTCAATTCTTTTAGGTCTACCAAATATCCGGTTTCCTCATTCAGCATTCCCGTAACAGTAACAATTAAATTGTAATTGTGTCCGTGGAAATTTGGGTTGTTGCATGTTCCAAAATAAGATTTATTCTGCTCATCACTCCAATGTGGCAAGTGCAAACGATGCGCTGCATTAAAATGTGCTTTACGAGATACTGATATTTCCATTTATATTTTTTAACGAACTACAAATGTACAGCCTATCTTAAACAAAACTGCACATACTATATACTTGTCTAATCTTATACTACAAACCTTAAACATAAGTTTTTTGTTTTAAAGTTAAACAAATTAAGTGAACAAAGGAGTAAAAGTTAGTCAAAAGTTACCGTTAACTATTACTTAACGAGACAATAAGTGTTTTTATACGCTGATTTACAGCTATATACAAAACGTTTAACTTTTTTACCAAAAAAATAAACAAAAAACTTGCTTTAGAGCAACACACCCCATACATTTGTTTAACAATTAAGAAATAAACATAAACAAAATGACAAGTATAGATTTCAAAAAAACAGTACAACGTGAAACTCAATCACTACGTCACTACGCTTATCAGCTGACAAAAAACGTTGAAGATACCAACGACTTAGTTCAGGATACCATGCTGAAAGCTATTACTTATCGTGATAAATTTACTGACGGCACCAACCTTAAAGGTTGGTTGTACACCATCATGAAAAACACCTTTATCAATAATTACCGCAGAATGGTTAAACGTAATACGTTTATCGACCAAACTGACAATGATTATTATTTAGATTCTGTTTCGCCATTGGTGAAAAATGAAGCCGAAAAAAAGTTTATGTTAAATGATATAGAACAAGCAATTGATGGTTTACCTGATAGTTTGAAGAAACCTTTCACGATGAACACACGTGGATTTAAATACCATGAAATTGCCGAGATTTTGCACATACCCATCGGAACTGTTAAAACAAGAATTTTTGTTGCCCGCAGACAATTAAGAGAGCAACTGAATGATTATGCCAGACAATACGGGCTTGAAAATGCCGTTTAAACAGTACTTTAACAACATAATTTAAAAAGCAGTTCGGTTTTGAGCTGCTTTTTTGTTTTATTTGGGTATCGAATAAAAACATAAAGCAAAACATTATGAAAAAAACAGCTTTGTTAAGTTTGGCATTTGCCGCTTTTACCACCGCTTTTGCACAAGTTGGTTTTAAAAAGAAGAAAGATGATATCGAAAAATTTAAAGACACTCGTTTGGTAGTGGTTCTATCACCTGATAGTGCCTATAACGCATCTATTATTGAGGCAGTAGAAAAATATTGGACTTTTAATGGTGGTTTTTTGTTTGAATACGACTCGGCCATGAAACCATACAATAAACCGGAATACAGCTACTTGTATTTCAGCAAAAGTAAGGGTACAAAAATAAAAGCAAAGTTGGGGACTTGCGAAGATGATTTTAATGGCTTGCTAATTACAACCGGGGGGAAGTTTAAGAAAAAAGCGCTGAAATTAGATTTGGTAGCAGGTGCTTTTTGTAGCAACTTTATTGATACCGCTGATTGGAGACCAGAATTAACCCGTGCTGTTCAAATGTTGAATAACTATTTAAACTCAGCTATAGAGGCGGATGGTGACAAGGGGATAACAACAAACTACATTGCTGATAACGCACCTACTAACTCAAATTTACTAGACCAAACATTGTTATTACCGCTGCGTTCGTTAGATTTAAAAGGTAAAGAAGATGCTGCTACACTGTGGGGTGGTGAGGTTGAGGATGTAGAAGTAGATGAAACATACAAGGCTATCATGAACAGTAGTGATAACATTATTTTCTTTTACAGTAAAGATGAAAAAAGGTGCAACAAGATTGTTACATCAACAAGTGGAGAGTTGGTATATTTTGCAGAAGATGCAGCAGATAAATGTAAGCTTACTGCTAAAGATTTAAAAGCAATGAATGCTAAAAGAACAAGAGCAACTAAATAGTTACTCTTGTTAAGTGTTTAGTGATTTATCATTAACCTTTGGGTTGATTGCCATTGATTATTGGTTAACTGAACCAAATACAAACCGGTTTTCAAAGCACCAACATTAATGGAAGCGTCCGTTTGATTTTTATCTAACTTACCTTCCATTATTTTTTTGCCTGATATGTCATACACTACGTAATTAATATCAGAAAACGCTGTTCTGTTTATTATCAAATTAACCATGCTTTCTGTAGGGTTAGGGTAAAGCATAAATGCATTGTTATCAATAAACATTTCGTTTACACTATTAACCGGTGCAACATCAGAACCCATAAAAACCAAACCTCCCGAAATGTTACCAATTAAAATATCAGGAATGGAATCTCCGTTTAAATAAGCAGTTGCAGCTGCACTTCGCATGCCAAATTTTTTATTGTATCCGGCATTGGCATCGAGGCTAAAATCAATGTAAACATTATTATTCATTATTGCTACACTGTCCGGGTGAGCCACAACATTGGTATACAAGTCAACCCTGCCATTATTTGAGCCGAGTAACATTTCGTAAACTCCGTCATTATTTAAGTCTGTAATGTGAGGCGCACTATAGCCTACTAGTTCTAACATTTGCGAGGAACCTAGCGGTTTATATACTTCTCTCGAATGTACCTTGCCTAAACTATCAATTGTTGGTGTATTTGAAAATGACGGTACCTGTTTGGTTCCCGTGTTTTTATAAAACTTCACCGTACCATTTCTTTCACCGCTAACAATATCAAGTAAACCATCTTTATCCAAATCAAACAATTGTGGGGTACAATACGTACCAATGGTTAACCCAAATGCATTTCGGTTATTTAAGGTAAAGTTAAACTGTGAACCAATACTGTTATTGATAAAATAAGCCACATTACCATTCCCCTCCCCTACTAACAAATCAGGTTTACCGTCTCCATTTAAATCTCCAAATGTTGGATGTGCTGAGAAAAAACCTTGCCCTACAAGTGATGAAATAACAAAGTTTGAATCTGCTAACTTAAAGACCGGACGTACAGAATCGGTGATGTTTAAGTACAAATACAACTTATCATTATTGTTACTCGTTTGTTCCAATACGCCACTTGTTGCTACCACCAAATCCTTATCACCATCATTGTCAATATCAACAAAAACAGGCACCGAGCGTAGACCATGATCTACCATATCTTTATACAAAAAATCATTACCGGGATTAGCCGTAAATTGTAAATTGCTATTAACACGTGTTGCATCATGAACCCATATATTATTAACAGATTTTGATGCCATATTTTTATTTGTGGTTACCAATAGCTCCTTTTTACCATCAGCATTAACATCTACATAGTATGCTGCTGGATACTCTATAAAGTTTTTTCTAACATTTGTATTCGACAAAAACAAAGTGTCTTGAACTATAATTGAATCAATTTGACGGCTATTTTGTAGACGCCCGTTAATGAGTGCGATTAAACTTTTAAATTCCGAATCGCCAAAAACAACATCTTTAATCCCATCTCCATTTATATCAATCATCAATGTGGTTTGATCTGCATGCTTTCTTTTACCCCACATGTTATAATCACATTGAGAACCTTGGTCGCGTCTGAATCCTAAAGCAAAAGAATGATTCATAAAATCGTAGTTCATAAAACCCCAACATTGATCACGAGGAACAAAAATGGTGGTATCGTTAGAAAAAGGAGTATTGAATTTGTTCTTTTTAAAGTTTTCATAATACCAAAAGGTAGTATTTACGCCTTGGTTGGATATAATATCTTCATCCCCGTCTCCATCCAAATCATCAATGGCAGGCATTGCATTAGAAACAGCCACCAACTCTCCCGCGCTTAAATATTGATTGTAGGGAGGACCAACATACATTCCTGTATCAAATAGTACATTACTGTACTGCTTAAACGTAGTTTTACCACCGGGTGTAGTTGTATTCACAAAAAGTTGTATTTTCTCTGAAGGAATAAATGGCGAAAGCGAGATTTTATTATATGAAACTGAGGAGGTATATAAATCAGGTTTTCCATCAAAGTTATAATCTTTTAACAATGCCCAGCCTCCGAAATAATTTGAAAAAGCACCTTCATATTCTGGCGCATGTACAAACTTATTGAGTGAAACATTATAGACAAAAGCTAATGGTTTTAACGACTCCTTATCAAATACGAATAAATCTTGCTTACCATCATTATTCCAATCAATATTACTGAACTGCGGTGTATTTAAACCACCCGCAAAGGGATTTAATAAGGTGTCGTTTTGCGTACCATTTTTAATAAACTTAGGTGCACCTTTTGCCTGATAATATTTAAAAATTTGTGCATTACTGCTATTGGTTATAACAAAAATGAGTAATAATGTTGTAAGAAATTTATTCATAGTGTTTAATTTTATCATTGTGAATTTAACACAAGAATTTCTAAATATAATCATAAAATGACAATTGTAGAATTATACGCCATTTATAAAGAGCATCCACACCTATCAACAGACACCCGTAAAATTACTGAGGGCAGTTTATTTTTTGCACTTAAAGGACCAAATTTTAATGCAAATACTTTTGCTGAAGAAGCCTTAAAGAAGGGGGCTGCATATTGTATTGTTGACGACCCCAATTGTGTAATAAACGATAAATGTATTTTAGTAGATGATGCGTTAAAATGCATGCAAAATTTGGCAAATCATCACCGCAAACAACTCAATATACCTGTTATTGCTATTGTAGGCAGTAACGGTAAAACAACAACCAAAGAACTGATCACATCGGTGTTATCAACCACTTTTAATGTATGGGCCACACCGGGCAACTTTAACAATCACATCGGCTTACCACTTACATTGTTACAGTTAACCAGCAATCATCAAGTGGCCATCATTGAAATGGGTGCTAACCATGTGGGTGAGAATGCAGAACTGTGCGAAATTGCAGAGCCTACATTAGGTATTGTTACCAATAACGGAATGGATCATTTGGAGGGGTTTGGAGATATTGAAGGAGTTGCAAAAAGTAATAGTGAGCTGTATTATTATTTGCTTAAAAACAACGGAACTGCTTTTGTAAACGCACATGATGAATGGTTGATGCGTATGAGCTCACGTTTAAATAACAAGAAAACTTATGCTGCCAACACAGCCTTCAGAAATGTGAATGCCGACTACATGGCTCTGGCAAACCAACTTCAGCCTGCCATAAAATTTATTTTTCAAAACCTAAATGGCTATTCCATTTTAAGTGGGGATTATAATTTTGATAACATTATGGCTGCCGTAGCCATTGGTAAATATTTAGGAGTAAGCGATGATAATGTATTAAAAGGTGTTGCAGCATACGAACCTAAAAACAATCGATCACAATGGATTCAAAAAAATAATAATCTTATTTTTTTAGATGCCTATAATGCCAATCCAAGTAGTATGGAAGCGGCTTTAAGAAACTTTTCAGCCATGGATCATCCTCATAAAATTGTGATAATGGGAGATATGTTTGAAATGGGTGATTACACCAAAATCGAACACCAACGTATGGTTGATTTATGCGCCAACTTAAATCTTAACCATTTAATACTTGTTGGTGAAGCGTTTTGTAATACCAATCATAATAATGCACATGCATTCAAAACCACATCAGAGGCAGAAGTATTGATTAAACAAATGAATTATAAAAACTGTGCCTTTTTTATTAAAGGTTCAAGGGGTATGAAACTGGAAATATTGGCTGAATCTATAAACTAAAAAAGGAGATCAACACCTCCTTTTACTTTAAACAATATTTTTAAAATTACTTTTTCAATAACAACACCACAGCATAAGCAACCAAGCCCTCTTCCCTACCAATAAACCCCATCTTTTCGTTGGTGGTTGCTTTAACAGAAACATCATCTATACCAATACTACAGATGTTTGCAATGGTTAATCGCATTTGATCTGCATAAGGCATAACTTTAGGTTTCTCAACACATAAACTACTGTCGATGTTACCTATAAGATAACCTTTTTCATTAATTAAAGTAACTACTTTTTGAAGCAGTATTTTACTGTCAATCCCTTTAAAACTATTATCCGTATCTGGAAAGTGTTTACCAATATCACCCAAAGCCAAAGCGCCCAAAATGGCATCACAAATAGCATGTAAAAGAACATCTGCATCACTATGCCCTAAAGCACCTTTTATTGCAGGTATTTTTACTCCTCCTAACCACAACTCTCTTCCTTCAACCAATTGATGCACATCAAATCCAAATCCTATTCTCATAACTAATTATCTTTGGGCATTTCAAAAACACCTGTTGGTTGTTCTTTTTCGTTGCTACCAGATTTCAATGCATCAAAATCTAAACCTAAAGTAAAACGTAGTGTATTATCGAGCGGGTTGCGTTGACCGAAAGATACTAAGTAAGCTGCATCAATGGTAAAAACATTATACCTGATACCAACGCCAAATGTAGCATACTTACGATTACCCTTGTATTGGTTTTCATGAAAATAACCTGCGCGTATGGCAAACTGTTTATCATACCAATACTCCAAACCTGCAGAGATATTAATTTCACGTAACTCTTCTTTAAATCCGCCCGGAGCATCTGAGAAGGATTGCGTCATACCCTGAATAATGGGTACATTAGGGCTTTTTCCTGATTCAATAACCAAGCTACCATTTTGTATAACCGGATTTCCTGCCGAATCATACTTGTAAACAGGTGGCGTTGGAATGAGTAATTTATTAAAGTCTAACGCTAAGGCAATAGTATTGTATTTATCTATTTCAACTTCACCATAACCGCCTATTCTTAGATTAATGGGAATAAAATTTTGATTTTGATCAGTAGTATAAGTTAGCTTAGAACCAATATTTGTAATCGCACCTCCAATGCCATAATTAATTTTATAACCCTCAATTTTAGTTTTGTTCTTGTAGTAAGCGGTAATGTCGGCTGCATAAGATGTTCCGGCCTTAATACCACTTTGAGATTGCGTTTGCGCTCCTCCGGCAATATTTGAATATATAAACCGGAATGCTACTCCTAAACTAAAGTTGTCAGAAAGTTTTTGCGCGTAAGCCAAATCAGCTGCCCATTCGCTTGGGGTTGCTTTACCTAAACTACCACCATACACATCTGTAAATTGAATTTCGCCAAGCGAAAAATACCTAAGCGAGCCTCCTAAAGATGCTTTTTCATTTATTTTACCCATTATAGAAAGGTATGACAAAGAAACATCGGGAACCAACTGTCTTAACCATGGATTATAAGAAAGAGATACCGTTCCATTTTTCTCATTAAAAACCATTTTTGCTGCATTCCAATGGATAGCATTGGGATCATCTGGTGTAGCAACCCCTGCATCACCCATTGCACCAGCCCTTGCGTTTGGTGTAATTAATAAAAATGGAACTGCTGAGGTAATGGTATTTTGTCGTCCGTCTAATTGTCCTGTAGTAAGTCGTTGTTGCTGCGCATGCAAATCTGTTAGTGTTAACCCTGCTAATATTGCTGCTATGCCTTTTAAATACTTCTTCATTTACACTTATTATAATTGCCAAAAATAATGCTTTATATGATTTAGCCTAACTAATTTAATATTACCATTTTTTGGGTAGCTTCTGCTGTTTTACCCGTACTGCTTTTAACTTGTACTTTGTATATGTAAACTCCATTAGCCAACTTATCTCCGTAATCATCCAATCCATTCCACGTTAACTGATCAAAATGCGATGTGGCAGGTGTTACTTGTGTTGTAAGTGTTTTAGCTAACTTTCCACTAACCGTATAAACGTAAATAATAACAGTAAGGTTTTCACCAACCTTGTTATGATCAAAATGAAATGTTGTATTGGTAGTAAATGGATTAGGATAATTAAGCACATATTGTAACGCCAGTTTTTCGTTTGACGCCACTACAAACTCTGTTGTATTCTCACTGAAGTTATTATACGTATCGTATGATTTTAGGGTGGCCGTGTGCTTACCCGTTGAAATATTTTTTAATGGATAACGAATTTCCCCTTCCTGATAACTATTGGTTTTAGCCTTATAATAATCATTAACCGATACAGATTTAGAGTTGTCTCCATCAATGATTAGAGTAAGCTCTCTCCCTATTCCGCGTCCAATGGTATTTATACCATTTTCATCAAAAAGTTTGGCGATAAACAATGGATTCTCATTGGTTAAGCCTCCAAACACAAACTTCTCGTCATCCATATAAAGTTTAACTGCCGGACCTATGCCGTCTGCAGCAACCGAATCGGCTGTTCCACCTACGACAAAGTTCTCGTTATAGCCGTTGCCATCATTTACCTGATTGGTGGTGTAGTAGGATATTTTCCCCCTTCCCAACTGATACGATATGTCTTTAGGAACAATAAATGAGAAGGTAAATATTCCGTTAACAACAGAAGCACTTCCACTATATATTATGTTGTTTTGCATATTAAATTGTAAGGCTGGATTCGACTCTGAGTTATTTACCAAAGTCTGATAAGTAGAGGCTTTATCATATACCGTTGGGAAAACTTGTCCATTGTAATTGCTCAATAAATTACCGGACACATCAGTTACTTTTCCAGTTACGGTTACTTTTGAAAGAGCCTTGAGTGTGTCTGTTACATCAACCATAAGCTTATTATTTATTGATGTGGTAACCACACTATACTTGGGAAATGCAAGTGCCATAACGGCATCACCTAACAAGGTAAAATTACGTTCGTTTTTATCATTAGGTAGATAATCGTTTTTGGTTAAACGCATTATTTCTCCCAACGATTTAGGACTTTGTTTTGAGGTAGAATCTAAACCTATGCGATTATAAAAATAGGTATTAAGCATGGTGTTTGAAAATGCATTAACTAATCTAACGGTAGTAAATAACGCTATAGAACCACCTTTGGTGCTCAAAAAAGTAAGCTCTCCGGCCGAAACTCTTGCCGGATCATCAAACCTGCTAAACTCGCAAGTTGCGGTTACAAATAAAGGTAGGCGATTTTGGTTGCTCCATCCATTAATGTCTTCGATGGTTAGTATGCGCTCTGCGGCCCATCCTAACTCGCCTCCATGTCCGGTGTAATTAATAATAAAACAACCTTTTTGAACCGCATCTACAATCGCTTTTTGTGCTCCAGGGTTACGTTGGCCACCAGCAACTACTTCCTCGCGGTATGCATCAATCCAAATTTTTTCGATGTTATAATTTTTAAACCTATTGGTAACATTATTTGCCATATTGTTGGCATCATTCTGATGAATATTATAATCTTCATCATCCGAAACAAACACGATTTTATTTCGCCAATCGGCCATTCTATCAGATTGATAATAATTAATAATTTTATCTACAGCATTTCTGGCTTCGGTGGCATTTGAAATAGGTAAACGCCCAATTCCCAGATCTAAAAACTCTTTAGGGTCGGTTCCACTATCCCACAAGCCCTCATTTTCATCAAGAAATCCGTAGTAATCGTCACTGCAATAAGATAGTATTGGCGATTCGGTAAATGAACTTTGATAAGTAGGTATAAAGTTGCTATTGCTTAATATTCTGTATTTGTAATCAAATGATGCTCTACCAAATAGTGTAACATATTTAACTTGGTCATTAGCTGATGAACCACGGGTGTAAAACATCCTTAAGAAATCTCGAATAGCTGTTATATCTTGGCTTCCACTTGAAAATTCGTTATAAATATCATTCACATTTACAACGTGAATTTTTGTCCCATTCAGCTGATGGAAAGCAGCTAATCTCATGGCTTCTGCAAAGAATAAACCTGGAGTAATATACACCGCATCACTTTGA
Organism: Bacteroidetes bacterium UBA6183; assembly: GCA_002422865.1. Taxonomy (GTDB): domain Bacteria; phylum Bacteroidota; class Bacteroidia; order UKL13-3; family UKL13-3; genus UBA6183. Next base: position 21,877 of record DITN01000100.1, on the reverse strand, counting down.
GTTAAAGCATGTAAATTTTGATTACTTATTTTACCTACCATAGCTGGCACCCAATATGATGAAGCGTCACTTATTCCTGCAAACTCATTGTATGATGTCGTATTATTTACAAAAGAAGCATCAGAAGTACTCTTGTCTAAAATAAGTTCTTGAATGTTCATCAAATCACCTACGTTAAAGATGCGAGCCGAGGCTGGAACTCCGGTTATTGTATAACGTGTAGCACCAGGAGCTGGTGGAGTTGTTACACGGTATAATACTTGATTACCAAACCATGTTAAATTGGCTTTTGTGTTGATTTCAAAATAATCGAGCCAACCAATAGCCCCACCCGGAGGATTATCATACCTGTAATTTACAATAACTGTAGGTGTGGTAGTGTAAAAACTAGTTAACACAGGACCACTAGTCCTGTAATAATAACCATCATAATTGGTTCCAACGGTAGGGATATTGCTGTGGGCAAATAAAAAATTATTATTTACACTTACATTAAAATTTGATGGTGTAATTAAAGATCTAGACGCCACAACGGATTTGATAACAATAGAATCGGTGGCATTATGTCCGTCAATATAAAAGGAAAAATTTTGCGATGGTATTCTATCAAATGCCTCTCCTAAAAACTGCCTTCCACTTCTGCCATAATTTAACACATCTAGTTCGTGAGCATGACAAAAAACATGGTGATTTTGCGTGTTTACAACGGTTGGCAGAGATGTTTGTTTACCTATACGTTTACCGCTACCTTGATTAAAGGTTATGAAATAATATGTGGTATCTGAGTATATATTTTTTTCTCGTCCAATAAAAGAACCGTTTGGTTTCCATACATCAAATTGAGATTTACCATACATTAAAATATAATCTCCTGCATCAAAAACACCATCATTTTCGCCCACAACCAAAATTGCATTTTCTACCAAATCATCAAAACGAGAAGCAGCATTGGCCTGAGGCAATAAACCCGGCCCGTTTCCATATACCTTTATTGTTCTCGGATCAATACCAGAAATATTAATACCGTTTGCCTGAAAGAAATTACGATCTAGTTTATGAAAGCCCGTTTTTGTAACAGCAATTTTATACCAATCTCCATTTGCTAATACAGAGTTAGTTGCAAATGCCTTTTTGTTTAACCTAAGTGACTGAGGAGAGACTAAATCATAAGTAATTTCTATTTCAAACGATGTTATAATTAGTCCCGTATTGGTGGCAGCATCGTAACCGATTGGTAAAAATGTTAAACCAACAACACTTTTACCGTTTTCGTAGCCAATTAAGATTTGCTTGTTATAATCTTTAATATTTTTAAGAATTTCTTGGTTTTGTATTTGGCCCTTGTTGTGTAAATTGCCAAAAACAATTTTTTGAATGTTAACTTTAATGTTTGAGGCAGCCGTATTAAGACGAAAAACTTCACTCCAATATGGGTGCCAATGATTATTTTGAGTTAACAAAGCATCTTTGAACGAAATAAAATTCGAAAAAACTTGCTCACCCTTATTTATATTTTTTTCTTCCTCCCAATTTATATTACGCTGAAAACGAAGCACAGCGGCATCTAAATTGGACACCAGAAAGGCTGTAAATACAAAAAATACAAAAAATATTTTTACACGAGGCAATAAAAATTGCATAAAAGTTTACAAATTATTTATAATTGAAAAATGCATTAGCTACGAAACATAACGTTAACAAATGAAATTAATTATATGTTTATTCCCAAAAAAAGGGGCAAAATAAGCATTGAAAATATAAGGGGGAACTGTTGATTGAAGCAAGATTTTAAGCGCTTTGATGGACAAAAAGGTTTAACACTAAAATGAAATTTTCACTTTCGGCAAAAAGGAAGTTATTTTTATATATGGCTATAATGATTGTTGTGAAAGGCGACCTGTTTGCGCAGGACCCCCACTTTTCGCAATTCTATGCCAATCCTATGTATATTAATCCGGCATTTGCAGGTAGTACAAACCATGGAAGAATAGTAACCAATGCACGTAACCAATGGAGTAGTATAGCAGGTACATTTACCACCATGTCTGCCTCTTTTGATGAGCATTATGATGTTATAAATGGTGGTATTGGTATCATGGTAACCAGAGACCAAGCGGGTGTAGGCTTGCTCACCACCAATAGGGTTTCGGGGGCCTATTCATATCAAATCCCTGTTAACAGATATTTTACAATAAGAGCAAGTGTACAAGCTACCATCATCCAAAAAACATTAGATTTTGGCAATTTTACTTGGGGGGATCAAATACTTAAACAATATGGTATTGTTAAACCTGTTACTGGAGAGGCTCCTCCAAATCCGGCCATTACCATACCAAACTTTGCTGCAGGGTTTATTGGGTACACCAAATACGCTTACGGAGGATTTGCAGTTCACAACCTCACCGAACCAAGTCAAAAATTTTGGAATAACTATCAAAATAAAAACGTAATACTGAGAAAAGTAACGGTACATGCCGGTGCTCAGATTCCTTTGCGTCCGCCTGATAAAAGATCTAACAGAAACAACATCAGTTTATCGCCTAACATCATTTATATGCAACAAGGCGCGTTTTCTGAGCTGAACCTAGGGATGTACTACAATAAAGGCTCTTACATTTTAGGGGGATATTTCCGTCAAACAACGGCAAACTCTGACGCTTTAATTGTTTTGTTGGGACTACGAAGAGAAAAACTACGTATAGGATATTCATATGATGCAACAGTATCGAATGCGCGTCCAGGTGCAAGGGCTTCTCACGAGATATCTCTTTCATTCGAGTTAAGAAAACGTATTCCTAAAAAATCAATTCGAGCCATTCGTTGTCCGGAGTTTTAATTTTAAACTTTTTGGTTACATTTGTATAGCTTAATCATGCATTTATGCTTTTTTTTCGTGGCCTAATATTATTAACCGGTTTTATTGTTGCAAGTCAAGCACTCGCACAAGATCCGCAGTTCAGCCAGTTTTATGCTGTACCATTATACACTAATCCTGCACTAACGGGAGCAAGTGGAAATATTAGATTTAATGCTGCCTATCGTGACCAGTATATTGGTGTTTCCAACAACTTCAAAACAACGTATGCGAGTATTGATGCCCACGTAAATAAATTGGGGGGATTGGGAGCCTCTTTCCTAAATGATGTTGCAGGAGATGGAAGATTAACCACCAATCAAGCCAGTTTATCTTACTCATTTTACACCCAACTTAGTCGTAAAGTTCGTATGAGAGCCGCTGTGCAAGCCACTTTCGTGCAAAAAAGTTACGACTTCAGCAAGTTTAGGTTTGGAGATCAAATTGACGACCGTTTAGGATTTGTCTATCCTACACAAGAACCTTTAGGGTCACAAAATAGAATGTTTCCTAATTTCGGTTCCGGTTTGGTGGTATACAGTGAAATCTTTTTTGTGGGATTTGCAGCACATAATCTAACTGAACCTAACCAATCTTTTTATTACGAAAATAGTCCTAAAGAGGAGTTCAAATTACCAAGAAGATACACCGCACATGCCGGTTTAAACATTGCTTTAACACACGAACGAAACGAAGAGCAAAGGGTAATTCTGTCACCAAGTGTTTTGTACATGAGCCAACGTAATTTTAACCAACTAAACTTAGGTATGTATGTAAAAAAGCAAGCACTAACGGCTGGTTTATGGTTCCGTCAAACCAGTAAAAATACCGATGCCGCTATTGTAATGTTAGGTGTTAAATTACCTAAATTCCGCCTAGGTTACAGTTATGATGTAACGGTATCCGGAGCACGTACCGCCACGCAAGGTTCTCACGAATTATCGATGGCATTTGAAATTACACCTAAGAAAAGGCCAAGGTCAAGGGTTAAAATGATTGCTTGTCCCGCACTTTAATCTAAAAATTCTAAATAAATATTGGAATAATTCCATTTATTTTCCGTTATATTTGAAAAAATTAATACTTCAAAACGATTTATATATGAAGCAGGCCACAAAAGTTTTTCTTTTAGCAGCACTAGCCCATACCGTGTTTATTGGCACAGGGTGTAAAAAACCTAAGTCGGAGACTACCGGCTGGCAATACAACAACGAGAAATGGGGCGGCTTTGAAAAACCAAAGTTCCAGGAACAAGAAACAGGACCGGGATTAGTGTTTATTGAAGGCGGTACTGTAAGTTTAGGTAACTTTGAGAACGATGTTATGTTCGAGAGAAATGCACTTAAGCGCAGGGTATCTGTTCCTAGTTTTTATATGGATGAAACAGAGGTTACCAATTTCCATTACTTAGAATATTTGTATTGGTTAAACCGTGTTTTTGTCGACAACCCTTTAGTTTATCGTGGTGCATTGCCTGATACCTTGGTTTGGCGTAACAAACTTTCATACAACGAACCATACGTATTGTATTACTTACGTCACCCGGCCTATAGAGAATACCCTGTAGTTGGTGTAAATTGGTTGCAAGCAAAAGCATATACCGATTGGCGTACTGATCGTGTAAATGAAATGATTTTGGCACGTGAAGGTTTTATTGACTTAGATGTTCAAAAAACTACCGGTGATAACAATTTTAATACGGAGGCATACCTTTTGGGATTATACACTCCAACTGTAAAAAAAGAATTAAAAGACTATGCTCCGGGTGGAAAAACCCGTCAGGTACGTATGGAAGATGGTATTTTATTACCTGATTACCGCTTACCAACAGAGGCTGAGTGGGAATATGCAGCATACGGATACATGTCGCCTGAGTACAATGAAAACATTGACGTAAAACGCATTTATCCTTGGGATGGTTTAACCATGCGCAGAAGCGATTCTGAGAAAAACCGTGGTACCATGTATGCCAATTACATGCGTGGACGTGGTGATGCTGCTGGTGTTGCCGGTCGTTTAAATGATGCGGGTTTCTACACTGTACCTGTTAAGAATGAAGACTACTTACCTAACGATTTTGGTTTATTCCACATGGCAGGTAACGTGAGTGAGTGGACCATGGATGTGTATCGTCCTTTATCATGGGAAGATGGTCAAGAAATTGCGCCATTCCGTGGTAATGTATATAAAACTAAAGTTACAGATGCTGACGGTATAGTTGCTGAGAAAGATAGTTTAGGTCGTATTCCATACAGAGACGTAACCGAAGCAGAAAATGCTAAACGCAGAAACTACCGCAAATCGAACAATATTGGCTTTAAGGATGAGTTAGAATATACCGACTTTGAACAAAAATACGATTACGGTGTTACCAGCTTAATTAAAAACACAGCTCGTGTTTACAAAGGTGGTTCATGGAACGATAGGGCTTATTGGATGACTCCTGGTTCAAGAAGATTTTTGGATGAAGATTTATCGACTGCAACCATTGGTTTCCGTTGCGTAATGGACCGAGTGGGTGACCCAAGAAAGACGAAATAATCAAACGATTTATACGATAAAAAAGCCGACTAAATTAGTCGGCTTTTTTTGTGATATGTAAGATTGTATTTTATTCAATTAAACGGCACGCATGCTTAAATCCATGGCCTTTACACTATGCGTTAATGCACCTGATGATATAAAATCAACACCGGTTTCTGCATAACTTCTGAGGGTTTGAAGGGTAATTCCACCACTTGCTTCTGTCTCATATTTCCCATCAATCAGCGCAACTGCCTCACGCAGTAGCTCCGGTGAAAAATTATCTAACATAATTCGGTGTACACCACCCACAGCCAACACTTGCTTTACTTCTTCAAGCGTTCTTGTTTCAATTTCAATGTTAAGGTTTAGGTTATTATCCTGTAAATATTTTTGAGTACGCGCTATTGCACTCGTAATTCCTCCGGAAAAATCAACATGGTTGTCTTTAATCAAAATCATATCGTACAAACCAATGCGATGATTTGCACCACCTCCGATTTTAACTGCATATTTTTCGAGTAAGCGCATACCCGGTGTAGTTTTTCGCGTATCCAATATTTGTGTGTGTAATCCTTTTAACTCGGCTACATACTTTGCCGTTAAAGATGCCACACCACTTAAACGTTGCACAAAATTCAAAACAGTTCGTTCCGCTGTTAACATACTTCTCGAACTGCCCGAAACTTCCAACACTACATCACCGTAAGCAATTTCGTCACCGTCATTTTTTAGCAGTTTTACCACCAATGTCGGGTCAACTTTTTTAAAAATATATTCAACCAAAGCCAACCCGGCTATAATACCGTTGTCTTTGGCTACAATAATAGACTTCCCGGCTTCATTAGCGTTAATAGTGGCTAATGAAGTGTGATCTCCCTCTCCTATATCCTCAGCAAACGCAATATCAATCAGTTGTTTAACTAAGGCATTATTTAATAAGTTTTCCATTAATTTGATACAGTTGAAATTTAGATAATTACACTATTCCTTTTCGAAACGCATTTCGTGTACCAACATACCATTGCCACTACCTTTCATAAATATGTACACGCGAAACTTTCCTTGGGCTGTTTCGTAATTTGCAATGGCATATTTGGCACTTTGACCCGATGAACCACGATGTTGTATGGTAATATTCTTAGGCTGATTGTTGATTAAAAAGTTTTTAATCATCATTTCGGCTTGCTGTTTACTGTATACCCCCTCGTTATCGTTTATGGTTAATTCTACAGTGCTATTTAAAAACTTAGACACTTCTTTGGCATTACTACTTTTTAGGGCATTCACTATGTCGTCAAAGCCATCAGCCAATACTACTGATGCACTGAACATTAGCATAACCCCTACCATGTATTTAAATAACCCGTTCTTCATGTTGTGTTTGTTTACTTACGCACCTTAAACCAAAAGCGTGCCACAGGTGCAAATTAGTAAAAATGTTGATATGCAAAATAACAAGGCTTAAAAGTTTTATTAGTTATTTTTGCACCATGACTAATAAAGTAGCTTTAATTATTTTAGATGGTTGGGGAAACGGAAAACCCTATGATGGTAATGCCATATACCAAGCTAACACGCCTAATTTTGATGGTATAGTAAAAAAATATCCGGGTACAAGCATTAAAACAAGTGGTTTAGATGTAGGATTGCCGGCCGGACAAATGGGAAACAGCGAGGTTGGTCATATGAATTTAGGTGCAGGGCGTGTAGTATATCAGCAACTGGTACTTATTAATAAATCGTTTGAAGATGGTGATGTATATAAAAATGAAACCTTGTTAAACGCCATTCATCATGCCAAAACCAATAACAAAAATATTCACCTCATCGGACTGGTGAGTGATGGTGGTGTGCACTCCAGCATTGAGCATTTATTGGGTTTGTGTAACATGATGAAGCACGAAAACATCAGTAACTTTTTTGTGCACGCCTTTACTGATGGACGCGATACCGATCCTAAAAACGGAAAAGGGTATTTACAAAAAGTAATTGCCGAATTAAATCATACCGGTGGTAAATTGGCTTCGGTATGTGGCCGATATTACGCCATGGACAGGGATAAACGCTGGGAACGTGTTAAACTGGCTTACGATTGTATGGTGAATGCCATTGGAGAGCAAAGCCGTGATGTGTTATCAACCATTGAAAAAAGATATGCTTCAGGAGAAACTGATGAGTTTATAAAGCCAATTATTTGTGTTGACTCCAACAATCAACCCATAGCAAAAATTGCAGATGGCGATGTGGTGATTTGTTTTAATTTCCGTACCGATCGCGGTCGTGAAATCACCGAAGTACTCACACAAACAGACTTCCATGAGCACAACATGCATAAACTAAATTTGCATTATGTTACCTTAACCGATTACGACAAAACATACAAAAACGTAGGCATTGTTTTTCCTGATATTGATTTACAAATGACTTTAGGTGAAGTGTTGGAGCAACACCAAAAAACACAAACACGTATTGCCGAAACAGAAAAATACCCACACGTTACTTTCTTTTTTAGTGGAGGGCGTGAGCAACCTTTTATTGGCGAAACCAGGTACTTAGCGCCATCGCCAAAAGTAGCTACTTACGATTTACAACCGGAGATGAGTGCTGAAGAAGTTTGTGGTTTTGCCTTACAAGCAATTACTAAAGAAAAACCCGACTTTATGTGCGTTAACTTTGCTAATCCCGATATGGTGGGACACACAGGTATTGTTAGTGCCGAAATAAAGGCTGTTGAGAAGGTTGATGAATGTTTGGGTAGAATTGTTGCTGCCGCGCTTGAACATCATTATACGTTATTGGTAACTGCCGACCATGGTAATGGAGAATACATGACCAATGAAGAAGATGGAACACCAAATACAGCACATACCACCAATGAAGTTCCTTTTATTGTGGTAAACGGAAATGGCAAACGCTTAAAAACAGGAAGATTAGCTGATGTTGCACCAACAGTGCTTAACTTACTTCAAATTCCTCAACCCGCACAAATGACAGGAACCAGTTTATTATGCGATTAATTATAGCAGCTTGTTTTATGGTATTGGTATCATGCCAAAACGCAACGGTAAACCCAACTGCATTTTTTGATACCAAACATTTTTTTGAACATGAAATAACTATATTAACTGAACAAAAAACAGGTATAGAAAAACATTTGGTTTATGGAGAAAACAAAGACAGTTTAACCATTTTTGATACTGTAAATTGGGAAAAAGAACTACAAGTGTTTACCGTTTTAGATTTAGCTAAACCAAGCAATAGAAATGCTTTTAAGGTTGATAGCAGCAGTTCGAATAATCAAACCCAAATTAACTATACCTCAACAGATAAAAAACAAACCCTTAAAACGGTTAAAATTGTTCGTGATGGGCAATACAACGTAAAAATAATTGAGGCTATTTTAACCAAAACAAACTCTTTGTATCAATCTTTTACCTATTTAAGGTATGTTACAGATAGTGGATTTAGCATGCACGGCACACAGTCTGTAAAACTTGGAGATGATGAAAACTACTTGATTAATGCGCGGTTTGTACATTAATTTAAAAACAAAACAGGCTGTCTCAAACGACAGCCTCTTTTGTTATGATGCAATGTGCGGTGCACAATGCAGGAAGATTTCGCCCCTTCAGGGCTTATGAGATAATGGCACTAAAGCCACTTGAAACCTTTATTTATCTTCTAATTGGAGTTGTAAAACTCTTAATAGTTACCTCAAGTCGATTACTTCACATTTTGGGTATTTCTTCACATCAAATACAAAAAATTTATCTTCTAATTTAATGTTTGGAAACTGATTGGTTACAATGTAAGTATGTATGGTTCCGTTTTTATCAAACACCTGAGATTTTGTGATGGTTTGATTGGTTTTATCAATGGTGAGTTTAATTTTAAAGAAGTTTTTCTTTTTATCCTTCGGGGTAAGTTCTACCAAAACAATATCGTTTTTTCCCTCTTTTTTGCTTTCCAATATTTTTGATAAAAAACCTTTGTCGTACATTGTAAAAATATCATCTAACCTAATGGGGGCTTTTTTAGGATCGTAGTTATTTACCTGAACCTCATTTACCTCTTTGCTGTATGTCCAAACAGTTTTGTTATCACACATAATAACTTGGTCGGCTATATCTAACCTAAACTTGTTTCCCTTCACATAAATGCTTCCTTTTTGTTTTTCGCTGATGTTCTCTGCTTTGCTTTCAATGCTGTAAATAAAATCGGCCTTTATGGTTTTAAAGTTTTTGTAGCGCGTGCTAATTAGATTTAATAGTTTATCTGCGTTTTTATCAACCGGTTTTGGCGCTTGTTGTGCAATGGCAAAAGAAGTTGAAAGGACTACAAGAAGAATGATTCGATTAATCATGATGATACGTTTAGCTATTTAACATTTATTCTGATACAATAGTTTACAATCATCATGCCAAGCAAAAACAATTTAAATCAGGTGTATCAAGGCGCAAAACTACATGCAATTTAACTCCTACCCAAACTTTTTACTCAAGTTACTGAGGCAGTTAACAATAAAGTTTGAAAACAAATTAAACCAAGTGTTACCATATTTACTCTAAATTAGCACATTAAGTAAATGAGCACCAACAAGCCAACAACAGATGAAGAGATATTGCAAGCGTTTGCGCAACAAGCAAACAAGCATAAGGCTTTTGAGTGGCTACTAAATACCTATCAACAAAAAACGTATTGGCATATTAGGCGCATGGTTATAAACCATGATGATGCTGATGATGTGCTTCAAAACACCATGATTAAAGTGTGGGAAAACTTGCACCAATTTAAAGGTAATGCCAAATTGTATACCTGGATTTACCGCATAGCAACCAACGAGGCGTTAAACTTTTTAAACAAACAAAAACACCATCAAAACATAGAAGACACTTCACCCGAACTACTCGGACATCTAACCACCACAGGCTACTTTAACGGCAACAGTGCCGAGATTAAGTTGCAACAAGCCATTATAAACCTGCCCGAAAAACAACGGTTGGTGTTTAACCTAAAATATTTCGACAACATGAAATACGAGGAAATGAGTGAAGTTTTGGAAACATCTGTAGGTGCGTTAAAAGCTTCTTATCACCATGCCGTAAAAAAAATCGAAGAATATTTAACTGTACATTAAACCTTTAGCCATAACAAGCATCAAAAATTACGTAATGAGTCACCAAGATAATCCATACCACATTAATAAAAGTAACCAACAAGGTGGATTTACCGTACCTGATGGGTATTTTGAGCAAAGCCAAAAACAACTGTTGGCAAGGATTAATCATGGTGGGTTTAACGTACCGGATGGTTACTTCGAACAAAATAAAACGCAGTTATTACAACACATCAAACCAACACCCAAACGTTTTGCACTGCACCCTATTTGGTATGCTGCTGCCGCAATATTAATGGTTTCGTTAGGAGTTTTGATGATGGTGCCACCTCCAAATAAGAATACCGAAAACATAGTAATTACCGATGATGAAATTATAAACTATGTATCGGCCGACAAATTAACAGATATACCCATGGAAGCTTTGGCTGTGCATGTGGTAAACAACACCACGGACGAAACCATAACCGAAGAAATAATTGAAGGTGTGGATGAAGAAACTTTATTAAACGAACTATAAGATACACAAATATGAAAAAGCTGTTATTGATACTGTTTTTAATTATAGGATTGGGCGTTATGGCGCAACAAACCGATGACATTGATGACCCAAAACACGAAAAAATAGAAGCCTTAAAAATTGGTTTTATTACCGAAAAACTGGCCCTTACCAGTAAAGAAGCCGAGTTGTTTTGGCCCATTTACAACAAGTTTGAACAAGAAATAAAAACGGTCAGAAAAAAACAACGTGAGCTTGCCAAAACGTTTAAACTAAAAGCCAAACCAACCGACCAAGAGGCCGATAGGTACATTAACGAACAATTAACGCTGAAACAAACCGAAATTGATGTGGTAAAAAAATACATACCCGAGTTTAAAAAAGCTTTACCTACTGCTAAGGTTGCCAAACTACTTGGACTTGAACAAGAGTTTAAAATGCAACTGCTTAAAAAAATGAAAGACAGAAGACCGCAAGCGGATTAAGTCCATAAAAAGGAAACCACATTTGGTTTCCTTTTTTGTTTTTAATTAACATGGTACGGCTATATTTGCCCAAAATTTACAGGAAATGACTAAAGGACCAATTTCTCAATTTATTGAAACCCACTACAAGCATTTTAATGCTGCTGCATTGGTTGATGCTGCCAAAGGATACGAAACACACCTTACCGAAGGTGGCAAAATGATGGTAACCCTTGCCGGTGCCATGAGTACTGCCGAGTTAGGAAAATCGTTGGCCGAAATGATACGCCAAGGCAAAGTAGATATTATTAGCTGCACCGGTGCCAACTTAGAAGAGGATATTATGAACTTGGTAGCACATAGCCACTATAAACGTGTGCCTAACTACCGCGATCTTTCTCCGCAAGACGAGTGGGATTTATTAGAAAACCATTACAACCGTGTAACCGATACTTGTATACCTGAGGAAGAAGCTTTCCGTAGGTTACAAAAGCACATCCATAAAATTTGGAAAGATGCCGATACTGCAGGCGAGCGTTATTTCCCGCACGAGTTTATGTATAAAATTTTAAATAGTGGCGAGTTAGAACAATACTACGAAATTGACCCTAAAAACTCGTGGATGTTAGCCGCAGCCGAGCGCAATTTACCAATTGTAGTTCCAGGTTGGGAAGACAGCACCATGGGTAACATTTTTGCCAGCTATGTAATTAAAAACGAAATAAAAGCCAGCACCATGAAAAGTGGTATTGAGTACATGGCTTGGTTAGCCGATTGGTATGTAAAAAACAGCGAAGGCAAAGGGTTAGGCTTTTTCCAAATAGGTGGTGGTATTGCAGGCGATTTCCCTATTTGTGTAGTACCTATGTTGTACCAAGATATGGAAATGGAAAACATTCCGTTTTGGAGTTACTTCTGCCAAATAAGCGATTCAACCACTTCATACGGTTCATACTCGGGAGCGGTGCCAAACGAAAAAATTACCTGGGGTAAATTAGATATACATACACCTAAATTTATTGTAGAGAGTGATGCTACCATTGTAGCACCATTAATGTTTGCTTGGATTTTAGGCTGGTAATTTATTTAACTTTTTATACAAAAAACGCCACTTCAATTTTTTTGGAGTGGCGTTTTGTTTTTGGGGCTTTTACCGAAGCTACGCTGCGCTTCGTTCGGCAACCGCGTGTTCCGTGCTACTTCGGTAGCTTACTTCACCCGCTAAGCCGGGTTTAACTTCCTAAATATAATTTATCTTAAACAGTAAAATCATCTATAAGGAAATGCAGCTCACTTACTAGTGGAACTCTCATGAATGGGCCTTATGCATGGCCATTCCCGGAACTTCACGGTTAAGGGTACATAACTGTATCAAAACCACAGAAAACCTTCGCTAAGAAGTGAGCTTGTATTTACCAACCCAAATGCTTTATTTAGTAAAGTAAAACATCAAATAACCATGAGACATAAAGCCCCAATACAACCCAAATATACACACACGTTAGTACTAAAAGTTTACAGAAAATAAGGAGTCTGTTTGACGACTCGTAAATAAATAATACATTTAAAAAGGACTTTTTATGAGACTTATCTGACCCAAAATAGGGGGATAGGTCTCATAAAATGAGACCTATATATAAGTTAGTGGCAACCTTAAAAGACGACAATGAGAAACACAACAATACTTATATTGACACTTCTTCTTTTCGCTTGCGGACAAAAAAAATCCAATGACAAGACAACTGAAATTGTGACAATTGACCGACCAAAAAATCAACTTGAAAAATATATTTCAAAACCCGCAACGACTGACTCAATGTGTTTAAAAGATATTGCAAAAGCGAAAAATGACATTGCTAATGGAAAATTAGTTTTCTCCACTCCAATGGGTTTTGGCACACATAAATTGCGACAAGAAAAACAGCTTAGAGAACTCTGCAAAACTTACGACTTGGCATTTGATTATGAAATGTTTGGCTGTGTTGTTTACGAAGGACAAACCGAAGGTTGCTATGGAGCTTATATGAACAAAGCTATAGAAGACAAATATGGTAAGGGATTTAAGAAGATTTTATTGGCAAAGGCTGACAGTATTTTATTAGCAAATAACGACACGATTGCTTACTATTTATGCGACAAGCGACCTCAAATTCCAGGAAAAAACGATTATGAAACGACACTGGAAGCTAAAGTTCCAGAGAAATTAAGTAAACAACTTAAAGCAGACAAAGAAGGTGATTTGCCTTTTATGGACATCGGGTTTTATATTGACAAATCAGGAAATACTTCAGGTTATTTTCTAAACTATTTTATGGACGCTGACAGCAAATCAAACCAAAAATTTGAAGACGAACTTTTCAAAATAGGTGTGGAGCAAATAAAAGCAATCAAACATTGGGAAACTGGAATTGTAAATGGACAAAAAGTAAATACAGAAAATAATGTTAGAGTTTACTTTTGACACAAGAGAAAGAAACGCAGCCACTAACAGCAGCTACAAGAAATTGGCAGTTCAGTGGTTAAATGAAGCTTTGTNNATCGCCAACTTCTTGTAGCTGCCAACCGTTATCCGTAATTATTGAAGAGTATGTACAAAGGCGAGCAAACTGGAGGACAAGATTTTTACAAATTACTTTTAGACTCAGAGGAATTCACCTCAGAGATAGGAAAACTTGCACTCGCATCTGGTATGTTAGAAGCTGAAATAAGCATGTATCTCAAAAGAAAAGGAATTAAGATTGATTCAGACAAAGTCACTCTTGGCAGATTGATTACTCTCGCAAAGAAAAATGATGTTTTTGAGAAAAACTTGTTAATTGTATTGAGCGAGATAAAAACACAAAGAAACGAATTCATGCACAGACTTTACTCACTTTTTATTGGATTATTAGATGAAGAACTTTTCCCAATAAAGAACTTATTGGATTCAGATGTAAAAACTTATATAGACTATGCATGGCAAGTGAGATCCAATATACAAGGTGTTGCAGAAACTATTTCAAAGAAATAGATGATAGACTAATTTTCATTGAATAAAGGTCTATAATAAACCCAAATGAGAAAGAAGATAACAACGCATTACAGAATTAATGAACGTAGGGGTAATTTTCAGGAAAGAAAGGGTTTTGTTGCAATTTGAGAGTAAACAGTTTACGCAGATAATGTTATGAAAAAAAACATGTGCTCGTCATGCGGCAAACCATTAGCCCAATATAAACACCCAATATTAAATAACCCATGATAGACTTAACCCACGCAGATAACCAAATACAACTTGTTACTACTTTTAAAGAGTTGGTGTCTACACCTTTTGTGGGCAACATCAATGCACTGTGTTGGGAGCGAAAACTACTTGGAGATTTTGCTGAAATTGTAGAAAAAATAGAGCTACTTGAAAACATTACTTCAATTGAACCGGATGAACTGCTTGCACTGCAGTTAAGCGAACAAGGTAACATAGCACGCCAAACCATTTTAGCCGATTGGGATTTATTAAAAACACATGGAGCACAACCTACTCTAAATATAATTAAATACTACGACAGAGACGATACTCACCCTTTAATACCTACTGATGTATATTCGTTTCATGTAGATCGTTCGCCCATACCAACCGATACTTTTTTATGTACTTACCTTGGCCAAGCCAGTGAGATTTTACCCAATGCACAAGCCGAACAAAAGGTGCTTATCCCTTCAATACGTAATCAACTTAAACAATTGTATACCGGCTCCGATGAAGATTTTGAAACGTATTTAAGCGAACATTTTTTTGACTTGCATTATCAACCCAAACCACATGCACAAACCATTAATTTAGGCCTTGGGCACCTGTGGCGCTTAGCGGTTGATTATCCGGAAAGTAAAGTGCCTGCCTGTGTGCATCGTGCACCACAAGAAAAAAATGGAGAATACCGATTGTTGCTTATTTGTTAGTGGAACAACTGTGATTAAAACAATTTCAACCCATCACTATCCAATAACTCCACGCGTTTTTTCATTTTCTTTTGTATTACACTAAAGTGATGAGCATCTTCGGCTGTTACTAAACTTATGGCAGTACCAGCCTGCTGTGCCCTACCCGTGCGCCCTATACGGTGTATGTAATCTTTAGGCGAGCGTGGTAATTCGTAATTGATGACATATGGTAAAAACGGAATATCAATTCCACGTCCCATTAAATCTGTTGCTACTAAAACTTGCACCCCACCATTTTTAAATTTTAACAACGCTTGCTCACGTGCCCCTTGACTTTTTTTGCTGTGCATGGCCACTGCTTTTATTCCGTTGGCATTTAATTTATCGGTTACGGTATCGGCCTTGTGCACAGATGAAGTGAACACCAACACTTGTTCCATGTTTTCTTGCTTAATTAAATAACGCAACAACGGTCCTTTACGTTCGTCTTCTACCGCATAAGCCACTTGCGTAATCAGGTCAATGTTGTCGGTTTCTACTTCAATTTCAACGGTAACAGGGTTATTTAACAACACGTCTTTTATGCTGCTTAAATCAGTACTTAAAGTGGCCGAAAAAAGTAAGTTTTGACGTTTGGTTGGCAATAAACTCAATACCTTAGTCATCTCCTCTTTAAACCCAAGGTTCAACATTTTATCAGCTTCATCAAGTACCAACACATCAACCCCACTTAAAAAAACAGCATTTTTCTCCACCAACTCCAATAAACGTCCGGGTGTAGCTACTAAAACTTCCACCTTATTCATGTCCATCATTTGCGGGTTGATAGAGGCACCACCATATACAGCTAATGTTTTAATGGGTTGCTCTAACCTATCGCTAAATGATTTATATACTTTTTGTACTTGTATGGCTAACTCGCGTGTAGGTACTAAAACTAATGTATTGATGTACCTGTTTTGAGCCAGTGGTTTACTTTGTAATAATTGCAACGTGGGTAATACATAACTTGCGGTTTTGCCCGAGCCTGTTTGCGCAATACCCAACACATCTTTACCGGCTAAAATTACAGGTATGGCTTCAGATTGTATGGGATATGGGGTGGTATAAAATTGTTTTTCTAAAGCGTAAAGTAAATCGCGGTTTAAACCAAGCGCTGCAAACGACATATAATAAAAATAGAGTTGAGCAGCAAAGATAGTTGAACTTATGGGTTTAGCTATTTTGGTTGATTAGCTCGCTTTAATTTCTGGTTCAACTTAAACAAATTACTCATTAACCTAAAACGTTCGGTAGGTGTGGTAGCCAAACGTTTTTCTAGTCGTTCTTCTTCGGTTGTTAATATGCGTTTAGTTGTTTTTTGCACGATTACGAATTTAGCTAAAATTAGAATATTACCGCATATTTGTATCATGCACATCAGTAACCGAGAACTATTTTTACAGCATCAGGCACAAACCACACGTTTTCCGTTGTTGCTTGAGTTTGAACGTGCCGAAGGAATTTACCTGTACGATAAAAACAATAAACCCTTTATTGATTTAATATCGGGCATTAGTGTAAGTAGTTTGGGGCACGGAAATACACACGTAAATCAAGCCTTAAAAAACCAAATTGATAAATACATGCACCTTATGGTGTATGGCGAATATGTGCAAGCACCGCAAGTGCAACTGGCGCAAAAATTAACCTCGCTCCTACCCGATACTTTAAACAGTGTATACTTTGTAAACTCTGGTGCCGAGGCTACTGACGGTGCATTAAAACTTGCAAAACGGGTAACCAAACGCAGCGAGATTATTGCGTTTAAACAGGCTTATCATGGCAGTACACATGCTGCGTTAAGTTTAAATAGTGAGGAAGAATACAAAAATGCGTTTCGTCCGCTGTTACCTGATGTACGTTTTTTAACGAACGGAAATTTAGAAGATTTAGAAAACATAACCCATAAAACAGCTTGTGTTATTATAGAAGTGGTGCGTGGCGAAGCTGGATATTTACCAACTGACGAAAACTTTTTAAAAGCCCTGCGCGCTAAATGCAATGAGCATTGTGTGTTGCTTATTTTTGACGAGATACAAACCGGCATGGGCCGAACCGGAAAAATGTTTGCGTTTGAACACAGCGGTGTGGTGCCCGATATTTTGTTGCTTGGCAAAGCATTAGGTGCAGGTATGCCTATGGGTGCATTTGTGGCATCGCATAACATGATGATGACTTTAGCAGAAAATCCCATACTGGGTCATATTACCACTTTTGGCGGACATCCCGTAATATGTGCCGGTGCATTTGCAGGCATAGAGGAATTAACCACACATAGTTGGATAAGTGAAGTAGCCGAAAAAGAACAATTGTTCCGTTCGCTGTTGGTTCATCCGGCTATAAAAAAAATAAACGGCAAAGGTTTAATGTTGGCTTTAGTTTTAGAGAGCTTTGAGTTTAATAAAAAAGTAATTGATGGTTGTATAGCAGATGGATTAATTACCGATTGGTTTTTATTTGCATCTAACAGCATGCGTATAGCACCACCACTCATAATTACACAGCAAGAAATAAGCATTGCATGTGAAATCATCATTAAAAATTTAAATAAGTTTGGATAAGGATTAAACCTTTGGTTACTTACCTCATCAAAACTCGCAAACACAAACTAACTACCATGAAAAATTTGACATTAGTAAGTATTTCATTTTTACTTGTAGTGGCATTGGTTACTACATCGTGCCGCAAAAATGATGATGAAGCAAATGACTTGGAAACACAATCGTCTACAGATAGCTATTTGATGGATGCAAACATTAACGATGCCATTAAAGAAGTAGATTGGGCTGCCAATGAAAATAATTTGGGCAAGTCCGGACCAACAATTACCATTGATAGTACATCATCACCAAGAGTAATGATTATTAATTACGGAGCAGGAACCTTGTGTGCGGATGGAAAATTAAGAGCAGGAAAAATACGCGTAACATACACAGGTAAATACCGCGAAACAGGAACTGTGATTACCATAACACCCGATTCGTTTTACCAAAACGGTAACAAACTAGAAGGTTTAAAAACCATCACAAACAATGGCCGAAAAGCCAATGGACATTTATATTACACCATTGAGGTAAGCAACGCAAAACTAACCACTGTTGATGGTAAAGTACGCACATGGACATCAACCCGAAACCGCGAATGGATTGAAGGAGAAGGGACCAAAGCTTTTAATGACGATATGTATCAAATTACAGGAACGGCCAATGGGGTGAGTGCAAACAATGTTTCGTTTACCGTAAACATTTTACAACCATTACAAATTGATTTTAGCTGTCAATACCGCATTACAGCCGGTGAGGTAGAAGTTAAACCACAAAACAAATTAACCCGCACCATCAATTACGGATCGGGCACATGCGATAATAGTTACACAGTTAAAATTGGGAATCGTTCCATTGTTGTTTATCGTTAATGAAATAATACTTTGAAAAAAATCCCCGTTAGTTTATTAACCAACGGGGATTTTTTATGCTTAATTCCATGATAAGTCTTCAGGTGAATTGGCCATGTGTGCGAAGTCTTCACCTAATAGTTTAACTACATTGCCCCACATGTTTTCCATGTCGTCATCAAAAATTATTTGCTCATCGGCAACTGCAACCCACCAAGCCTTTTCTTCTATCTCTTCATTTATTTGATTGGGTTCCCATCCACTATATCCCAAGAAAAATCTAAAATCATTAACCTCCGCTCTTCCAGTTTCAATCAAGTCGCTAATGTAACTGATATCACCGCCCCAGTATATGTCGGGTAATATTTCCATACTGCCAGGGATATCATCTCCGTGTTTATGAATAAAATGCAGCGAGTTAGGTTCCAATGGGCCACCATAAAATACGGGAAACTCGTACTGCAATAAATCCGGCACAATTTCACCCGTTAACATATCTAAGGGTTTGTTCAGTATAAATCCTATGGCTCCAAAATCGGTATGTTCGGCTATTAAAACCACCGAGCGTCTGAAGTTAAGATCCTCTAAAAAAGGTTCGCTCACCAACAAACTACCACGGGTAGGATTTTGAAACACTTTTTTTACTTGCTTTATCTTCAAAACGTTTACTTTTTAAATATATATATGCAAAATCATACCAAAGAGTTGCATCAAATATTACTTTTGCATGGTAATTATGCGAAATTAATTCGTTTAGTTATTTATATTTTTTAAACATCAAGTTAATTTAGTTGGTAATGAATGAACTAACCAATAAAAAGATTTCAGCATTAAGGGTTGATTATAGTTTAAAAGAGTTTGACGAGACACATGTTTTATCTGACCCTATAAAACAGTTTTCGGTTTGGTTTAAAGAGGCTTTAGAAGCCAATGTAAACGAACCCAATGCCATGACCATAGCCACCGTAAAGCCTGATAATACACCAAGTGCACGCGTTGTTCTATTAAAAGGGTATAGTGAGTTGGGCTTTAGTTTTTTCACCAACTATAATAGTCACAAAGGGCAACAACTTATACAAAACCCAAATGTGGCATTGGTTTTTTGTTGGCTTGAATTGCAACGCCAAGTGCGTATTGAAGGGAAAGTGAGCAAATTATCGAAGCAAGAAAATGACGAATATTTTTACTCTCGTCCACTAGGCAGCCAAATTGGAGCCATAGCCTCGCCACAAAGTCAGATAATTGCCGGCCGACATGTTTTAGAACAAAATTATAGTGTGGTAGAAAGCGAATTACATGAAAAAGAGCCTGAAAGGCCTGAACATTGGGGCGGTTTTGTGGTTGAACCTACCTTAATTGAATTTTGGCAAGGCCGCAGCAGCCGTTTACACGATAGGTTTGAGTTTACAAAGTTTGATAATGGCTGGAAGCACAACCGTTTGGCGCCTTAATATTCAGATTAAAAATTGTTAAATTACATCCACTTTAGTGATTTAACTATTTTTACATTAAATTGCCAGAGTATAATAACTATTAAATCTATTCGTTAAACAATTCATGCAAAATATAATATTAGCATTCTTAACCTCCCTGCTTGTAGTAATATTTGGTATTCCATCCATCATTACAGTTGCCAAGCTTAAGGGGTTATATGATAAACCTGACTTCAGGAAACTTCACACCAACAAAATACCACGTTTAGGTGGGCTTGCTATTGTTGCCGGTTTTTCTATTGCCGTCAGCTTATGGGGTATTTCGCAAGGCATGGATACCCGTTTACAATATTTACAAGCCGCAGTTATTATTTTATTTTTCTCAGGGTTAAAAGATGACATTGTTGTTTTATCTCCTTATAAAAAACTTGCTGCACAGGTAATTGCAACTGTCATTACCGTTGCGGGAGAAGGTATTTTAATTAATAATTTTTACGGTTTATTTGGTATAGAATCTATTCCGATTTGGGCTAGTTACGCATTAACTGTATTTACCATTATTGTTGTTACCAACTCATTTAACTTAATTGATGGTGTTGATGGCTTGGCAGGAGGTATAGGCTTTATAACCTCGGTTACATTTGGCTTATGGTTTAATTATATAGACCAAATAGGTTGGAGTATTTTAGCTTTTGGATTAGCAGGTGCATTATTAGGATTTTTAATTTTTAATTTTAATCCGGCAAAAATTTTTATGGGAGACGCAGGTTCATTGTGCATTGGTTTTTTACTTTCAATCTTTGCCATCAAATTTATACAGTTTAATGCACCCGAAGCTGTTAACGTCTATAAAATAAAATCGGCACCTGGTATTGCTGTTGCTATATTAATTGTCCCGTTATTTGATACGTTAAGGGTATTTGTACTGCGCGTATTAAAGAAGCAGTCGCCCTTTACTGCAGATAAAAACCATATTCATCATTCCTTAATAAAAATAGGGTTAGGCCACAAGGAAGTTTCTATGATTATGTACTTGGCCAATGTGGTATTTGTATTGATTGCCTTTTTAATTCAAGATAGTACAACCACTATTATACTGCTTATAGTTGGCTCGCTAGCACTTATCCTAGCCCAAATACCAGTATATATGTTTAACCACAAACTCCAGGACTTAGAAGTTGAAAATGGTCCGTTAATTCCAGAAGAATTGGTTAATCCTGTAAAATCAAAGGAACACGTTAATTAAAGTCGATTTTCAACTAAAAATTCGGCCATTTTTTTAAAAGCCTTTCCCCTATGGCTAATCTGATTTTTGGTAAACATATCCATTTGGGCTAAAGTAATATCGTATCCATCGGGCATAAATATTGGATCGTATCCAAAACCATTGCTTCCAATTTTGGCATCAATAATGGTACCCTTCAGCTCTCCTTCAAACACGTACATTTCGTCCATCCAAAACAAACAAATGCACGTTACAAAGCGGGCGTTTCTATTGGGTTGATTGGTCAATTTTTGCAAAAGTAAATCCATATTGGCATTATCATTTTTGGCCGGACCAGCATATCGGGCGCTATAAACTCCTGGTTCACCATTTAAAGCTTCTACTTCAAGTCCGGTATCATCAGCAA
>DITN01000097.1:56683-101295 GCA_002422865.1 Bacteroidetes bacterium UBA6183 | reverse complement strand
AATAAATAGCAATGGTTAATGCCGATAAACCTGAACACATTCTATGATTAGCCCTTTTTTACTCGGCATAATGCAGGTAGTTCAGCTCATGCTTCGCCTTCTACTGCATAAATTGGGTTTAACCTTGCTTGTACTTAATTCTGGTTTCCGCCTTTTTCAACTCTCTATCAATAATTAACTTAGCCAACTCGGGGGCAATAAGTTTAGGGTCGTTTTGGGCAAAGGCAGATTTGGTATCCCGCTCAAAAACATCAACCCTATAAAGTACCTGTAACAACAACTCCATTTTGTGTAACAACAGGTATACAATTAACGCTGTTAAACGCTCGTGTAATTGTTGGTAGGTGGTTGATTGAGCGAGTAAATCATTCTCAAAATACTCACCCAGCTTTTGTGCTGAGTTTTGAATTAACACCGGCAGGTTTTCTTTATTCATTCCAATTATTTTTTATTTGCTTGAAATAATGGTTCAAAGAATCGTTGGATACCGAATTGTAAGGATGCTCTTGAATAAAAGTCTCTACATTTTGTATGCGATTATTCAAATCAGGATGGGTACTGATCAGCTCGTTAACTTGGGCTCCATCACTTTCTTTTTTAAGTAATTCAAACAAATCAATCATGCCTTTCGGGTTAAGTTTATTTTCTTTTAAAACCTTCAACCCACTGTTGTCTGCTTCTGTTTCTAGCGCTCTGCTGTAACTTAAATTCCTTAATTGGTGTGCATTTTCAATCAATATCCCTCCTACTCCGCTCATGTCACCAAAAACAATTGATAAAAATAAATAACCCGATAAGGTTCTAAACAGATTTCGGGTGGCATGTTTAAGTTCTACATGCGAGTATTCATGTGCCAATAAAGCAGCCAATTGTTCGGGCGAATTCATGTTATTTAAAATAGCATCATACACCACAATACCACCACCCGGCATAGCAAATGCGTTGGTGATATTTGATTTTACCACCGTAATTTTGGCGGGGTAATTTTTTTCTATGTTTAAATGATTAAAAAATTGGTTGATGGCCAAAGTTTTGTTAGAATCTATTTGCTCGCCTTCCAAAACGGAAGCGTACATTTTTTGACCCAATTCAATTTCATAATCTTTTGGAAAAACCTTGGCTGCATAACTTGCAATGGCGGGTAAAAGCCAAACATAAGCGGCCCACAAACCCAACAATAACAACAGCAATAATGTGCCTACCACACCCGCAACCGACATGTTTAAACGCTGAGAAAAAGTACGCGGGTATTCTTGCTTGTATCTTTTAATAAAATCCTGGTCGCTAACATCCAATTGCTGGGCCGGAAAAACATCACCATAACGTAAACTCAAGAGTCCGTTTTTTAACTCATGCTCCACCACATGTTGTTTTTGCCAGGTTATCTTAATCCGTTCGCCCGAATCATTTACAAATTGAATAACCCAAACATTGTCGAGCCACAGCACATCTACCTGTTGTGGTTTACCCGAGTAGCCATCAAAATACCTTGCTTTATATACCAGTTCCATAATTTAACACTACACAATTACCTATTTATAGGTTGATTTAAAGAGGCAAATTAATGAAAAGTACAGATAAACCGTGGTTTTAATTAGAATGGTTATAAATCACACCAATACAAAACAAGCCTATGAAAACCAATACATTATTAGCAAATTATATTTTTACAAAAAGTGGCAATAGGCCTGCATTATTTGTAAATTGCGGCCCAATTTAGTGTTGCACTTAAAAAATAACTCAAATAATATGTTCGATTTAGAAATGATTAAAGCCGTATACGCTCGTATGGATGAGCGCATTGCTGCTGCACGTAAAGTGGTAAATCGCCCACTTACTTTAACCGAAAAAATATTATACAGCCACTTAACAGCAGGTAATGCAGCTGCTGCTTATAACCGTGGTAAAGATTACGTAGATTTTAACCCTGACCGTGTAGCGATGCAAGATGCAACTGCACAAATGGCCTTGTTACAGTTTATGCAAGCAGGCAGGCCAAAAGTAGCTGTGCCATCTACTGTGCATTGCGACCACTTAATTACTGCAAAATCGGGTGCTGCAGAAGATTTAGCTTTTGCCAATAAAGAAAGTAAAGAAGTATATGATTTCTTGGCTTCGGTATCTAACAAATACGGTATCGGATTCTGGAAACCGGGTGCAGGTATTATTCACCAAGTAGTTTTAGAAAACTATGCATTTCCGGGTGGTATGATGATTGGAACCGACTCGCACACTGTTAACGCGGGTGGTTTAGGTATGGTTGCCATTGGTGTGGGTGGAGCTGATGCTTGTGATGTAATGGCAGGTTTACCTTGGGAACTAAAATTTCCTAAATTAATTGGTGTGAAATTAACCGGAAAATTAAACGGTTGGGCTTCGGCTAAAGATGTAATTTTAAAAGTAGCCGGTATCTTAACTGTTAAAGGTGGTACAGGCGCAATTGTTGAATATTTTGGTGATGGTGCTACCAGCTTAAGCTGCACAGGTAAAGGTACCATTTGTAACATGGGTGCAGAGATTGGAGCAACCACATCAACTTTTGGTTATGACGAGAGCATGGAGCGTTACTTACGCGCTACCGGTCGTGCTGAAGTGGCTGATGCTGCCAATGCCATCAAACATCACTTAACAGCAGATGCTGAAGTGTATGCAAACCCGGAAACATACTTCGATCAAATTATAGAAATTAACTTAGATACATTAGAGCCACACTTAAACGGACCATTTACTCCGGATTTGGCAACTCCTATCAGCAAAATGAAAGAAGAAGCTGTTAAAAACAGCTGGCCTTTAACTGTTGAGTGGGGATTGATTGGCTCATGTACCAACTCATCATACGAAGATTTAGCTCGTGCTGCATCTATTGCTAAACAAGCTGTTGAAAAAGGATTAAAAACCAAAGCTCAATTCGGTATTAATCCGGGTTCGGAGCAAGTACGTTATACCGCAGACAGAGACGGTTTATTAAAAACGTTCACTGATTTAAATGCAAAAGTATTTACCAATGCTTGTGGTCCATGTATCGGTATGTGGGACCGTGAAGGTGCAGAGAAGGGCGAAAAGAATACCATTGTTCATTCGTTTAATCGCAACTTTGCAAAACGTGCTGATGGCAATCCAAACACCTTTGCATTTGTAACTTCACCTGAAATGGTCGCTGCAATTGCCATCTCCGGTGATTTAGGATTTAACCCAATAACTGATACGTTAATTAACGATAAAGGCGAAGCAGTAAAATTAGATCCTCCAACAGGTGATGAATTACCTGCTAAAGGTTTTGCGGTTGAAGATGCAGGATACCAAGCTCCGGCTGTTGATGGCTCAAGTGTTAATGTTGCTGTTTCTCCAACTTCAGATCGTTTACAATTATTAGATCCATTTGCTGCTTGGGAAGGCACTAACTTATCAGGTTTAAAACTGTTAATAAAAGCTAAAGGCAAATGTACAACTGACCATATTTCTATGGCTGGCCCATGGTTAAAATACCGTGGTCACTTAGATAACATTTCAAACAACATGTTAATTGGTGCAGTTAATTTTTATAATGAAAAAACTGATTCGGTAAAAAATCAATTAACCGGAGAATACCAAAGTGTACCTAAAGTACAACGTGCTTACAAAGCACAAGGTATTGGCAGTATTGTAGTGGGTGATGAAAACTACGGTGAAGGTTCAAGCCGTGAGCATGCTGCTATGGAGCCTCGTCATTTAGGTGTACGTGCAGTATTGGTAAAATCGTTTGCCCGTATTCACGAAACCAACTTGAAAAAACAAGGTATGTTGGCTTTAACTTTTGCAGATAAAGAAGACTACAACAAAATTCAAGAAGATGATGTAGTGGATATTTTAGGATTAACTGAATTTGCACCAAACACCCCATTAACGTTGGTGTTAACACACAAAGATGGCAGCAAAGAAAACATCACTGTTAATCACACTTACAACGAACAACAAATTGAGTGGTTTAAAGCCGGTGGTGCATTAAACATTATTAGAGCAAGCGTAGGTAAATAACCAAAGCTTACTAACTTTCATAAAAAGCGTCCCGAGAATAAGCTCGGGACGCTTTTTTTATTTGAGGGGTTCACATATATTGTAATATGAAAAAACTACTCTTAGGGTTGTTGCT
Source organism: Bacteroidetes bacterium UBA6183 (assembly GCA_002422865.1). GTDB lineage: Bacteria > Bacteroidota > Bacteroidia > UKL13-3 > UKL13-3 > UBA6183. Next base: position 97,166 of record DITN01000097.1, on the reverse strand, counting down.
GTGCGCGGCAATAACCGTAACAAAACAAATATCTGCTCAAACAAAACCTGACTCTGTTTACCAAAGAGTTGACATCAAACCACAATATACAGGAGGTGAAACGGCACTCGAAAACTTTATTTTAACTCAAACCCAATACCCGCAAGAAGCATTAAACAAAAAGCAACAAGGTATTATTGAAGTAACAGTTGTGGTATCAAAAGATGGGAAAATAAGCAACATTAACTGCACCAACAATAAACACCCAGAGTTGTGCAATGAAGTAAAAAGAGTAATTGCCTTAATGCCCAAATGGACTCCGGCAAAAGTAAAAGGACAAGCAGTAAGTGCCCAACATAAAATCGCTATTGGATTTAAGTTATACAATAAACAAATAACATACGTAATTATTCCTGATGAAATGACTGTAAGTAAAGAAGTCATATATAATCAAGACATAGTAGAATCAGATCCTAATGGTGTAGATGACGCTCTATTAAGTAAACCCAAAAATAAACCCGATGATATTACTGTCACGTTTGCAGAGCAGATGCCGGAGTTTAATGGCGATCTTATGGCCTATTTATCTGAGAGTATCGTTTACCCTTCTATGGCAGAGGAAAACAATATTGAAGCAAAAGTAATCACTCAGTTTATTGTAGAAAGTGATGGTAGCATTGGCAATGTCGAAATTCTGAAGAAAGCGGGTTGGGGCTTTGACGAAGAGGCCTTAAGAGTTGTAAAAGCAATGCCAAATTGGAAACCAGGCAAACAAAATGGAAAACCTGTTAGAGTATTATATACTCTACCGATTCACTTTAAAATTTAACATCTATGAAGAATATTTTTAACCTATTAATTTTATTGTTGGCCACATGCCAATTTGCATTTGCCGATTTAGACCCAAAAACCATTAAAAAATTAGAGAAAGCCCAAAAACTAACTGAGCAAAACAAGTATGATGCGGCCGAAAAAATCTATCGTCAACTAGCCGATGAGCATCCCTACTATGCAACAGTTTGGAATGAATATGCCAAGTTTGGCGCAAGTAGATATAGCTTTTATAAGCGCTCCGATAAAAACTTTAACATCACCGTAACCGGAGGGTCAGACAGTATGACCCAAGCTTTAACAGAGTTATTTTCGTCTATTAAGCCATCACGAATTTACTACGACAAATACATGGATATCTGTAAAGAGGCTACCCTAAAAAACGAGTATGCTTACTATCCTTCTATTTATTTAAGAAACTATTTATACGATAAAAAAGTAGACACCCAAATATCGGATACGGCCTATTATCATTTTCAAATAGCAGAAAGGCATTTTGGCAAAGGCAGCTATACCGAAGCTGCTAAACAATACCAAATTGCAGTAGGTATCGACTCTAACTTTTATCAAGCACGTTTATATTTAGGTGATAGTTATTACATGCTTAAAGACTATATAACTGCAGCAGCCTATTTTAGAAACGCCATAAAAGTTGAGCCCACCATGGTAGAGGCCAGAAAGTTTTTAGTTGATGCGCTGGCAAATATAGATGCCGATGATGAAGCCATAGAAGAGTGCATTCAAAGTTTGTTATTGTACCCTGACGTTGCCATGTTTAGTAAACTAGAAGCCTTAACCGAGCGCAAAGGGAAAAAATTTGATAGGGGATGGATTTATCGCGATATTTTTCCAACGTTATCAAACAAAATACCTTTAGCAGAACCCAAAAATGCATCGTGGAAATTTTACGTAGATGCTAAAAGTAAATTTGATACCGCTTACTACGATAAGAAAACAGGAATTATAAAAGATAACCCTGTAACCAAACAAAAATACCTTGAGGTTTATTGCTGGGAGCAGATGCTTAAACAAGCACCTGAAGACCATTTTAAAACTGCAAGAGAAATGCAACAAAAAGGATACTTAGATTGTTACGTTCTATTCTCCTTATTTCACCAAGACTCGTACGCACAATTTGCAGAGTTAAGCAGAACAGACAGAACACGATTAAGAACTTACATTGATTTACTTATTAAATAATTATGCAATTTAGTACTGCATCATCAACACAACGAACGGCTTTTAATCAAAATAACTTATTAAAAGTTTACTTTGTTACCTTCCTCCTATTTTGGGCCTATACCTTATTTTTTACAGCTGATTTAGCCAATTGGGTAATAGAAAACATACTTACCATTATTGCATTGGTTACACTTACATTAACCTACAAAAAATTTAAGTTTAGCGATTTAAGTTATACCCTTATTTTTATTTATACCATGCTGCATATTTATGGCGCAATGTATACTTATGCTGAAAACCCGCTAGGTTATTTGATTAAGGATGTATTAGATTTGGAAAGGAATCACTACGATAGAATTGTTCATTTTAGTTTCGGATTTTTATTAGGCTATCCTTTACGCGATTATTTTAAAAACTGGTTTGATTGGCCAAATTGGGTTTGTTGGACTTTACCCATTGAAATTACCATGAGTTTTAGTGGTGCTTACGAAATTATAGAATGGCTTGTTGCCGATGTATTTTTTACACACCAAGGAGCTGCATATTTAGGCACACAAGGTGATGTTTGGGATGCGCAAAAAGACATGGCGTTGGCATTAAGCGGAGCAATCTTAATCATGGTCATAGCCACAAACTTAAAAAAGTTACTACATAAATAATTAAACAAACTAACTTCATAAAAAAGGCCGTGAGCAAAATATGCTCACGGCCTTCTTGTCTATTAAAAACGAATTATTTTCTGTTTTGCATTTTTACTTCGGCTAGTTTAACGGCTTCGTATAAATTTACAAGACCTCCAGATACACAAAGTTCAGTCATTTTAACTTTCTTTTTAGTGCCGGGTACTTGTACTTTACCTTTCACTTTTACAGCCGATTGCAAGATGATTTCTTTAACCTCGGCAGCAGTTAATTCAGGATAATAACTGCGTATTACAGCTGCTACACCTGCAGTTACAGGGCTTGCCATACTAGTTCCGTTAAAGCTTGCATATTTACTCTCAGGAATACAAGAGTTGATATCTACACCCGGAGCAAACACATCAACACTTTGTTTACCATAATTACTAAACTCAGCAGGAATTAATTTTTTCTTTTTCCAGTTTGATGCACCCACTTCAATCCAATTAGAAGCAGTGTAGTTGGTTATTTTATCATTAGGATAATTGTTTTCTACCTCAAGATTTTTGTGGTCGTTACCTGCTGCGTGCACCAAAAGTACATCTTTAGATTGGGCATAAAGAATAGCTTCATCAACGGCATCTTTGTATGGAGAGAATGCCTTTCCAAAGCTCATATTAACAACCTTCGCACCATTATCAACTGCATAACGAATTGCATTTGCAACATCTTTATCACGTTCATCACCATCAGGTACTACACGTAATACCATTATTTCAGCATGGTCTGAAACACCCTTTATTCCCATACCATTATTTCTATCTGCCGCAATAATACCGGCCACGTGTGTTCCATGCTCGCCATTAGGAGCACTTACCCTGTTGTTGCCATAATAACGTTCAGATACCACTTCATAGTTATCTCCAACAATGTTTCGCGAGTCAAAATCGAGGTTATAGTGGTAATCAACAAACTTGCTAATTTGCTCTTTTGCACCTTGTAATCCTTTACCAAATTTACTGATTACAACATAGTTTTTCTTACTTGATTCAAACGTTTTGCTGATGCTATTTTGAGCCATGGCCTCATTCATATCAGCCGGTTTATAGGCTTTAAATTCGGCCATACTTAATGAATCTTTACCTAGACTTTTTGTTAAAGAAGTTACACCTTTTTCGAGCGAACTGTAAATATTGTTATACATCGCATACTCGTTGTAACCTTTGCTGTATGTTGCCTTTACCTTTTTGTAAAAAGCATAATTTTCTTTTTCTACACCATCTAAACTATTGGTATCTACTTTTTCGTAACGTGCTTTTAGTTGTTTGTATAAACGCGTAACTTCCAAGTTATCTTCCGCCACATTCTCTGCTTGGCCACCAATAAAGTTCCAACCATTTACGTCATCTACATAACCATTGTTGTCATCATCAATATTGTTATTGGGAATTTCACGCGCGTTTACCCAAATCACTCTTTTTAAATCCTCATGAATAACTTCTGTCCCACCGTCAATTACAGCCACTATAACTTTTTGGCCACTTTTACCCTTCAACAATTCATCATATGTTCTTTCTGTGCTCACCCCGTTAATTTTATTATGTTTAGGGTCGAGGTTAAACCAATTTTCCGGAGCATTTTTTTGTGCAAAAACCAACATGGTTTGTGCAACAAGTGCTAGTATTAAAGTTGTTTTTTTCATATCAATCATAAATTCAGTTTTAACTGTTTGCTCGAATATATATTTAAGTTTTTTACAATTTGGTAATGATTACACAAAGGGTGCAATTACCTTATAAAATGTCGAGAATGAGTTGGGGTGGTCGGCCAACAATTGCTTTTTTACCTTTAATAACTATCGGTCTTTCTATTAAAACCGGAAACTTTACCATTAAGGAAATGTATTGTTTATCAGTAAGTTTTTGGTCCTTGTAAGGTTTAAACGCCTCTTCCTTGTTACGTATTAATTGAATGGGTTTGATACCCAATACTTCAATCAACTCCTTCAATTGTTTTTCTGAGGGTGCGTCTTTCAGGTATTCAATAACTTCTACATCTAGGTTTTGCTCCTTCAACAGAGCAAGAGCTTCCCTGCTTTTGCTGCATCTTGGGTTATGATAGATTACCATTTTCATTTGGTAATAATAAAAGGAAAATTTGATTTTAAAAATTAAGGCGTGAAGTTGAACCCTTTAAAAAGCGAAACCCCGGATTTCTCCGGGGCTCACCCTAGCCTATGAAACAAATTGCACCTCTACTCAAAGATGCAATATTTTAAATCGAATTAATGTTGCGGTCAGTTGCATCTGAAACGCATAACAAAGGTAAGACAAAAGCTGAATTTAGCAAGTATTTTTTTGTATTTTTTTTATGACTTTTTAAGGCAATCTAATCATTTCATAAAAATAATGCTTCATTAAATATTTTGCTTGTTTATTTCATTTCGCGTTTTGCTTTTAATCTTAATTTTAATCCTTCTGATAGGTATAACATGACAGGGACTAAAATTAATGTAAGGAAGGTGGCAAATGCTAAACCAAATATCATGGTCCATGATAAAGGTCCCCAGAAAGCCACACTATCACCACCAAAGAAAATCTTTGGATTACCTGTACTTAATAACGAAGCAAAATCTATATTTAAACCAACGGCCAAAGGAACCAAACCTAGCATGGTTGCCGTTGCTGTTAATAATACCGGAGTCATACGTGTACGACCGGCATCAATAATAGCTTCTCTTAGTGGTACACCATCCTTAATCAGTATTTCAGTGAACTCTACTAATAATATACCATTACGCACCACAATACCTGCCAAAGCAATGATACCAACCCCGGTCATCATTACAGAAATTTCCATATTAAATATCGTAAAGCCGAGAAACACGCCAATTAAACTCAATAATATCTCACTTAAAATAATAATTGGTTTTGAGATTGAATTAAACTGGGTAACCAATATCAAAAAGATTAAACCAAATGATATTAATAAAGCTGTGCCTAAAAATGCTCCGGTTTCGGCCTGTTCTTCTTGCTCGCCACCCATTTTTGCCACTACTCCGCTAGGGAAATTATACCTCTTTATGGCTTTAGCCATTTTGCCCACAATATCATTTGCATTGTAACCATTTAACACATTAGATGATAACGTAACCATTGGTTGGTCGTCTAATCGTTTGATACCACCGAAAGTATTTCCGTATTTTACAGAGGCTACAGATGAAAGTGGTATTTGACGAATTTGTCCGCCCATATTCATATCACGGTAGGTAATCGTCAAATTCATGATGGCATCAATGCTATTTCTTTGGTTCTCTTTGTAACGAATTTGAATAGGATACTCATCATTAGCATCTTTTAGTTTGCTTACTTCCTTACCAAAAATTGCTGTACGTAATTCACCACCAATTTGTGCAGTGCTAATACCTTCACGGTTGGCGCGCTCTCTATCTATAACAACCACCAACTCCGGTTTATTACTTTGCACATCCGATTTTAACTCTTCAACTCCGGGGTAGGCCAACGAATCTAAGTAACGTTTTAAATCGGCACTTACTTGAGTTAATTGGTTAATGTCATCACCTTTTATTTCTATAGCAATTGGTTTACCTGTAGGCGGACCACTACTTTCTTGTTCTACAATAACTTCTGCACCGGCAATACCTTTGGTAACTTCACGTATTAAATCCAAGTATTTTGAGGTTGATTCACCGTCACGTTTACCAAACTCAACAAAAGCAACAGTAACTTTTCCTAAGTGTGGTGTTGGACTAAAGTTGTATTCAAATTGTGAAGGATCGTTTGCACCAACTGCTACGTTTGATATAATAGACTCTACTATTGGATTATCTGTACCCACCACTTTAGTAACTCTTTCCTCTACAATTTGCGTGATTGAATCGGTATAAGCAGCTGATGTTCCTGTAGGAAGTGTGATATAAGTATATATAAAGTTAGGATCGGCTTTAGGGAAAAACACCACTTTAGGTTTTACAATAGCAACCAATAAGAAGGTGAATATAAACAACCCGAATGTGCCTACCAATAACCAAATAGGTCTGTTTTTTTGTAATGCCCATTCCATAATTCCTTTGTAAAAATCTTGGAAACGAGGCCAAATACTTTCTTGAAACTTTTGAATCCATTTCCAAAATACAAAGCGGTTTAATGAATACAAACCAAACATAATAATGGCGAAGTTACCTAGGCCGATATTACCCGACAAGTATGATAACAAGGCTACTACACCAAATACAATGGCCGTAACTTTATACCCTTTTTTGTTCTCTCTGTTTTTTTGTTCTTCTTCATGCGTTTTCATAAAATCAACAGCAAATACAGGGTTGATGATATAAGCTACCACTAAAGAAGCCAACAACGTCACAATCAAAGTAATGGGTAGGTAGAACATGAACTTACCAATTACACCTTGCCAAAATGCTAATGGTATAAAAGGAGCTAAGGTTGTCATAGTGCCCGAGAACACTGGTAAAAATACCTCACCTGCAGCAAGCTTAGCAGCTTTTTTAATTGGCATTTTTCCGTTTGCAAAAATACGATGGGTGTTTTCAACCACCACAATAGCATCATCTACTACTATACCTAATGCAAGCAAGAAAGAGAACAACACAATAAAGTTTAACTTAAATCCAATGGCCGGGAAAACCATAAAGGCAACCGCACAAGATAAAGGCACCGACATGGCCACGAAAATGGCATTGGTTGTACCCATGAAGAACATTAAGATAACTGTTACCAAAATAAAACCAATAACAATGGTATTAATCAAATCGTGTAAGGTAACACGTGTTTTTTCTGATTGATCACCCGTAATGGTCACTTTTAAATCAGGTGGAAACTTTTCCTTACTTAACCTGTCTGATATTTCACGAATTTTATCTGATGCTGAAATAAGATTTTCGCCACTACGTTTAATTACATTTAAGCTGATAACGTTTTTACCTTCCAAACGCGCATAACTTTCTTTCTCTTCGTATGCATCCTTTATTTCAGCAATATCTTTTAAATATACCACCGCACCTGTTGATCCGCGAATAACAATATCACCAATCTTACTTGGGTCTCTGTATTCACCTTTAACACTGATGGCTCTTTTTAAACCATCCATGTCGATTAAACCACCGCTAATGGTCATGTTTTCGTACTTAATTGCATTTTCAATATCCATAAAAGTGATATTGGCAACTTGCGCTTTGTACATGTCAACATTTACCTGAATCTCGCGTTCTAACGCACCTACCAGTTTGGCTTCGGTAATTTCTTTTAAACCCTCAATTTCATCTTGTAAGTCTTCGGCATACCTTTTTAGTTTATCTAGAGGATAATCACCACTCACGTGAACCTGCATAATGGGCATTTGCGATACGTCAATATCACGCACCTGCGGATCTTCCGGCAAATTTTTAGGTAAATCATTTTTGGCTTTATCAACCGCATCTTTTACACGCTGCAAAGCTAAATCAACATTTTGGTCGGTATTAAATTCTACATTAATAACCGAAAAATCTTGAACAGAATTACTCTTTACTTTTTTAACACCAACAATGGTTTTAATTTGTTTTTCTATTTGTTTGGTAACCAACTGCTCCATATCCGTAGGTGAAGTACCCGGATAGATAGTGGTGATTAGAATACTTGGGAACTTAACCTCCGGAAATTGTTCCTTAGGTAATTTGTTGTATGAAAACAATCCGGCAAGCGTAATGATAATAGTAATGATGTAAATACTTGTTTTATTATCTATACTCCAGCTGGAAGGTTTAAACTCTTTATTTGTATCGTGCATAAGACTAACTTTTGTTCTTAATAAATTTACAAGCTATGGGATACTAAAATTTAATTACTTGTCCATCGGTTAAATCTTGAAAACCGGTAGTAATTAATTGATCACCTAAGCTTAAACCGCTCAATATTTCGGCATTGGTTCCGTATGTTTTACCAACTGCTACAGCTACCTTTTTAGCAATCAGCTCATTTTTGGCATTTTTTGTAACGATGTACACCAATTTCTCACCTTCAATTTCTTGAATGGTATTGATAGGAACAACCAATGCATTTTTATTCTCATAATCAACAATTTTAATTTCTGCAACCATATTTGGGTGCAAATCATTATCGTTTGGTAAAGCCACCTCTACATTAAATGTACGTGTTAATGCATTGATAGATTTTGACGAGTATAAAACCGAAGATTTAATCGACTTGTTGATATCAGGGAAATTTACGATTACCGGGTTGCCTTGTTTTACGACATTTGCGTAAGACTCTGATAAATCTGCCTTAATCTTTAATGCCGCAGGGTTAACTACACTAATTGCAGGAACACCTGGAGCAATACCTTGACCAACTTTTATACTCACTAAATCAACAGTACCGTTGTACTCTGATTTTATAAAATACATGTCGATATTTTCTTTTACCGAAGCAATTTGTTTTTCTAAATTTTCCTTTTGGTTTTTTGCCTGTAAAAATTCAATTTCACTTCCTACTTTTTGTTCCCATAACGCTTTACGTTTTTCGTAAACAGTGTTGGCTAACTCCAAACCTTTTTTAAGTGTTTCTATCTGTGATTTTACCACATCAGCATCCAGTTCAGCTAAAATTTGTCCGGCCGAAACCCTATCACCTGCTTTTACATTTACACGTTTTACTACGCTTGGTACTTTGGCACTGTATGTAATATTTTCATCACCATCAACACGACCTTGCACATCTACTGCATGCATAAAAGCTTGCACGGTTACTGAGGTTACAGCAACTACTTTAGCACGGCTATTTTCCTCAACTGCGCTATCACCCATGCTTGCAATTTCATCTTGTAAACCTGCTATTTGAGCATTTAGCTCAGTTTGTTTAGCTTTTAATTTTTCAAGTTCAGCTTTTTTGGATTCAAGGTCATTACCTCCTCCGCAAGCGGCTAATAAAACAACCACACCGGTTGCTAATAAAATTAATTTTATGTTATTCATATCTATGTTATTATTTATTTAAATCTCCTAAGGCTTTACGTAAATCAAGTTGTGCAACAAAATAATCGTACATGGTATTTAAGTATGATGCACGTGCTGTTTCTAGATCTTTTTGAGCTAAGGTTAGCTCTAAGCTAGATGTTAAACCATTTTTAAACTTTAAATCCGTACGGTTATAAATATCCTGAGCTAAATCCAGGTTCTTTTTCTGTACATCCAATTGTTTTGCTGAACGTTCGTAGGTAGTTCTTGCATTAAACACTTCTTGCTCTATTGCATTTCCTAATACCTTTTTATCGTTCTCTGCTTTTTGGATATTAATTTTTGCCTGTTGAATTTGAGCTGATTTTTTTAGTCCATCAAAAATTGGAATGCTTAAATTTAATCCCCACAATGTTCCTCCGTACCAATCTTTTCCTAACTCACTAAAGGTTTGTCCGAAGCTGTTTTGCTGTGTTGAGAACACACCCACTAAACTAGGTGCATACCCAAACTGATATCTTTTTTTATCGAGGGTATTTAAAGCAATGGATTGGTTTACGAGTTGATACTCTAAACGGTTGTTGTAATCAACTTTTGTGGTTAAAATAGTTGTTTTAGAGGTTTCATACATTTTCATCAAGTCATCTGTTAGCTCAATGTTTTCGTTAAAATCTAAACCCAACTGAATTTTGAGCACCATCATCAATGTTTTTTGTTGGTCGATTAACTGATCGCGTTGCAACTCCAAGGATGAATACTGCAGGTTCACTTTATCAAACTCCACTCTATCTAAAAATCCATTTTGAACTAATTTCTCCAGATCAAATTTTGTTTTACCCAACGCCTCTAAATTTGCATTAAGCATGGTTAGTGAGGTTTGTGCCAATAAAATCCCGTAGTACGTTTTGCTAACGGCAACCTCCGTTTCAACCTCAGAACGCTTTAAATTAATTTTGGCCAATTGAACATACTCTTTTGATGCTTTAACCCCCATCAAAAAGCCCCCATCGAATAACAGTTGACTGGCCGAAATACTACCTGTTGCAGAGTAAGGTATACCAAATCGAATGACCTGACGCTGGCCACCAAAATCGATTACACTAGATGGCACCACAATGTAGTTGTTAAAACTACCGGTGGCATTAACATTTGGTAAACCGGATGATAAAACTTCTTTTACTTTTTTCTCGGCAGCAAGCACATCTAATACACTATTTTTTAGTGTGTTGTTGTACTTCTTAGCGTGTGCTACTGCATCTTGTAAAGAAAACTTTTTAGTTTCGGTTTGTTGTTGTGCATTGGTGTTAAATACTGCCCAAAAAAGCAGCATGAACAAACTGGCGTATTTCATCGTTTTTAATTTATTCATTGTATTATTTATTTCTTGTGGCTATTAATTTTTCTTCCAATAACTCTAGTCCTTTTGATGTGCAAATACTACGTAAATGGTACTTTACTATCTCTAAGTGCATTACCTTGATGTCCATCTCCTCTTTATCATAGTTATCCGGGTTGGTTAAAAAGCCAACCAAATAAATATAAATTCGGCTCACGATATCGGCATCTAAATCTTTTCGATAAAGTCCTTTTTTTATCCCAAACAGAATGTTGTCTTGTATCACTTTTTTTATAAAACTTCTTCTATCAGCTTCTAATTTATCCCATGCTCCCTTAAAATATTTTTTTAAATCAAACATGATACTAGGATTAACCTGCCTTATTACTGCACTCATCTGTTCCGAGATTTGCAACATCACACCAATAGCATCCAAATCTTTGTTTTCAACTACGTTGCAACAAAGCTTGTTCATGTTATCCAAATAATGCTCTACACATTGGTTAACCAAATCGTTTTTATCTGCAAAAAACTGATAGAGTGTTTTTTTTGATACGCCCAATTCTCTGGCAACATCATCCATGGTTATGCTTTTGAAGCCATAACGCATAAAAAGCACCTCTGCCTCTGTTAATATTTTATCTTTTATTTCACTCATCTTAAAATTTTACGTGTGCAAAGATAATTTGATTTTTTACTCGGGAAACTATTTTTACAATAAACGTTTCCAATCCATCAAAAGTTTCGGTAGGTGAATGTTTTTTATTGGTGAACAACTATAAAGTAGATTACACTTGTAATATTTCAATCAAAGTGGCTAATTGCAGGCTGTATTTAAAGAATAAAAGTATCAAAATGAATAAACCTTATTTAGTAGGTATTACGGGAGGTAGCGCCAGTGGTAAAACCAGTTTTTTACGCGAAATCGGTAATTTATTTGGTCCAAATCAAGTTTGTATACTCTCGCAAGACAACTATTATAAGCCTGCCAAAGAACAAACCAAAGACGAAAATGGCCACATCAACTACGACCTTCCGGATTGTATTGATTTAGATGCTTTCAAAGATGATATCATTAAATTGTCATTAGGCGAAACTGTCAAACGTAGGGAATATCGTTTTCAACATGAGGAGCAAATGGGCGATTGGCTTGAGTTCAAATCAGCCCCAATTGTAATTATTGAAGGGTTGTTTATATTCTACAGAGAAGACATATCTACCCATTTTAACTTGAAAATTTTTATTGAGGCTAACGAGGATTTACAACTGCAACGCAGGCTTAAAAGAGATACATTAGAAAGAAATATTCCGGCAGACTTTGTTCAATACCAATGGAATAACCATGTGATGCCGGCTTTCAGAAAATACCTTGAACCATACAAAGAACAAGCAGACATCATTATTAACAACAACGCCCATTTTAACAACAGTTTAAAAGTTGTTGAAGACCATTTCAGGTGGAAATTAAATAATCAGTAAAATACCCAAACAACCTCCAAAACCCGTTAAACAGCCTGTTAATCAAGGCATAAATACTTTTTTAATAAAGGTTGTAAAAATATAGCTGAGCGGTTATATTTGCCCACTTCGCAATATTTTATATACGAGAAAATTAAATTATAACACTAACATAGAAAGATGAAAAGTAAAGGCGCAATTAAGTTATTCGCAATCGCACTTACAGTGGTATGTTTATTCCAGTTATCATTTACCTGGTTTACCTACCGTGCAGAACAAGCGGCAAAAGAGTTTGCCAATGGCGATGTTGTTAAAGAAAGAGCATATTTAGATTCTATTGCTCGCGAGCCATTAGTAAACTTAGGCTTTAAAAAATTTACCTACCTTGAGTGCAAAGAGCGTGAGTTAAACTTAGGCTTAGACTTACAAGGTGGTATGAACGTAACATTAGAAGTTTCGATTGGTGATTTAATCAAATCATTATCTAACAACAACACTGACGCTACATTCAACAAAGCCATTGAAGTAACGAACGAAAAAATTAAAACTAGTCAGAAAGACTATGTAACCCTATTTGGTGAAACATACGCTGAATTGGCTCCTGAAGGTAAACTGGCTGCAATATTCGCTAACCAAACCAACAAAGAAAAAGTAAAGCCTTCATCAACAAATCCTGAAGTTATCACTTATATTAGAGAGGAAGCTAACCAAGCCATCGATCGTTCTTTCCAAATTTTACGTGCTCGTATTGACAAGTTTGGTGTAACTCAGCCTAATATTCAGAAATTAGAAGGTAGTGGTCGTATTTTAGTTGAATTACCGGGCGTTGATAATCCTGCTCGTGTTCGTAAATTATTACAAGGATCTGCTAAGTTGGAGTTTTACGAAACATTTACCAACCCTGAAGCATTTAAACATTTATCGGATGCAAATACAATTCTTGCCAAAGCAAATGCATCAAATTCAACCACAACAGAGGTTGATACCAATAGCACGGATACCACCAGAACAAGTAGTGCATTAGCGGGTTTATCAGGTACTAAAAAATCAACAGATACTACTACTAGTGCAGGTGCTGATTCAACCCAAAAGAAAATAGAAGACTTTACCAAAGAAAACCCACTGTTTGCGGTTTTACGTCCTAATGCTGATGAAAAAGGGATGTTGGCTGAGCGTGGTTCAATATGCGGAATGTCATCGATTAGAGATACTGCAAAAGTTAATGCATTGTTGGATCGCCCTGAAGTGCGCAACGCTTTACCTAATAATATTAAGTTTTTATGGGAAAGCAAAGCCATTGGCGATAATGGTGATGTAGTGATGTTACATGCTGTGAAAACATCAATGAATGGTGGCGCACAATTAGAAGGCGACAAAGTGATTGATGCCAGAAGAGATATTGGACAAAGCGGTGAAATTGAAGTAAGCATGAGTATGAACGCTGATGGAGCGCGTATTTGGAAAAACTTAACCAAAGCAAACATTGGTCGCTCTATTGCCATTGTATTAGATGATTTAGTTTATTCATCACCAAACGTACAAAACGAAATTCCAAACGGTCGTTCTTCTATTAACGGTAACTTTACCAGTGAAGAAGCTGGCGATTTAGCTAATATTTTAAAAGCAGGTAAATTACCTGCACCTACACGTATTGTTGAAGAAGCAGTAGTAGGACCAACTTTAGGTGCCGAAAGTATTAACCAAGGTTTATGGAGTATGGTAATTGCTACCGTTGTAATTTTAATCTTCATGGTAATTTACTACGGTAATAGCGGTTACATTGCTGATATAGCGGTATTGGCTAACGTATTTTTTATCATGGGTGTGTTGGCTAGCTTAGGTGCTGCATTAACATTACCAGGCATTGCAGGTATCGTATTAACCATCGGTATGGCAGTTGATGCCAACGTGTTGATTAACGAACGTATTAAAGAAGAGTTGGCACACAATGCCCGCAGTTTAAAAAATGCAGTTTCTGATGGATATGCGCATGCAGCCTCTTCAATTATTGATGCGAACTTAACAACCCTATTGGCCGGTTTTGTATTGTACAGTTTTGGTACAGGTCCTGTGCAAGGTTTTGCTATCACTTTAATTATAGGTATTTTATCTTCTATGTTTACCGCTGTATTGTTATCTCGTGTAATTACCGAATGGCAATTAGAAAAAGGTAAAGTAATAAACTATGTTACCGGATTCTCAAAAGGTTTATTCCAAAATTTAAACTACAACTTTGTGGGCAACCGTTCTAAGTTTTACTTGTTATCGGGTGTATTAATTATAGCTGGATTGGTATCTATTTTCACTAAAGGATTTACACTTGGTGTTGATTTTAAAGGTGGTTGGACTTACGTAGTAGAATTTGACAAATCGGTTGGCCAAAACGAAATTCGTGAAAAACTAACCACTCCATTTGGTAGTGCACCAGAAGTTAAAACCTACGGAAGCGATACCAAATACAAAATCACTACTACCTACTTAATTAACGAAACAGGTGCAAACACCAGTGAAATAGTAGAATCGAAATTAAACGAAGGTTTAGCAGCAATAGGTGGAACGAGCAAAATATTGAGTTCTGCCAAAGTTGGACCAACCATTGCAAACGATATTAAAGTAGCATCTTTCTGGGCAGCCATTATTGCCTTAGTTGGTATTGGCTTATACATTTTAATTCGTTTCCGCAAATGGCAATATGCACTGGGAGCAATTATAGCCTTAACACATGACGTGTTAATGATGTTAGGTTTGTACTCTATTTTTGATGGTATTATGCCTTTCCCAATGGAAGTTGATCAAAACTTTATTGCCGCCATATTAACCATTATAGGTTTCTCTATTAATGATACCGTGGTTGTGTTCGACCGTATTCGTGAGAACTTGGCAGAACATAAAACAGAAGAGCAAAGTATTGTTATTAATAAGGCACTAAACATTACCTTAAGCCGTACCATCATTACATCATTAACTGTATTTATGGTAGCAGTGGTATTGTTTATATTTGGTGGTGAGGTAATAAAAGGATTTACCTTTGCTTTATTAATAGGTATCATATTCGGTACTTACTCATCTGTGGCAATTGCTACTCCTATTGTAATTGATTTCGATAAGAAAAATAAGGCTGAATAACATTTAGCTTTGTGTTTATATAATTTAAAAGCCCCGCAAATTGCGGGGCTTTTTGTTTTTGTTCACTATGCTATACAACCTTGTGCATGTGCGAATAACTCGCACATGTTAAACCCAATATTTAGTTGAATTTTGCATTTTAAAATTAAGTGCAAGCATGAAGAAAATAATCATAACAACTTTAGCCATTACAGCTATTCTGTTTAGCAAAAGTGTTTTCGGGCAGATAGATGATCCTAAATCTGTTTACGAAGAGCCAAAAACGTTTAAAGAAAAGTCTTATAATTTCTTTACATCAAAACGTTTGAAAAAATCGTTAAACCAACGCGATTCGTTAAACGATTTAACGGTAGCATTTAATAAGGATACAACCCAACGTGGTATTGAATACCGCTACTTAGATTCGTTGTACAAAGCATTAACCGCCAAGTACAATGATTGCACGGCAAAAAACAACGACCTTAAAGCGCAATATGCCGAGCTTAACGCTAAGTATAACGACTTGATGAAAAAGAGTTTGAATGACGCTGAACGTTTTAACAATGCACTTAAAATTAAAGCCGAAGAGTTAGAAGCCAGAGAAAAACGTTTGGCCGAATTACAAGGCATCATCAACAAACAAGATTCTTTATTAAATGCATTAAACAATACGGTTAAACGTGCGTTATTGGCATTTAAATCGGATGAGATTAGTGTGGAAATGAAAAATGGTAAGGTATATGTTTCGTTAAGCGATAAATTGTTGTTTAAATCGGGTAGTGCAGCTATTGAAGAAAAAGGTTTAGACGCCATTAAAACATTGGCTGATGTATTGAATAAAAATCCGGAGATTGATGTGTTAATTGAAGGTCATACCGATAATATTCCCATTAAAACGGCCAAATACGAAGATAACTGGGCTTTAAGTGCCGATAGGGCTTTAAGCATTGTTCGTTTATTAAGTAACGAACATGGTGTTAACCCCAAGCGTTTAGAAGCAGCAGGTAGAGCAGAGTTTTATCCTAAAGCTAGCAATGAAACAGTTGAAGGCCGTGCTAAAAACCGCAGAACAGAAATTATCCTTTCACCAAAATTGGATGAATTGTATAAACTAATTGAGAAAAACAGAAGGTAATTTTCTTCGTATTTCAAATGCATACAAAAGGCTGTCTTAAAATAGACAGCCTTTTTGTTTTATTGTGCAATGGGCTATGTCCAATGCGTGTTTGATTTCACCCTGGGTTTGTTTAGTGGTGTAAAGTACATCAACGGTTTTTAAATGCGGCTTTATTGGCCTATTTTTGAGGCATGAATTCGGTTAAGCAAAACAATAACGCACAGTATTTTATTGATTTAGAAGATCAATTTGGCGCACACAACTACCATCCACTTCCGGTAGTGATTGAACGTGGTGAAGGCATTTATATGTATGATGTAGCAGGTAAACAATATTTCGACTTCCTTTCGGCATATAGTGCAGTAAACCAAGGTCATTGCCACCCGCGTATTATCAAAGCTTTAACAGATCAAGCACAAAAATTAACCTTAACCAGCCGCGCTTTTCATAACAATTTATTGGGTGAGTATGAAAAGTACATTACCAACTACTTTGGTTATGATAAAGTATTGCCCATGAATACCGGGGTTGAAGGTGGTGAAACAGCTATAAAATTAGCCAGACGCTGGGGTTACACCGTTAAAGGAATTGCCGAAGACCAAGCACATATTTTGTTTGTAGAAGGTAACTTCTGGGGACGCACCATGGCTGCCATTTCATCAAGCAACGACCCAAGCAGCTACTTAAACTTTGGTCCGTTTATGCCAGGCTTTAGTTTGATTCCATACAATGATTTAACTGCTTTAGAAAATGCCTTTAAAGCCAACCCGAATATTGCAGCATTTATGTTTGAGCCCATACAAGGTGAAGCAGGTGTTATGGTACCTGATGAAAACTATATACAAGGTGTAAGGACGCTGTGCGACAAATACAACGTATTGATGATTGCAGATGAAGTACAAACAGGATTATGCCGCACAGGAAAAATGTTGGCTTGCGATTATGCAGGTGTGAAACCCGATTTAGTAATTTTAGGTAAAGCCCTTTCGGGTGGTGTATTACCGGTATCGGCTGTATTGGCCAATAATGAAGTGATGCTTACCATAAAACCAGGCGAACACGGAAGTACATACGGTGGAAATCCACTGGCTTGTGCCGTTGCTATGGAAGCTTTACAAGTATTGGTTAATGAAAATTTAGCAGAGAACGCATTTAATATGGGCGAAATTTTTCGTAACCGCATGAAAGAACTTCAAACCAAAACAAACTTGGTTGAATTGGTTAGGGGAAAAGGGTTGTTAAATGCCATTGTAATTAAACCATTTGGTAACGGTAAGACGGCTTACGATGTGTGTTTAGCCATGAAAGAAAATGGTTTATTGGCCAAACAAACCCATGGAGATATTATAAGATTTGCACCACCGTTAACCATCAACGAAAAGCAAATCAACGAAGCCTGCGATATCATAGAAAAAACAATTTTAGCTTTAGCCTAATTAACCAAAGCAACATGCATCATTACATTACCGAGCAACTTACTTTAGCCGATATACAAGGTATTTTAAAAGATCATAAACAACTTGCATTATCACCCGAAGCTGCCAACCGCATACAAAAATGCAGGGCTTACTTAGATGAAAAAATGAGTAAAAAAGATGCGGTGTTTTATGGCATCAATACCGGCTTTGGTTCATTGTGCAACACACAAATTTCGCATGATGAATTAACACAGCTTCAAGAAAATTTATTGTTATCTCATGCCTGCGGAACCGGAGATGTGGTGCCAAGAGATGTAGTAAAATTGATGTTGTTGTTAAAAATACAATCGTTGAGTTACGGCCATAGTGGGGTGCAATTGTTAACTGTAGAGCGTTTAATCTCATTTTTTAACAATGATATTTTACCGGTAGTATACCAACAAGGTTCGTTAGGTGCCAGTGGCGATTTAGCACCTTTAGCACATTTATGTTTACCGCTATTGGGTAAAGGTGAAGTTTGGAAAAATACAGATGGAAACTGGAAAGTGGTTGCGAGTATGGATGTATTAAACCAACATCAAATTAAACCGATAGAACTGCAATTAAAAGAAGGTTTAGCATTAATTAACGGTACACAATTTATGTTGGCTTATGCGGTACAAAATATTATTAAAGCACAACAACTTTATGCCTATGCCAACAAAATAGCTGCTGTTTCTATTGATGCATTTGATGCTAAATTGGAACCATTTTCGCACCAATTACATGATGTGCGTGCGCACAAAGGACAAATAGAAACGGCCAAACAAATAAGAGAGTTATTAGCCGGAAGTGAAATCATAAAACAACCTAAAGTGCAGGTGCAAGACCCATATGCTTTTCGTTGTATACCACAAGTGCATGGTGCCAGTTATGATACCATACAATATGTGGCATCTGTAGTTGAAACAGAAATGAATTCGGTTACGGATAACCCTAATGTTTTTGTTGAGGATGATTTGATTTTATCGGGCGGGAATTTCCACGGACAACCCTTAGCATTGGTATTGGATTTTTTAGCCATAGCCGTTGCCGAATTGGGCAGCATCAGTGAGCGCAGAACCTATCAGTTAATTTCGGGCTTGCGTAACTTACCCGCATTTTTAACCGCTAACCCGGGATTAAACTCAGGGTTTATGATTCCGCAATACACTGCTGCAAGTATCGTAAGCCAAAGCAAACAGTTATGTACCCCTGCAAGTGTTGATAGCATTGTAAGCAGTAACGGACAAGAGGACCATGTAAGTATGGGAGCAAATGCAGCTACCAAATGTTATAAGGTGGTTGAGAATACACAACGTGTGTTGGCTATAGAACTGTTAAATGCTGCACAAGCACTGGAATTCCGCAGACCATTAAAATCATCAAATGCGGTTGAACAACTTGTAGCTGATTACAGAAAAGTAGTAACATACAATACCGTTGACAGGGCTTTGTATTTGGATATTGAAGCTTCTGTTCAATTCTTAAACAACTAATTATTGCATTGAAAAAATCGGCTTGGCTCATATCGGTTTTGTTGCTTGTTGCTGTGGCGTTTCAAATGCCGTACAGCAAGGTAAAAACGGCATCAACCCAAAAAGAAAATACCAAGCAATATGTTGTTAAAGAAGAACCACCTAACAACAGCGCAATAAAGGTTAACCAGCAATTTGCGCAAGGCTCCACTACTCCATTATCATTTAATAACACAACACCAGCTGTTTTATGTAGCAACCGTTTGATGAATATAAAATTCATTCAACAAACCTTGGCCTACCAAAATATAAAACCGGTTTTATTTGCGCCCACTTATTTAAAAGTACGTGTGTTAAGGTTATAGGATTTAGATTTTTTAACACAAGAAAATCTAGCTTCAATCCCAAACATTTTAACACGTATTTTATGAAAAACGAAAATCAAAAACGCCAAGACCGTGGCAACTTGATTGTAGGCATTATTTGTTTACTGATTATAGTTGCAGGTGTAATAGCTATGAATTGGTAGCATAACATTTAATGTGCAATGCGCTACGCACAATGCACATTGATTTCGCCCCTTCAGGGCTTGAATACATGATAACAATAAAGGCCACCTTAATGGATGGCCTTTATTGTTTAAATATGTTTTGATTAGTAATTCAACAAAGCTTCTAATTTAGCAGCAACCTTATCTGCATTGGGTAACATTTCTGCTTCTAGTCCCATGTTTAATGGCACTGCCGGAATATTTTTAGAACCAATGGTGTGTACAGGTGCATCCAAATATTTAAAACAATCTTGTGAAATTCGTCCGGCCAAACTTTCGGCAAATGAATTTAACAATGCTTCTTCGGTAACAATTAAACATTTACCATGGCGTTTAACTGCGGCTTGTATGTAGTCTTCATCCAATGGCTGAAGCGTGCGCAAATCAACTACCTCTACCCTTCCTTCAAAAAGTTTTGCAGCAGCTAAACTCCAATACACGCCCATACCCCAGGTTATGATGCAGCAACTTTCGCCATTTTCCATGGCTTCATCGCTTGCCTGTAAAACCGTGTTAGCTTTGCCTAAAGGTAAAATGTAATCTTCATCCGGCTCTATGCAACGCGCTAATTCAGTACCCGGATTTTTACTCCAGTACAAACCTTTGTGCTCTAACATAATTACCGGATTGCCATCGTAGTAGGCTGCTTTCATCAAACCTTTCATATCGGCAGCATTACTTGGGTAAGCAATTTTTATTCCTTTAAGGGTAAGTAACGTTGATTCAATACTGCCACTGTGGTAAGGACCTCCCCCACCATAAGCACCAATCGGAATACGCACAATAGCACTTACCGGATATTTACCCATGGTTAGGTATGATGATTTGGTGATTTCACAAACCAACTGATTAACACCCGTCCACACATAATCGGCAAATTGAATTTCTACAATTGGTTTTACGCCAACCGCACTCATACCAACTGTTGAACCTACAATGTAGGCTTCTTGAATGGGTGTATTAAACACACGATCGTTACCGTATTTACCGGCCAATGTTGCAGCTTCTCTAAACACACCACCTAACCTGGCACCCACATCTTGTCCGTAAAACATACACTCCGGATGTTTGGTCATTAACTCATCCACAGCATGCAAAGCGGCATCAACCATTACACTGGGTTCTTTACCTTCGGGTGTGCGGTTGCCCACTTCCTCGGTAGCTCCACTTGGTGCAAAAATATGGTCTTCAACTGTTGCAGGATCCGGGTCTTCACTTTCTACTGCTTGCTTAAACTGTTGTTCAACTTTATACGTAGCGTCTTTTTCTATCTCAGTTAATTCTGCTTCCAGCACCCCAATTTCGAGCAATAACTGCTTTAATTTAGGCTGCGGATCGTCTTTGCTATGTGTTGCTAAATCATCATCCGTTCTGTACCACTCTTTACGCACACCACTGGTATGGTGACCCAACAATGGCACTTTTGCATGCACTAATATTGGCTTACGGTTATTGCGCACATAATCTATTGCCTCGGCAAAACCTTTGTAACTTTCAACAAAATCGCTGCCATTTACACGCATACGTTTCAGGCCTTTAAAACCTGCAGCATATTCGTAGGCGTCCATGGCACGCATCTCATCACCACTTGCACTGATTCCCCAATCGTTATCCTGCACCAAATAAATAATGGGCAACTGTTTAAGCACAGCCATTTGAAATGCCTCAGCAACTTCACCTTCGGTAACAGAGCCATCACCAAAACTACATACCACCACAGGGTATTCGCCTTTTTTATTTAGTCGTTGACTTTCTTTATAAGCAATACCATGCGCCATACCTGTAGCAGGAATAGCTTGCATACCGGTAGCACTACTTTGGTGAGGAATTTTAGGAAACTCTTCTCGGTTTAAACTTGGGTGCGCGTAATAAGTTCTTCCTCCAGAAAACGGATCTTCGGCTTTACCCAATAATTGCAACATTAATTCGTATGGACTTAAACCCATGCCTAAAAGCATTGATTCGTCACGGTAGTATGGTGAGCAATAATCGTATGGTTGCAACTGCATGCCCACCGCTAACTGTATCGCTTCATGTCCGCGTGAAGTAGAGTGCACATATTTACAAATGGGTCTGTTTGCATCATATGTTTCGGCCATTGCACGGGCCTCGCACATGTGCATATAGGCTTCTAAAAGTATGTCTTTTTTTACCATGATTGAGGCGCAAGTTTAGGTAATACAAGGCTAAAATGCTAATTGATTTGGGGTGAATGTGGGGGACCGCAGGATTAATAGACAGGATATGAACAATTACTCCTTAGGAAGAATAATCATTGACTTTTATTGTTTAGTTAGAATTTGTATCTTCTAACAAAGATTTTCCCTTTTCGGTGTCATACAAAGTTGTAACCCTTAATTGATAATACGCCTGCCAATAGGCTGCAATTGCAATTAAATAACTTTGTTTAGTTTGTAGTTGTTGGTTTTGAGCGAGCAGCAAATCGGTGTATGTTATTTTGCCTACTTGGTATTTATTATAACTTATTTCATACCTGCGGTGTGCTATGCTATCTGCAAATTGGGCATTACTTATTTGTTGTGATGCTAAATTATAAGCTTGCATTTTACCCATTATATCATTGGTGATGCGCTGTTCTAACTGTTGCATTTGGAGTAATTGATTCTTCATCTGATAATCGGCAATTTTTAAACTGGCAGTATGTGCACCCGAACTAAATATTGGAACTGCTACTCCAATAGTAGCATTTTGCTGGGTTAATACATTTTGATAAGCACTGTTTAATATGTTTGCCGATTGGTTACTACCGTAACCTGCAATTAAATTTAAGTTTGGCAAACGATTAAATTTAGCACGCTTTAACGCGGCTTCGTTTTGCAACTGAGCTAATTTTTGCTGTTCATACTCGGGACTATTGTTTTTGAATGAAGCTATTAATTGCGTTAATGTACTTTCTGTAATTGAATTAACTACACCATTATTTGGTTTGCTTTCCTCCAATGAAAGTTCTGCTATTGGTATTGCTAATAGGTTACAAAACTCAATTTTCAATAATACATAGTTTGCCTTTACTTGTTGCAGTTGTGTGGCTGTATTAATTTGTTCCAATTGTATTTGCAAGAATTCTTCTTCGCCAATTTTACCCAATTTTAGTTTTAGTGTTGCAGCTTGCAATAAACTATCGGTATTGATTTTGTTAGCTTGTAAAAGGATAAGTTGCTGTTGGCTTTGCAGCAACGCATGAAATTGATTGCTTACTTCCAAAGCCAATTCTTCTTGTTGTTTGATAAAAACTTTTGATCCAATTAATTTATTTATTCGTGCAGTTTTTAGATTAAAAGTAGTTTCATTAAACCGAAACAAGGGTTGACTTAAACCCAGCACGAAGGGTTGTGTATTGTAGTTGGTGGTACGGTCACCGCTTAACCTATCAAACCTATTGATATTACTGCTTGCCGTAAATGTACCACCCGTAGCTGCAATTTTTTGGCTAAGGCTAATACCTAAATTACTATAGGCTTGCTCAACTGTTGTAAACTTAATGGTACCATCAGGTTGGGTAACACTAGTAATGCTATTGGTGTAACCCGGTAAGTTTGCGTTAAGGTTTATTTGGGGAAACAACTGTGCGCGTTGTAACTTAAATGTTTGGTTGGATACTTCGTAGTTATTTTTATTAAGAGTTGATTGTATGCTGTTTTGTTGCGCTAAACTAATGGCCCCTTTTAATGTAATTGTGGTTTGAGCCTTACAAAGAAAGGCACTTAATAGCAGTACTATAAATAGATTAACATTACGCACTAGTTATCTTTTTTTACTAAATCTTGCATGCCATAAAATTCAATGGCTTTTTGTTTTAATGGGTTTGTGCTCCATTCTTCCCACTCTGCTGTGTAAGGGTTGTAGCCACACTTTAATGGTTTGCTGTAAATATCTTCCGGGTTTTCTATATAGGCCCTGCAATCGGTGCAGATGTAGCGAAACTCACAATCTTTACATACGTGTATTTTATCTTTATTTATAAACCATAGGTCTTTAAATCCGGGTTTTTCTATAGCTTCAGCTAGTGTAGTATCTTTTATGTTGCCATAGCTTTTTGTCATACTTGGGCAGTTTTTTATTTCTCCGTTTACATCTATGCTTATTTTTCGGTTTAAGCAGGTATTATGTTGTTGAGCTTCGGTGAAGAGTTTGATATTGGTATTGAAATAATCCCAATGAACTAAACCACAACTTTTCAGAAAATCAATTTTTTCAGTTGTGTAAAATAGCATTCCCATACTTGCTATATGGCTATTTAAATAAAATGATGGTGAAGAATGAACAGTTAAAATCCTAATTCTAGGATATTTTTCAATAAGTAATTCTAAATTGTCGATATTTAAATCATTATTCCATTTTAGATAAATTTCAATGCTTCTTATTCTTGCTAATTCTGTGCATATAAATACTTGTTCTAAGCAATCTAATTGTTTTGTACATTCAAATTGAAACTGTATATCTTGACAGTTTAGCTCCTCAAATTCTTTAATTATTCTCTGTAAACTATTTACTGTTAGGTTTGAAATTTGAAATATGGCATTTGATACAATTGAAGGCAAATCAAAAGCTAGATTTAATGGAGTAAACATATTTAAATCTTTCCTCCTACTTATCCAAAAAATAAATTCATTTTCATGCAAGAAATCAAAGTATTCATTTATGGTTTCACAATTTTCTCTACCATGAATTTTTAAAATATCTTCTTTCTTTTTTCCATTGTATTCATTTATCAAATCGTATAATGAATTTGGAATAAAAAAGTACTTTTCTCTTTGTAAATCACAAATCATAGAACGAGTAATTCCTTTTACAATTTTGCAATTTTCAAATAAACTAAAGTAACTATTTGGTTTCCATTTTTGAATCATTTATGTTAAATAGTCTTGAAATTGGTTTATAAAATGAATGAACATAGTAGTTGTGAGTTTTGTAAAATTCACAATTGATTACTATGTGTTTTTCAATATTAACAGTATTCAAACTTTCTATTTTAAAATTATTCTTTTTTTGTTTTTGCATATTCAACTGGATTGGATAGATAGAGGGCAATTTCTTTTTCCACATTTATATTTAAAGGCCACGATAAATGACCAAGCATGCCAACTGGATTAACTTCAAGAAAAACATATTCGTTATTCTTATTAAGAATCAAATCAATGCAACCTGTGTTTAAGCGTAGCTTTTTCATAGTTCTTTTTAATTTAGACTCAACTGCTTTAGGTAATTGAAATGGAACTACTCTATTGGGTCTTGAGTAATTGTAGTTTCGCAAATCAATAGATGTTGAAGTATCATTTTGAGAAAAAATTGCTATTGAAAAAAATTTGTCCCCAATGAAAAAGCTCCTAAGTTCAATTTTCTTTTCAATATATTCTTGAAATAAACTTGGGAAGAAAACGTTAGAAAGATCGTTTAAAACTTCGTTATCAATTAAAGTTGATAGACCTGTTTGATGCTTAATATCAAATAAATAATTTGTACTGTCAATAGCCTTTGTTATAATTTTAGAATGTTTATTTGCAAAGGCTTCTAAACATTTTTTTTTATTTGTAACTAGCGTATCAGGTATTTTTAGTTTATATGATTGAGCAACAAATAAATTATAGATTTTGTTGGTATCATTGTCATTATACTTATTTAAACAATTATGATCTTCAAAATATAAATTAACGGCCTCGTTTATGTATTTAAATTCTTTCTTAAAAAAGTTATTTATTTTTGTTTTATCTATTGAATTTAAATCAAATTGATAATGTAGAGGAATTGACCGTCTATTCCAAAATGTTGTGTTTTTACCTTCTATTTCTTCCGATAAATTTAAGACCATTCCATTATTACTTATTGAAACATTTTTAAATTCAAAAGCAGAACTCATCTGATTAATTAAATAGTATTCAAAACCTAAATGATTTAACCAATCAATTACAGGATATACAGTTGGTTCACTATTATGATAGTTTATCAAAATCATTGATATCTAATTTTTTTCTTATCCAACACTTTTTTGTAAGCATCTGACAGCTCAAAATTTTTATATTTTGCATATTGCCATAGAGGCATTAAACCAATTTCATCTCTTCTTTTATCAACATTTTCTATATCATCTATCTCTCCAACAAACATTCTACCATCAATTTCTCTCAAATTAGGACCAAAGTTGTTTTTTGGCTTTAATTTACCTTCTTTGATTAATGTTTCCCAATCTACGTTAAATTTATAGTCAACCAAGCTTGCATACTGTTCTGGTAATATTTTTCCGTTTACTAGTGCACTGTCTAAAACATGCTTTTCAATATTGTAATGACGCAACAAAAACATTAAATAACCTACAGATTGACTACCAATATCGTAAGCATTTGGGAAATTATATTTTTTTAATAAATCCAAAACAAATGGAATCGCATAAATACTATCAAACTGGAGGGCAACTTCAAAAGCAAAATTTTCCTTATTTGTTATACATTTTTCATTATTTAAATTAAATTGGCTAAAACTACTTCTAAAGAAATGATCATTATGCAAATAATGCTCGATCATAATTATATCTCTAATTAAGCCTTCTTTAGAATAAAAATGACCAAGATGATTTCTGAAAATTAACTGCTCATAATAGTTACTTATAGAAGTATCTTTTGCCATCCTTTGCACATTATAGCCAAAACTCTCTATGCAGAACTGAGCAAGTTTAAATGCACTATCGCTTTCATTAGTAGCCCTATAACATTCTACTAAGTCTTCTAAATGTTCAGCTTGGGGTTTATTATAAAAAAAAGCTTTTTTGTAATTGAAAATAGCTTCTTTATAGTTTTTACTATAATACTGCCATTTAGCATTATTTGCATATTTGTAATACTGATATAAATTATTAGGAATTTTAGGTGCTTTAGAAATTGAATCGGTTACTAATAAATAACTAATTTGGGCATTTAAACTAAAGCTAGTAAAAACGAATAAAATATAAAGTGTGATTTTTTTAGTCATATTAATTTTTTTACAGCATTACCTTATTTTCTTAGGTAATGCTGTTATATGTTTAAATTTCGTCATAAATAATAGCGTCTGCTGCAGCATTAACGAAATCAATTTCATTGTTTATGAACATTTCAAGCTGAAAACCATATGGTTCTCCATCATATACAACTCCTTTTTTGGGATCTAAGTGGTAATTCTGCTTATCAGTAAAATTTTTAGTTATCCAACTTTTACCACAGGCTACTTTTGTTGTGCCTTGCGTTTGTTGAATTTCTGCACCTTTTATTGTATTAAGATTTACAATTACACTCGATTTTAAACTTTCAAAAAGTTTTCCATCTATTTTTTCTAATCTTCTCATTTCTTTAATCATTAATTGTTAAATCTGCTACTAAAGCAACTGTTCCCAAATTTTCATTTCCTGAATCAACAACTGGTCTATAATAAACATGGTCATAGGGACAGCCATCATCATACCAAACCCCCTTTATACATACACCTTTTTGTTTATCAGTGAAGTTTTTAGTGTAAATTTTGTTACCTACTTGAAAATCTTGTGTACCAGATGTTGCTATAACTTCTCCACCCAAAAGAGCAGCTAAGTTACTCATTTCATTTGGTTTTAAACTTTTGAAAAGTTCTCCATCCATTCGTTCAAATTTTTTCATTTCATTTTGCGGTTTATAATTCAAAACCTGCTGAAAACTTTAAGGTTAAAAATAATATAAATTGTTTTACCTATTTAACTATTTCGTGCAGTACAATTATGGTAAAACTGTAAATACAATGCTAAAGACATTATTTTTTATTATTAATAGTAAAAGCAATTGGCAGAGTGTAGTAAAAATACTATGCGGTAATTTTGGTAAGATGCATATCTATGCAGTGATGTAAGTATTAATTAATGCGCAGCTATAATCAATACGTACAAGTACAAAAAACTATTGAAAATAAAGCTATTTAAAATTTAAGCCGCAAAAGTTAAAAAGTAATATTTAGGCAAAGGCATTAAAATTATTTAGCAGAAAAAGCATGTACATTATAATCATTTAAAAAGTTAAACTAAAACATGGCGTTTCCTTATTATCATCAGTTGGGCTTAAAAGACTGTGGCCCGTCATGTATAAAAATGGTGGCTCAGTATTTTGGTCGAAGTTATAACATAGATTACCTGCGTGAAAAAAGCCATATCATAAAAACAGGCGTTAGCATGTTGGGCATAAGTGAGGCTGCTGAAGCCATTGGTTTTAAAACTATAGGTGTAAAAATTGATGTAGAAAAACTTAAAGAGGTTGCACAAAGCCACCCCAGTATTTTACATTGGGATAATAACCACTTTGTGGTGCTATATGATTACAAACGCAAGTGGTTTGGTAAAAATAAATTTTTCATAGCAGATCCTGCCAAAGAGTTATTGCAGCTTACGGAACAAGAACTCGCTGAACATTGGGTAATTGCTTCAAACCATAATACCGTTCTCGATACGCACTCAGGTGCTACTCGAACTGACGACAACATCAAACATCAAACCTCAAACCAACCCCAAGGTTACGCGTTAGTATTAGAACCAACCCCCGAATTTTTTAGCAGAGAGCAAAACGATGGAGAACAAAAGAAACTAGGCATTAATTACTTGTTGCATTATTTTAAACCTTACAAAAGTTATTTTATACAGTTGGCTATGGGTATGCTGCTCAGCAGCATTATAACGCTTGCCAGCCCTATGCTAACACAAGCCATGATAGATAAAGGGGTAAACATGCACAACCAAAGTATGGTGCAATTGGTGCTTATGGCGCAATTAGCTGTTTTTGTTGGTAGTATTCTTATTCAGTTTATTCAAACCAAAATACTCATGCACTTGGGTACACGTATAAACGTGGGTATGGTTTCCGATTTCTTTTATAAACTATTTAATTTAAATATTCCATTTTTTGATAGCCACGTTACAGGCGATATTATGCAACGCATTGGTGATCATAAACGATTAGAGGGATTACTTACGGTAAGCTCATTAGGCACCATATTCTCCCTGCTTAACATGTCAATTTTGGTGGTTATGTTAGGCGGTTATCATCCGGGCATATTACTTATATTTTCTATTGGTGCACTGTTAGGTTTTGGTTGGACGTATTTGTTTTTAGCATGGCGAAAAAAGGTAGACTATAAAATGTTTCACCTCGGTAGCAAAGAAAACAGTAAGGTTATAGAGATGTTGGAAGGCATACAAGAAATTAAAATAAACAATAGCGCCAAGCAACACCGTTGGCAGTGGGAAGAAATACAGGCAAACTTATATAAGCAAAAAATTGTAAACTTAAATGTAGGTCAATTTCAAAGCATTGGTGGTAGTATGTTGGGGCAAGCCACCAGTATTTTAATTAGTTTTACATCGGCCACCGCAGTTATTAATGGTGATTTAAGTTTGGGGGGCATGTTTGCCATTAATATGATTATAGGTCAATTAAATTCGCCAATACAACAGCTTTATGGTTTAGTAAACTCCTTGCAACAAGCTAGAATAGGGATGGACAGAATAGGGGATGTAGTACTACAAAAAGATGAAACAGATACCACGCTTAATTTATTAAATGATATACCAGAACATGAACCAATTATTATGGAAAATGTGAGTTTTGTGTACGGTAGCGAGCGTTTATCTCCGGTATTGGACGATATAAGTTTTACTATCCCTGAGGGAAAAATAACAGCCATAGTTGGTGCAAGCGGCAGCGGTAAAACCACCTTGTTAAAATTATTAATGAAGTTTTATGATCCGAAAAAAGGAAATATTTTTTTAGGGTCAACTCATTTTAAAAACCTTCATCATGGCCATTGGCGAGACAAATGTGGAGTGGTTATGCAAGATGGAAGATTATTTAATACCACCATTGCGGAGAATATTGCTTCGGGCTTACCTGTGGATATGAGTGCTATTATTAAGGCCGGTAAAATTGCAAATATTGACGACTTTATAAGTACGTTACCCAATGGCTATCTTACTGAAATTGGCAATGATGGCACCCAGGTAAGTATGGGTCAAAAGCAACGTATATTATTAGCACGTGCCGTGTACAAAAAACCAAGCTATTTATTTCTAGATGAAGCCACCAGTAGTTTGGATGCCAACAATGAACGTAAAATCATGGATAATTTAAATGCTTTTTTTAATGGAAGAACAGTGGTTGTTATAGCCCATAGATTAAGTACGGTGCAACATGCCGACCAAATTATTGTGATGGAAAATGGTAAAATTATAGAAACAGGAAACCATCAAACACTAACAGCAGCTAAAGGCAAGTATTATGAGTTGGTAAAAAATCAATTAGAGTTAGGGAGTTAAAAATGAGTGAAGAGAAACTATATCAACGCAACGAAAATATAAACTATTTACTTAATCGTAGGTTAAGTTTCTTGTTACGTTATGGGATGACTTTTCTTTTTGTACTTGGTCTTATTGTTATCATCACCCTATACTTCATCAAAGCCCCAGATACTTTAGAAGGTCAATTTAAATTAAGTAGTAGTAATCCACCCAAAGGTTTAGTGGCTAAAGTGAATGGACGCATTGTTAAAAAATTGGTTAATGATGAGTCTATTGTAAATAAAGGTGATGTTTTGGTTGTGTTGGAGAGTGTAGCAGATGAAAAAGAAGTAACATTACTTGAAAAGAGTTTAGCTTATGTTCAATTATTATGTGATAGTAATACACTAGATAGCCTTAATTATATTGGTACAGTATCATTCCAAAAGTTAGGAGAACTGCAACAAGTTTACGAGCAATTTAAGAAAAGTAATAATGAACTTTATTTAGCGCTAACCAGTGGGCAATATTTGCAAGAAAAAAGTATTATTAACAAACGACTATTCAATTTAAAGTTAACACGCCAAAATTTAGAAAACCAAAAGCAAATTTACGAGAGAGAATATTCACTTGCTAGTGAGGCATGGCAGGCAGACTCAACCTTAAATCAACAACGCAGCATTACTAAAACGGAATTGCGAAATACAGAATCGGCAAGGTTACAACGGAAGTTGAGCTTAAGTAATTTGCAACAAACTTTATTGAATAATGAAACCGCAATAAATGATATTGAGCAACAATTACTGATTTTAGAGAAAACCATTGCTCAGCAGAAGAATATGTTTATGCAAACCTACGCTGTATTGAAATCAGCTATTTCTGATTGGAATGCTAAGTATTTATTTGTTGCCCCATTTTCCGGTAAAGTTTCACTACCAAAAAACATTTACGAAGGATTAAACGTAAGGGCAGGCGATCCTGTTTTGTATATCATTCCTGATAGCAGTGATTGGATTTGTGAGGTGCTTGTAACTCAACAAAACTTTGGTAAAATAAAAGTCGGTCTGCAAGCTATTCTTAAATTTGATAGTTATAATTTTGAGGAATTCGGTGTTATCAAGGGTACCGTTACTTCTGTTTCAAATGTTCCTCAGGAAGTTCAGGCGAAAGAAGGAGTTCAAAACCTATTTTTAGTCCAAGTATCAATAAATAAAAATCTATCTACCACCTATCATAAAAAAATAATTCCCAAATATGGATTAAGCGGAGTAGCAACTATTGCATTAGACGATAAGAGTGTATTGGAAAAGTTGTTTGTAGATAAACTAAAGGGGCTGTTTGTAAATCAATAACAAACTTGACGTGTTGGTGAAAAGGATAATTTTCCAATCAGGAAATCATCACCCAGAATTTTAACCTTATTGTTACACACTTTAACTATCTTCGCTAACATGATGATACAGGAAAAAAAATCCCCGTTTCCATTTAAAAAAATTGCGGTGGCAATAGGTTTTACACCACGTATTGAAGCTGTTTTGGCTGAATCGTACAGATTACAAAAACTATTTGGTAGCGATTTAATATTCATCCACATTGGAGAAAAAAGCTTACAACAAGAACAATACCTGAAACACTTATTACATAGGTTTGAATTAGATGGACCCAACAATAAATTAATTTGGGAACAAGGCGATCCGGTTGATCAAATTATTGCCATTTGCGAGCAGGAAAATGCCGACTTAATAGTTGCCGGAGCATTAGTTAAAGAAAGTGTATTGAAATACATTTTGGGCGGCATAGCCCGTAACCTTTGTCGTAAGGCCAAATGTAGCGTGTTGATGTTGCGTGAACCCGACATCAAATCAAAACCCATTAAACGTATTGTGGTTGAAGGCAGTGATCACCCCAAAACAGAAAGCACCATTGAAACGGCAATTTATGTTGCCAAAGCAACCCATGCCGAACATGTGTATGTAATACAAGAGGAAGATGCCGGTAAAATGGCATTAATTAGAAGTGAATCGATGAACAGCACAGATGGTGAAACACGTAAAGAACAAGTTGTAATTGAAGAGGTGACACGCTTAAACGAAATTTTAGCTTGTACAGACTGTGGCACATTACAAGTTACCACTGAGCGCCTAGAAGGAAAACCGGGTTATGTGATCACCAAATTTGCAAGAGAGCACAATGTGGATTTATTGGTGCTTAACTCTCCGGATACCAAATTGAATATTATTGATCGTGTTTTCCCTCATGATATTGAATACGCGCTAGCCGATTTACCGTGCGATCTATTGATTGTACACAGCAGTAACTTTGAAGCAGAAAACTAACCCCTGTAATGACCCACACTGAAATTATAAACTTGTTGTTGGCAATAAGCTTGATGCTTTTGTTGGGGAGAATTTTTGGTGAATTTTTCAGGAAACTTAGAATGCCACTTGTTGTTGGCGAATTGGTAGCCGGTATACTTTTAGGACCTACTTTATTGGGCCGGTTTTACCCTACTCTTACACAAAATATATTTACAACTACCGGAAACGTAGGTCTGGTCATGAATGGTATTTCTACCATATCAGTTGTGTTGCTACTTTTTGCTGCAGGTATGGAAGTAGAATTTTCTGTAATCAGGCAACAAGGAAAAACAGCCTTAAAAACAAGCTTTATTGGGTTAATAACCACGCTTACCTTAGGCTATTTTGCAGGTACTTTTTTATATGATTATTTAAACCAGAACAACATTGTACAAAACGACAAAACCGTATTTAGTTTATTTATTGCTACCGCAATGGCCATAACTGCTTTACCTGTAATTGCGCGTACCTTAATGGATTTAAACTTATTTAAAACCAAAATAGGTATGATCATTATAGCTGCGGCTATGTTTGATGATGTAGTAGGTTGGATACTATTTTCTGTTGTATTAAGTATGATGAATACCGGAGGTGCTTCCATTAGCTTTTTATATACCTTAGGATTAACAGTTGGTTATGCCATTTTGATGTTAACAGCGGGACGCATTTTTATTAATAAATCACTGCCTTGGGCAAACAAAAATTTATCGTGGCCGGGTGGTGTGTTGGCCCTATCATTAAGTCTTGCTTTTTTAGGTGCAGCCTTTACAGAAAAAATTGGCATACATGCCATTTTTGGGGCATTTATAGTAGGTATTGCCATTGGCGATTCCGTTCATTTTACTGAAAAAGCCAGAGAGATTATCCATCAATTTATTACCAATATTTTTGCTCCATTGTTTTTTGTCTCTATCGGTTTTAAAGTTAATTTCATTGCTAATTTTAATTTAAATTTAGTTGTGATAATTACTTTTTTGGCGGTATTTACCAAACTGCTGGGCGTAGGCTTAGGAGCACTATGGGGCGGATTAACTTTACGCGAAAGCTTAGCTGTTGGCTTTGGAATGAATGCGCGTGGAGCCATGGAAATTGTATTGGGTTTATTGGCTTTGCAAGCAGGATTAATTAATGAACAACTCTTTGTTGCATTGGTGGTAATGGCCGTGCTAACCAGCGTACTTGCAGGACCAATGTTGCAATATTTCCTAACCGGAGAAATGAAAGTAGCCACCGGTTTAAAGGAAATTATTCCGTTTATTGACGAAGAAAAAAAAGTAGAATAATTGCAACACCTTTCTTGTTTCATCATAAATATTATATTGCACTAAAGCATTATACATAACACATGATGAAAAAATTACTTATCGCCTTCTTATCCATTAGCACATTAGCATCGGCACAAAACACTTACCGAAGCTATTTTAAAGACGCCACAACTTACCGCGAACATCCGCTTGACATTACACGCATGAAAGTAGAAGTAAGTTTTGATACGCAAAAAAGTTTGGTGAAAGGAAAAGTAACTCACAGTTTTATGGTACTTCAAAAACAAGTGGATTCAGTGTTTTTTGATGGCCCGGGTATCAACATCAAATCTGCTTTATTAGGTAATCAAAACTTACCATTTTATACCACCGATAAAGGTGTATGGGTTAAACCATCTAAACCGCTTCAATGGGATCAAACCAATACCATTACGTTTGAATACGAAGCCACCCCACGCAAAGGATTGTATTTTATAGGCTGGAATGTTCCTGAAAATCCGCTAAAAAATCCGTTTGCTGTACGCAAACAAATTTGGACCCAAGGACAAGGTGTAGACAACCGTTACTGGATACCAATGTATGATGAATTGAATGATAAATTTATTACAGAAACCGTGGTAACTTTTGAAAACGGTTACGAGGTATTATCTAACGGAACACTGCTTAAAAAAACAGCCAATAAAAATAATACCACCACTTGGCATTACAGCATGACTAAACCTCATGCAGGTTATTTATTAATGTTGGGCATTGGTAAGTACAGTATCAAAAAAACTAAAAGTGCACGCGGTATCCCGATGAATTTGTATTACTACCCCGAGTTTGCCGATAGAGCTGAACCAACTTACCGTTACAGCGAAATGATGGTGGATTTTTTAGAGCAAGAAACGGGCATTAATTATCCTTGGGAAAGTTACTCGCAAATTATGGTGCAAGACTTTTTATACGGTGCCATGGAAAATACTACCGCTACCATTTTTGGCGATTTTTTTAACGTAGATGAACGCGATTATTTAGATAGAAATTATGTAGGCGTAAACTGTCATGAATTAACCCACCAATGGTTTGGCGATTACATTACTGCACGTGATTGGCGCGACACTTGGCTACAAGAAAGTTATGCTACCTATTACCCTAAAATGCTTACCAAAAAACTTTATGGTGATGATGCCTACAACTGGCAACGCAGAGGCGAACAAAACTCGGCTATTGAAGCTACCAAAAGAGATAAATATCCAATTAGACATACAAGCGCAGGTAGTGCACGTAACTATCCAAAAGGATCGAATGTAATAAGTATGTTGAGTTATGTTTTGGGTGAAGAGCAATGGAAACGTGCGTTAAACCATTACTTAAAAACACATGCTTATGGCAATGTTGAAACCAACGATTTACAACAAGCCATACAAGATAAATTGGGTATTGATATGAGTTGGTTTTTCGACCAATGGATATTACGTGATGGCGAACCGCAATACACCGTTCATTACGAAGACCTAATGGGCAAAGATGGCAGCCGACATACCGAAATTGCCATAGAGCAAACACACCAACGCGATGAAGTAATTGGTTTCTTTAAAATGCCAATTGCATTTGAAGTGCATTACACCGATGGTAGTTTTGAGCGTGTGGTAGATATGATTCAGTACCAATTTGAAGTGGTTAAAATCCCGAATAAAGATAAAAAAGAAATTGCCTTTGTGTTGTTCGACCCAAACAGCATGGTGATGAAAACCGTTAATTTTAAAAAGAGTTACAACGAGCTAAAAGCACAGGTAATACATGCACCTAACATGTTAGACCGATATGATGCATTGGTGGCTTTAAAGGATTATGATGTAGAGCAAAAACGCGAGTTGTTGATGGAGGTTTTCAGAAACGAAAAATTCCACGCCATGAAAAGCGAAGTGATTACACAATTAATAAATGATGAAGTAACCAACTACCAATTGTTAAGTGTGTTTAACGAAAAAGAACCTCAAGCCAAACTAACTTTTATTAAAGCCTATAATGGTAACAATACTTTTTGTGTGAGTGCCATTGCCAAGGCTTTAACCGATAACAGCTATGATGTGGTGCAAGCCGCCATCGAGAAAATTTGTAAAATTGATGCCGTAAATGTAAAGATGTATTTACCTATTGTAAAAGAGGTGTATGGCATGAACAACAGCGTTAATATTAAATACCACGAGTTGGGTGTAATTTATAATATAGATGCAGACGAACACGCCAAAGTTTTAATTAACTATGCAAGTAACCAGTGGGAATTTAGAACACGCAACAATGCATTTGCTGCCATCAAATCGAGTGGGGTGTATAGTGCAGCATTAATACCACATTTGTTTGATGCCATGTTAAACACCAACAGCCGCCTGGCCGGACCGGCAGCTGAGTTAACTAATTTTTTGGCAACAAAAACTACCAACTTAAACGATATGCAGCACTACTTTAATACCACTAACTATACCAAAGCACAAAAGGATATTTTAATAAAATATGTGCCGGGATTAAAATAGTTAACGCATTGTATTAACAATATACTTAAAACCAAAAAGCCTCACATGATTGTGGGGCTTTTTTGGTTGGGTTAATTTTTAAAATAACGTTTTGTGTTTAAGATGCTAGCGCTTGCGAAGCCGCCATTATCCGAGTGGGAAAACGTTGTTAGGCAAATGTATTAATTAATTTGGTGTCCACCGCCAGTAGCTTAAACACGATGTTGGCAGCAGTTGCTCTCTCTCTACTTGAATTGGAAATCAAATCTCTCTTGTGCTAATGTGTCAATTTTTTTCAATGTGTCCTTAAGGTTTTTCTTGTCCAACAAGTCCTTTAGTCTTTTTGAATTGTCAGTTAAAAAAGCCGCTTGAGCTTGATAGTCTAATCTTGTCCTAAGTATTTTCCTTTTTTCAATCTCACTTATCCTTGTCGTTATTGTTTTTTAGCATGAGGCATAACGTTTCGCAACCTTGCGCAGTTGCCGATTGCGGAACGAAAATCTATCAACCAAGATAAAAAATAATGCGAAACTAAATGCTGAATTTAAGGATGATAACGGCAATTGCGCAAGATTGCTGTTAGCGGATGTTTTATTCATGCACGTCATTTTCGCAGTTCTGGAATGTCTTGTTAAAATCTCTCACTCTTTTTGGGTCGCCTTGAAATCCTTTTTCTCTGTTTACATATTCTGCCCAATACATTACATCTCTTGGGTCGCCAATTGCATTGTCAATATACTTTTTCAGAGCTTCAAAGTTTTTGTCCGCTAAATAAATGATGCACCGAAGTATTCGTCCACTATTTATGTAGTCGTGTTTTTCAATAGCTTCTCTAAGTGTCTTCATTACTGATTCCGCTTTGTCGCCAAAGTCAGAGTATATTTTCTCCTTAATATCTGGAGTTTCTATCATATCCTTTTGAAGCATAGATTTTTTTTAGTAGTTTGTCTTGGTGAATAAATGTGAAGCAAAGAAAACACGGTCAAAAACCAGCCGGTAAAGTCCAATTGTCAATACTTTAGTCATTGTCTGATTCTTGCAGTTTGTTTAAGGTTAGTACTATCGCCAAAAAATATCCGCTAACTAGTTTATAGACGAAGTTTTTATTCGCTTATCTCCACAAATTTGGGTGTATAGACGAAGGTATAAAGCGTAAGGTGATATTATTTTCATAGGGCTAATGATTAAAATTTGGTTCAACTAATTAAATCAATTAAATACTTTTTACCAAGTTGGTTTTTGAATGAAGTTTTGCAACAACTACCGCTGTTACCAGCAGTTATTCTACAATGAGACCATCTTTGTACATGACAGTCTTTATTACCCTTTTTAATGTGTCAACATATTTCCAAGCGCCTACTTCTTTACCGTTTAAATATTGCCCATGAATTGTTAATGTATCATAGTATTCTGTTGTCGGTCCATTAAGATTACCTTGCAAGTATGTCCTCTCCATTTTCAGTTTACCGTTACTGTACCAAAATTGAGTTTTTCCAGTTCTTTCACCAGATTTATTTGTGAATTTTTCTTTGACCTTTCCATTAGGGAAAAACCTTGTTACTGTTCCATCACAGCAACAATAGTCTAATGCACATTTTTCATCTAAACTGTCAATTTGTAAAACCATTCCAGTTGAATCATAGGTTGTTTTAGTGCCGATAAATAAACCCATATCAGTTAGTCCTTCAAACTTTTTTTGTCCATTTTCATAATAGTCAATTATTTTTCCATTAAATCTGCCTGCGTGAAAGTCTCTATAGGATTTTAATTTCCCATTTTCAAAATATGTCACCTCTGAATACTCTAAGGTATCTTGAGGATTAAGATAGATGACTTCCTTTTCAGTTGTCCCCGAAGCGAAGGTTTTAACAACTGTTCTTTTCTCCTTTGTCGAACAGGAGAAGACCATAAATGTCAATGTAAAGATGGCTAATTGTCGTGTCATCATAATTGCTGGTAACTAGTTTATAAACGAATGTTCCCTTCCCTTAGCACCCCAAACTTGAGTTTGTAAACAAAGGTATTTGGCGCAGGGTGATGTTATTTTCACAGGGCTAATGATTTAGTTTTGGTTCAACTAATTAAATCAATTATATGCATTTTACCAAGTTGGTTTTAAATGGAGTTTTGCTTCGCAAAGTTTCAGCCTGTTCGAGTGCGCTTTGGGTGGGGTTGTGTACTAGTGCGTTTATCGAGAATAGGAGTCTAGGAGTAATCAATTATCATAACAATCCTATTCTCGATACGTCCCGATATGAAATCGGGACACTCGAACAGGCTATTGCGTTCTACTGTTGGTTTAATTGTAAAAATTAACCCCTCCCCAATACCGAAGGTGTTGCTCTGCGTGCTCTCAATTTTGTGTACGACTATGCTCGAATCTTCGCAAGACTATTCACCCACCTCTGCGTTCTCTATTTTACCGCAGAGTTTCGCAGAGGGTTTCGCAGCGTTTTTAGAGGTAAAAGTCTACCGCTTCTGAGATTCCGAAGGGTCGGAAGAGTTTGCTTCGCAAAGTATAATTACATTATTATGTTGAGCCTCCCCAATGCGGAAGGCATTGCTCTGCGTTAAGAATAAAAGAAAGCTCATTTCGAATTTAAATATCTATTTCACGATAAACACGCGTTAGGGGGTGCAGCGGCACCGAAGCGCAGCGAAGTAAAGCGGAACACCCGACCCCGAGTGAAGCGCAGCGTAACCTCGGGGAAACGCCCAAAACTTTTAGAGCATAAAAAAGCCCCGCATTGCTGCGAGGCTCTTTTATGTTTTACCTAAACCTTATTATTTAATGATCACTAAACGATAAGTCTTGCTGAATTTATCGGTTGCAATGTTTGCAAAGTATACACCTGCATTTACTTCCGATGTTTCGATGGTGATACTGTTGTTACCACTGGTTAAGTATTGAGTTGGAATTGTTTTTACCACTCTTCCGCTCATGTCGTATAAGTTAATGGTAACGTTTGTGTTTTCGGTTAAATCAAACGATACATTGGTTACGTTTGATGTTGGGTTTGGATATAAAGTTACGTTGTTTACGTTTTGAACTTCGTTTACACCTACATTACCTACTACAGGAACAGTTTTAGTAATTGTACTATCACCGCAAGGAGAGATTACTTTTAAAGTAACTAAGTAATCGCCTTTTGCTGCGTAAGTGTAAGTTGGGTTTTGTTGGGTTGATGTATCGGTAGTTGATGAAGCCACACCAAAATCCCACTCGAAACGCATTTGTTTACCAATTGAACCGTTACTGAAAGTTACTGCCAAGTTATTTTCTGTTGCATCAAAAGCAGCTACTGCAGCATTTTGTACATAAGGACCTGCGTTGTAATCTTCTGATGCAGGATCGAAGTTTGCCCAGCAATCAGCCCATTTGTTGTTGTTACCAAATGCACCTTTGTAAGTTGTTTGTGTAAAGAACGCATCGTTTAATTTACTATCGCTAAATGAAGCACCTGTTGCTGCTACCGAACCTGCTTTAAATCCAAAATCAGGGTTGGTATAGTTAAATGGATTGTTGTACACTGCATCTATTGTTGCAGATGTATCAGTACCATTAGCAACAATGGTTTGACGAACAGTTGCTGCACTTGATGATGAGTTATTTACTGCATTTAAGTTACCTGCCAAAACGTTGTTTTTAAAGCCCATTGAATCGGTTGCAAATTTGTTTCCGGTTCCTGAACCATCAATAAACAATGCATTTGGCCAACCCATAAATACAGAGTTAAAAATTGATGTTGCAGAGTTTCTGCGGATACGTGCACCGTTGTTAAATGAGTTACCAGCTAATGATCCTGTTAATGGTTTGCCGTTAGCTAACGGACCCATTACAGTTACGTTAGAGAATATAGGCCAAGTTAATGGTGTGTTGTTTGAACCTGCACCATCGTTATCTGATTCGAAACCATTGGTAGTTGGTCCTGAACCTCTATCGTAATAAGCTGAATCGCGTACTACTAATGCAAATTGTACTTTACCTTGGAAACCAAAGTCAACATCCAAATCATCATCGATGT
>DITN01000097.1:0-56667 GCA_002422865.1 Bacteroidetes bacterium UBA6183 | reverse complement strand
GCTTGTGTTACTTGTATGTGGTCTAATTGTGTGCCTTTACCAACACCACCAAAAGTAATACCGTTAATTTCGTTACCCGGAGTAATTACCACACCACCAAACTCTAAACGTACATAACTTAATACACCAGAGCTGTGGTTGGCATCAGTACCACCATATAAACCATCACCGTTTGCGTTATCTAAGTCACCCTCAATTGCAACCTGACCACCAGGCTCGTTTGCTGCAATAGCAACAGAAGGACCGGTAGTTAAATCAGGGCGGTTAATTGGTGCTTTACCTAACATGATGATACCACCCCAATCGCCTGTTGCGCGCTCGCCTTTAGGTTTTGATGAAGTAAAAATAATAGGACGATTTTTTGTACCTGCTGCGTTAATCATACCGTTACGGGTAATAATTAAACAGCCTTTGTTTGCCGATACACCACCTTTTATAATTGTACCAGGCTGTATGGTTAATGTTGCATTATTTTTAACATATACGTATCCACCAAGTTCATAAATGGTATCGTTATACCAAGTAGTATTAGCTGTGATATCGCCTGCCGGAACATTTTTTACCGGTGAGTTGATACCTGTAATTTGAACCAATTTAGTTGCTACGTTGTTGCAAGAACCATTGATGGCTCTTAAACGAACATTAAACACACCGTTTGCACGGAAAGTATGACTTGGGTTTTGAACTATTGAAGTATCACCATCGCCAAAGTTCCATAAGTATGAAGTAGCGTTGGTTGATGCATTGGTGAAACTAACTGTACCCGCATTTGTAGTGAAGGTAAAGTTAGCTGCCGGAGTTGGATTTACGTTTACAATGATGGTATCAACCCAAGTGTTACCCGAGTTGCTATCTAATAATGTTACATAGTAAGTTGTAGTTGCTGTTGGTGATGCAACTGGACGAGCAACACCTGCGTTGTTTAATCCGGTTGTAGGGAACCAAGTATAAGCAAAACGACCTGAACCACCGGTAGCTAAAGTACCAATAGTAGCTGTAGCGCCTGCACAAATTGTGGCATCATTACCTGCACCTGTCCAAGTTACTACACCAATTGGTGAAGTATAATCTGCAGCATCAGGATTAAAGTTAGCCCAACCGTTTGTCCAGTTGTTGTTGTTACCAAAAGCACCTTTGTAGGTGGTTGGTGTAAAAAATGCATCTGTTAATTTACTATCGCTAAATGAAGCACCACTTGCTGCAACCGAACCTGCTTTGAAACCAAAATCAGGATTGGTGTAGTTAAATGGATCGTTGTATACACTGTTGATAGCAGCACTTGTATCTGTACCGTTTGTTACAATGGTTTGACGAACAATTGCAGCGCTTGATGAAGAGTTGTTAATTGCATTGATATTACCTGCCAACACATTGTTTTTGTAACCCATTGAATCGTTAACAAATTTATTTCCGGTTGCTGAACCATCAATAAATAATGCATTTGGCCAACCCATAAATACGGAGTTAAAAATTGATGTTGCAGAGTTTCTGCGGATACGTGCTCCGTTGTTAAACGAGTTACCGGCTAATGATCCTGTTAAAGGAGCACCTGTAGCTAAAGGACCCATTACAGTTACGTTTGAAAATACAGGCCATGTTAATGGGGTGTTGTTTGAACCTGCACCATCATTATCTGATTCGAAACCATTGGTAGTTGGTCCTGAACCTCTATCGTAATAAGCTGAATCGCGAATAACCAATGCAAATTGTATTTTGCCTTGGAAACCAAAATCAACATCCAAATCATCATCGATGTTACGGTGAGAGATTAAATATTTAGCGTTTACATTACCGCCAAACCACTCAAATCCGTCATCGTTTGCTTGTGTTACTTGTATGTGGTCTATTTGTGTTGATTTACCAACAGCACCCATGGTTAAACCGTTAATTTCGTTACCCGGGGTAATTACCACTCCTCCGTATTCTAAACGAACATAACTTAACACACCAGAACTGTGGTTAACATCAGTACCTCCATATAAACCATCACCATTAGCATTGTCCAAGTCACCTTCAATAGCAACTTGTCCACCCGGTTCGTTTGCCGCAATAGCAACAGAAGGACCGGTAGTTAAATCAGGACGGTTAATTGGCGCTTTACCTAAAATGATAATACCACCCCAATCGCCTGTTGCACGTTGGCCTTTAGGTTTTGAAGAAGTAAATACAATTGGTGCGGTTGCTGTACCTGCTGCGTTAATCATACCATTGCGGGTAATGATTAATGAAGCTTTGTTTGCTGCGTTACCTTTAATTAAGGTTCCGGGTTGAATGGTTAAAGTTGCGTTGTTCTTTACATACACATAACCATCTAAAGTGTACACCGTATCGCTGTACCAGGTTGTGTTTGATGTAATTTCACCGGCAGAAATTGTTCTTGTTTTTTGAGCAAATGCCATTGCTCCAGAGAACATTGCTACTACTGCGAGTAAAGCTGATTTTTTCATAATTATTTGTTCTATAATTTTGTTCAAACTTACCCGTGCCACTTTGCGGTATTGTTACTGCAATGTTGTTAAATTGTAAAGAGTCGAAATAGTTAAGTGGTTATTGGTTGACCGTAGGTGCAGACCGTAGCGTCTGCATTGGTTTATTTGTTTGAAGTTTCGAGTTTGAAGTTTGGAGTTTGGGAAATTATTTTCCGAATATGAGTTTCTTCTTCACTTGATTATTAGCTACGCTGAACTTCTTATCGTGCTTCGATTTTCGAACTTCGTGCTTATTTTTAACCGCAGAGTAAAAGGAGGTTTTCGCTGAGTGAATTAGAGGGCATTGCCTACCGCTTCTGAGTAAATGAGTTTGCTTCGCAAAGTTTCAGCCTGTTCGAGTTTACACAGACCTTAGCGTCTGTTGTGAGCCTTGGGCTGTGTATTAGAGCGTGTATCGAAACGAAGTTCAGCGGAGCTAAAATAGGAGTTTAGGATTAATAATTATCGTAACAATCCCATTCTCGGTACACCCCGATTTGTTGATTGGCCGCAGGTACAGACCGCAGCCCCAAGTGCTCGGGGTATTTGTGGTTATGAGTTCTGGGATTTTTTCTCACAGAATCCGCTGAATCGCACAGAAACTAACCTCCGCGTTCTCCGCGCCTCTGCGTTTAAACCTTCTACGATAACCAACAAAAAAGGCCGCCATTTTCATGACAGCCTTTTACATTTATTTTATGTGGTTTAAAACTTATAACTCAAGCCAACTGAAATGGTTCTTCCCATTTTAAAACGATAGATAACGTTATCTAAAGTGGTTAATTCTTTTGCAGCTGCATCAACTTCGCCCGGTGTAGCACCATTCTTTTTACGGCTTACTACATCAGCACGTTTTTCGGCACTTACATCATCAAACTTTCCGTTGGTATTGTTGTCGTGGTAAAATACTAAGTCTTGCGCCAATAAATCGCCAAAGGTTAATTTAGCATCTAACTTTTTAAAGAAACGTTTTGATATACTAAAGTCAATTACATCTCTTGGGTTTTCCCAAACATTAGGAAACGCACCGCTA
This sequence comes from Bacteroidetes bacterium UBA6183, assembly GCA_002422865.1. Lineage (GTDB taxonomy): Bacteria > Bacteroidota > Bacteroidia > UKL13-3 > UKL13-3 > UBA6183. Next base: position 53,166 of record DITN01000097.1, on the reverse strand, counting down.
ATTTCTTGCACCGCAAATATTCTTCTACCAATTTTGTTATACAATACACTTGCCGTTAAATTGGTTTTTAAATCAGTATAACTCAAGCCCATATTTAACAGGTAGTTAGATTGCCCTTGTAATGGACGTTTTGACGTTTCGGTATTTAATTTTGCCGCAGCTATGTTACTTAAATCAACCTCACTGTGTATGTATGCAAAGTTAGTGGTGAACAAGAAGTTTTTAAATCTTTTAGTGCCTAACCATTTATCAAATACACTTAAATTTTTTCTTACTTCAACTTCAGCACCCGCATTAACAGCATTGGTATTGCTGGTGTAACCTAAACGGTAACTTCCTCCTCCGGTTAAATCAAACACAGGTTCGATAGCGTTGGTAAATGTTTTATAAAATAAAGAGAAAGATAACAACTGACCTTCCCCTTGGAAATGTTCAATTCTAAAATCGTAGTTATTAATTGATGTACGTTGTAATGATGGAGTACCTGTTACATCCATGTTTAAATTAAAGTCGTAGAAAATAAACGGAGCCAACTCTCTAAATTCAGGGCGAGCCAATGATTTAAAATAAGCCAAACGAATATTTGTTTTTTCTGTTAACTCGTAACTCAAATTAATTGATGGTAAAAAATCAACAACTGTGTTGTTCAAGTTAATGGTATCACCTGCTGCTCCCAATGCTTCTAACTTTTGGTTATAGCTTTCCATACGTACACCATACACCGCTCTGGTACGCGCCATAATTCTGTTGGTAAACATAATGTAGGTAGCACCTAATGTTGAACTTGCTTTGTATTTATCCTGTGGGTTAACACGCTCATCAATGTAAAATGTATTTTTAATTAAGTTCTCTTTATTAAAAATAGTATTGATGTCTTGTAAGGCAATATCACCGGCTGCAGGATTACTATAGTTTAATTTATGTCCATATACATTGGCTTCAAAGTTACGCTCACGTATTTGATAAAAACCACCTGTTTTAAATTCAGTTTTGATTTTTTTACCACTTGCAAACTCTAGTGGCAACTGCACATCAACACCACCTGAGTACAATTGCTCGCCTAATTTGGTATACAACCTTCCGTTTTGCGTTAAATCAATGGTTGATTGTAATTGAGCAGTATAAGGATTTAATTCTCCGGTATTGTCATTAATGGTAGTAGAACGGGTAAAACGTCTGAAATCAGGGATATCACGCTTAATGTTGTTGTAGTTTAACACCCACTTTATTTTAAGTTTTGAAGCTGTGATAAAATGCTCACCACCCAATTGGTTGGTTAAAAACAAATTTTGTTGGAATAAGTAAGCTGTTTTGTTTTCATAATTAACCGCATCATTCATGTTATTCTGTCCCCAACGCTGAATGGTTTGATCTTCTGAATTGATGTTGTAAGCATTTTTAAAGAAGAATTTATTGTGTGTTCCAATTTTCATGGCTAAGTTCACCATTAAGCCAACCATTACTTCGCGTTTGTAGGTTGAATCGTTGTAGTGATACAACTGGTCGTTACCTGCTTTTACATCATAAAAATTTCTTTCAACCGGAGTAAACCTGTAACTGTTGCTGTGCGATAATGAAGTGATGAAACCAAACTCATTTTTTTTACCAAACTTGTATTTGTTACCACCTGATATTTGGAAATTGGTATTAGGAGCAAACGAGTTTACTTTATTTAAACTCCAATTGTCGTTAAACTTTTGGCTGTTTTCAAATTTAGCATCCGGGCTTGAAGCTTCGTATTGTGTGCGACCAGGTAATCCGGTAGGTACAGCACGTGTTCCATCATCAATACCTAACCAATCTGTTTTGCCACCTTGGTAGGTGTAACCATTTTTAAATGTAGTTAGCGAGTGCATGCCCACGCTTCCTCCAAAAGAAATAAACTTTTCATCAGGAATATCGCGTGTGTTAATGGTAATCAAACCACCTGCAAAATCGCCCGGTAAATCAGGAGTTGCCGTTTTGGTGATGGTCATATTGGCCAACATGTTTGATGGAAAAATATCAAACGAGAATGCTTTTTTATCGGCCTCGGTACTTGGTAACGGAGCACCATTAATGTATGCCGAGTTGTACCTGTCGTTTAATCCACGAATAACGGCAAACTTATTATCTTGTACCGTTGCACCGCTTACACGTTTCATTACATCACTGGTTGAGTTATCAGGAGATTTTTTAATCACATCAGCAGAAATACCATCTGATACTGAAACCGAATTTTTTTGTTGAATTAATAGTGCATTGGCGCTTTCTTTTCTTAACTCGGCTTGTATTACAACCTCACCTAATTCCTTTGAAGAATACTCTAAAGCTACGTTAATGGTTGCCGTTTCGCCACCTTTAACTTCTACTCCGGCCATTTGTTTTTTAACATAACCTACATAGCTTACATTTAAATTGTAAGTACCTGGCTTAAGGTTATTAATGGTAAACTTTCCTTCCAGATCGGTTGAAGCACCATAAGAAGTACCCTCAACGCTCACAGAAACGCCAATAAGTTCCTCTCCATTTTTTTTGTCGATAATTTTTCCGGTAATTTTTCCGGTTTGGGCAAAAACTGTAAAGCTTAAGGTAAGCGCTACAACAGTTGCCATTAATTTTTGTAAAGTGATTTTCATTTGTTTAGGTGTGTGAAAACGTTGGCAAAAGTACCGCACCTTTTTTTTCAACCCGTTAAACGAAAGTTATCCTTAAGTTAATGTAGCATCAATTCCATGTTACGTAATTGTTAATACGCAGAAAAACCCGCACTTGGCGGGTTTTCGGTAAAAACTAATTTTAACAGTATCTTATTTTATCACACCCAATTCTTTACCCACTTTGGTAAATGCGGTTATTGCTTTTTCAATATGTTGTGGTTCGTGTGCTGCAGAAAGTTGAACACGAATACGCGCCAAATTTTTAGGCACAACCGGGTAAAAGAATCCGGTAACATAAATACCTTCATCCAATAATTTGGTGGCCATTTCCTGTGCTAATTTTGCATCATACAACATTACAGGAACAATGGCACTAGCGCCACCGCGTAAATCAAATCCTGCAGCTTGCATGCCTGCTTTAAACTGGTTTACGTTTGCCTCTAACTTATCGCGCAATGCCGTGCTTTCGTTTAATAATTTAAACACTTCAATACTTGCACCTACAATTGCAGGAGCTAATGAATTACTAAATAAATAAGGACGAGAGCGTTGACGTAACAATTCTATAATTTCTTTTTTACCGGTTGTATATCCGCCCATTGCGCCACCTAAAGCTTTACCTAAAGTTCCGGTAATAATATCAACCCTGCCCATTACATTGCACAACTCAGGTACACCTCTGCCGGTTTTACCAATAAATCCTGCACTGTGGCATTCGTCTGTCATTACCAATGCATCGTACTTATCGGCTAAGTCGCAAATTTTATCCATTTGTGCCACGTAACCATCCATACTAAATACACCATCAGTAACAATAATTTTAAACCTTGCACCTTTTTCGTTGGCTGCAATTAGCTGTGCTTCCAAATCGGCCATGTCGTTGTTTTTGTAACGGTAACGTTGTGCTTTACACAAACGCACACCATCAATAATACTTGCATGGTTCAATTCATCACTAATAATGGCATCAGCCTCTTGAAACAAAGGTTCGAAAACACCACCATTTGCATCAAAAGCTGCTGCATATAAAATGGTATCTTCTGTTCCGTAAAAATTAGCAATGGTTTGCTCTAATTCTTTATGAATGTCTTGTGTGCCGCAAATAAAACGTACACTACTCATCCCAAAACCATGCGTTTCTAATGCTTTTTTTGCTGCTTCTTTAACACGTGGATGAGATGATAAACCCAGGTAGTTATTGGCACAAAAGTTTAATACACTTTGCCCTGTGTTTAAGGTAATTTCTGCACCTTGTTCTGATACAATAATGCGTTCGCTTTTGTATAAACCTGCTGCTTTAATATCAGCTAACTCTTGTTGTAAGTGTTGTTGTAATTTGCCGTACATAAGTTATATTTTTATTAATGTTTTTGTTCTTTATTTGGGTTGATAAATGAATTGTGCTGCACACCAGTTATTTTTAACCAAATGTTTCTTAAACTGCAGACCAAGTGGCTCGGTGACCTGTTTGAGGTCGGCTAAATCGGTTTCATAAAAACCACTAATCAGCAAAAATGCTCCGGGTTTCATGTGTTTTACAAGGGTACTGAAACTGCCTAACAAAATATTTTTATTGATGTTGGCCAAAATGCCATCATAAGTTTCAGTTGCTTTTATAACTGATAAAGAACCTAACCTAAACTCAAAATTATTGAGGTTATTCAGGTTTTTATTTTCGGTTATGTTATCCAAACACCACTCATCAATGTCGTTACCCACAATTTGTGCTGCACCTAATTTCAAGGCCATCAAACCCAATACTCCTGTACCACAGCCGTAATCAAATATGTGTTTGTTGCTAAAGTCTTGCTCCAACATTAACTCCAACACCAACTGGGTAGTTTCATGGTGTCCGGTACCAAATGTGTTTTTAGGTTGAATGGTAATGGTATGCTCGTAATTCATTTGTAAATCGTGAAACGGAGCACGCACCAATATTTTATCTGCAACAATAATTGGTTCGTACGAAGCCTCCCATTGTGCATTCCAGTTTTGCGGTTCGATAACGCTATGTGGCACATCATTAGGGTTGATGCCATACTTTAGAAGCAAATCGTTATATATTAAAGGATTGTGCAATGATTGCGGAATATAAGCCGAGAAGCCTTCATCGGTTTCAATAAAACCTTCGTACTCCAACTCGGCCAACTCTGCAATCAGCAATTCTTTAATGTCTTCGTTACAAGTTATGGCAAATTCAAAATATGCTTCCATGCGGCAAATATGCACAAAAAGTATAGGTATAAAAAAGTGAGATTTGATACCAAACCTCACTTTTGAAAATTAAATTAATTTATGTCTTAAATCTAACGGATTTACTACAAAAAAGCATTCAATAAGGTTATGCCTTTATATTGGATTAATGTCAGAAGGACTCTCTCGGCCTGCGAGAATTTTACTTAACAATCAATGAGGACGTTTGTGCGATGGCCCTAGCAAGCAATCCCGAAACGCAGTGGCTTGGATTGCGCGAAAAAACGGACTCAGTAGATTGTTGTAAAATTCTCGTAAGCCTTGATTTTTTGGTTACTTTTTTATCAAGAAAAAAGTGACGCAGGCTTGGGTGGCAACCCAAACGGAGCGTAATTTTTACTTAATGGATGATTTTTAAATGGAACAATCATCATTGTTATATAATATTCAACGCATTTTGCAGAAAATACATTTAACATCAGACTGTTGCTAAAACATACAATAACCTACAACAACTTTTGGTAAGCACGCATCCACCTGTCGGGGATTTCATCATTTAAAGCTGCTTGGTAATCGCTGTAACTGCAAGGCACCATAAACGTACCTTTTTGGTTTGAACGCTCTTTTGGGTAAGGCACTTCCATCCACCAACGTTCGTTGTATATGTTTTTGTAGAATACAATCTCATAATCACCGGTTTTAAAAGTGGTGCGGTAAATCATATAATCTTTACTTTCACCGGTTGGGTAATCGTATTTGCGGTTATAATACCCATCAATAAAATACCACAACATTTGCGAAACCAATTTACTGCCACAAGCATTGGTATCTTTAAATGCATTTAAGTCGTAAAAACCAATACTCGTTAAATCGTTACCCATACCCGCATAACGTGCAATTTGGCAAGCCTCTTCACCATAAAATCCATTCGGATTCATCTCCACACTTGCAGCAACATCTGCCGCTTTAACACTGTTTAAGCTAAACACCATCATATCGGCATTACGCGCCAATGGCTCAGTTTCTTGCATTTTTGCACGTACCTGCCCTAACCTAAACACATCAAAATTCATTTTATCAAATGCATCTAAACTTTCCTGATCTACATAATAAGCTTGGTTACCTATGTGTATGATGTTAAACAAAAAGTTGGGTTGATGGGTAATGGTTTTATACAAATAGTTGGCGTATTCAGGATTAGATTCGTTTTGTTTTAAATCAATAGTGGCATCGGCTACCAACATATTTAAGTTGGGATTAATACCTTGGTATGATGTAAACTGTGCATACGCCAAATCGCTGGGACCACCCAGAATAATGGTTACAATTTTTCGCTCATGTAATTCCTTTAAACATTCATTTAGCGCAAACATGGTATCGCTTACACTACTGCCCGGCTCAATATTGCCCAAATCAGCAATTTTAACATCGTATTTAGGTTGAACCAATTGGTATAACTGTTTTCTTACCTCATCGGGGGTGGCACTTAAACCTGCGTGCTGCGTTCTTAAGCGCTCTTCTTTAACACCAATAATGGCAATTTGCACATCGTCTAAATCAGGAAATTGTTTGGTGTAGATATCTATTACATTAACCAAACTTTTAGGAGAAGTTTCGGTAATATGGGTAAATACCGATTGAGGAATAGGGCGTAAGAAGTCGCTTAATTGCATGATGTATATTTAATGCCCGCAAAATACCTTATTTTCGCCCGCAGGTAATAAACATTTCCACACTTTGATAGCAGTTAGCGGAGCAACAGGATTTTTAGGTGCACATGTAGTTTGCAGGCTTTTACAAAAGGGCTTGCAGGTTAGGGCGTTAAAACGCACGGGCAGCAATATGGCCGAGTTTGAATACATCTATTCATTATTGTTTTCAAATAATGAGGCCAAACAAAACCTAATCTGGGTTGATGCTGACCTATTAGACACAACAGCACTTGAATTGGCACTTAAAGACATTGAAGAGGTTTATCATTGTGCCGCCATGGTATCGTTTAGTCAAAAAGACAGGGAGCAAATGATGCAGGTAAACGTGCAAGGCACCGCTAACATGGTAAACTTAAGTTTAATCAATGATGTCAAAAAATTTGCTCACATCAGTTCTATTGCAGCACTTGGTCGCGAAAAAAGCGGTGTGCACGTAACCGAAAAATCTAAATGGGTTGATTCTAAACTAAACAGCAATTATGCCATTAGTAAACACAAGGCCGAAATGGAAGTGTGGCGTGCATCTGAAGAAGGTTTAAATGTGGTGATTGTTAACCCGGGAGTAATATTAGGCAGCGGTGATTGGCATAAAGGCTCGTGTGCTTTATTTAACATGGTGTATAAAGGAATGCCTTTTTATACCCGTGGCGTAAATGGTTATGTGGATGTGTTGGATGTAGCCGATGCCACCATTAAATTAATGGACAACAATGTTTTTGCCGAGCGTTTTATTTTGGTGAGTGATAACACCGAAATGAAGTACTTTTTAGATGAAACATCATCCCTACTGAACAAAAAGAAACCAAGTATTGAGGTAAATAAAATATTAGCCGAATTAGCTTGGATAGGTGCAGCAATTGCCTCATTGTTTACCGGCAAAAAACCGAATTTAACCAAAGAAACCTCAAGGGCATCGCTTAATAAATATTATTATAACAATCAGAAAATTAAAGATAAAATCGGGTTTGAGTTTATACCCATACATCAAACTATAGCACAAACCTGCAAAAACCTATTACAACAAAAACAAATATCATGAGATTATTTTTAACTACAGTTGCTGCGGCAGCTTTAACCTTAACGGCTTGCAACAATGCCGATAACCCGGCAAGTAATGCTTCTATTCAGAAACTACAAAAATTATACAAAACCAGCTACGATTTAAAAGATATACCCACTGCGATTACCGCTGTGCAATTAATTTTGACCCACGATAGCACGAATATTTTGCGCGATTCGTTACCAAGTATGTACCTGGCTGTACAAAATATTGATGCTTGTTTAACCACTACTGAAGATGCCTTAAAACGTCATCCTGAAAGTGAAGAATATGCCAAATATAAAATGTTGTGTTTAGAGCAAGTAGGTAAAGCAGAAGAGTTATTTACCTTGGCTAAAAGCTTGTACGACAAAACCGGCAAAGCGGAGTACATCTACAAAATTGCATCGGTACAATTGGTTACCGGAGAATTTGATGCTGCCACCAAAACCATCAACGATATGATGAATAAATATAAAAACACAAAAGACAGTGTAGATATTTTTATAGACCAAGCACAAAGTCAAAGAGTACCTATTGTTGCTGCCTGTTGGAATATGAAAGGCTACTTATACATACAAACACAAAAGTACCAACAAGCTGGTGAGGCTTATCAAAAAGCCATTCAAATATTCCCTGATTTTGTGATGGCCCGCAGAAACTTACAACAGTTAATTCAAGGCGCACAACAACAACGTTAATCACATCAATATTGTAAATACCTATGCAACTGTAACTAGTTGTGTAGGTATTTTTTTTTTGCAAAACATCGAGCCATGAAAAAACCATCTATTTTTTTTGAAGAACAACTACAAGAAGCTGAAACCATTGTTGCCTCAACAAAAAAGCAAATTTCGGTAATCACCATTTTCAGGTTGGTTGTTTTTGTATTGTTGTTCATATCGGCTTATGCGGGTATTGCTCATCATTTTTATTGGGGTATTTCAATTGTTTTATTTATTGGCTTTTTGTTGTTAATGAAACAGCACCAAAAAGCAAACAAATTATTGGCTTATCATCAAACAAAACTTAACATTTGCACAGCCGAAAAAGGAGTATTTTACAGCAAACGAAATGGCGAAGAACATCTTATACCCGAACACAATTTTGCCTACGATTTAGATGTGTTTGGAGCAGGATCATTGTTTCATGTATTAAATAGAACATCAAACCAAATTGCCGAAAAAAAATTGGCTAAAATGTTGTTGTATCCTGCATTAACAGAAGAACAGATATTAGCACAACAAGAAACCATAAAAGAGTTAAGCACCCTCCCCGATTTTATGCTCAAGTACCGAACCCTTAGCGCACTATCGGTGCAAGGAAACGAGCAAATTAATCAGTTTGAAACGTGGCTTAATCAACCCCAAAAATTAGCCAATAAACCATGGACAATTTGGGCCATATGGTTAACCATTACAGCAACCATAACAGGAATAATTGCTTCATTTACTTATGGCTATTTTGGATTAATCATTGGGGCTATATTAGTTAATTGGTTTTGGGTTGGAATGTTATTACGCTACAGCAACCAAACACAAACTTTAGCAGGTAAACAACGTACACGGTTCGAACAATTTGTATCCATCAACACATTGGTAACCGGGCAAAATTTTACAGGCAAACAACTGGCTGATATTAAACAAAATTATCAAGCGGGGAATGAGGCCATAAATAAGCTAAATAAACTCATGGCCACATTCGACCAACGCTTAAACACCATGTTGGGCCCTATATTAAACAGTTTGTTTTTGTTTGATGTGTATTGCCTCTGGCACATTGAAAAATGGAAACAACAACATGGTAAAACGTTGTTGGATTGGATTCAAAAAAATGCCGAATTTGAAGCGGGTATCAGTTTGGCTTCCTACGCTTACAAGCACCCTCATTATATTTATCCTACGTTAAGCAGGCAGCCACTTACCTTTAAAGCGGAAGATTTGGCACATCCTTTAATTGTATCACATAAAAGTGTATCCAATAATTTTGAGTACAACCAACTACAAAAAGTATTCATCATTACAGGTTCAAACATGTCGGGTAAAAGTACATTTTTACGCACAGTGGGCTTGTCTATTTTATGTGGTATGATTGGCTTACCGGTGCAAGCTAAAAGTATGGAATTTAGTATTGTAAAAATATTAAGCGCAATGCGTATGGCCGATTCGTTACAGAGTGATACCTCTTATTTTTATGCAGAGTTAAAACGCTTAAAACATATCATGGATGAAATTGAATTAGGCGATATACCCGCAGTGCTGTTTATTGACGAAATGTTAAGAGGCACAAACTCCGGAGAAAAACTGGAGGGCTCAATATCCATCATAAGAAAACTGGTGAATAAAAAATGTGTTGCATTTATTGCCACACATGATTTGGCTTTGGGTAAATTGGCTGAAACATTTCCTACTCAAGTTAGCAATTATGCATTTGAAAGTATGATTGTAAACAACGAAATGGTTTTTGACTATAAAATAAAACCACAAATAGCACAAAGTACCAATGCCACTTTTCTGTTAAAAAAGATGAAAATCGTAGATTAAGCATAAATCGTTTATCCAATCTTCATTAGGTAATATTTTTTGCGATCATCTAATTACCAATACAGGAGCGCATCTTACGCCTTGTTTTAATTCCAAATTAATCTTGTTTAAGGTTTATTAATGCTTATTACACTCATTATCAAAACTTTTTCATGGTTTGTTGTGATGTAATTTGTACCTTGAATTTTACTTTAAACCAGTATTATAATGAAACAGAATTACAAATTTATCCCACACAAAAAAATTGCACGGTTTGCAATGTTTTTATTTGGTTTGATGCTATGGAATTTAACCACCAAAGCACAAATTGTGTTGAACTCCAGTGGAGGAACAACATCAGGCACTTACACTACACTTAAGGCTGCCATTGATAATATTAACAATGGCACACACTCTGGTAGTATTTTAATTACGGTGCATGGTAACACCACCGAAACTGCAAGTAGTGTTTTATTTGAAAGTGGCACAGGAAGCTCATCCTATAACTTCTTATTAATACGTCCAGCAGATACTGCTACAGTAAACAAAACAATTGATTTGGGTTTATCAGGATCTGTATTGCTTGAATTAAATGGTGCTGATAATGTCTTTATAGACGGAAGACCTTTAAGCCAGGGTACAAATCGTTTATTAACTCTTCGCCACTCAAACCCAAATGCAAGTGCAACATCTGGTGTGGTGCGTATGATCAATGGTGCAAGTTTTATTCAACTTTCACATTTAAATTCAACATGTTTAACTACCACTGCTACTACTGCTAGTATTAACATTAGTTTATCAACTTCTGCTGCAACTGTAGGCAACAGAAATATAGCCATTGATAATTGCGTCCTAACAGGCGGTGTTCAAGGTATAAATATAACTGGTACGTTAGCCAATTTTATGGATAGTATTTACATAGTAAAAAATACCATATTAAATGCTCAAGGTTCTGGCATTATTGCAAGTACAGTAAAAACTTTAGAAATAGACTCAAACACCATTACACACAATGCTGTTTTTTCAGGCTGGAATATGATTTGTGTTAACATAAATCCTAATGTAAGTGGTGCAAACTATTTGATATCAAGAAACAATATTAGCAACCTACAAACTACCAGTGCAGCCCAAATGGCGGGTATTTTAATCAGTCCGGGTACAGCAGGCCTTGCAGTTACACCAGTAGTAAATGTAATTAACAACAGTGTTTCTTTATTGGCTACAAATGCAGGGTTAACATTTGCAAGAGCCTTTCAATACCAAGGTACTAACCCAGCTTCGGTAAACTGCTATCACAATACCTTCCGCCTTGGTGGTAGTGGAGCTGGAACTACCGGTAACCCGGCATCAATAGCCGTTGCAAAAAGTAATTCATCTGCTACAGGTTCGTTTGTGTTTGCAAACAACATTTGTATTAATACCAGAACAGGCGCTGCAAACCCTCATGTTGGATATTGGAATAGCCAAGCAACCGCTGGTGTGAACACATCTGACTACAACACCATTTATGGACCAGTTTTTAGTGCAATTGTAGGCGGTTTTTTCCAAGGTAATATCGGTGCATATCGCACTGCATCTGCTCCTAACGAACAGAATTCTGTATTTGGATTGATTGATTTTAATAACAATTTAGATCCTGTGGTTAATTTAAATGGACCAAACACATCGGGTGGTAAACTTGCTGGTACACCAATAATCGCTGTTCCTAACGATATATATGGAACAACAAGAAGCACCGTAACACCTTATCGTGGTGCATACGAATCGTTAACCCCAATTGATACTTTTGATTTACAAACGGTGATTTTATACACCTACGGCAAAATACCGATTGGAACAGATGATACCGTTCGGGTTTTGGTTAGAAATTTAGGAACTGCAGCAGTAACTAACGAACCTATCAATTTAAGCAGCTCCAAAAATGGTTTCTTAGGTTCTGTTAATATCAGCTTACCTGCGGGTGGAGAGAGTATTGTAAACATGGTACCTTACACGCCTTTTATTTTAGGTTACGATACGTTAAGGGCCTATCCAAATCCGGATCAAAAACCAAGTAACGATACCTCGTTATGGGTGAGGGAAAATACACTAAACGCTTTAAGTTACAGCAGACCTTTTGTTGCACAAACGGGCAATGTTGGTACCAACCCCGAGGGAGAAATTGTGGCCAAGTTTTATACTCCGGTTGCCAACTTCGTAAATCAGGTAAACGTAAACTTTACCAATAACTTTTTTAATGGCCCATTCCCTTTTCAGGTTGTTATTTATGAAGATTCGGGATCCACTCTTGGCCCAAAAAGAGTTCCGTTCTGGGTATCAGCCACACAAAATACAGTAAACGGAATATTTAATTTGTCCATTCCTTCGGTTGCAGTTAACGGTTCGTTTTATATTGGAGTGCGTCAAACATCAGCCAATAATATTGGTTTCGCTTTCCAAAACGAAAATCCAATACGTAACCAAACCTTTTATTTCCGACAAGGTGCCGGTTTCCAATCTTTAGCTTGGAACGATTTTGCAGTTAATCCTAATAACCAATTTAGGTTTATGATAGAACCTCGCTTAACCATTAACGATGATTTGGGCGTAGTTGATTTGTTTGCACCAGGTGCAGGTTGCGTTAATCTTGGTACCCAACCGGTATCAGTTCAAGTACAAAACTTAGGTTTGTTAAATCAAGATTTCAGCATCGATACCCTCCGTATTTTTGGTAGAATAATTAAACCTTCGGGTAACACCATTCCATTCGGACCAATACTGGTTACTAGTGGAACTCTAACCGCAAGTTCAACTACAAATATTACTGTTATTCCTTCATTTAACTTTGATTCGGCAGGTGCTTATACTTTTACTGCTTGGACAAGATTTGGTCCTGATGCCAATGCGGTAAATGATACGTTACCACCTTTGGTGCGAAATGTTTTGGCTGTTAATTCGGCTCCTGTTGTGCAAAACTTTAACAATGTTGCTTTCCCTACTACATGGACAACCAACCGGTTTTTTATCAGTGCAAATAATGGTGTGAACAACACAAATTCCATCAGGGTATTTATTGATAATTCAAGTCCATTTGCGGCAAACGCATTTATTCAGTCGCCACGTATTAATGGTATTACCTCAACAAGTGTGTTACGTTTTGATTACCGCATCTTAAATAACTTCGGTGGCACAGCAGCCACATTAACCAACGTAGATAGTATTAAAATAATGGTATCTACTGATTGTGGCAACACCTTTTCGCAACATGCACTTATAAATGGAGTCAACCACAGCAGTTCAGCTAACCTAGAGCGTTATCAGGTTGCTTTGGGAACATTTACAGGTAGCGATATTATTGTTAAAATTGTATACGATTGGTTTGGTACTACCAACGATGTGGTGGTTGACATGGATAACATACGTATTGTTGACGGACAAAATGATATGGGTGTAAGTTTGGTGAGTAACCCTTGCCGTTCTGTTATTGCCGGTAGTGCAGCATTAACACCAACTGTTACCATACGTAATTTTGGCTCGGGTTCTCAAAACAATGTACCAATTGGCATATCTATAACCGGACCGGCTAATTATAGCAGCTCCGCAACATCAGGTACTGTAGCTGCAAACGGCTCAAGTGTTATTTCGTTTATTAATACTTTTAACCCAAGTGTTGCGGGTGTGTATACTTTAAGAGTTTGGACAGCATTGGCAACCGATGGTGATCCTTCAAATGATACATTGGTGTATACATTTAATGTAAGCAACTTAAACTTAGGCATAGCTTCAGTTAACGCTGTACAGTTTAATGCAAGCTCATCACTAAAAGTTAGAAATGCAGCCAACTTAAATCCTACAGCAGCATTAAGTATGGAGGCATGGGTAAATAGAACAGCCACTGCGGTATGGAGAACCATAGCGTCTAAAGATTCAGCACTAGGTTTTATCCAATATAGCTTTGCTATTAATGCCAACCATCAGCTAGAGTTTCTAATAAATACAACTGGAGGATTCCATCAGTTTACTTCCGCTAACATAGTTCCTGCTGGTTTAAATCACGTAGCTGCAACATTTAATGGTAGCACATTCCGCTTTTATGTGAATGGAAATATTTTTACAGATACCACTGTTACTTCATCAACCATTATTCCTTCAAACTTTGATTTAACAATTGGTAATGATGGAGATGCAAGTACCGCATTTTTAGGTGTAATTGATGAATTGAAAATATGGAATACTGCACGTACTGAAAACGAAATTCGATTGAATATGCATACACGCCTTGCAAACTCACCAAGTATTAACTTAGTTGCATACTATCGCTTTGATGAAGGTACAGGTAATACCTTTACCACCGATGCTTCAGGCAATTGTAATACAGCTGTGTTTAGCATTATTCCTCCAACATGGGCTGGTGTTCAGTTCCCATTAGGTACACCATCTGTAGGTACTCAAACCGTATTTTTTGACGGCACGTTTGCTTTAGGTACCACAGGTTTAAGTATGGTATACACCAACATGGTTGGAACCGACACAATTTATGCTCATAAATTTAATACTTTACCAATTGGTATAAGCCCTGTAACTACACCAGGCGGTGTTACCAATGTTCATCCAGCTTATTGGGTACTGTATAGATACGGAAACGGCACTACCTCATCAACCGACTTACAATTTGGTTTAGGTGCAGGTAATTTAAACTCAAATGTTAATGCGGCCGACTTAAGATTATTCTCTCGCGGACGTGTAGATGTTACCGGTTGGACCTTGGCAAACAACACAGCTGCAAGCGCTACTTTTAGTTCTCAAACGGTAAACTTTGCTCAAACACAAAGTATATATGGCAATCAATTAATGGTTGGTGCAAACAACAATCCGCTGCCGGTTGAGTTGTTATCAATCAATGCCAAAGCAAATAAATTAGATGCTATTTTACGTTGGTCAACAGCATCAGAATACAACAGCCGTGGTTTTGCCATAGAGCGTTCGTTTGATGGAACATCATTTACAGAAATTGATTTTGTAAAAGGTGCAGGCAACAGCAAATCAACTTTACAATATAGCTACCAAGATGTAGATGTGTTTACCAAAACACAAGTGGTTTACTACCGCTTAAAACAAGTGGATGTGGATGGCTCATATACTTATAGCGAAATAGTAAGTGTTAAACAAGCAACTTCAAACATAGAGCAAGTTGTGGTGTATCCTAATCCAATTATTAATGATGTAACTGTTGAGTTGGAAACATTAACAGCAGGTAACGCAGAAATTATGATTACCGATATTACCGGAAAAGTAATTGATAAAACCACTGTTGAAGTAAACCAAGGCTTTAACAAATACACACTAAACCAAACACAACAATTAACCCACGGCTTGTACATGATTACCATTGTACAAAACGGCCAAACCCTTTACAACAACAAATTTGTAAAGGCTAATTAGGGTTGAGTTAATTTTTATAAGAAAAGGCGAATCACGTTAATGTGGTTCGCTTTTTTTTATTAATGGTCGTAATCGTTTTGATGAATTAATTGATTAAAAAGTACCATTTTGGGTAGAATTATACCTATACGATTAAGATGGCAAATTGTACTATACTGACTGATAAAATTTTAGGGTTGCCAGTATTTTAAAATAACATTAAATTGCCGGCTGTAGTTATTAAACCCACATGAGTTTTTTTCGTATTCTGGCATTAGTCCTAGGACTGACATTTTCTCTTATAACCAACGCCCAAATTAACAAAAGGGTGTTTTACACCAGTGCCACAAGCAATGGGCAAATAAATCCTTCTACTATTTTAAATATTTGTGCCGGACAAACCATCACGTTTGCCGATTCGAGTATAGCAACCCCTAATGTAATTGCTTGGCATTGGCGCATAAAAAATGTTGCATTGCCAGACACGTTTAATACACGATCAGCAACTGTAACCTACAATAATGTTGGCCTAGACACTGTATTTTTAAGGGTAAACAATGTAAATAGCAGTGATAGTTTATATTTTTTGGTGAGGGTGAATGCGGTGCCGGTGGCACCAACCATTACAGCAGCTGGAAATACAACGATATGTAACGGAAGTTCAGTTAATTTAACAACAACTGCCACAGGTATATCTTACCAATGGCGATTAAATGGAAACCCCATTGCCGGTGCAACTTCACAAAGCTATAGCGCAAATGCAGCAGGTACTTACACCTTAGTAGTTAATAACAATGGGTGTAATTCAGCACCTTCAAATGGTATTGGCGTAATAACAACAGCTGCACCTGATGCTACAATTGATGACCCAATATCATTCTATAGAAATTGTGGTGCAACTACCAATTCACCAAACTTTCAATTTACATTACAGAATGTATCAACAACAACTTCGACTAATACCAGCTATAGTATTAATTGGGGTGATGGTAGCCCTGTAACAACTAAAACCTCAAGTTGGGGATTGTATGATACTGCCGTACACTTGTACACAACAGTTGGCTCGTTTCAACTTACAATTACTGTTACAGGAGTAAATGGATGCTCAAGCACCAAAACATACAACGTATTCAATGGAACAAACCCTGCTTTAGGGATTGGAAACCCTGGTTCAACAAATGGATGTGCGCCACAAACATTTACTTATACATTGGCCGATACGATGAGGTTTAATACACCATCAACTTTTTACTTCTTTCAATTCAGTGATGGTTCTAATCCAATAACATTCACACAATCAAATTTGCCAACCAGTATAACCCACGTCTTTACGGAATCTCCTTGTAAAAAGACACTTGCACAAGGTTCATATCAATTATTTGCTTATGCAAAAAATGTTTGTGACTCAACGTTTGCATCAGTTTTAGCAGCAAGGATTTCTGAAAAACCTACTGCTAATTTCTCGATATCACCTAATGATACTGTTTGCGAAAATACTAATATTACTTTTACTAACACGTCCTTCGGAGGAGTAGCAAACCCAGGTAATAATGGAGCTTGTGATACAAGTCTATTGACGAATTGGAGTATAACACCTGCAAGTTTAGGAGGAGTTAATTGGAGTATAGTTTCTGGGAATCCATTAAATGCCAATCAACTCATTGTTAACTTTAAAAGACCTGGATCATATCAAATTAGACTTGCGATAAGACATGCTGTCGGTAACCTTGCTTCATGCAACGTTGACACCATCATCAAAACCATTTGCGTTAACCCAAATTCTATTCCTACGTTTACGTTAAATCAAGATTCGGGATGTGGGCCATTGGCCATAACGGCAACCAATACATCAAACACATTAAGCAGTTGTGGGCCTAACCGCTACCGTTGGCGTGTGGTTTTTAATGGTTCTATTTGTACACCTGCTACCGGCAGTTGGAGTTTTACTGATGGTACAGATTCTACCAGCATCAATCCAAAATTTGTATTTAATAACACCGGGTCGTATGGTTTAAGTTTAACCATTATGAGTCCGTGTGATACAGTAACCAGCCCGGTGCGAAACATATTTGTTATCAGTAAACCGCAAGCCAATATTGTTACTGTACCTAACTTTTGTGGTACGGCTACCATTAGTCCTACCACTAACCCAAACCCTCCTTTTAATTGTTACTCAGGTAATCCGTTAAGTTATGCATGGAGTTTTCCGGGTGCAACCAATGATACATCAAACCTACCAAACCCAACGGTTAGTTATACTTTACCGGGTACATACACATATACCGCCAACATTAGTAACAATTGTGGTGCAACAATTTTAAAAGATACCTTTACGGTGTATCCATTGCCATTAAAAGTTAACGTAACTGGTGGTGGTGCTTATTGTGCAGGCGTAAGTGGCGTTCAGGTTGGAATATCGAGCAGTGTAAACGGAATACAATACCGTTTGTTGTTAAACGGAAATGTAGTTGCAGGACCGATAAACGGTAATGGCTCAGCACTTAGTTTTGGTAACCAACTTACAGCCGGAACATATAAAGTTTTAGCAACAAATAGTGCAGTTACACCTAATTGCTCAGATACCATGAATGGCAATGCCGTTGTGGTTGTTAACTTAATTCCATCTGTACCTAACCTAACCAATACCACTATTTGTGCAGTCAATATTGCTAGCTTAAGCACAAACGCTACTGGTACCATTACCTGGTACAACAGCTTAACTACAGATACCGTTTTAGCAACAGGTAATACTTATACCACACCTATTTTAAATAACACAAAAACCTATTATGTAATGCGCACGGTTGCGGGATGTAATAGTGCCAGAGATAGTATTACCGTATTTGTTAATCCTATTCCGGAATTAAATACATTGAGAAATAAACAAATATGTTCAGGAGAAAGCACTGCTATTGTTGTTGGAACCAATGTTGCAAGCACCACTTATACGTTTACCGCAAGTAAATTAAACAGTAGTGCAAACATTACCGGATTTAGTGGTAACGCAACAGCTGTAAGTGGCAATATTAATCAAACACTTACTAACAACGATACCATTGCCAATACCATTAGGTACATTTTAACTCCTACAGCAAATGGTTGTGCTGGCCCTAATGATACTGTTGATGTATTGGTAAAACCAAGACCAACATTGGTGGCTACGGTTACTGATAGTATTTGCTCGGGTGGTAGTGTAAGTATTGGCTTAACACCAAATATTACCTCATCAACGGTCAGTTTTAGGGCAACTTTGTTAAGTGGTTTTGCAAGTGGATTTAGTGATGTAACCAATAGCAGCAACAGACTAATAACACAAACCGTTAATAACGATTCGAACATATTAGCAAAAGTAAGGTATAGCGTTGCTGCCAATCTTATCGGTTGCCAAAGCGACTCGCAAATTGCCATAGTAAATATTAAACCCACACCAAACATTTGGGCCATTGGCGATTCTGTATGCTCAGGCTTAAATACCAATATTATACTAAACAGTAATGTTTTAAACACCAAATTCATTTGGACTACAAATGCAGTTGCAGGCGTAAGCGGAAATAGAGATAGTTTATTATACAACAACGGGCCGATACAACAAAGGTTAGTTAATGGTACAAGCGTACCACTAACAATTAACTACACCATTAACGCAATGGCTAATGGATGTGCAGCAACTAGCAAACAAATTAGTGTAGTTGTTAAACCCACAACAACTGCAAATGCAAACAATGCCAATACATGCTCGGGCATAATACAAGCAATACCATTAGGCAGTGTATTACCGGGTGCTCTTTACACTTGGAGTGCAAGTTTATTTTCAGGCAGTGCAAGTGGATTTAGTAATCAAGTAACTCCGGTGTCTGGGCCTATTGCACAATCAGTAATTAACTCAAGCAACGGACCAGCTGTTATACGTTATGCCATACGCGCTGTTTTAAATGGCTGTAGTGGGGTTGATACCAATGTTTACTTAACGGTAAATCCGGTGCCTTTGGTTAGTGCAACAAGTGGTAGTGTTTGCTCAGGAGATAGTAATTTAATAGCCATTAACTCTACCTTAGGTAATACTTTTTATAACTGGACAGTAAATGGTGGTGTAATAGGATCTGCTCCACAAAGTACACCAATTGCCGGACCAATTAAACAACGATTGTTTAACAACGGAACCGATACCATTAGAGCAACCTATTTTATAACGCCTAATTATAACGGATGTGCGGGCCTACCTATTGTAGCTTCTACTTTGGTTTACCCACGACCAACCATGAATACAGTAAGTGGCGAAGTTTGTGATGGTGCAACTACTGCTATAAAACTTACTTCAAACAATAGTAATACACAATACCGCTGGACGGTAAATAATATACCGGGTGTTGGTGGTGCAACAAACAGAGATTTGGGTAACGATACTATTGCACAAACATTAACTAACAGTACAGTTACTAACCAAGTAGTTACATATACTGTAACACCGGAATACAATGGATGCGCGGGCGATAGTGTAGCTGTGAATATTACGGTAAAACCTCGACCAATTGTTACAGTAACCCCACAAAACCAAACCATTTGTAGCGGAAACATTGCAGTAATAAACTTATCAAGTAATACTTCGGGAGCATCTTATACCTGGACATCAACTGTAAACCCGAATGGTAGCGTAACCGGTAATAGCAATAAAAACAATGTACTTGGCCCGATAAGAGATACCTTAATTAGTACCAGTATAAACCAAGTAACAGTTGGTTACCAAGTTGTAGCCAATGTTAATGGCTGTAGCTCTTTAACACCGGCAAATGTAAGTGTTGCAATAAATCCTTTACCAATTGTAAATGCCGGAAACGATATAAACTTGTGTAACCAAAACAGTGCTATACAACTTAGCGGTTTTACACCTGTAGGAGGTTCATGGAGTGGAAACGGAATCACCAACTCAAATGGCACATACAATCCGTTTACTGCCGGCAATGGTAACCATAATTTAGTTTACAGTTTCACCAATAACATTATAGGTTGTAGTAACAGAGACACATTGGTTGTAAGTGTTACACCTCCAACTCAGGTTAATGCAGGTAACGATGAATATAAATGTTTAAATGATGCACCGTTTAACTTGTTGGGTTTACCACTTGGTGGAACCTGGTATGGTTCGTCAAGAGTTAACGCAAGTGGTTTGTATACACCATCAGCTGTTGGAACTGATACCATTATTTATACAGCAGGAAACGGAAGTTGCCAAACATACGATACTGTTCTGGTTTTTGTCAGGCCGCTACCTTTAGCAATTGTAGGAAGTCCACAAACCATTTGCCCAGGTCAAAATATTACCTTAGGTACAACAGCCGTTGCAGGTAGTTTTTATCAATGGCGCTCAAACCCGGTTGGCGATTCGTCAAATTTTGCTAATCCAACATTTAGCCCAAACACAACAACAAGGTATATATTAAGAGAAGAAAATAGTTTTGGGTGTATTAAAACCGATTCGGTTTTAATAACTGTTTTACCTGCTATTACCAACAATACAATTTCGGGAAATCAATTTTTATGTGGTGGCACAGTAGCCGCTGCGCTTATTGGTGTAACCCCAAGTGGAGGCACTGGTACGTATAGCTACCAATGGCAAGATTCGACTTCTGGTGGTGTGTTTACCGATATTCCGGGCCAAACCAACGCATCTTTTGCACCCGGATTTGTTAATCAAACCAAAGCATACAGACGTATTGTTACTTCAGGATTATGTTCAGGAAATAACTCATCAATAAGCAATGTAATTCGAATTGTAATTGTTCCCAATATCAGCAATAATAATATTGGTACAAGCCAGGAAATTTGCATGGGAACAAGCATTAATGCATTAAATAGCTTAAGCACCATAACAGGTGGAACCGGAACATATAGCTATCAATGGCAAAAAAGCAGTGACTCATTAACGTGGGTGAATACATCAGTTGCTGACACATTAGAAACCTATACACCAAACGTAAACACAACTACATTTTACAGAAGAATCGCTTTTTCAGCTTCTTGTAATAGTGTGTCTTCACCAATAAAAATAACCATCATACCAGAAATTGCCAACAATTCTATTGGTTCAAGTCAAACCATTTGCGGTGGTCAGCTATCACCACAACTAAATGGCAGCATACCAACTGGAGGTAAAAGCAATTATAATTACCAATGGCAACAAAGTACCAATGGCATAATTTGGGTTGATATAAATAGCGCAATAAACAAAGATTACTCACCCGGCTTAATCACAAACACCACATATTTTAGACGTATTGTAAATAGTTTACCTTGTATTGGTGCATCGGCTAGTATAAGCAATACAGTTGTTATTACCATATTATCGGCACTATCGGGTAACAATATTGCAGCAAGTCAGCTTATTTGCAACGGACAAATTCCTGCAACTATTGCAGCCACAACAAGTGCCAATGGTGGTAGCGGTACGTTTAACTATAATTGGCAAATTAGTGGTGATAGTATTTCATGGACCGCAACAAGTATAAACACCAGCAACTTTACATTTAATAGTCCCATTAATCAAACAACATATTTACGAAGAATATTAAACTCTGCTACCTGCTTTGATACATCAAATGCAGTTAGCATTTCTTTATTACCAAACATTAGTAATAACATACTTAATCCGGTTTCGGCAATATGTAATGGTGCAATTAGTGATAGCATAATAGGGGCAGCAGCTAACGCAGGATTATTTACCATAAGTTACCAATGGCAAGACAGCAATGCAGTAAGAGGATGGCAAAATATAACCGGTGCTACAAACAAAAACCTAGCACCTCAAAATCCCACTCAAAATACTTACTACCGAAGAATAGCAAGAACGTTATCCACCCCAATTTGTGAAAACGTAAGTGCTGAAGTTTTAATTACTGTTAATCCAAAACCAAATGCGTCCATGGTAATTAACGCGCCATGCCAAGGACAATCAGCAACGTTAACATCAACATCAACCATAACGGCAGGAGCCATAAATAGCTTTACTTGGCATTATGGAGATGGATCTGCATCGTTTACATCAAACCAAAACAGTAGCACACATGTATATCATGCAGCTGGAAATTATCAGGTGTCATTGGTTGTAAATTCATTAGCAGGTTGTAAAGACTCTATTACGCAGCAAATAACCATACACCCAAAACCTACAGTTAGTTATACCGTAGCAAATGTTTGTGTAGGAACAAGTGCCAACTTTTCATCAACATCAACTATTGCAGCAGGCAGCAGTATTGATAGTTTAAGATGGATATTTGGTGATGGCACAGAAATAAACGGAAAGGACTTTAATACCTCAAAATCCTATACAACTTGGGGAAATTATACAACCAAATTAATGGTGACCAGTAGCAATGGTTGTAAAGATTCTGCGCAAAGAATAGTTAGGGTAAACCCTTTGCCTATTGTTGATTTTAGTAGCAATACGGTTTGTTTTGGTCAAAGCACATTGCTTACAAACACCAGCTCTATTCCATCAGGTAATATACAAAGTTACCTGTGGACATTTACAGATAACAACACCACAAGCACAGCAATATCACCAAACAGGATATTTACCAATAGTGGCTTAACTAACGTTACGCTCACTGCGCAAAGCGATAGTGGATGTAGTAACTCAATAAATAAAAATGTTCAGGTGCTTCCGGTGATTAATCCGTTAAGCAACACACTTACAACTAATCCATCAATTTTATGTAGTGGTAGTGTACCTTCAATTATTAATGGTGGCACACCAAGTGGAGGTGTTGCCGGAAGTTATACCTACAGTTGGCAAAGCAGCAATAATGGAACTACATGGACCACCATTGCAGGAGAAAACAACATTAGTTTAACCATAAATAGTGCTTTAACACAAACTACTTATTACAGAAGAATAGTAAACTCAGGAAGCTGTTCGCACACATCAGATAGTATAAAAATATTAATTGTGCCAGCCATACAAAACAATGCCATTGCAGGCGCTATGTCTATTTGTGCTAACAGCAAACCCGATACCATAAGGGGATTTGAACCAACAGGTGCTGCCATACCAACATTTTTAAGTTACAGGTGGCAGGATAGTGTATTTGGAAGAGCATGGCAAAATTTACCTGATGCCATTGCTTTGGGTAAAGATTTGCCTCCAACCATTTTAAATACAACCACGCACTACAGGAGAATTGTAACATCTGGTTTATGTAATGCTATAAGTAATGTGGTAACCATTAATGTTAATCCAAAACCAATTGCAACATATAACACTAGTAATATTTGTGCAGGAAGTACAGCAAACTTTAAATCAACATCAACCATTTCAAATGGAACTATTAACAGCTATGAATGGTATTATGGTGATGGAACATTTAGTGGAGTTACCGCATTGGATTCGGTTATAAAAACATATCCTAATTCGGGCAGTTATAATACTTCACTCAGAGTTACTTCAAACTTTGGATGTACAGACTCAACAGGTATAACAATTACCGTACACGCAAAACCAGTAGCTTCTTTTAATGTTGGTAACGTTTGTTTGGGTAGTCAAAGTGTATTTAGTTCAACTTCAACCATAGGCAGCGGTAGTAACATAAACGAGTTTAAATGGCATTTTGGTGATGGAAACCCTCCTTTGGTTACTTCATCACAATTAAATAAACAATACACAAACCATGGAAGCTACATCACTAAGTTAATTGTAACATCTAATTTTGGATGTGTTGATTCTGCTATTAGAACCACAATAGTACACGCCAAACCAATTGCACAATTTACTTTTGATACAGTTTGTTTTGGACAAGCAACACAATTTACCAACCAAAGTACAATTGCAACCGGTGGAATTGCAAATCATATATGGAGTTTTGGTGATGCAACCACATCAACCCAAACTAGCCTATTTAAGCAATACAACGCACCAGGAATATTTAATACACAACTAAAAGTAGTAAGCGATAGCTTATGCGCTGATTCGATAAATAAACAAGTAATAGTGTACAACGTTATTACAGGGAATGATATCAATTCAAGCCAAAGAACTTGTCAGGGTACTATTCCTTCTCCAATATCAGGTGGCCTATTATCTGGTGGTAACGGAAATTATACTTACCAGTGGCAATCGAGTACAGATAAAATAAACTGGAGCAATGTAAGTAATAACCAACAATTGGTTTTCAATACTCCTCTAACTTTTAATACTTATTTTAGAAGAATTGTAACATCTGGAAGATGTTCAAACACCTCTGATTTAGATTCCATTATTGTTGTTCCGGCAATATCAAACAATGAAATTTTCGGTAGTACAACGCTTTGTACTTTTGAAAAACCCGATACTATAAGGGGAAGTGTGCCGTTGGGTGCCGGAATTCCCGCATTATTAACTTACAGGTGGCAAATAAGCACCGACTCGTTAACTTGGAACGACATTGCATTGGCTACCAACAAAGATTTTGTACCGGGTTATTTAACAAATACCGTTTACTACAGGCGAATAGTTAATTCAGATATTTGTAGCAATACTAGTAACGTGGTTAAGGTACAAGTTAACCCTAAACCATTGGCCTCTTTTACGGTAAATAATGCTTGTTTAAACTATGCCACTTCGTTCCAATCAAATTCAGCATTAAGCAGCGGCAGCATTGTTTTGTATGATTGGAATTTTGGAGATGGTACCTCAACCGGATTTATAACAAATAATAGTGCTAACCGAATTTATAACAGTGCAGGAACAGATACAGTAAGACTTATTATTCAAACAAATTTAGGATGCAAGGATACTGCATACCGATTGGTTACAACCTACCCTAAACCAACTGCAAGTTATGCAGTAAACAATTCATGTTTTGGTATAGCCAATAATTTTGTTGCACAATTAAACAGTGTAAATATTTCAACCTTTAGGTGGATATTTGATGATGGAAGTGAATTAACAACTAATCAAACTAGCACAAATAAAACATACAGCAGCAGCGGTACTTATAATACCAAGTTAATTGTAACCAGCAATAACGGTTGTATTGATTCTACTAACAGAAACCTAGTTGTAAATCCAAGACCATTGGCAAACTTTACCTCTGATACAGTATGTTTTAATCAAGCCACCACACTTACTAATTTAAGCAGTATTAGCAACGGCACAATAGACCAAAACAATTGGTTATTTGCTGATAACAATAGCACAGCAAACACACAACATGTATCTAGAATATTTACACAAGCAGGCTTAACCAATGTAAAATTGGTTGTAAAAAGTGATAGCGCCTGTGCCGACTCAGTTATTAAACCAGTGTTGGTAAGAAATGTAATTGATGGCAATACCATTTCGGCACCTGTAACAAAACTTTGCAGTGGAAGTAGTGCAGGAATCATAACCGGCTCAAACCCTATTGGAGGAAATAACATTTTTAGTTACCAATGGCAACAAAGCAACAATGGTTTTTCATGGAGTATAATATTAGGAGCAAACAACAGAGACTTAAATTTTAATCAGCCACTAACCAATACCACTTATTTAAGAAGGGTAGTAACATCAGGAACCTGCTCGCATCTTTCTGACAGCATAAGAATATTGGTAGTACCACCAATAACATCAAATTCTATTTCGGGTAATGCTACCCTGTGTGCTGTAAACATACCCAATCAACTTGTAGGTTCGATACCAGCCGGTGGTGATATTCCGAATCAGCTAAACTACCAATGGCAAGACAGTTCAGCGGGTAATGTTTGGACCAACATTTCGGGTGCGAATAATGTAAATTATCAACCAACTTTTTTAAGTAAAACAACTTACTACAGAAGATTAGTTACTTCAGATATTTGTTTATCAATTAGTAATACAATAACTATTTTGGTTAACCCTAAGCCAGTAGCACAGTTTACAAACAACAATGCTTGTTTAGGATTTGTTATTAATTTCAACTCAAACTCAACAGTTAGTAGCGGTAATATTACCAACCACCAATGGAATTATGGAAATGGATTTAGTAACAATGCAGGCAATACAACATCTTATGTTTATGATACCGCAAGTAGCTATCAAGTACAACTTATTGTAACCACTAATAATGGTTGTAAAGACACACTTACTAAACCTGTAACCGTTTACCCTAAACCCGTTGCATCATACAACACCACAAATGCATGCTTTGGTCTTGCAAATCAGTTTCAATCAAACTCAACAGTAAAAGTGGGAAGCAGTATAGTTAACCATAAATGGATATTTGGCGATGGATCTGAAACAATTACTGCTAACTTCCAAAATAGCAAAATATACAACTCAGCAGGTACCTATTTAACAAAACTAGTTGTTACCACAAACGATGGATGCAAGGATTCAACAACAAGAACATTAGTTGTAAATCCAAAACCCACAGCAAACTTTACCAACAATACAGTATGTTTAAATCAAACTACCCAATTAACAACACTATCTACTATTGCAACTGGTAGCATAACAAATTACTTCTGGAATTTTGACGATAACACAACAAGTATTTTAAACAATCCAACAAAAACCTATTTGTTTGCCGGTAACTACAATGTAATGCACGTGGTGGTATCAGACAGCAGTTGCAGAGATACAATTGTGAAGTCTGTAACTGTTTGGCCGCTTATTGCAGGAAATACGATATCGGCCAATCAAACAATATGTCAAGGACAGATACCTGCAAACTTACAAAGTAGTGCAACATTAGTAGGTGGCAACAACAGCTACACTTACACCTGGCAGAGTAGTGCCGACAGCTTAAGCTGGCAAAATGTGCCTGGTGGAAATCAAGCTACTTTAACTTTTGGGGCTCCAGGTTTAACCAATACAACTTTCTTTAGAAGAATAGTAAATTCGGGTACATGTTCAGACATTTCAGTTCCAGTAAAAATTATTGTACTGCCTATTTTAACAAATAATTTTATTGGTACTGCACAAACCATTTGCTATGGACAAATACCGAATAAATTAACCGGCAATAGCGCAAATGGTGGAAATGGCAATTATACTTACCAATGGCAAAGTAGCCCAGACTCTATTACTTGGACCAACATTGTGGCAAGCAATGATACATCATACCAATCACCACCATTAACAAGTACTTTATACTTTAGAAGAATGGTTACATCAGGACCATGTATTTCAGTAAGTAATCATGTAAAAGTTAATGTTTTGCCAAGCGTATCAGGAAACCAAATAGGTAACAGCCAAATTGTTTGTACCGGACAAAGTGCAACTGTTTTAAATGGCATTCAAACACTAAACGGTGGTGATAATACTTATCAGTACCAATGGCAAACATCAACTGATAGTAACACATGGACAAATATTTTTGGCGCAACTAACTTTAGTTATAACCCCGGAATTTTAACTGAACCTATCCACTATTTTAGAAGATCAGTTACATCGGGACCTTGTAACATAAATCAAACTTCCATTAGTAATGTAGTTAGCATAAGAGTTCTCCCGATAATTGCTAATAACAACATTAGCGCTAATCAAACTATTTGCAATGCTCAGCAGCCAAGCATTATTAATGGTACTTTACCAACAGGAGGAAACAATACTTACAGTTACATTTGGCAAAGCAGCACAGATAGCTTGAATTGGAATACGATTATTGGCCAAACCGATCAAAATATACAACCAACCACATTATTCCAAACTACATGGTTTAAACGAGTTGTAAGCTCAAATTCTTGTAGTAATACGAGTATCCCAGTAAAAATTATTGTGCTGCCAGCAATAACAAATAATAATATAAGCGGCAATCAAACCATTTGTTATGGCGCACAACCAAATGCCATAATTGGCTTAAAACCTGTAGGAGGACAAGCCGGAGTGCACACTTATACTTGGCAAGACTCAACTGCTACAAGTGGATGGAACAACATTGCAGGCGCAACAGACACAAGCTTCACCCCACCTACATTATTTACAAACACATATTACAGGAGATTGGTTAACTCGGGCCCATGCATAGGAGCACAAACTTCAATTAGTCCGGTTGTAGCCATAATTGTAAATCCTTTAATCTCAAATAACATTATATCTCAAAACCAAACCATTTGTGAGTTAGGTGTTCCGGCATTAGTAAATGGAATAACACCATCCGGAGGTAATGGCATATTTAACTATCAATGGCAAATAAGCCCTGATTCGGTTAATTGGATAAACATAAATATAAATGGTACGGGAGTTAATTACCAACCCAACGCACTAACATCAACCACTTATTTAAGGCGTAGTGTAACATCAGGGCCATGTAACAATATTAGTAACGTAATTAAAATAACGGTTCAACCTCAGCTTAACAACAACATTATTTCATCAAACCAAATTATTTGCTCCACTCAAAAAGCAGATACATTAAGAGGCACTCAACCCATCGGAGGAAATGGAATAAGCTATACTTACCAGTGGCAACAAAGCACTGATAGTTTATCTTGGATTAATATTCCAAATGCACAATTTGATTATTATTATCCAGGAAACATAATAAATACTACATACTATAAGAGGACAGTATTCTCAGGTGCATGCTCTATTAACAGTAATGCAATAAAAGTATTTACTGAGCCATTACCTGTTGTGAACTTTAATTTTAACAACAGTTGCTATCCGGATAGCATCAGGTTTAATCAACAAGTAACCATTGACAGAGGAAATATTGCATCTTACTTATGGCAATTTGGAGATGGCACTTCTGCTCAAGGAGCACAGGTTAATAAACTTTATGCATTACCTTCAAATTATGCGGTTCAATTAAAAGCAATAAGTGGTTTTGGTTGCACTGATTCAGTGAGTAAGTCAGCTATTTTATATCCTAAACCTACAGCTAATTTTGGTGCAACTTTTGTTTGTTATCCAGCATCAACTCAGTTTATAGATAGCTCAACAATTTTAACAGGAAACATTACAAAATGGAATTGGAATTTTGGCGATGGCACGACATCAATACTTAAAAATCCTGTTAAACAATTCACCAACCCGGGAAGTTATTTGGTTACCCTTTTGGTTGAATCTGATAATGGATGTAAGGATACCATTGTTAAAGAAATAAAAGTATACCCAAAACCTATTGCTAATTTTATAGCTAATACACCATGCTTCCCTTCACCGGTTAACTTTGTTGATTCAACTAGAATATTAACTGGAAATATTGTTTACAGGTTATGGAATTTTGGAAATGGTGATACGTCAACCACTCTCAACCCTACAATACAATATGCAACCGCTGGTAGTTATTTAACCCGTCTTATTGTAAATAGTGATAATGGTTGCACAGACACCGTTATAAAAACGGTTAATGTTAATGCCTTACCACAAGTTGGTTTTACTAATGATACACTTTCGTGTGTTGGAAATAGTGTTGCATTAAATAATACAACAACAGGTGCGGTTAATTATTTATGGAGATATGGAAATGGCCAAACATCAAACTTGGTTAACCCTAATATTTCGTTTGCAGACACTGGCTATTATCAAATAAAATTAGTGGCATTTACAGCTAATGGTTGTAAAGACTCTTTAACAAAAACAATAGAAATTACCAAAATACCGGTTGCAAACTTTAACCTATTACCCGATTCTGGTTGCGGTCCGTTATTGGTTAGATTCACAAACACATCAAAAGCTAGATACAGCAGTTATAGATGGAATGATGGTTTAGGAAATGTTTTGGATTCCGTAAACATATCAGACAAAATATACAAGCAAAGTAAGGTTCAAGATAGCTTGTACATGATTAGTTTAACCGTTACAAATTTGTGTGGAATAAGTACAAAAGCAGATACGATTAAAGTATTCCCTAAACCTGTTTCTAATTTCATTATGAGCACAGACAGTGGCTGTACTCCATTAACTGTAACATTCTTAAATCGCACAACAGGATTCCCGAGATTTTATCAGTGGAATATGGGCAATGGTTCTAATCATATTACCCCTAATCCACCAAGTCAAACTTATCTTGCATTTAACAACGATACTACATACTTTGTAAAGTTAATTACCTCTAACGAGTGCGGTTTTGATACCATCACTAAACCAATTATTGTTAGAAAAAACAATGTAAAATCATTCTTTACGGCCGATAAACAAAGTGGTTGTGCTCCACTAACTGTTCAATTCTTTAATCAATCAGAAAACAATTTGTTTGTAAGCTGGAGTTTTGATGATGGCAATGGTACAACTGCATTAAACCCTATTCATACATTTACACAAAGTGGCATTTACCGTGTAAAGCAATTTGTTAGTAATGGTTGTGGTTTTGATACCAGTACGTATACCGTAACAGTGCTACCGGCTCCAACTGTTAGTTTCAAAGTAATTTCAGACACACTTTGTAGGGGCAAACAAATTAAATTCCAAAACACCACCTTAAATGCCGGTGCACTAACATGGTACTTTGGTAATGGCGATAGCAGTGTAATTACAAATCCAACCTACACCTATGGTAATCCTGGTCGTTATGCTGTAACACTAAAAGCAGTTTCAAGCACAAGCGGATGTTATAATACATTTACTGATACTATTGAAATATACCAAAACCCAATTGCAGATTTAAATTTAAGCGATGCTGATATTTGCTTAAATGAATCGGTTACATTAAACAACAACTCGCAATTTGGAGATTATTATTTATGGAGATTAGGTGATGGTAGAATTAGTAGCCTTTCGACTCCTATTGTGCAGTACAACAATCCAGGCTTATTTAGGGTAACTTTAATAGCAAGTACATTAAATGGCTGTGTAGATTCTGCATCAAAAAATATACGTGTATTCCCTGTACCTGATGTTAAATTCGATTACTCGCCAAAGCAAGCTTGTGATAAACCAACATTGGTTAATTTCACCAATCAATCTTCTGGAATAACAGATTTTACCTGGTATTTCCATGATGGAACGATTAGCACAATAAACACCCCTGCTTATACATACAGTGGTGTTGGTAATTATCCTATTAAGTTAGTTGCACAAAACCAATATGGCTGTAAAGATTCTACAACATCACCATTCTATATTTTCCCACAACCAAAAGCAAACTTTACTACTCCTAACATAGTAGGTTGTGTGCCATTAACTGTTGCATTCCAAAATAATAGTACAGGTGGGTTATTAAGCAATCGATGGTATTTTGGAACAATTGACAGCTCTGATTTAGAAAACCCGGCAATCATCATTAACGATTCCGGTCAATATGATGTTAAATTGGTAGTGATAGGAGAAGGAGGTTGTGCGGATAGCATTACAAAAACCAATTACATTACGGCACATCCAAAACCTATTGCTTTGTTCGATTACATCATAAAATATAATCCTGCAATTGATGGAACTGCAACA
Source organism: Bacteroidetes bacterium UBA6183 (assembly GCA_002422865.1). Taxonomy (GTDB): domain Bacteria; phylum Bacteroidota; class Bacteroidia; order UKL13-3; family UKL13-3; genus UBA6183. Next base: position 21,346 of record DITN01000097.1, on the reverse strand, counting down.
TTCTTTAACAAATCAAAAGGAATAGACTTAAGCAGCAAGTGGAGATTTAATATTGGTGCAGTGAGTACAGAAACAAATCCAACTTATCAGTTTCCGTTTGCAGGCAATTTTAAAGTAGAACTAGAGGTTACAACAAAGTACAATTGCTCTGATGTAACAGATACAATTATTGATTTTCCTTTCTTTGGAGGACTTTATGTTCCTAATGCATTTAGTCCTGATGATGGAACCAACGATTTAGTGAGACAGTTTTTACCAGCAGGAACAGGCCTTGGCGAATACCGCCTTGAAATATATAATACATGGGGCGAATTGGTTTGGTATAACGAAGAATTGAGAGACACAAAACCTGCTCAAGGATGGTTAGGTTATGACATGAATGGCAAACAAATGCCACAAGGAGTATATGTGTGGAAAATAAATGCCAAATATATTAATGGTATGCCTTGGGAAGGTATGCCAACCAAACTAGGAACAAGAACAACCATTGGTGATGTAATTTTAATTCGATAGTCATGAAAAAGAAAATTAAACTTATTTTATTAAGCATATGCTTCCCACTTGGGTTAATGGCGCAAGAATTAATTAACAGCCAGTTTTACTTAAACAGGGTAAATACTAATCCTGCTTTTGTGGGGGAAACAAATATCAGGTTAAACATCAATTCTAGATCACAATGGATGCACATTCCAAGTAAATTAGGAAGCAATTTTATGTCAGGTAATTTAGTTGTTGATGGACCGATTTGTAGTAGACCGAATTCTGGAATTGGAGGAAGAGTTGGATACGAGATTCATGGACAGTCTGGACTTCAGACGATGTCGATATATGGAGCTTTTGCACAAAAGATCCCAATGAGTAAATTTCTAAATCTTAGACTAGGAATTGAAGGAGGATTTCTGAACAGATCTCTCAATGGTAATCAACTAATTTACTCAGATCAAATAGATCCGATTAGAGGCGTTGTCTCAACCAGCAGTAATAGTGGGTTACCATTACTAAGTGTTTTTACCGCTAATTTCAATGCAGGTGCAATACTATCCTATAAGCATAACAAAAGATCATCTCCTTTAAAGAGACTATATTTTGGTATTTCAGCACATAATTTAAATACACCTCAACTAAATTTAATTTCCAGTAATTCAGACGAAAGATTGGCAAGAAGATACACGATTCATGGAACAGCACTATTTGACAATAGGTGGCCTGTTGCAATGATTTGCAACGTTAGATATATGCAATTGGAAAACTTGGGAACTAATGTGTTTGACATATTCGTAAATGGAGTTAAACAATCACAAAATAGAAGACAAGGAGCAAGTTTTACAATTGGAGGAGGTTTCAGAACGGCTAACTCCTCTTTGAGGAGAAATACTCACTCTGCCCTCGCTGCATTTGGTTTTACCTGGGAAGAAAATAGCCAAATATTAGTGAGTACAGACATAAATGTTGGTGGCTTTTCAACAGGCTCATTTAGCACATGGGAAATTTCTTTGATATGGAATTTTGATAATGCCTGCAATAAAGGAAGAGGTAGGAGATCAAGTAGTGGTGGATATTTAGGCTGTGCTGATTTTTAATAAAGTTTAAACCACCTCCTGAATATTTGTTTCGGAGATATTGCACACATTTAACTAGAGCAAACAGTATACAGCAATAAAACACATAACAGAACAGGTACTACAATTTAAGTGATATGGGTGTCTCAACTCTTTTCATCTACTCACATCCGTTTTTTTATACTTTCCGGTTAAATTACAATCAAGAAACACATTATACCAATGTGATTTATAATTTATGCCCGTAATTATAAATCTTAAAGTGGTGCATGCTGATAGTAAAAAAACTCGCACAATGCAGTGAAACAAAATTGAACCATTAATTACATCTACATAACACGCCAAAAGTGCCAATACATACTGTTTGTAAGCTATTTAAGGCATTTATTTATGTTACATTTTTTGAAATATGAAAACTAATGTGTTTGTTTGTAACACAAAACCGCTGCAATTTACCAAATACACAATGTATGAATCAAAATCAAATAATAGGAATTAATCTAAAAAGATACAGGGAGAATTTGGGTATTACCCAAGACCTATTGGCTAATTATTTGCGTATTAATAGAGAGGAGGTTAGTTATTATGAGAATGGAAAAAGGACAGTTCCAACCAATCTTTTAAGTGCTGCCGCAAAGCTATTTGGAATTGATGAATACGACTTATATGAGTTAGATGAATCAGCTCATGAAGTTAAAGTGGCATTAGCATTTAGAGCAGATACACTGAATGCAGAGGACCTTCATCACATCGCAGATTTCAGGAAAATTGTTCTTAATTATTTAGGAATGAAAAAGGCTACCGCAAATGAATCATCTCATTCTTGAAAAAAAAGCGAACGACTTCAGAAACTCCAATGGTTTAGGAAGTAATGATAGTGTAAGACTTAAAAGTCTCTTATATAAGTTGGATGTTTTAACGGTATTTAAACCACTGAGTGCCGGATTTTCAGGAATGGCATTAAAAATTGATAAAGAAGGTGAAATCAAGCGCTTTGTCTTAATCAACAGCAACAAAACTTTAGGACATCAGCACTTCACCATTTGCCATGAACTTTACCACTTGTTTATTCAAGAGCGTTTTGACTCAATGGTATGTACAGCCGGAAAATTTGCCAAAGCAGACAAAGAGGAATATAATGCTGATGTTTTTGCGGCACATCTATTACTACCTGAAATTGGCGTCAAATCTTTGATTCCTGATGAAGAATTAAGTAAGGATAAAATAAGGCTGAAAACCATACTAAAAATTGAGCAATACTTTTCTTGTTCAAGAACAGCGCTCTTATACCGTCTTAAGGAATTAGGAATTATTTCACCTGTGAAATGGGAAGAATTTAATAGTAATGTTAGAAGAGGTGCTATTGAATTTGGACACTCTACCGTAATTTACGAAAACGGAAACCATCATGAGGTAATTGGCGACTATGGAACTCTTGCCAGAGAGCTATTTGATAAGGAAATCATTTCTGAAAGTCACTATTATTCACTTCTACTTGATTTAGGTATGAATAGCAATGAAATAGAAAAATTAGAGAATGGGGAAGAGTGATAAAATTATACTTATTGACGCTGATGTAGTTTCACATTTCATTACAGGTGGCGCAATTACACAATTACCGAAAATATTTCCTTACAAAATCAAGATGCTTGACAAGGTATATGCAGAGCTTTCAAGATTCCCCAAAAAGAGAGCAGAAGTTGAAAATCTTATCAATTTTAAGCTAATAGAAATTATGCCATTTCCAGAGCATGATGAGGTAATAAAAAAAGAATACCTTCATATAAAAAAGTTGATGTTTAAAGGGGATGGAGAATCTGCTTGTTTAGCAGTAGTGAGAAAAACAAAAGATATTTTGGCCAGCAGCAATTTAAAAGATATTGCCAACTATTGCAAAATGCACTCAATAGAGTATCTAACAACTATGGATTTTTTATGTGAGGCCATGAGAATTGGAATACTAAGTGAAGTAGAATGTGATTTATTTATTACCCGTGTAAAAGCAGCCGGCAGCAAGCTTCCTGTGAATAAAATGTCAGAGCACCCTTGTCCTTAAAAACATCTACCTACAACTATTTAGTGATAGTTACAGTATAATGCTCCCAAGATTGCAAAATTGATTTCTTCTTAACTAACGTGTTACTTTATCCACGCTATAAAATTTAGTTGAAGTAAATTACTAAAAAAGCCACCTCTTACGAAGCGGCTTTTGTGGGCCCACCTGGTCCCGAAGCCTAGGGAGGCACCAGACACCTAAATTCTCTAAAACAAAAAGCCCCAACTTGCGTTGAGGCGTTAATTCCGTGGGCCCACCTGGGATCGAACCAGGCACCTACTGATTATGAGTCAGTTGCTCTAACCGAATGAGCTATAGGCCCGAGATTTTAATTGCTTAAAATCTTTTTCCTTTTAAAGGAGTGCAAACATATATTTTTGTATCTTGTTATACAAGTATCAAATGACAAAAATTACAACAATTATTTTCGACCTTGGGGGTGTGATACTTAATTTGGATCAAGACCGCACTTTGCGTGCCTTTAACAGATTAGGTGCCGATTTAGACAGCATCAATGCCATGTCGACCGTGTTTGCCGATTTTGAAACCGGCAAAATTAATGCTGATGATTTTAGACAAGCCATGATTACGCACCTCAAAGGCACTGCTACTGCAAAAGAGATTGATGCCGCATGGAACGCCATGTTATTAGATTTACCCATTGAAAGGTTGACTTATTTAAAGTTTTTACGTAAAAATTTTAATGTGCATTTGTTAAGCAACACCAACTCCATTCATATTGACGCATTTAACAAATACCTGAATGAAGAACACCCTAAGTTAGATTGGTTCGGGTTATTTGATAAAGTGTATTACAGTTACGAAATTGGCTTGCGTAAACCCAACAAAGATATTTATGAGTTTGTACTGCACGACAACAACTTACAGCCGCACGAATGCTTATTTATTGACGATATGAAGGCCAACTTAAATGGCGCTGGTAGTGTTGGTATGCACACCATTTGGGCCAAAAATCCCTTAGACGAAAATATGTTGATGGAAATAAAAAGCTTGGTGGCAGATTTTACTGCCAGCATGAACTAAGCTTTGGTATCTGTTTTTGGTGTTTCTTCCTTTACGCCACGTTTGTAAATAATTAACCCATTTAAAAAATTACGCAGCAATTGGTCGCCCATTGGTTTGTAATTTGGGTGATCTTCGCTGCGAAAAAAAGCGGTTAACTCGGTTGTTGTCACTTTAAAATCAACCAATTTTAAAATTTCTACAATATGCTCATTGCGTAAATGAAGCGCAATGCGCAATTTTTTTATGATGTCGTTGTTGCTCATGGCCTTTATTTTTTAACCTTATCGTTCATTAATAATTTTACGTAAAACAGCGGATTACGCAACTTAGCACGTAAGTCTAAGTCTTCAAACATACAACTAATCGTTTCGCGCAAGGCTTTATTTTTATGTGCTTTATTTACCACAAAATTAAACAACCACGGGAACTTAACCAGCTTTTGCATGGTATGACTCAGTTTAAGCTCATCCCATTGGCGGGCGTAAAAAGCATCATCGTATTGTTTTAAAAATGCGGCATCAAACCTATTTTGTTTTACAGCCTCAGTAATATGGTTTGCAGCCATCATACCGCTGTATAAGGCATTACCAATTCCCTCTCCTGTAAATGGGTCTATTAACGAACCGGCATCACCCACCAATAAAAAACCTGCGCCACTAACCGGACGTTTTTTGCTGCCCAGTGGTAATCCCCAACCTTGAATTTTGCCCTGCAATTTTGCATTTTTAAAACGTGCACTAATAGCAGGATTGTTCTCTATGGCCTTCAGCATATCGGCTTTAAGGTTTACCTTACGTTTACTTACCTCACTGCTTAACATACCTGCCCCAATATTGGCCATACCATTTGGCAATGGAAAAATCCAAAAGTAACCGGGTAACATTTCGGGTAAAAAATGTAACTCAATAAAATTTTGCGGATGCATGCCTTCAACCCCTTCGTAATAGGCACGAATACCTGCACAATAGTGGTCGTTTTCTTTTTTATTGGGTGATAGTTTTTTAGCCACTACACTCCTATCACCCTCAGCACCTACCAGTAATTTTATATTTTTTAGGGTTTGGGTTGAATCATTTTTAACTATTGTTACATCAAACAAATCACCATTGCGATTTATTTCGGTAACCTCTGTACCATCAAGCACAGTAGCGTAATTTCTATCTAAACGTTTAAAAAGTTCGTTGTCAAAATCAATACGTTTGCTAATAAAGCCCGGAGGGTATTTCTCCTTGCTCATGTCTTGCTTAAACGGAATATCAATGGCTTTTCCGTTTGGTGCAACAAACTTTACACCCCAGCTCTCTATAAACTGTTTTTTTTGTTGATCGAAAGCAGGAATAATACTTGGGTCGAGTTGGTTTAATACGTAAACTGTTTTACCACTAAGCGCGTCACCACAAACCTTATCGCGCGGAAAAACAGCCTTATCAATAATGGTATGAGGTATTTTGTGTTTAGCTAAAAATAACGATGTGGCACAGCCCGCAGGACCAGCTCCTATAATAACAATTGAACTTGCGTTTAATTCCATGAACTGCAATGATAACAAATACACCACTAAACTTTGCATACCAAGTTGCAGTAATTATTCAATGGGTTATAAAATATTACACTAAAACCGTACTTGAATTTTTAAAGCAAGCTGCTTTGAACAGAATTACGAAGATTTACCAAATAGAGAGCACGCAGCGCAACGCATTCGGCATTGAGGAGTTCTATCTTAAAAAAAAATGAACAAAGGATGTGACAGCCTGTTCGAGTGATTGTTGCCAGGACTTGGCGTTAGCTCAATCGTATCGAGAATTGGATTGTTAAAGTTAATTATTTTTCTAACTCCTATTCTCGATACTCGCGCTCTGGCACAAGCAGCCCTTAGCGAACTCGAACAGGCTGTAGCTTTGCGAAGCAAACTTCTGTATCCTTATGCGTTTTCAGTGAGCCAATCAGACTTGCGAAGCTATCTCTACGTTTAAAATTCATGAGCGCTTTCCGCGATCAACCGGTCATCCAACAACTCCTCGCATTTCGTAGCTATAGCTAATAAGTGAATCAACCTGTCAACCCATCAACCAATAACTAATCAACCAAACCTGTCAGTTTTTTTACCGATTAAATCATAAGTTTTACCTTAACCTTGGTATAAGTTAAGCACCAGGCATGGTACACAACCGCACACGTAAGAACCTTAAAATCAAAGTACATCAATCTATTACATTTTTTACATCAACCCAAAGCAATAAAACCTACGTAGGTAAACCGTTAAACTTAAAGCGCCAATATGGCAATGGCTTGATTTTTGGTTAATTTCGCCAAACATGAAAGTTGAATTTAATCAATTACCCGATCATGCCCGTGTTTGGGTATACGCAGCATCAAAACCTTTATCACAACACGAAAAGGCAATGATTCAAGCCGATGCCGATCAGTTTACTGAAGAATGGACTGCCCACCAAATGCCGCTTAAGGCATCATTCAATATTTTGGATGACCTGTTTTTGGTGTTTGCAGTAGACATTGCGCACCACGACATTAGTGGCTGTGGCATAGATAAATCAGTACACTTGGTGCAAAAATGGGAACAACAACTAAACATCCCTTTGTTTAACCGTTTGCAACTTGAGTTTGAATTAAACGGCAATGTTGAAGTTGGCACCAAAGCCAGAGTGGCAGAATTATTAAGCAACGGAACATTATCAGCACAAACGGTGTTTTATAATAAAGTAGTAGCCAATGTGGGCGAACTTCGCAACAATTTTCGTATTGCACTAGAAAATAGCTGGGTATACAAACAATTACCTAAACAAACCGCTTAATGTTGGTTAAAAAACAAAATGTAAGTAATCTTGCTTAATATTACAGATAACAAAAAATAACATAAGAATATAAATGGCTGATATCGAACCAAACAACCAACGTCCGCAGGAACCTAACCAAGGACCACGTAAACCTAAAGTACCCCAGATGCCTAAATTTAATTTTTACTGGATATACGGGATAATTTTTGCCATATTTATTGGTATACAACTCATGCCGCATGATGTTGCACTTAAAACCACTTGGTTCCGTGTGCAAAGCGACATGATAATGGCCAACAGTGTAGAGAAAATAACCATCGTAAATGAAAAACGTGCGGAGGTTACACTTAAAAAAGACGCATTAAGCGGTGAAAAATTTAAAGACCTGAAAGACCGCAGCCTTTTTGGCGAAGACGTTGGCCCACACTACTTTTTTGAAATTGGTGATGTAACACAATTTCGTGCCGATTTAAAAGATGCTGAGGTAGAATATACCAAACGCAACCCGGGTCAGGCCATACAAATACCGGTTGAGTACACCACACAACACAACTATTTTGGCGATATTATAGGATGGATTTTACCCCTATTATTATTGCTTGGTTTGTGGATGTTTTTGATGCGCAGAATGGGCGGTGGTGGTGCCGGTGGAGGACAATTGTTTAACATTGGTAAATCGAAAGCACAATTGTTTGATAAAGAAAACTTAGTAAAAGTAACCTTTAAAGATGTTGCGGGTTTAGATGAAGCCAAAGTGGAAATTATGGAAATTGTAGATTTCCTTAAAAACCCTAAAAAGTACACCAACTTAGGAGGTAAAATTCCTAAAGGCGCTTTATTGGTAGGCCCTCCGGGTACAGGTAAAACCTTATTGGCAAAAGCTGTTGCAGGCGAAGCCGGTGTACCGTTTTTCTCGTTATCAGGTTCTGATTTCGTAGAAATGTTTGTGGGTGTGGGAGCAAGCCGTGTGCGCGATTTATTCCGCCAAGCAAAAGAGAAAGCCCCTTGCATCATTTTTATTGATGAGATTGATGCTGTTGGTCGTGCCCGTGGCCGTAACATGGTGCAAGGAGGTAACGATGAACGTGAGAATACCTTAAACCAATTGTTAACAGAAATGGATGGTTTCTCAACCGATTCGGGGGTTATTATTTTAGCAGCAACCAACCGTCCCGATATTTTAGATGCAGCATTGTTACGTCCGGGTCGTTTTGATAGACAAATTTCTATTGATAAACCGGATTTAGCAGGTCGTGCTGAAATATTTAGGGTGCACTTAAAACCACTTAAATTAAATGCCGATGTAAGTGCAGATCGTTTATCAACCCAAACCGCAGGATTTGCAGGAGCAGAGATTGCCAATGTGTGTAACGAGGCCGCCTTAATTGCTGCACGTAAAAACAAAACCGAAATCGACATGCAAGATTTTCAAGATGCAGTTGATCGTGTGATTGGTGGATTGGAAAAGAAAAATAAAATCATTTCGCCCGAAGAAAAAGAAATTATTGCTTACCACGAAAGTGGTCATGCTATTGTGGGTTGGTTCCTAAAAGACCTCGACCCATTGGTAAAAGTAAGTATAGTACCACGTGGTGTTGCAGCATTAGGTTATGCGCAATATTTGCCTAAAGACCAATATTTATACACCACCGAACAAATGGAAAACATGATGTGTATGACCTTGGGCGGACGTGTAGCTGAAGATATTGTTTTTGGCCGTGTAAGTACAGGAGCACAAAATGATTTGGAACGAATAACACGTATGGCTTACGCTATGGTTACCATTTATGGTATGAACAGCAATGTAGGTAACGTAAGTTTTAACGACCCTAATAACGAGTACGGATTTACCAAACCATACAGCGATAAAACAGCTGAGATGATTGATATTGAAGTGCGCAAACAAATTGATGCTTGCTACCAAAAAACCAAAGCGTTGTTAATAGAAAAACGTGATAAGTTGGAAGAACTTTCGCAAATTTTATTGAAGCGTGAAATTTTGTTCCAACACGATTTAGAAGAAATTTTAGGCAAACGTCCTTTTGATGTGGTGGTGGAAGAAACACCTGTTGAAATAACAGCAGTGGAAGAAACCCAAGAAAAAGCAGAGACTGAAACGCACGAATAGTACGTTTTTAAACAAATATAAAATCCCTCAGTAGCGAAAGCTATTGGGGGATTTTTGTTATCGTTGTTTTTTCTTATTTGGCCTGGTTGATTGCTGCGCAGTTGTCTTGAAACGAATGTTTACATCCCGCGATTACATATAACATGAATAGATTGAGCTAAAAAGTTAATAAAAAATTTAAAGCTATATTTCAACAGCATAAAACTAGCTAGAGTTTAACAACCTCTATAAACAGGACGAACACTATGATAATCTGATTCCTTCAGATTCAATTTTAATTTTTCTATCTCGGTATAAATTACCTAAAGTCATTTTAAACGTTTTTTTACTCATACCAAACACGCGATAAATATCTTCCGCACTGCTTTTATCGTGGTATGGCAAATACCCGTTGTGCTTACGTAATTCGCGCAATATCACATCTCCTTCATCTTCTACACGTTGGTAACCGGGCTTGCCAATCATGATATCTAACTTGTTTTCTTCTTTTATCTTTTTCACGAAACCGGTAAATACATCACCCACAAATAAATCTTTAAACACCTCGTTGTAATGCAACAACCCAAGGTGTTTTTCATTTACTATTACTTGGTAACCTAACTCGGTATCTTTATATACGATACACTGAACGATTTCTTTCTCTCTAACGGTTAACACTTCATTGCTCAATTCGTCATTCAACTTTTCTTTGGCAATAACTTTTCCCGTAGGTTCATCGTATAAAATTTTAACCAAACAATAATCACCGGTAAGTAAATCATCTTCGTGTAATGAGCGTGGCAAAAGCAAATCTTTGGGTAAACCCCAATCTAAAAATGCACCGGCCGGACTCATGTCAACAACTTTTAAGGTAACTAAATCGCCAACTTTGCCTTTAGGTTTTTTGGTGGTAGCACATAAAATATTTGTCGAGTCGTGGTATAAAAAAACGGTTAACTTATCTCCAACCAATAATCCGGTATCAGCGTACTGCTTTGGCATAAAAGCCACTTGATCTTTGGTTTCTCCAAACCAATATCCATCAGCTGTTTTTTCTAAAATGGTTAAGTCGTAATAAAATCCCGGTTTTAACATATCGAACAAAGGTGCAAAATTTTTAAAGTATTATAGGATATTATTTTTAGAAGCCTTGTATATTCATGATACATGATGATGTGACAAGCTGCTGATTGAATCGACTGATAAAAAATAAAGCCGTTAGTACCGAAGTAACTAACGACTTTAAACCAATTAACCCACTTATGAAACGAATGCTTCGCTACTTTACGGCAGCTAACAAATTATTTTCTATTGCTTGCTTAAATACATTTTTAGGTAATGCGCCCGGTTGCATCATTGGTGTTCCTTCCATTGGAATAAATAAAAACGAAGGGATACTTTGTATACCAAACACTGCTGATAATTCTTGTTCAACCTCAGTATCTACTTTATAAATAATGATTTTACCATCATATTCTGCTGCTAATTCTTCCAATACAGGAGCTACCATTTTGCATGGACCGCACCAATCGGCATAAAAATCAATGATTGCAGGTAAGTGGCCAGTGTATTTCCAATCCTTTTCGGTTTCGTAATTAAAAATATTACGTTTAAAATCTGCTGTGGTAAGTTTAACGGTTGCCATAGTTTTAAAATTATGACACAAAGTTAAATCCTATAAAAAGAATGGTTTGTAACGTATGTTACAAACCATTCTTTTTATCTATTAAATATTAGGCTAACAACCAAGTTCACCGTTATGCTCTTCTTTACCAATCGACCCCTCTTCTTGTTGTGCTATTGGTTTAGGCATTCCTTTTATAGTTGAAGCTTTGGTGGAGTAAAACACCCCTGATTTAGTGACACCTGTGTACTTACTCGCATTATCAATAATAAAGTCAGGATAGGCATCGCCATCTAAATCACCTATAAACAAAACGTTTACTGATCCATCATCAAACCATGGGATAAAGCTAAGCAGCGTTTCTGATGTGGTTCCATCTTTAAATTTACCATTTAGCATAAGCTTGTAATCCATGTGGGTTTGTGAACCGTTAGGCTCTACCACATAATCGCTTGCCGAGAGTACAAATTCATTACCACCAATATTAAACTTCATCGATTCGCCAGCTTGAAAAAAGCGTGGCTCACTAAGTACATTTTTTATTTTGGTACCGGGCTGGGTTAAGTATTTGTTATGTAATAAAAAAACACATGACTCACGTTCCTTAATCACCACACCGCACTCGAATGAAGTAAGACCATCGTCATATAATATACCTGTTTCAACAAAAGAAACCGGTGTTTTACGCAAATTATATAGTGACGTGGCAGAGTCGTAAAATAAACCATAAAACTCAAGCGATTTATAACGATTTACTTCTTCTTGATTAAAATAATTTCTGAGAGATAGCATAATTGCACCTTCTTCAAAAACATCAGGAAGATTTACCTTTTCGGCACCACCTCCGGCCGCACTTACTGCACCCATTTCATTATTATCGGTGCTCAATGTATCTAATTTGGTTGTTTCTTCATTACTGACTTTATTATTACCACACGCAATTATTAATAATGTAAAAATTAACGTAGCCAATATGTTGGTTGTTATTTTCATAAGCTTATTTAACTTAACAATACACGCAATTTATATTATTTGATTAAAGTTGCTGCAGAGAATATTTATACGATGTAATGAGTACCTCAAAAAAAATGGATCAAAACCGAAAATTAAACGAGTTGAAAAAGCTATTGTATAAAAAAGAAGTTCATCTATACGAAAAACCCGCGTTAGGTGGTTAAGCGGCACCGCAGTATAGCGTAACAACCGACCCCGAATGAAGCGAAGCGAAACTTCGGGAAAACGCCCTAATCTTTACTTTCCGATACAAAACTTACTAAAGATGTTTGCTAACAAATCATCTGTTGTAACATCACCTGTGATCTCACCTAAGTGGAACAATGCTTTGCGAATATCAAACGCTAACAGCTCGCCTGTAATATGCATATCGATACCGTTTAACACCAATTGCAGGGCTTCGCTGGCATGTTGCAGGGCTTCGTAATGGCGCAAGTTGGTGATGATAACATCGTTTTTAACTTGGTCTTTGCGCACTGTTTCTATTAAACGTTGCTTCAATGTTTCTATTCCGGTTTTATCTTTTGCCGAAAGTGAAATGGTTTGCGCATTGGGTATGAGTGGCGCATTGGTTAAATCTATTTTATTGGCTACAGGAATTACTATGGCGTTGATGTGATTAAACTGCGCTAACTCGTTGTTTAACTCTTGAGCTGTACTGGTGGCTGCATCGTACACATAAATAATAATGCTGGCTTTTTGTAGTTTATCAAACGTGCGCTCTATACCTATTACTTCTATCTTATCTTGCGAGTTGCTACGTATACCGGCTGTATCGGTTAACCTAAACGTAATTCCATCTATTACAAATGCTTCTTCAATGGTATCGCGCGTGGTGCCTGCTATATCGCTAACAATAGCGCGCTCTTCGTTTACCAATGCATTTAATAAAGTTGATTTTCCGGCATTAGGTTTACCTGCAATTACAGTTGGTATACCGTTTTTAATAGCGTTACCATATTTAAAAGAGTGCAACAACTCTTGTATAAGGTGTTGTATGTTGCTTACTAGTTTAATCAGTTCATCGCGTTGGGCAAACTCTACATCTTCTTCGGAAAAATCTAATTCGAGCTCTATTAACGAAGCAAAATTGATGAGGCGTTCGCGCATGTCGGCAATCTGGTAACTAAAGCCTCCACGCATTTGCATCATGGCCGTACGGTGACTTTCTTCGCTGTTACTGGCAATTAAATCGGCCACAGCCTCGGCTTGAGATAAATCCAGTTTTTTATTTAAGAAAGCACGCAAAGTAAACTCGCCCGGCTTGGCCAAACGGCAACCTTTGCTTACTAATAATTGCAAAATTTGTTGTTGTATGTATGGCGAACCATGGCAACTTAATTCTACAGTATTTTCTCCGGTATATGATTTTGGGTTGATAAACAAGGTGGCCAACACTTCGTCTATTACCTTATCGCCATCAACTATTTTACCAAAATGCACGGTATGCGTGGCTTGCTGGGTTAATCGTTTTCCTTTAAAAACGGAATCAACAACGGTTATGGCATTTGCACCACTTACACGTATTACGCCTATTGCTCCCACTCCACCGGCTGTTGCCAATGCACAAATGGTATCGTTTAAATCTTGCTTAATGTAGTACGACATATCAAATTACAAGTCGCAAATGTAATACAATAGATGGTTGATTTATGTGAGCAACTTATCCAAATAAAAAACCGTTTGTGTAAAATTTACATCACTACAATAGTTGACTTTATCAACTATATACAAATTCAACTATGTTTGCAGCATGTTACCCCAGCAAAAAAACAAAATAAATCCATTTGAGTCTAAAGAAAGCCCTTTGAGTTTGATGTTCAACATGCTGTTTAAAAAGTACTACCACGCTGCTGAACAACAACTGGCAAGTGCAGAATTAGACCGTTACTTCTATGTATTAGGATTAATTTGTAAACATGAAGAAATTACCCAACAATGTTTAGCCAATTGTTTACAAATAGATAAAGCAACCATGGTTAGGGTAATTGACTACTTAACCGAGAAAGGTTTGGTAAAACGCACACCACACAGCGAAGACAGGAGGGCTTATATCATATCACCAACAGCAAAAGGCTTAAAACTTGCACCAAAAATAGACACTACTTTTTGCAACTTGAATAAATTGGCATTTAAAGGATTTAGTAGTCAAGAAAAAAATATGTTTTTAGAGTTGCTGAGTAAAATGGATGATAACCTATCTGCGGTTGCAAGTAATATTCCCACACAAAAAATTAAATAGTTATGAAGAAGAAAAATATCATTTACATTGTTTTAGGAGTTGTGGTTCTGGCACTATTGGCTTGGCCAAAATTAAAACCTAAACAAGGCGCACAAGCTCCTGCAGCGGCAAAAAAAGGTGGACCCACAAAAGTAAAAACAATAACAGTTATTCCACAAGCGAGCGAGCGTACCATAGAAACCACCGGAAATATTTTGGCCGATGAAGAAGTGGTACTTTATCCCGAAACGCAAGGCCGGGTTATTAAAATTAATTTTACAGAAGGTGCGCAAGTAAAAAAGGGCGACTTACTCATTAAAATTAACGACAGCGATTTGCAAGCTCAACTTAAAAAAGCAGCGGCTACCAGAAAACTGAAAGAGGATACTGAAAAACGTAACAAATCCTTATTAGAAAAAGGTGCTATAAGTAATGAAGTTTATGACATTGCCTCCACTGAATTAAGCAGCATAAACGCTGATATTGATTTATTGAAAGAACAGATAAGAAAAACAGAAATAAGGGCACCGTTTAATGGTGTAATAGGATTACGCAACATCAGCGAGGGCAGTTATGTAACACCCGCAACACGTATTGCGGCTTTGCAAAACATCAACCAAATAAAAGTGGAGTTTGCTGTACCCGAAAAATATGCGGCCATCTTAAAAACCGGCAATACCGTATTGTTTACAACTGAAGGGAACGAAAAACAACATCAAGCCAAAATTTATGGCATTGAACCTAAAGTTGATGATGTAACACGAAATGTAATTATGCGTGCCATTTGTGCCAATCCGAATCAACAAATTTTACCGGGTTCTTTTGCCAAGGTATCTGTGGTTGCATCAACAAATGCCAATGCGTTTATGATACCTACACAGGCTATTGTACCTATTTTAAAAGGACAAAAAGTATATGTAGCACAAGGCGATAGTGTTATTGAACGCAAAGTTAAAACCGGTGTACGAAAGGAAAATACCATTGAAATAACTGAAGGCCTACAAGCCGGAGATGAAATAGTAGTAGAAGGTGTAATGTATTTACGCCAAGGAGCAAAAATTAGTAAGTAGGAATAGTTTATGGTTTTTAGTTCTTGGTTTATGGTTTTTAGTTTAAATAACATCCTACAACTTCTAACTTCCATCCTCCAACTTCTATTATCATCCGAAGCTTTAGCATAGGATGACAATTTCTAATAAAAACAAAAAATGAGTTTAAGTACAACAAGTATAAACAGGCCCGTATTAGCAACAGTAATGTCAATTATTATTTTGTTGTTTGGGGCCATTGCATTTAACTTTTTAGGTGTGCGAGAGTACCCTTCTATCGATCCGCCCATTATTACGGTGCGTACCAATTATACGGGTGCAAATCCCGATATTATTGAGTCGCAAATTACCGAACCTTTAGAAAAAGCCATTAATGGTATTGCCGGTATTCGTTCCATTTCATCAGCAAGTAACCAAGGCAGCAGCATTATTACCGTTGAGTTTGGTTTGAGTGAAAACTTGGAAGCCGCAGCAAATGATGTGCGTGATAAAGTTTCACAAGCAGTAAGACAATTACCCCAAGATATTGATGCACCTCCGGTTGTTTCAAAAGCTGATGCAAACTCGGACGCGATTTTAACCCTAACGGTACAAAGCAATAGCAAAACGCATTTAGAAGTAAACGATTATGCCGAAAATGTATTGTTAGAAAAATTACAAACCATTCCGGGTGTAAGTACCATTCAAATCTGGGGGCAAAAACGTTATGCGATGCGCTTATGGCTTAACCCCATAAAACTATCGGCATTTAAACTTACCCCCTTAGATGTGCGTATGGCATTAGAGCGTGAAAACGTTGAACTACCGGGTGGTAAAATTGAAGGCAACAGCACCGAGTTATCAGTTAAAACTATTGGCCGCTTTTCGTCTGAAGAGGAGTTTAACAACATCATCATTCAATCAACCAACAACAGAACCATACGTTTGCGTGATGTGGGTTATGCTATTTTGGGTGCAGAAAACGAACAAACCGTTTTAAAAGAAAGTAAAGTTCCCATGATTGGTTTAGCATTGGTACCACAACCCGGTGCCAATTACATCGATATTGCTGATGAGTTTTACCGCAGGTACGAGCAAATAAAAAATGATGTGCCTAAAGATATTAAATTGGATATTGCATTGGATAACACCAAGTTTATTCGCAAATCAATTACCGAAGTTGGCGAAACATTATTGATTGCATTTTTATTGGTGGTGCTTATCATTTTCTTGTTCTTCCGCGATTGGTTAATTGCCTTCCGACCATTGATTGATATTCCGGTTTCATTAATCGGTGCATTTTTTATCATGTACATTTTTGGTTTCTCTATTAACATCTTAACGCTATTGGCCATTGTGCTTGCAACGGGTTTGGTGGTTGATGATGGTATAGTAGTAACTGAAAATATTTTCAAAAAAATTGAAGAAGGTATGAGTCCGCGCGAAGCAGCCATTAAAGGCTCTAACGAGATATTTTTTGCGGTACTATCTACTTCCATCACCTTGGCAGTGGTGTTTTTACCCATTATATTTTTAGAAGGTTTTGTGGGAAGATTATTCCGTGAGTTCGGTGTGGTTGTGGCAGGTGCTGTATTAATATCCGCATTTGTATCTTTATCACTTACGCCCATGCTTAATGTTAAACTACAACGTAAAAACCACAAGCATTCTAAATTTTACGAATTAACTGAACCATTTTTTGAAGGTTTAAATAACGCTTACAATAACTCATTGCGCAACTTCATGAAAAAAAGATGGTGGTCGCTTGTGATTGTTGTTGTTTCAGTTGGTGTGATATTTTTAATTGGCTCAACCATACAATCTGAATTGGCTCCGCTTGAAGACAGAAGTGTAATGCGCATTGCTTCTACTGCACCCGAAGGTGCCTCGTACGAATACATGGAAAACTACATGGACCGTGTGGCACAAATGGTAATAGATTCAACCCCTGAAAAACGCGTATTGTTATCTGTAGTTGCTCCGGGGTTTGTTGGAAGTGGTGCAGTAAACACCGGTTTCACACGTATATTTTTAACCGAACCTAACGAACGCAATCGCTCGCAACAACAAATTGCACAAGCCATACAAAAAAACGTAGGCAGCATGACCGAGTCGCGATCATTTGTGATACAAGATCAAACCATTAATGGCAGCGGTGGTTCACGCGCAGGATTGCCGGTACAATACATTTTGCAAAACCAAGACTTTAGTAAACTACAAGAGTTTTTACCTAAGTTTTTGGATGAGGCTAATAAAAATTCAACCTTCCAAGGTGTGGATGTCAACCTTAAATTTAACCGCCCTGAGTTGGTGATTGAAATTGATAGGGAAAAAGCAAAAGCAGTTGGTGTTAGTGTGCAACAAGTAGCGCAAACTTTACAATTAACCTATGGTGGTGTACGTTACGGATACTTTAACATGAAGGGAAAACAATACCAAGTAATTGGTCAGGTAGATCGCGAAAACCGTGACGAACCACTGGATTTAAAATCTCTTTATGTAAGAAACGACAAAGGTGAATTGATCCAATTAGATGCCGTTGTTAAAGTAGTGGAGCAAAGCAGTCCGCCACAATTGTACCACTACAACAGGTACAAATCGGCTACCGTTAGTGCCGGTTTAGCTCCCGGTAAAACCATTGGCGATGGTATTAAAGCCATGGATGCCATTAAGGAAAAAGTATTGGACGAATCGTTTACTACAGACCTAAGCGGGCCATCACGTGATTTCTCTGATAGTTCATCCAACACCACCTTTGCATTTTTATTTGCGTTGATTTTGGTGTATTTGGTATTGGCTGCACAATTCGAAAGTTTTGTTGATCCAATTATCATCATGCTTACCGTACCTATGGCATTGGCAGGGGCATTAATTTCATTGTGGTATTTTGATCAAACCATGAATATTTTTAGTCAGATAGGTATTATTGTATTGCTAGGTTTGGTTACTAAAAATGGTATTTTAATTGTGGAATTTGCCAACCAAAAACGAGAAGAAGGTTTAAGTAAATTAGAAGCTGTACAGCAAGCTGCAGTATCGAGGTTACGCCCCATTTTAATGACCAGCTTAGCCACCATTTTAGGCGCATTGCCAATAGCCTTGGCATTGGGTGATGCTGCCACCAGCCGTATCTCTTTGGGTATAGTAATTATTGGCGGATTGGTGTTCTCAGGCTTTTTAACCTTATACGTAATTCCTGCTGTATACAGTTATTTATCACGTGGCAACATCCGCGAAAAAATGCACGCAGTTAATGATGAAAATTAAATTGAATGAATACTCGTTTTTTTACCGCAGAGATGTGAAGACCGCAGCGTCTGTCAGGTAAAAGAGGTTGTCGCAGAGGTAGAGAAAAGTTGCTCTATTTCCTTCCGAGAACGCTGAGTATTCATTCTGAATAAGTGTTTAACCTTTAAAAACTGAATGGTAATGTTTAAAAGAAAATACTAAGTTCTTTTTTACCGCAGAGGTAAAAGAGGTTGTCGCAGAGGAAGAGAGGAGCTGGTCTATTTCCTTCCGAGAGCGCTGAGTATTCATTCTGAATAATTATTGTTAAACCTATGAAAGAAAATGATATAACAAACCTTATAATCGGTGCAGCTATGCAAGTTCATTCTGCACTTGGTCCTGGCTTACTCGAGTCTGCATACGCAGCATGTCTGTTTAACGAACTTGAGGAACTTGGTTTAAAGGTAAAAAAAGAATATCCATTACCGTTACAATATAAAAAGACCACACTTGATGTGGGTTACAGAATTGATTTGTTGGTAGAGGATAAAATTGTTGTTGAATTAAAAGCGGTTGAGGAGCTGAATGATTTACATTTAGCTCAAATGATTACCTATCTTAAGTTAGCCAACTGTGAGATCGGACTACTCATAAACTTCAATGTTTTAAAACTCAAAGATGGAATTAAACGTGTTGCTAATAATTACAAGAAATAAATCCATGTTGATATATAGATATACCATCTTAATGATGAATATAACAATGAAAAATTATTCTAACAATTCAAAGCTAAATAGAGACGAAAAAGTAAACTGCGAAAACTCTGATTACTCCTTCTCTCAGTTGACAATGCCTCAAATAACTCTGCGTGAAACTCTGCGTTGCTCTGCGGTAAAATTCCCCTTGTTAAATAATCTAATCAGTAAAAGCATTTTTGTAAAAGCAAAACACCATAAGCAGAACTCTGATTACTCCTTCTCTCAGTTGACAATGCCTCAAATAACTCTGCGTGAAACTCTGCGTTGCTCTGCGGTAAAATTCTCGGCTTTTATTACATTAGTATTTTTATCTGTAAGCGTTTCGGCACAGCAGGTGTTAACGTTAAGTGATGCATTAAAAATGGCATTAGAAAACAACTACGCCATACAAGTTGCTAAAAATGATGCCGCCATCAGCACCAACAATAACCGACTTGGAGCTGCAGGTATGTTGCCTACAGTAACAGGTACAGTTAACCAAGACAACCAAGTTATTGACACCAAACAGAAGTTTTTAAACGGTACAGAAAACAACCGTGATGGCGCCAAAAGCAATAACCTGAATGCAAACATTGAATTGGGTTGGACCATTTTTGACGGTTTTAAAATGTTTGCCGCTAAAAACCGTTTGGAGGAATTGCAAAAAGTTGGCGAACTAAAAATGCGCAGCAATATTGAACAAACTTTTATGCGTGTTACCAAAGCCTATTATGATGTATTGTTGGCCAAACAACAGCTTGCTTCAAACCAAGATGCATTTAAAAACAGCGAAAAAAGATTGGAACTTGCTACCGAAAAATACAAAGCCGGTAAAAGTGCTAAAACCGAAATGTTAAAAGCACAAGTTGATTTAAATACCGACAAAGCAGCATTGATGCGTCAGGAGAACAACTACAAAAACGCACAAACCAATTTAAACCAATTGTTGGGCAGAGATTTAAATGTAAGTTTTACGGTAGAAGAAAAATTACCTGAACCTAAAAACTATAAGTTAGACGAGTTACTGAATAAAGTAAACGGACAAAACACCAACTTAATGATTGCGAAAAAAAACCAGCAGGTAAGTTTATTAAGTGTACGTGAAATTAAAGCCGAGCGTATGCCAAGCATAAACATAAGAAGCGGTTACAACTATATCCGACAAGAATCTGAGGCAGGCTTTTTACAATCATCGCAAAACAATGGGTTTCATTATGGTGCTGGTTTAAGCATTAATTTGTTTAATGGGTTTGATGTAAACAAACGTTTACAAAATGCGCGTTTAAGTTTAAAGTCGAATGAGTTGGTGTATAAAGACTCCTTAACACGTTTACAAAACCAAGTGCAACAAGCCTTTAATAATTATGTGTTGAGCATACAGTTAATTGCCTTTGAAAAAGAAAACGAAAAAGTAGCGCAAGAAAATTTTGATATTGCCAACGAGCAATACAAAGTTGGAGTAATTACCAGCATTGAGTTGCGCGATGCACAGTTAAACTTGCTGAACAGCCAAATTCGTTTATTAAACGCCCAATACGAAGCACAAATAAACGAATCCGAATTATTGAGGTTAACAGGAGAGTTGGTGAAGTTATAGTGAGGTTCCGCGCGACAGAAATCACTCGGCAACATTATAGGTTTATCGGTTAAATTTCTATGCTTTAGCTTTTGTGCGTTCAGCGCTCCTTGGCTTGGCTCTTTTAGTTGCTACCTGTTTTTTCTTGGCAAAGTATTCACTCAGCGCTTTTTGTTCCTGTGGTGTTAAACTTGATTGTCCCCCGATAAAATCAACGTTTAATTCTACTTTTCATACCTATTGATTTTGAAAATACTTATTAATGAGAATTAGTTTCAAGACAGAACTCAACCCTATTTTTGGTTAACCTATTTAAATTTTATTGCTACACCTAATTTATGCTTTAATTTTTCGCATGTCCGTTATATTACCAGT
>DITN01000002.1 GCA_002422865.1 Bacteroidetes bacterium UBA6183 | reverse complement strand
TCAACAGTGGGGTCGGGGTTTAACAAGCCAACGGTGGTGTTATCAAAAATCAACCTATAAGTAGGCGTTGGATTCCATCCGCTTGTGCTTCCTAAATAGCCGTAACTGGTGTCTATTTTGTTGTTATTGTGGTTAAAATACATGCTATCTGTATTGCTCCAAGCATTACCTTGTTTGGTAAAACTGGCCACCCACTCAAGTTTCCCTTCGTTGTTGTAACCGTGCTTATACCAATTCGACTCAAATAAGTTACCCGAGTTATCATTATTTAAAAACATAACCTCAGTAAGTTTATCGTTTTGGTAGCTATATTGTTTGCTAAATAAAGTATCATCATTGCGCATTACATGTATACCGTTTAATTTACCCGATGTGTAACTAAAAAGTACGTGAGCAGTGAGGCTATCGAGATTGTTTTGAAATGCAGATTTTAGCATGATGCATTTGCCCTCATTGTTATATGTGTAATTAGCCACATTTTTTCTATCAATGCCTATTAAGGTATCTGCAATTCTTTTGTTACCATCATAGGTAATCAATAATTGGAAACTTGAGATGGGGGTGCTGTTTCCATCTGTTGTTGATTCGGTTACCTCTATTGGGTTATCTCCATCATAATAAACCCGACTAACAGTTCTTTCACGCACTAATGGCGCACTTGCATTGGCCCTAACGTAAGAATCTTTAACCTCATTGATTAACTTATAACCTGTTTCGTAATTTCTGATGTATTCATGTTTATCCAATACAATCCATTCTTGTGTATTGGGATTAAACAAGGAAGTTTGCA
Organism: Bacteroidetes bacterium UBA6183; assembly: GCA_002422865.1. Taxonomy (GTDB): domain Bacteria; phylum Bacteroidota; class Bacteroidia; order UKL13-3; family UKL13-3; genus UBA6183. Next base: position 37,174 of record DITN01000002.1, on the reverse strand, counting down.
AAAAATCAAACCTTCCGGATTCATCTTTGGTTTGAAGCATTTGGTTGGCATTGGTATAGTCTGATTGTGCGTTATACTTTACTTGACGGGTAAAAGAGGGGAAATTAAAACGCATTAAATCCCAAAACAACAATGGTTCAATTACGATATCGTGTTCATACGGTGCACCATTTACCAATCTGTATTGTGCATTCGATTTGGTGTTTATGCCCAACAAAGCTGTTAAGCACATAAGTTTTAAAAATATTGTTTTCATAGTAATCTAGCTTGTGTTTTTAGTTAATGATGATTTTTTTCTGGCCTTTACCTTTGTTGGTTTCTAGGGTTATAAAATAAATGCCCGGATGTAAATCAGCTACATCAATAGCTTTGGTATAAGTGTTTTGTTGGTAAACAACTTTGCCTAAAATATCGGTGATGGCTAAATGGTTAATTTGATCAGTTGCATCAATGTTTATTGATACATGGTCGTTTGCCGGATTAGGAAAGATACTAAAATCAATCACCTCATTTTTTATGGAATGAACACCCACCATTTGTTCATCAAACACAAACATAAAACTGGTAAATGAGTTCCATTCGTTACTAGCGTTTCCGCGGTAACCATAACTGGTGTCAACCTTATCGTTGGTGTAGGTAATTACAATGCTATCGCCCTTCATCCAAGCATCATTTTCCCATATAATTACACATCCATTTAAGTTTACCCGTTTCTGTATAACCATGTTTAAATTGATACAAATCGGTGAATACGTCTTCTTCAGTCCTTGATATTAGAACATCCGTTATTTTACCTGAAGAATTATAGGTGTATTTCTCTGCCGAAAAAGGTGTGCTATCTTGTGTGAGTTTATTGTATTGAATAGCCTCGGTTAACAACCCATTTTGGTATTTGTAACCCATGTTTGATATCTCGTTACCATTTAAATACCTAGTGCTAAAAACACAATTAATGTTGTTGTCGTATTGGTGGTGTTCAATAAATCGGTAGTTGTTAATTTCTGAAGAGTCGTAAACCCTTTGGTTTAAATTGTTGTAAGTAAAGAAGGTTTCTCCGTTAGATAATACACCGCTTTCGTTACTTATTTCGTTGGTGGCTCTGGTCAGTTTGGTGTTATCGAAATAGTTATCCAAAAATATTCTTTGGTAAATCATGGGTTCATTCGGGTTGTCCAATACCCAAGATTCTGCAATTTCCGACACCATTTTTTCATCAACAAATGTTCTCTGGTAAACATACTTATCCAATAACATCCACTTATTTTCAGATGGATTCCAAATAGAAGTTTCCAAATGATTAAACCTGCCTGATACGTCTTTTCGTTGAATTAAGCGGTTCGATTTTCCAAAGGTTGATGTTTCATTTACACGGTAGTATCTAATCCAAGAAGGGGTGGAGTTGCGCATTAAATCCCAAAACAAATAGGGTTCTTTTACAATGGCGTTCTCTTGAGGAGCACCGTTTAATAGATCAAATTGAGCATAAACAGTAAGGTTTGCGCACACTCCGGCACACAAACCAAGCAGTAATTTTTTGTACATAGTTTCTAGTTAGTTAACAAGCATTAGTCATGTAAACAGACCTACAAGTTGCTTCAACCATTTTTAAAACAGATAAGTATTTGATGATCAATGCAACAAATAGCCACATCTATTTGTATGTGCTTCTAAAATTAAGTAAGTTGCTTCAAGTTATTTTACATTATGAAAACTCATTTATTACCCACTTTTTTCGCCTTTATGTTTGCTTTTTCAGCTTTTGCTCAAACGGCTCAATTATCACCAAATTTACAGTTATGGTTGAATCAACATCAGAGCGTAAAAAACAATGAAGTAATAAAATATAAACAGGGAAACACGGTGTATTTATCGGCCCTTGTTAAAGTAAATCCTGCACAAATTAGTTTACCCCAACTGCAAAAATTGGGTATAAAAATAGGCACCCATGCCGGTGATATTTACACCTTACAAATTCCTGAAAAACAACTAACAAACCTTATCCAATTAAAAGGAATACTTTATGTACAATTAGATGAACCCATTGCCACCAATATGGATCCGGCAAGGCGCAGCAGCAGGGTTGATTCGGTGCAACGTGGCATTAATTTACCCTTGGCTTACACCGGTAAAAATGTGGTAGTAGGAATTATTGATGCTGGGTTTGATTATGGTCACCCTACGTTTTACGATACCCTTGGAAATGTGCTGCGCGTTAAGCGTGTGTGGGAGCAACGTAAGGCAGGAACGCCACCAACTGGTTTTAACTATGGCAACGAAATAACAGATACCAACAACATGTTATTGGCTGGTAATGATGTAAACTCTTTTTCGCACGGCACACACGTGGGCGGCATTGCAGCAGGTTCAGGCCTTGGCAGCTTGTATAATACCAGAGGGAGAGGAGTGGCTTATGAAAGTGATTTGGTATTTGTGGGCATCAAACCCAATAAAAGTGAGTGGACAGGTGCGGGCATGAGCAGTATTATTGATGCCGTAAATTACATTTTTACCTATGCAGCTTCGGTTGGAAAGCCGGCTGTAGCCAATTTAAGCTGGGGTTGCTCTATTGGACCAAACGATGGTAGTTCATTGTTCAGTCAGGCGTTAAACAACTTAGTAGGGCCCGGTAAAATATTTGTAAACTCGGTCGGTAATAATGGTGACGAAAATATTCATTGGGCCAATAAAGATTCTGTAGTATCTGGAACCGATTATTCGTTTGTGAGTTTCCCTAATGTGGTGGGCGAAAAGCGCACTTGGGTTGATGTTTGGGGAGAAAAAGGTAAAGCACTTTGCGTAAATTTATTGTTGTACCGCAATGGCAACATTGTTGATTCGTGCGGAACCATTTGTGTATCGGGCAGCGGTAGTAAAAATGGGTATTTGTTAGCACAATCAGGTGATACCTTGTATTACAACATGGCTACTGCCAACAGCGATTTTAACAATCAAAAAGCCCACGTATTGATGGATTTACACAGTAAAACCACCGATTCACTTTGTATAAAACTAGACCATGAAGGTACGTTTGATGCCTGGATGGGTTACGTAAATGATTACAACGGTTATTATGGTGCATTTACAAATGGCGGTTATCCTTGGGCAACAGCAGGAAACAGCCAATACACCTTAGGCGAAATGTCTTGTGCACCCGCAGCAATTACCGTAGCGGCTTATGTATCAAAAATTAGTTACAGGCAATTATCGGGCGGACAACCCAGTTATTTAGGTTACGCCACCACCAATGCCATTGCACCTTTTTCGAGCAGAGGGCCAACAGCCAGTGGGCGCATGAAACCGGATATTGCCGCACCGGGCATGACCATCGCTTCGGGAGTGAATTCTTATGATGTTTCTTATGCACCGGGTGGAGGAAATTACAGTTCAAGCGTAGCACAATACCCATTTGGCAGCAACAACCGCACTTATTATTATGCCGAAGCAAGTGGCACATCTATGTCGGCACCCATGTTTAGCGGTATGGTGGCTTTGTTGTTACAAGCCAACCCCATTTTAACGCCTCAAAAAATTAAAGAAATACTGCGCAAAACTGCTTACAAAGATAATTTTACCACCAACACACCCGATTCAACACGTTGGGGTTACGGCAAAGCCAATGCGTATGCCATGGTAAAAGAAGCCATATTACTTTCAGGAATAAACGAAACACCAAACAACGAATTAAAAACCTTAAACGTTTATCCTAACCCAAGTACCGGTAGTTTTTGGGTTGAGTTTGAAACCATAAAAGCAGGTAATACCCAAATTATGGTGTGCGATGTAATGGGCAAAACCATGTTTGAAACCTTACAACCAAGTTCAACAGGATTAAATAAAATGGAAATCACTCCATTAAGTTTATCTCCCGGAATGTACGTGTTGAAGGTTAAAATGAATGGGGTGGAAGTAAGCAAACGATTGATGATAAACTAATCCAATATCTTGATAATAAAAGGACTAAGTGTAAAAAATGGTATATGGTCATCAAACCCCACCCAACTCTTTTAACCTTTTGGTATGTGATGAAACAGCTTCGCCAAGGGTAGGAATAGAGTAGTAGGGTACACCAAATTCTTTGGCTGTTTTTTCTACGATGGGCGAAATGTTTTTGTAGTGTAAGTGGCAAATATTGGGGAACAAATGGTGTTCAACCTGAAAGTTTAAACCACCCACATACCAATTTAATAGGCGGTTTTTAGGCGCAAAATTTACGGTAGTTAACAGTTGATGTATGGCCCATTCGTTTTGGGTAATGCCATGTTCGTCAACGGTGGGTTGCAATGCTTCTTCCATGATATGCGCCATTTGAAACACGATACTAAAAATAAACCCGGCAACCAAGTGCATCACCACAAAGCCTGTTAATACTTGCCACCAACTAAAGGTGGTCAGCATAATGGGTAAACCAATTACGGTAAACAAATAAACCAATTTAACACCCAAAGCAATCATCATTTCGCGTGTTGGGTTTGCTTTGTGCAAACGGGTAAGCCCCGATTTATTGTAACCCACCAATTGGGTAATATCGCCAATAAGCATAGAGAAAGTCATTAAGCTATACAAAAGATACGCATAAATATATTGGTACTTGTGTATGGTTTTTAGTGGGGTATGTTCGCTTAACCTAATAATCCAACGGGTTTGTATGTCCTCATCCAATCCATCAATATTGGTATAAGCATGGTGAAAAATATTATGCTGTATTTTCCAATTAAACACATTGCTGCCAATTACATACATGCTTGCACCCATCAAACGATTCACCCATTTTTTTGACGAATAAGAGCCATGAAGTCCATCGTGCATCACACTCATGCCAATACCGGCTTTGCCAATTCCCATAATAACGGCAAATAGTAAAGCCATAATTGGTGCGGTTGGGTATAGCAAGATTAAAATAAAAGGGATAATGTATAAGGCATACATGGTTACAGTTTTTACAACCATGTTTGTATTGCCTTTAGGCGAAATATTATTGGTTACAAAATAGGCATGTACGTTTCCTTTAAGTGTTTTCCAAAATAGCTTTTGCTCAATATCGGTTCCTTGAAAACGAATTACTTTCATGGTCGCAATTTCACGCTTTCTGTTGTATTTATTGGTGTTTCGAGCGGCTGTGTAGTTTAAATGATTAATAAGTTTGTGTTAACTTAATGGGTAGATAAACCAGGGCTTTTAAAGCGCATCTCATAACATAGTTATTCAATAGCGCGTTAAGGATTGATAATAATAATTATTTTCCATTTTAAAATTATTTTGGAATAAAAAGCACGCTCCTTTTGGGTTGGAACCCATACCGAAGTTTCGGAACGCCTTCACTTTTAACTTGTTGTTGTTTGTTGTTTGTTGCCTCGTTGAATTTGCATATACCCAAATAAAAAGTGACAAAAAATTGTAGATTTTCTTTCTTGGGGTTGCCACCCCAAACCGGCAATGCTTTTTAACTCGTAGTTGTTTGTTGTTGTTATTGCCTCGTTGATTGCTAAGCAATTGTCTTGACACAAATGTTTACATTCAGCGATACCGCTGAAAATATAGATTGATAGAGCTAAAAAATATTCAAAAAAGTCAAGGCTTATGATGCTTTTACTACAATCTACTGAGTACGTTTTTTCCACGTAATCCAAGCCACTGCGTTTCCGGATTGCTTACTATGGCCATTGCACAAACGCCCTCATTGATTGTTACGTAAAATCATCATTTGCCGTGTAGAGTACCTCATGCATTATTCACCGCTCATAATTGGAGCTGAAAAAGCACGAAAAGAAAGCTGCAAATTCTTTTATTCTTGAGGTTGCTACCCCTTTCGAAGTTTTGGGATTACTTGAATATAAAAGCTTAGCCCATGTAAAAAATGTTCAGTTTATAGCAAACTGATAAGTTTGCGGATTATGACACACCGCCCAACTCTTTTAGCTTATTGGTGTGCGATGAAATGGCTTTGCCAAGGCTGGGAATAGAGTAGTAAGGAATACCAAATTCTTTGGCTGTTTTTTCTACAATAGGCGAAATATTTTTGTAATGCAAGTGGCAAATATTAGGGAACAAATGGTGCTCAACCTGAAAGTTTAAACCACCCACGTACCAGTTTAATATGCGGTTTTTAGGCGCAAAATTTACGGTAGTTAGTATTTGATGTATGGCCCATTCGTTTTTAGTTACACCATGTTCATCAATAGTGGGCTGTGAAGCATCTTCCATAATATGTGCCAACTGAAACACTATACTAAAAACGAATCCTGCTACAAGGTGCATCAACACAAAACCAATTAACACTTGCCACCAAGTAAATGGAGTGAAAATTATTGGCAAACCAATTACAGTAAATAGGTAAACTGTTTTTGCACCCAAGGCCTTTAATAACTCGTGAGTTGGATTGGCTTTGTGCAAACGGGTAAGTCCAGATTTATTGTAGTCAACCAATCGCCTAATGTCGCCAATAAGCATTGAGAAAGTCATTAAGCTGTATAAAAAATACGCATAAACATATTGGTACTTGTGTATGGGTTTTAGTGGCGTATGCTCACACAACCTAATAATCCAACGGGTTCTAATGTCTTCATCTAAGCCATCAATATTGGTATAAGCATGGTGGAAAACATTGTGTTGTAACTTCCAAGTAAACACATTACTACCAATAACATACATGCTTGCACCCATTAATCGGTTAACCCATTTTTTAGATGAATAAGCACCATGTAAACCATCGTGCATCACACTCATGCCAATACCTGCTTTACCTAATCCCATTATTACGGCACATAACAGTGCAATAATTGAAGTTATTGGGTAAATCAATATAAAAACAAAAGGCCCCAAATACATGGCATACATGGCTATTGTTTTTACAACCATGTTTGTGTTTCCTTTAGGCGAAATGTTATTGGATACAAAGTATGCATTTACGTTTGCCTTAAGTATTTTCCAAAATTGCTTTTTCTCTGGTTCGGTTCCTTGAAATCGAATTACTTTCATGTGTGCAACTTTACGCTTTCAAATCCAATTATTCCTTTAACAGATTTATTTTTACAATTGAATAGAGATGTTGCCATCCTAAGTGAACATGATTCATCAATCTTGATTTAACATTACTATATAAACCGAATAATTAATTGTATGTAATACAGTAATTTACACGTTTTAAAATACCTTATAATTAACATTATGTTAAATAGATTATTAGTAAAACACACTCAGCATACACTAAATCCATTCATTAGTCGGTATCAATTAACCCCCATTTTAATCATCAATCCATGCCAACAACTACCCAACTTTTATACAATGGTATCCCCTCATTTAAGATCAAGACAATCGAACCTAGCGAAAAAAAAAACGGAGCCCAACTTAGTTGAACTCCGTTTCTGTTTTTTATTACATTAGATTATTCTAACTCGTCAATTTGTTTTTTAATTTCCATGAACTTCACTTCATTGTTCATGTTTTTGTAAACCGATTTTATCGATTCTAAAACCATTATCTTCAAGTTTTTCTTCTCGCGTTTTTTATCTTCATCACCTTCCGACATATTTTCAACAATGGCCAATGCATCATTAAAATGTTTTAAAGCACGATCTAAAATGGCTCTCTGTTCTTTTTGCAATGCTGCAATCTTCTTGTCGTACTCTTGTTGGTTAACACCGCTAGTTTTATTTATTTTATTTACAATAATGGTGTTTTCGTAATTGTTTAATAAAGCCCCCATTGCATAATGGCCATCAACATTGTCCGGATCCAATTCTGTTTTACGTTTGTAATCGGCCTCTGCTAAAGTTGCTTTTACACGCATTTCTTTTATTAATGAGTCGGCTAAAACACTTTGTTTTTTAGATTGCGCAATTAATTTAGTTTTATTGGCAGGTACTTTTTCATTTTTTGCTTTACGTTCAAGTTTCTCTGCTTCGTCTTGAGCTCTTTGTGCTGCATCATACCTGTCGGCCGCAAATTTGTCGTAAATATTACCACGTACATAAATTAAAGTACTGTTATCTGGGTCGCTGCTCAAAGCCTCATTTACTTTGTTCAACAATACATCCGACTTACCTTGTTTTAAGTAAATGTTTAACTCGTAGTTAATTAAGTCCTTATCGTTGCCAAATTTATTACGTCCAACACCTATTACTTCTAGGGCCTTAGTGGTATCACCTGCTATAATGTAAGTTTCTGCATTAAAGTAATAAATCAATGGATCATTGTAGTCCATATCAATCAGTTTTTTCGAGTAAGTACGTGCTATATCATACTTCTCATCAACAAAAGCCGAACGGTATATGGCATTGTAAATATTCTTGTCCGTTAAGTTATTTTTCTTTAGCTGACCATCTTTATCTAAAGCAATATTTGCGATTACGTACTCAAAAAACCTTACAGCTTTATCGTAGTTTTTTTCCTGTAAATAAGTGTAAGCTGCGTTGTATGCATCAAAAGATGATTGAATAATGGCTTGGTTCGCGCAATACCACTCGTAGCGTTTTTTCTCATCAGCAGTTACACAGCCTTTAGCAGCCAGCACAAATTTTTCAACGGTAGTTGCATCAACCAAGCTGCTGTAATCTTTGTTGCGCAAAATGGTATCGTAAATGGCAGTACGGTAATACCACATTTTAGGATCGTTTTTGGTTTCATCGTGAATGGCGGCCTCATCAATAGCCTTTTTAGCATCCGATATTTCTGAGTTACGCAAATAAATGGCCGCGCTCTCTACGTTTGTTTTTTGCGCTTGTGCTACTTGTATTAAACCGGCAGCTGTAAGCATCATGATTATTTTCTTCATACAAAAAATGGTGTTTGTTTAAAAAACGTTTGCTGCAAACTAAATGTTATTTTACGTAAATCTAAAAACCGTACCAAAATAGTTTGTAATGTTAAGTCAACGTTAAATAAACCGAAGGTTGTATACTAAAGTTGGCTTACAAACATTTAGGTGTTTACTTGCCACAAGTTTTATAACTACATAAAATGTACATTTGCCTAACAAGCTATGATTAAAGATTATAAAGGGAATTTATATAAGGATAGGGAAATAAGTTGGATGCTGTTTAATGAGCGTGTTTTGCAGGAGGCTGAAAATGAAGACACTCCCCTGCTTGAACGCCTTAAGTTTTTGGCCATCTTTTCATCAAACAACGATGAGTTTTTTAGGGTGCGTGTAGCTATTTTATTGCGTAACCAGAAAATTGGGAAACGCTCGCACATACAATTTCCACCTGATGTAATTTTATCGGAAATACAACGTATAGCAGTTATACAAAGTGATCGATTTAACCGTGCTTACGATCAAATTAATGCCAAACTTGAGGAAAATAATATACACATACTGGATTTAAAAGACCTTACTAACGTACAAAAAAATGCCGTTGTTGATTATTCAAAACGTGAAGTAATGCCTTACCTGTTTCCGGTTATTATTGATGATTTAGAGCATGTACCGCATTTACGCGACCGAGGTATATACTTGGCTGTGCGTATGAATGACTCGAAAAAAACATACAGCCCTAAACATGCCATCATTGAAATTCCGCAAACACCATTAAATCGTTTTTTTATACTGCCCGAAGATGGCGTGCATAAAAACATCATGTACTTAGATGATGTAATCAGAACTTCATTGCACCGTATATTCAATATTTTTGATTACGATGAGTTTGAGGCCTACACCATTAAACTAACGCGTGATGCAGAGTTTACCATTGATGACGATAGCGAAGATTATAAACGCAACTTACTTGAGAAAATTCAACGCAGCATAAAACAACGTTCTATTGGCAGCCCCACCAGGTTTGTGTATGATGCAGAAATGCCAAAAGTAATGCTTGAATTATTGTTGGATAAATTGCAACTGCGTAATGTAAATTTAATTGCAGGTGGGCGTTACCATAACTTTAAAGATTTTATGGATTTTCCTAAAGTAGGAAAACCAGAACACTACTACCCAACCCTTATTCCGCTTGCTATTCCTGAATTAGATAATAGCAAAACCATGTTTGAAGCCATCACGCAAAAAGACTATTTCCTGAACCATCCTTACCAAAGTTTTGATTATTTGATCAGGATGTTGCGCGAGGCGGCTATCGACCCTAATGTACATGCCATTAAGATTACTTTATACCGTGTAGCCAAACACAGCAATGTGGTAAATGCATTAATTAATGCGGTGAAAAACGGAAAAAAAGTTACGGTATTAATGGAGCTTCAGGCAAGGTTTGATGAGGAACATAACATCTATTGGACGAATAAATTACAAGAGGCCGGAGCACGTGTACATTTTGGTAAACCCGGACAAAAAGTGCATACCAAAGTGTGTTTAATTTACCGTACTGAAGAAGGTAAAAAAGTAACTTATGCGCATTTGGCAACCGGCAATTACAATGGTGTAACCTCTCGTATTTATTGCGACCATGGCCTACTTACCAAAAATACCAAGTATACCCACGACTTAGATCGTTTGATGGATATGTTGTTTCAAAGTCCGCGTAAACAAAAGTTTGAACACATACTTGTTGCCCCCGATAACATGGCCAAACGTTTTGAAGAAGCCATAGACAATGAAATTAAAAATGCCAAAGCGGGGAAACGTGCCTACATCATTGCAAAAATGAACAGTTTATTGGATGAAGGCATGGTTAAAAAACTGTATGATGCAGGCAAGGCCGGTGTTAAAATAGATTTGATTGTGCGTGGTATCTGCGCTATTGTACCGGGCATTCCCGGACTAAGTGAAAACATACGTGTGATTAGTATTATTGATCGGTTTTTGGAACACGCTCGTGTATATATTTTTGCCAATGATGGCGATGAAAAGATATATTTAGCCAGTGCCGATTGGATGTCGAGAAACTTGTTTAACCGAATTGAATGTGGTTTCCCAATTTATGACGAAAACATAAAAGAAGAGCTGCGCACCATTATTGATATTCAGTTGCACGATAATACCAAAGCGCGCATCATTGATAGCGATTTTGATAACAAATTTGTTCGCAATGATGGTCCGCCAATACGCGCACAATACGCCATATACGAGTACCTGAAGAATAAGTATGGAGTTATGTAGTTTGCTGGTTGATTGGTTTATTGGTTGATTGGTTTATTAGTGTCTATTCTATCCAACATTCAACTTCCACATATCTATTCTTACTTATTTATATTTTAGTTGATTAACAATTAGGTTTTAGCTTACCTTTGTAGGGTAAAAACAGCTTGTCGCTTCCCTGCAACATGGGATGAGGAAAGTCCGGGCAACATAGAGCAACATACTACCTAACGGGTAGGAATCCCAATGTAATGTTGGGTTTACAGACAGTGCAGCAGAGAATATACCGCCAAACAGCAATGTTTGGTAAGGGTGAAAAGGCGGTGTAAGAGACCACCGGTTGTGCAGCAATGTACAGCGCATGGCAAACCTTATGTGTTGCAAGGCCAAATAGGTTACGAGGTGTTACAGCAATGTAGCACAAAGTGCTGCTCGCACTTTCGTAATGGGTAGGCTGCTAGACTCCCGCTGTGAAGTTGGAGCCAGATAAATGACAAGCATACTCCGGTAACGGAGCGTAACAGAACCCGGCTTATCGTTTTTACAAAATAAGAGGCGCTTTGGCGCCTCTTTCCATTTAAAGCATACTAGTTCTTGCTACATCCATGTAGCAACAATTGCTGCTAAATATCATAGGGCCAACTGAAAAATGTCATTGCTAACACTTGTTAGGTCGAATAGTTTCACGGTACAAAAAAGTATCTAATTATTCATACCAAAACCTAACAAAAGAAACTATGCCCATTTATCGCAAAGAAGGAACTATCCCGGCCAAACGACATGTTGTATTTCGTCAGCCAAACGGCAGTCTATACCACGAAGAATTATTCGGCACCGAAGGTTTTTCGGGCATGTCGTCACTGGTGTATCACCTCAACCCGCCCACTATTGTAAAATCGTTTGGTACACCTTATTCAGTTAAACCCAAAATTGCTGTTGAAGATAATTTACAAGCACGCAGTTATCAGAGTTTTAAAACTACTCCGCATGAAGATTACATAACCAGCAGAAAAACACTTTTTGTAAATGCCGATATGAGTATTGGGGTGGCTGCTCCTACCAAAAGCATGACCGATTACTTTTACAAAAATGCCGATGCAGACGAAATGTTTTTTGTGCACAAAGGTTCGGGTACTTTAAGCACAATGTATGGAAATATACAATTCGAGTACGGTGATTATATTATAGTACCACGCGGTACAGTTTACCAGTTTACGTTTGACACCGCAGATAACCATTTATTGCTGGTTGAGTCGCACGGGCCAATTGAGACCCCAACCAGATACCGCAATGCCTACGGACAATTTATGGAGCACTCCCCTTTTTGTGAGCGCGATTTTAAATTCCCGATTAATTTAGAAACACACGATCAGGATGGCGACTTTTTGGTGAACATCAAAAAACGTGGATTGATTTATCCTTATGTGTATGGAAAACACCCTTTTGATGTGGTGGGTTGGGATGGTTGTGTGTATCCATACGCCTTCTCTATTTTCAACTTCGAACCCATAACAGGTCGCATACACATGCCACCTCCAATACACCAAACTTTCCAAGGGCGCAACTTTGTTATTTGCTCATTCGTACCTCGTTTGTACGATTATCACCCGGATGCCATACCTGCTCCTTACCACCACAGTAATGTAGACAGCGATGAGTTGTTGTATTATGTAGATGGTGATTTTATGAGCCGCAATAACATAGAAAAAGGGCAGTTTACTTTACACCCCGGAGGATTACCACATGGTCCGCACCCCGGAGCCATAGAGCGCAGTATTGGTAAAAAAGAAACCAAAGAACTGGCTGTAATGATAGATCCTTTTAACCCGGTAATGATAACCGAAGATGCCATGAACATGGAGTTTTCCGACTATTACCAATCGTGGTTACTACAAAAATAATTGCATAACAATATTAAATACTACCGATATGACAGACTTAAAAACAGTAGAAAATTTCACCTACTCGGGCCAAAAAATATTTAAAGAGGCCCAAGATTTTCTTCCAATAAATGGAACCGATTATGTTGAACTTTATGTGGGCAACGCCAAGCAGGCTGCGCACTATTACAAAACAGCTTTAGGTTTTCAGGATTTGGCTTATGCCGGATTAGAAACAGGCATGCGCGACCGCACATCATACGTGTTGCAACAAGGTAAAATACGTTTGGTACTCACCACACCATTTGACCCCGAGAGTGAAATGGCGCAACATTTACGTTTGCATGGCGATGGTGTAAAGGTTATTGCACTTTGGGTTGATGATGCTTACGATGCTTTTGAACAAACCACCAAACGTGGTGCTAAACCTTACCTGCAACCTAAAACGGTTACCGATGCGGATGGCGAAGTGCGTTATAGTGGTATACATACGTATGGTGATACCGTGCATGTATTTGTGGAGCGTAAAAATTATACAGGTTTGTTTTTGCCGGGCTATGAAAAGCTAGACACAGGTTACCATCCCGGAACTTGCGGCTTAAAATACATCGACCATATGGTGGGTAATGTAGAGTTAGGACACATGAACAATTGGTCGAAGTTTTATGCTGAAGTAATGGGCTTTGCCAATTTGGTAACGTTTGATGATAAAGACATCAGCACCGAATACACGGCATTAATGAGTAAAGTTATGACCAATGGCAATGGCTATATTAAGTTCCCAATTAACGAACCGGCATTTGGCAAAAAGAAATCGCAGGTGGAAGAATACCTTGATTTTTATAAAGGTGCAGGTTGCCAACACATAGCCGTAGCAACCGATGATATTGTGTTTACCGTTTCGGAAATGAAAAAGCGCGGAGTTGAATTTTTATATGTACCCGGAACGTATTACGACACGGTTGGTGCACGTGTGGGCGATATTGCCGAAGACATGGCCATACTTAAAAAATGGGGTATAATGGTTGATAGAGACGAAGAAGGTTACTTGCTTCAGATATTTACCAAACCCGTTGAAGACCGCCCAACTTTGTTCTTCGAAATTATTCAGCGTAAAGGCGCAAAAAGTTTTGGTAAAGGAAACTTCCAAGCTTTGTTTGAATCTATAGAAGCTGAACAAGCACGCAGAGGAACTTTGTAACACAACCCAATACCACTAATAATAAAAAAGGAAGTCTATAACGGACTTCCTTTTTTGTTAACTCATTATTTGTAGTGTGCGTTGCACGTTTATTTATGCAATGCGCGGTGCACATTGCAAGTTGATTGCGCCCTTTCAGGGCTTGTGTTCAAATTAGCAACTGTGTTTTTTAGCGCTGATAGTGCTTAATCAATTCGTGAGTTGGCAACGCCACTCGCAGTAATTTTTATTCACCCAACAATACATTAACCATGGCACTGGCCTTTAACAAACACTCTTCGTATTCTTGCTCACCTTGCGAATCATAGGTAATGGCACTTCCCACTTCAAAACTTAAGTAATTGGTTTGGGCATTAAACTGTAAGCTGCGTATCACCACATTTAAATCAAAATTACCATTGGGTGCAAAGTAGCCTACCGCACCCGAGTATAAACCACGTTGGGTTTGTTCGTATTGCTCAATTAATTGCATGGCCATAATTTTAGGAGCACCTGTCATACTTCCCATCGGAAACGCATTTTTAATTACTTCAACACTGCTTATCTCCTGCTTTGGTTTTGCGCTAACGGTAGATATCATTTGGTGTACTTGTTTAAAGCTATAAATACCAAACAATTCATCAACCACCACCGTGCCGATTTGTGCGGTACGTGCTAAATCGTTACGCACCAAATCAACAATCATTAAATTTTCGGCACGTTCTTTTTCACTGTTTAATAAATGTTGTTTTTGGGATTCATCTTCGGCCTCGTTTGAGCTTCTTGGTGTGGTTCCTTTTATGGGTTGAGAATATACTTTATCGCCCAACTTAGTCATAAAACGCTCCGGACTCGCACATAACAAATACTTTTTATCCCACTTAAAAAATGCACCAAATGGTACAGGCGATTTACCTTTTAATTGATCGTAAACTTGGTAAGGATTAATACAAGCGTTGGTATGATAAAACTCGGTACAATAGTTTAACTCATACACATCACCTTCTAAAATGTGTTGTCTGATGTGTTCTACATCGCTTAAATATTGTTCTTTATTTACTTTGGCTTGCACATTAATGGGTTGGTGTGGCACATCAGTTAAGGTGAGTTGCTGATGTAATAATTGTTGTGCTACTTCATCACCAAAAACACAATAGCCTTGAGCATCAATCACCAATAGTTGTTCGGGTACAAAGGCAATTAAGTCATCAAAACCAATGTGGTTGGGGTGGTTTGATTGCAGTTTTTCGAGTTGATTTTTTAAATCGTAACTTAATTGGGTAAACACATATGCGTGTTGATGTTTAGCAACAAAATTTTCTAACGCACCGAAACTGTTTTGGTTAACCGAAATATAATCGCTTACACCAAAGGCTGCTGCAAATTCTATTTGGTGCAAACCAAAAGCGTTTACACAAAAGTTATTGTCTAACAACATTACCGCGTTGTGGTGCTGCGCTGCAATTAAGGCTTGATGTTTTATGTGTGTAATTTGCTGTTTGGTATAGTTAACCATGTATTACAAATATAACAAGAGGATTATTTCTTCAACATCATTTGTTTTGCCCTGATGATGTTTTGGTAAAATGCACTGATGGGTTTATGCGTAAAATTACACTGGTTGCTGATGGTAGCTTTTTCGGCACACTTACACCCTATTATTCGTCCATTTTCTTTAAACATACTACACTGTAAACAAGCCGCACTTGCACAAGTTACATACCCATCGTTTTGTTTGGCAAAATAAGTGCGGGTTGAAATGTTGTAAGTAAGCACCAATGCAATAAGCTTGCTGTAGTTTTTATAAGTTCCTTCAGCAATGAGGTAATGGTGTGCTCCTACCGACTCAATACGCAGGTTATTGATGATGGTTCCATCGTTTAAAGTGCGCGTAATGGCTTTAACCAGCAACGCGGTATCGGCTGTAATGGTGTAACTGTTATCGGTTGCTTTACCAATTTCAAACTGTTGGGCATATGTGCCAAACACCAATCCCAACATCAACCCAAACAAACAAAAAATATTGCGCATGTTTACCAAACTATCTGATAATCTTTTTCTACAATGGTACTGTCGTCTGTACTGCTTGATCCCGATTTTTTGCGGAACCAATAACGTTGACTGCAAGCACTTATAACCATTGTGGTTAATAGGATGCAAATTAACACGGTTGCGGGTGATGGTTTCAATTTCATTTAACAACAAATGTATGTGTATTGAACTGAAATTTTCTTGAATAAACTACACCTTTAAATCACGAATAAACAATATTTAAGTATACTTGTAGAAGATACATACGCAAAATACATACTTTAAAAACACAATAACTGCAAGTTGGCAAAAACTCATCAGAGTTGTCTATATTAAATATTATATTGGTTTTTCATTGCAAATGTAATCACCCCATGATCACTCCTGTCAAAGCCCAAAAACTAGCCAAATCGTTTAGTGCGATTAAAGTTTGGTTTAACGATTATAAATTAATAGATATAAATGCAGCCGAGTTAGTGAATGATGAGTTTGAAGCGCTGAGTTACATCAGATCATTCCCCGATAGTACCTACCAATTCGTATTATATAACCCTTTGCTTAAAACCATTTTTGCCGTAACAGAGCTTTCTTTTGCAAATGATGTTTTTGATGGTGTTGCTGACGAACGCAATTTACATTGCCTAATTATTAAACGCCTAAACAACGACTATGGCCACATTAGGATTAATCCGGCCACTCTAGGTGAGTCGATTGGGAATTTAATACAAACCGGTGATTTAAACTTTTCGCATTACCCTAAATTTGAAGAGTTGTATACCGTTAAAGCCGATAATACACTAAAAGCAAGCAAGTTTTTTACACCCGACCGTATTAGTTTGTTTGAAACAGTTGGTGATATTCAATTGCTGATTAATAAAAATACATTACTCTCTAGAATTGCACAACAAGATTCGCACAGCGATTGGATACACTTGTTAAATATGGCCGCTCATTTAGAATAAGACATCACCGTCTAAATACAAAAAGGCTGTTTCTAAACAATTGAAACAGCCTTTTTAATGTGTTATAATTTGATGCGTTAAACTACACCACCATGTTGATGATTTTTCCTTTTACGAAAATGATTTTCTTAGGCGTTTTACCTTCCAACCATTTTTGAACCAGTTCATCAGCCAACACCACAGGTTCAATTTCAGCCTGAGTCGCATTTAAGCTAAATTCAATATTGGTGCGGTGTTTACCATTTATAGACACCGGATAACTAAAACTATCTTCAACCAAATACTCCGCATTAAATACCGGGAATTGAGCATCGGCTATTGAACCGGAATGACCCAAAGTTGCCCATAATTCTTCGGTAATATGTGGTGCGTATGGATGTAAACAAATCAAAATATTTTCTAAAATTTCGTGCTTGTTACATTTTAAATCCATCAACTCGTTTACACAAATCATAAATGCAGGAACCGATGTATTGAATGAAAAATGCTCAATATCCTCTCCTACTTTTTTAATTAATTTATGTACCGATTTCAGTTCCTTTTTATCTGCAGCTTCTTTGGTAACTATTACGTTTCCTTCTGCATCATAAAACAAACGCCACAGCTTTTTCAAGAAACGATGCACACCTTCAATACCTTGTGTGCTCCATGGTTTACTTTGCTCCAACGGACCCAAAAACATTTCGTATAAACGTAAGGTATCTGCTCCGTAATCGGCTACAATGTTATCTGGGGTTACCACATTGTGTTTTGATTTAGACATCTTTTCTACTTCACTACCACAAATGTATTTTCCATCTTCAAAAATGAACTCTGCGTTTTTGAAATCTTCACGCCAAGCCATAAAAGCTTTGATATCCAGAATATCATTATTAACCATATTAACATCAACATGTAATGAACGGTATTTTACAATAGGATTATCCAATACAGGAATCATCATGAGTGATCCTTTTGGATCAAAGCGTTTTATTATGGAATTTGCTTTGGTTATTATCAAACTCTGAATCTCAGGATTGTCTATTTTTTGAATTAATCCACTCGAAATAAACAAAGGAGGAAATTCTTCAACATCAGAGTTTCCACCCATATATGACCAAATAAATCTATACACAAAGTTACTTCTCCCCTGAATCATCCCTTGGTTAATCAACTTTTGTGCAGGTTCGTTCTCCGGAATAAATCCTCTGTCGTATAAAAACTTGGTCCAAAAACGTACATACAACAAATGCCCGGTGGCATGTTCGCTTCCGCCCATGTATAAATCAACATTACGCCAATAATTTACTGCATCTTGGCCCACAAAATCGGTATTGTTTTTAGGGTCCATGTAACGTAAAAAGTACCAACTGCTACCTGCCCAACCTGGCATGGTAGTGGTTTCTATCGGGTAACCTTCGCTGTCAACACAACCTTTGGATTCATTCCACATCCATTTTTCGGCACGTGCCAATGGTGGTTCGCCATCTTCGGTGGGTAAAAATTTATCAATTTCGGGTAAAACCAAAGGCAATTTATCAGCAGGAATACACTGTGGCATTCCGTTTTTGTAATATACAGGAATAGGTTCGCCCCAATAACGTTGGCGACCAAAAATGGCATCGCGCAAACGGAAATTGGTTTTACCTTTT
Organism: Bacteroidetes bacterium UBA6183; assembly: GCA_002422865.1. Lineage (GTDB taxonomy): Bacteria > Bacteroidota > Bacteroidia > UKL13-3 > UKL13-3 > UBA6183. Next base: position 18,461 of record DITN01000002.1, on the reverse strand, counting down.
CCATGTCCGCCTTTTTCAATGTATTCAATGGCTTTTTTAATGGCATCTTTTACATCAAGCCCATTTAAAAAATCGGAGTTGGTCAGTTGCCCTTCTTTGGCATCATAAGAAGCGGTATTTAAATCGTGCTCGGCCGGAATTTTTACTACCGGAAGAATGGGTAAATTAAAGTGTTTGGCAAAAGCAAAATCGCGACTATCGTGCGCAGAAACGCCCATTACAGCACCGGTTCCGTATCCTGCCAATACATAATCAGCCACCCAAATGGGTACTTCTTTACCTGTAAACGGATGTATGGCATACGCACCTGTAAAGGCACCACTAATACGTTTTACATCGGCCATTCTATCGCGTTCGCTGCGGTTTTTGGCTTGTTCTACATATTGCATCACATCATCTACGTAATCGCCTTCCAGCAAGTCGGGCAAAAATTCGTATTCAGGTGCCACAGCTATAAAACTTACACCAAAAATGGTATCAGGTCGTGTGGTAAACACTTCAATATCAAAAGGCTTGTCTTGCACGTTAAAATGCACACTTGCCCCCTGCGATTTTCCAATCCAATTACGTTGTGTTTCTTTTAAACTTTCGGTCCAATCAAGTCCTTCTAAATCGTTTAACAAACGCGCAGCATAGGCGGTAATGCGCATGCTCCATTGTTTCATTAATTTACGCTCAACGGGGTAACCACCGCGCTCGCTCACGCCATCTTTAACTTCATCGTTGCTTAGCACAGTACCCAATTGCGGACACCAATTGACATAAGCTTCGCTTAAATAAGCCAAACGGAAACCAGATAATACCTCTTCGCGTTTTTCTTCGCTAAAGTTATTCCAATCTTGTGCAGTAAATGGAGGGAAATCCAATTCAACACCACCGGTTAAAACGCTGTCGTCAACTCCACAAAAACCGCTTGCACTGAATTGTTTAGCCAGGGTATCAATAGGTTCGGCTTTATCTGTATTTGGGTTATACCACGAGTTGTAAAGCTCAATAAAAATCCATTGGGTCCACTTGTAGTACTCAGGATTTGAAGTACGTACTTCCCTATCCCAATCATAACTAAAACCAATTTTATCTAGTTGTTCGCGGTAACGGGCAATGTTATTTTCTGTGGTAACAGCAGGGTGTTGACCGGTTTGAATGGCATATTGCTCGGCCGGTAAACCAAAACTATCGTAGCCCATTGGGTGTAACACGTTAAATCCTTTAAGGCGTTTGTAACGTGCGTAAATATCGGATGCAATGTAACCTAACGGATGCCCTACATGTAAGCCTGCACCACTTGGGTAAGGAAACATACTAAGCACATAACACTTAGGTTTGTTTGGGTTTTCGGTAACTTTATATACTTGTTGGGCTCTCCAATTGTTTTGCCACTTCTGCTCTATCTCGGTAAAATTATACTCTTTCATCATCAAAATAGTTTATGGTTTATGGCTTGATTACAAGTAAATCAATAAAAGAAAACCTACACATCAAACCACAAACAATGAACAGTTTTATCCTCTATTTTTTGGATTGTTGTTGTTATTGTTGTTGCGGAAACGGTTGTTATTGTTTCCACCACCGCCTTGGTTGTTGCGGTTTTGTTGGTTGCTGCCACCACCTTGGTTATTGCGGTTGCGGTTAGGTTGGTTGCTGCCTCCACCCGGACGGAAGTTACGGTTGCCCCCACCTTGGTTGCTACCCGCACCCGGACGGAAATTACGGTTACCACCACCACGAGGTTGGTTTTGTAAGGCATTAAACTGCACGTCTTCTTCGGTAGATAAACGTATGCGTCCTTCGCTTAACAATTCTAAGTGCGATAATATTTCTTCGTCACTCAGTTGCTCTTCGTTCCAGTTTTTACAAGCCTGTTTCATAAACGAACCAATCAGGTTAATAAACCCGGCTTTGGTTGGTCCATCAGGCATTTCACCAGCACGCTCAATCATTTGTTCTATGTTTTTACCATAAAAACGATACTTGATTCTGCGTTGCGGGTATTTCATCATGGTAGGTTTGATGGCAATACTTTCGCGGGTTGGTATAGGATATGGTGAATCTACATCCAATTTAAAATCACTGATTACAAATAAGTGATCCCATAATTTGTGTTTGTAGTCGGCCACATCGCGCAGGTGCGGATTTAGCATACCCATTAACTGTATTAAAGCGCCTGCTAATTTGTTACGTTTTCCTCTATCGGGTTCGGCAACGGCTACTTCAACCATTTTTTGAATATTGCGACCGTACTCTGAAATTTGCATAAACCCTCGATCTGTATTGTACTCGGGCATTTCTACTTGGTATTTCATCAAAATAAATTTCTGTGTAAGCAACATAGCCGAAAAGGGCTTGTTGTAATTAAAGCCTGCAATTTAAAGGATTTAGGACAATAAAGGGAAAGTTTTTTCAAGATGATTTTTAGTAGTGTACAATTTCATAACACGCCTAGTTATACTACTCAAAATCAGAACAAAGTACTACTTAACCATGCACCTAAAAGTTAAGTTAACCCTAGGCTTGTTTACTTTTGTGGTTGGTGGCAAACGGTGCAGCCAATGTGTTTGTGTGGTGTCTTTCATTACCAACAAACTGCCGTGTTCTAATATTACCGAAACGGTTTCTTTGTTCACCTTGTGTTTAAATGTAAATTTACGTTCGGCACCAAAACTTAAGGAAGCAATGGCACCATCCTTTTTTAAATCTTTTTCGGCATCGCTGTGCCAAGCCATCCCTTCGTTTCCATTGTGGTATAAGTTTAGTAAACACGAGTTAAACAACTCTCCGGTTTGGGTTTCAACCAAATGTTTAAGTGCCAATAATTCGGTTGTAAAAGGCAGTGCGTATTTGGTAGTTTTAGAGTATGTATATGCAAATGGTTTATCGCCATACCAAGCCACTTTACGTGCTGTTATTATTTTTTTGCCCATTATAATGGCCTCATCATTTCTCCACTCAATTTTATTTAACAAGGCGTTTAAGTAATTATCGGCATCGTTTAAAGGCATACATTTACCATAATAATTTACAGTACCATCAAACGGCAATAGGTTGGTATTAGGGTTAATATATGGTGTACCGAATAAATCCATGTTAAAGGGTTTGCAGTTGTAACAATAATTTTTCAGCCCTGCGTAATTTGGTGGCTTCTTGTTTGGCTGATGTAAAGGCAAGCACCGCTTCTTTTTTAAACGTAAAGTTTTGTTTGTTAAAAACGGCTAATAATTTGTTTTTGGTAAGTATTGTTTTAAGTGCCGCAGGAATTTCAATGTCTTTATCGGCCTTGGTTTCTCCTGCTTTATTCAACTTTACCGCTTCTTTAACGTACGCAATAATGTCTTTGTCTTTTATTTCGTTAATGTGGTTAAACTTAATGGTACGCATTTTACTGTTGGCCTCTCCTGCATTAAACAAACCTAACTTATCTTGCATATTCACCCCGTTAAAAAATACAATGGAAGCATGTTTTTTAAAGCCCCAAACATTACAAACCATTCCGTTACAATAAAAGTTTGGTCCCCACTTCCAATCTTCAATCATACTGGGTTCTGCCTGGTGCACCAAAGCACGTAACTTATTAACCATGGCTTGAATGGGTTCGGGCATTTTGGCAAAAGCTGCTGTAATTAAAATGGAAGCGTTGGCTACATGTTTAACTTTACTCATAACACGGTAAAATTATACATTGTTTGTAATCTTTCATAACAACACAAATTAGAAACTAAGCACCATCAGCCTTTGTATTCTTAAAACTTTGACCACTAAATGGTGTTACATTAAATGAATACCTTGTTATATTTGACAACCAATTTTAAAAACATGATTCAAACCAAAGGATACGCAGCAATTGATGCAACAACAGATTTAAGTTCGTTTAATTTTACACGCAGAGATGTGGGCGCAAATGATGTATTGATAGAAATACTTTATTGTGGTGTTTGCCATAGCGACTTGCATGCAGCACGTAATGAATGGAAAAGTACGGTATATCCCATTGTACCGGGTCACGAAATTGTAGGAAAAATAACTGCAATTGGCACACAGGTTACTAAATTTAAAGTGGGCGATATAGCCGGTGTAGGTTGTTTTGTCGACTCTTGTCGTACGTGCCCTAATTGCCAAAAAGGTTTAGAGCAATATTGTGATACAGGAGCCATAAGCACATACAACAGTTTACGTTTAGACGGCAAAACACAAACCTTTGGCGGTTACAGCAACAATATTGTGGTTGATGAAAAGTATACCTTACATGTATCTGATAAATTAGATTTAGCACGTGTAGCCCCATTGTTGTGTGCGGGTGTTACTACATATTCACCTTTACGCCATTGGAAAGTTGGCAAGGGTCATAAAGTAGCTATTTTAGGATTAGGAGGTTTAGGCCACATGGCTGTAAAATTTGCCGTTTCGTTTGGTGCCGAGGTTACCATGTTAAGTTCAAGCCCTGGTAAAAAAGCCGATGCTGAAATGTTAGGTGCACATCATTTCGCCTTAACCAGTGATGCTGAAACCATGAAGAACCTAACCATGCAATTTGATTTCATCATCAATACGGTTTCTGCACCACACGACTACAACACCTATTTACAATTATTAAAATCAGATGGCGTAATGGTAATTTTAGGAGCACCTCCAACCCCATCACAAATTAACGCATTTAGCTTATTGGGTAAACGCAGAACTTTAGCCGGATCATTAATTGGAGGTATTAATGAGACACAAGAAATGCTTGATTATTGTGCTGAACATAACATTATGAGCGACATTGAATTGATACCCATGAATAAAATAAATAATGCTTATGAACGCATGTTAAAATCGGATGTTAAGTACCGTTTTGTAATTGATATGGCAACGTTGTAAAGCATTATTGGTACATGCTTATGTACAAACTTGTTTATTTTTTTTAGTTTTATTAAAACATATTTGCAATATAATTACCCCCTTTTCAAATATAAAGCCGTTCCTATTGCAGGGCGGCTTTATTATTTAATAAATGGTACTAGTAATTTATTACGTCCCTGTAAATGGCAAACAATTCGCCTTTGCTATTTATATCAAGTTTATTGTAAACACTAGTGATATGTTTTCTAATTGTATCTATTGAAACATTTAGTTCGGCAGCAATAAGTTTATAACTCATTCCATTTACCAAACATTTAGTTACCTCCAATTCTCTTTTGGTGAGTTCGTTGGTTTTAGCTCTGCACAACTGAAAGTATTCTACTAACTTACGTGCAACCATTGGTGTAACAGGAGCCCCACCTTCGGCAATTTCCAAAATAGCCTCTTCTATCTTTTCTGTTGAAATATCAGAACCAATATAACCTGCGGCACCTGCAGTAATTATTTTAAGTACATAATCACCCTCGTAATGCTCAGAAAGCACTAAAATGCAACAGTTTGGCCAATTATTTTTAAATTGAGATATCCCATTAATCCATTCGCTACCGAATGATTTTATATGAACAAGAATAATGTACTTGTTTAGACAACCTGAGTAGCTCAATACCTGGGCCAATCCATTAAATGTGATTAACGAATTATATTTATCGCTGAGCGATTTAAGTCCATTGTAAAAGGATTCCATTTTAGGGTCGTTATCCTCAACTATCGCAACATTTAAATTTTTCGTCTCCATGTTAAATTAATTTGTGACAGTTAATAACAATACGCTAAATGCTAATTAAGTTATAAGTATGAATGGTGTAACACTGCTGCTTGGATAGCAATACATTTTTGAACAAAACAAATTGTTTAGTATATGAGGTTTTCATTTAGGGGTGTATTTAAAGTTACAATAATTGCACTTTTTATGTTATTTAAAGTATTTTTAAAGGTACATAATCATGCTATAAAACCAGCATACATTTAGCAATAAACTATTTTTTTGGTGGTAATTCGTATACAAGTGCATTAGCAAAAAATGTCGCAGTAAAAAAAGATACTTTTTTATACGATATGTCCATTATCAAAATTCGTAAAAGTATCAAGTAGCCTCGTTGCTCATTTTGCCCCACTCACCACTCAACTTACATGCACATGTACTCAAACTGCTATTCTAATAACAGTAGTTATGGTCAATCTTTGGATGGAATTGAGTCCTTACCCGAGGCCCAAAATAACAGTTCAAACAATAACCTAACTCAAAAAAAATGAAAACACAATTACCCAAACAGCAACGGTTTACCGATTACATTGGTAAACTCTTAAAGAGTAAGTATTTACTTACATTCTTGCTAAGCATTGTCCTATCGGTATCTACCCTTATGGCTTCCCATTTTAGATACGGAGTAGTTACAGCTACTAGGTTATCTGAAACATCAACTACGGTAACCTACCGACTGAATGTAAGTGAAGCATGGAGATTAAACTCTGCTTCTACATTTAAATCATTTAGTATTTCAGGAGGAAACACCGGTAACATTGGTGTGCCTATGACCATTGTAACAGACCCTTCAGGGCAATGGTCGAACAGCACCGGAACTGCGGTTTTTACTTTAAACAAATCAGCAACTCCAACTACCATTAGAAATACAAGTTGTTGCAAGATCAGTACTATCATGAACAATCGTGACAGAAATTGGGATGAGTACATCATTTTACGTACCGACCAACCCGGCAGCAGCCCGGTATCTACTTTACCGGCAATTATTAACATGCCCGTTAATGCTACTGCTGCTACCTACACCATTCCTGCAACTGATCCTGATGCTGGTTCAACCTTAACATTTGGTTCACCATCATTTACAGGGAATTTATCAGGCCAATCACAACCTTTAGGTTTTGCAATCAATTCAACTACAGGTCAAATTACGTTTAACACTGTTGGAAAATCAATTGGTCAACAATACAATGCTTTAGTTACTGTTACAGATAATAACGGCAATCAAATTATGTTAGATTTTTTAATCAACATGGTTGGAGCATCAACCCCACCGGTATTTGATTACGCGGTTACACCTGCTAATGGTGCAGTTTACAATGTAATGGCCGGACAAAATCTTTCATTCCCCATTAGTGCAACAGATATTGATGCAGGAAGCACCGTTTCTATGTCGGTTGCAGGTTTACCAAGTTACATTTCAACAGGTAATTTTAGCAATGCAACATTACCTGCAACAGGTAATCCTTCATTAACCAACTTTAGCTGGACNNCCAAGTGGTGCGCAAATTGGAACAACAAACGTATTAAACTTTATTGCAACAGATAATGTTGGTGTTCAAACCACAACTTCTGTTACCATTAGGGTTGTTGCCGAGCCTGCCCCAGTTTTTATTGCTCCTACAGCATTACAAAATTCTTTCCGTCAAATAGAAACCGGACAGTTGTTTAACGATACCATTGTGGCACAAAGTCCAATTGGTTCAAATGTGTCTATTGCATTCGCAACAGGCATTCCTGCTGCTGCTTCATTAAGTCCTGCTGTTCCAACTGCTGGAGCTAATCCCGGTCAAACTATTTTAAGCTGGACACCAACACCCGCTGATTTTGGTGTTAAAACATTTGGATATCAAGCAACCGTAGCTGCTTTCCCTACCATTTTTACTACCCGTAATTTTACAATTATTGTAAATACTACGCCTTCATTCTCTTCAACTCCTGTTACTAGCGTTGTTGCAGGTCAACCATACAGTTATGCTGTTACCGTTAACGATGCAAACATTCCTTATGGCGACACCGTTGAAATTTTAGGCTCAGGCTTACCAGCTTGGTTAAGTTTAGTAAGCACCGGAAACGGTACTGCAACATTATCGGGTACACCTACTTTGGCTGATGTAGGCGTTTACGAAATTGGATTAGAGGCTGAAGATATTTACCACCACGGTGTAGCTGCGCATGTTCACCAACATTTTGATTTAGCCGTTAACGCACCTGCTAGCATTACAGCCGGAGGTAACACTACTTTTTGTGAAGGATCGAACGTGGTATTAACAGCAAACAGTGGTGCTGGATTAACCTACCAATGGAAAAAAGATGGTAACAACATTGCCGGTGCAACAAGTATTACTTATAACGCAACCACATCAGGTAGTTATGCAGCTGTTGTAACAGGATCTGGTGTTTCTGCTACTTCTAACGCCATTAGTGTTACTGTTAACCCTAGTGTAGCAATTAGCAACTGCCCACAAACACAATACGAACAAATCTATACCGACTCAAATAGTTGTTCTACTACATTTAGCTACAATCCAACTATTGCAGGAGCTACTAATGTAACTTATACTTTTACCGGAGCAACCATTGCAAACGGTAACGGAACAGGAAGCGGATCTGTGTTTAATATTGGCCAAACTACAGTAACCATAAATGCTTCGGGTATTTGTGGAACTGCTACTTGTAGCTTTGTGGTAACGGTAATTGACAACAAAAAACCAATTGCTTTAACCAAAAATGTTACTGTGTATTTAAATGCAAACGGTACTGCTACAGTTAACGCTAACGACATCAATAATGGTTCGTCTGATAATTGTGGTCCGGTTACTGTTTCTCTTTCACAAACAGGAACTATTTGCGGTACAGGAACAGAAAATCAAAACGTAGTGTTAAGCGCCCCTGCAGGTGCTAAAATTACATCCATTAACTTTGCCAGCTACGGAACACCTTCAGGTACTTGTGGTAACTTTACACAAGGCTGGTGCCATGCAGCCAATAGTAAATCAGTTGTTGAAGGTTATGCTTTACAAAACAATATGGCTGTTATCCCTGCTTCAAACGGTATTTTTGGCGACCCTTGTTATGGAACAGTAAAACGTTTAAATGTACAAGCTACTTGGACAGGCGTTTCTGCTACCAATACATTTAACTGCAGTAATGTAGGTAATAACACCGTAACATTGGTTGTAACCGATGCGAATGGAAATGTATCAACCCAAACTGCAACAGTAACTGTGGTTGATAACATTGCACCAACAGCCGTAGCGCAAAATGTAACCATTCAGTTAGATGCAAACGGTGCTGCTTCAACAACAGCAACAGCGGTTAATAATGGTTCATCAGATAATTGCGGAATTGCTTCTGTAAGCTTAAGTAAAACATCTTTTGATTGTACTAACGTAGGCAACAACAATGTAACCTTAACGGTAACGGATGCAAGCGGAAACGTTTCAACGGCTAATGCAGTAGTAACTGTAGAAGATAACATTGCACCAACAGCAATTGCACAAAATGTAACGGTAACTTTGGTTAATGCTGGTGCATCGGTAACTGCTGCAATGGTAAACAATGGCAGCTACGATAATTGCGGAATTGCAAACTTATCGGTATCACCAAGTACATTTAACTGCGGTAACATTGGTAACAACCAAGTAACCTTAACAGTAACTGATGTAAACGGAAATGTATCAACAACAACAGCAACGGTTAACGTTGTAGGAGTTGTACCTACGTGCAGCGTATCTTCAGCACCACGTAACAACGGAACAGTAATAGGCAGCACCAATACTTACGCAGCGGTTAACCAAATGTTTTTAGGTTATGGCGCACAAAGCATGAACATTACTTGTACAGCAACAGGTGGTGGTCCGTTTACTTACAGCTGGACAGGTACAGGCTTAAACAACTACACCGTTGCTAACCCTGTATTTACACCAACAACCGCAGGTAACTACACCTTAACTTGTACCATTACCAATGCATACGGATGCCAAAGTACTTGCAGCATTACCATTTGTGTAATTAATGCCGTAGGTAACGGTGGAAACGCAAACAACCCTAAAGTATTGTTATGCCATTTCCCTCCAGGAAACAGCAACAATCCTCAAACTTTATCAATTTCGGTAAATGCAGTACAAACACATTTAGGTCAACATAGTGGTGATAGATTAGGAAGCTGCAATGCAGTTTGCGGATCGGCAAAAGCAAATATTGACGGTGACATGTACACAGAAGAAACCATGAATGGTGAGGTTAACTTGATTGTTTACCCTAATCCTTCTAACTACGCCTTTAACTTTAATTTAGAATCAGCGAGCAACGAAAAAATAAGTGTTCGTATATTCGACATGACTGGTAAATTAGTATTTGAGCAAGGAAACTTTGTTGCAAATACACCATTTGCAATCGGACAGATATTAGCCAACGGTATGTATACCGCAGAGGTTAAACAAGGTGATTTTGTTAAAATGGTAAAAATTACCAAAGTAGACTAACTCCTTAAATTTAATTACCCCCTAAACCTAAAAGGCCACCGATTTTTCGGTGGCCTTTGTTTTTGTATTTGTTCTACCCTATTTTCTCAATGGTATAACCCGCTTCTTTCACCGCATTTTCAATACTTTCTGTATTATTTAAATCACCGGTTACTGTTAATATTTTTTCGGGGATGGTGGTATCAACCTCCCACTTTTGTATCCCGTTTACCTTGTCTAAAAAAGGAGTTACAGCGGCTATACATCCGCCACATTTAATGTTTGTTTTAAATTTAAAGTCTGTCATATAAATTACTCTATTTATCTTTTGGTTTGATAAGCATTGAATCGCTCCAACACCTCCACAAATATTATTTACAATGTGCAAAGTTAATTGCAAAAACGCAGGCGCACTTACACAATTTAAAGGGTATTTTGTGTGATTTTAAGGTTAAACCCTATCCAACGGTTTACGCATACCGGTGTGGCTCTTTTTAAAAGCCGAAGGCGTTAAACCGGTAACCTTTTTAAATTGATTTGATAAGTGAGCAACGGAACTGTAGTCTAATTTATCGGCTATTTCACTCAAATTCAACTCATCATAAACCAATAATTCTTTTACGCGCTCTACTTTTTGCCTGATGATGTATTGCTCGATGGTAATGCCTTCTACCGATGAAAATAAGGCACTTAAGTAATTATAATCGTAATGCAAGTGTTCTTTAAGGGCATCCGACCAATTAATTTTTAAACTGGTGGTGGCATGGTGAACTTGTTGAATTACAAACGTTTTGATTTGGGTAATTAAACGCGTTTTTCTATCATCAACACGCTCAAAACCAAGGGCTATTAATCTGTTGTCAAGTTCGTTAAGGGTACTTTCCGGTAAATGTTCTTCTTGTAACACCACTTCACCCAACGTAACCTGCAAAGGATTCAACCCAAGCAGCTCCATTTCAGCTTTAACAGCCTGCACGCAGCGCTGGCAAACCATGTGTTTAATGTGTATTTGCATACCTCAAAGGTGCTTAAGATCACCAAACCAAAGTTACAAGATTTAATGAAGTTTTTGTATAATTTGGGTTTAATCTTCCTCGTAAAAGTCGATTAAATCGGCCATATAGGTATCGTTCCAACCATCTACAATATCTGCATAATCAGCATCAGGTATGTTGGTGTGACGTAATTCTAAAGAAGTATCGCCATTGTCATCGTGCAATTTGATGGTAACAATTGAAGGTGTATCGGTTTCATTTTCACCGAAATACCACTGTTGAACAATCTTTTTACCTTCTTCTAATTCAAGTATTTTACCCACAATGCTACCATCCCACATACTAAACTCACTTCCTACCTCAGGTTTCATTTCGGCATGGTCGCCTGTCCAAAGTTGTATGGTGGCCTCATTGGTTAATGCTGCATAAACTTCCTCTGGAGCAGCTTCTATTTGGTAATATTTCTTAAAGTCTTTCATGGTTTGTTTTTAGGTGGCCAAATATATCTAAATTAATGCTTTTAAATTTACTGCCAAAGTGACTAAGTAAGCATTTGGTGAGTGATACATGGAAAAATACAAAGTTTTTAAAATTGTTTAAAATAATCTATATAATAAATACAATCAATGCTTTACAATTACAAATATGTATTATTAGTTTAAATATTTCTTAAATCATCTTTTATGCTTTCCAATTTAGCTTTTAGTTGATCTAAATCGTGGGTTGAATGTTGAATTTGGATGCTCATTTCCTGCAAATGCAATACTTCGTCAAGCAGTAGTTTATGGTAATCGAGCATGGTTTTGTTTACTTCTAATGCATTATTTACCAAACCATTAAGTTCATTTATTTTAGTTAAAACGGGTGTTAAGTCTACCTGTTTAGGGGCAACTTTCCTCATTTCGCCTTCGCCCAAAAACAACCACATAGGATCAATATCCGGGAAACGCTGCAAAACACGTTGTAACAATTCAATTCCGGGCTTGTTTCTGCCTGTGGTAATGTGGGTTATAAGTGGTAAAGAAACCCCTAACTCTGTGGCTAAAGACGATTTGGAGTGATTAAAACGAACCATAATCTCCACTATACGTTTGTTAAGTTCATCCATAACTGTAAAACATTGATTAATAATACACTAAAATACCTTGAAAACAATTGTTAACACCTTTATTTACAATTGTTTATTGGTATTAACTTTTGTAAACCAACTACAAAACAAATGTTAATTACATGCATTTATCAACACTTTATATTCAATGCCATAACTAACTGATTTATAGTATATAATTTAAGTGTTATTCATCCTATTTAACAAAGGTAAACAGCCTACTTTAACACGACTAATACTTGTTTACATTTGTAATTGCTGCCAAACTGGCCCAAAAGCACATAAAAAAAGCCCGAATAAGTAAAAACCTATTCGGGCTGCATATAATAACTTATATTGTTACTCGCTTAGTTCGAGCCAGCGCATTCCTTTTTCGTCAAGCTGTGCGTTTATATCCTCTACTGCCCTGCTCCACTGCATTAACTCTTCGTGGTTATTGCTACCTGCACTTAACTTGACACTTAATGCTTGCTTTTGGGCTTCCAGTTCGGGTATTTCTTTGTTTAGTGTATCTAACTCGTGTTGCTCTTTAAAACTAAGTTTACGTTTAGCAGGTGCTTTTATGGCTTCTGTAGCTGCTGCCGGAGCCTCAACCTTAGGTACTTTAGGCGCTTGTTGCGCTATTTTAGCTGCATTACGTTTCTCTTCCTGCTCATCCAAATAATCCTGGTAATTGCCATTAAAGTCGCGAATTTTACCTTCTCCTTCAAAAATAAACAAGTGTTCAACCAATTTATCCATAAAGTACCTGTCGTGAGTTACTATTACCAAACAACCTTTGTAACTCTCTAAAAAGTCTTCCAACACATTTAATGTTTGGATATCCAAGTCGTTTGTAGGCTCATCCAACACCAAAAAGTTCGGGTTTTTAATCAAAACGGTCAGTAAAAACAGCCTTCTGCGCTCGCCACCACTTAGTTTACTTACAAAAGTGTGCTGCATTTTATCATCAAACAAAAAGCGTTTACACAATTGTGTGGCTGTTACTTGCTCGCCCCTGCCCAACTCTATCACTTCGGCAATGTCTTTCACCACATCCAACACACGTTTATCTTCTTTAATCTCTAGGCCTTTTTGCGAATAATAACCGTAAACAACGGTATCACCTTTGCTAATATGCCCGCTATCAGGGGTATCCAATTCCATTAAGGTATTTAAGAAGGTACTTTTACCTACCCCATTTTTACCAATAATACCTACACGCTCGCCCGGACGGAACATGTAGCTGAAGTTATCTATAATTTTTAAATCCGGGTACGACTTATTAACGTTATGTAATTCAATAATTTTACCCCCAAGGCGTTGCATTTTCATGTCTAACTCCACCTTGTTGTTTTCAATTTTCTGGCTGGCCTTTTCTTTGGTTTCGTAAAAGGCATCAATACGCGCTTTTTGTTTGGTACCGCGTGCCCTTGGTTGCTTACGCATCCACTCCAACTCTTTTCTAAACAGGTTTCGGGCTTTATCAATTTCTCGACCTTCTTTAAAAATACGCTCCTCCTTTTTCTCCATAAAATAGGCGTAATTGCCTTTGTATGTGTACAGTTGGTTGTTTTCTAACTCAATAATTTCGTTACAAACGGCATCTAAAAAATACCTGTCGTGGGTAACCAAAAACAACGTAACATCTGCACTTTTAAGGTAACCCTCCAGCCACTCAATCATTTCTACATCCAAATGGTTGGTGGGCTCATCCATAATAATTAAATCGGGGGTTTGAATTAAAATGCGCGCCAAAGCCAAACGTTTACGCTGGCCACCACTAAGCATAGGCACCGGCTGATCGTAGCGGGTAATGCTAAGTTTGGTAAGAATTAACTTAATACGACTTTCGTAATCCCAGGCATTAAGTGCGTCCATTTTTTCCATGGCATATTGCAACTTTTGCATGGTGGCCTCATCATGGTTGGTTTCAGATAAACGCATCACCTCTTCGTATTCGGCCACAGCTTTTAACAATTCATTGTTGCTGTTAAATAAGGCATCCCAAACATTTAATGTAGGGTCTAAATATGGTTCTTGTGGCAAATAAGCCACTTGTATGTTTTTATCGGTAATTACCTTGCCTTCTCCATCACTGGTATCAGCTCCGGCAATAATGTTTAACAAATTGGTTTTTCCGGTACCATTTTTAGCAATTAATGCAATTTTATCGCCTTTTTCTATGGTTAATGTAAGGTTTTCAAACAATATCCTATCGCCATATCGTTTGTTTATGTTTTCTGCGCGTAAATAATTCACCGTGCAAAGGTAGTTAAAACAGTTAGGCTTTTTAATTGTCTTTATAGGTGTTGGTGATTTAAATGTACATCAACCCAAAACATGAAACCACATATACTTGAAACTGTTACCATTATTAATAAACCACTGGATGTGGTGTTTGATTTTTTTAGTAAAGCCGAGAATTTAAATGCTTTAACGCCACCCGAATTGGAATTTAAAATTCTTACGCCTTCGCCTATTAACATGTTCCCGGGTACTTTAATTGATTATAAGATTAAACTAAACGGTATTCCGTTTAAGTGGAAAACCAAAATAAGTACTTGGGATCCTCCGCACCGTTTTGTGGACGAACAAATAAAAGGCCCATACGTGCGTTGGCACCATACCCACACGTTTAAAGATTTGGGTGATGGAAGAACAGAGATGATTGACCGGGTGGAGTTTTTATCTCCGGGATGGATTTTGGAACCGTTGATTAATGCTTTATTTATTGAAAAAAGGGTGAACCAGATTTTTAAATACCGTGAAAAAAAGTTAAGTGAGATTTTTAGCTAAACTAAAGCAACTTCTTTGTTTTATTGGCTTTACAGCTATAGCGACAAAACCTTATACAAGTGCATAAGTTGATCTGTTTTTAGTATATTGATTATTTTTAGTTTGGGGGTGATGTACGGTTAAGGCATACATCGCCCCTTTTTATGGGTGAGCTTTTTTGGATTAAAACCTCTTCTTATGATTTGATTTACTTTTACAAAACCACAGCTTTTTAAATTTAGGTTTAATGTTACACCAACCCTTACCACTGCATTGGCATGTAACACTTTGTTTTGGTTTAAGATTTATAGCCGTAAAGTTTGGGCAATTGGGGTTGATGCTGGTGTTAATTGGCCTGCAAAAGAGCATAGTCGCAATACAATAAAGCCTTGTAAAAACAAGTCATCTAGCTTCATGCATTGATGTAGCAAACTAAAAATACCGGTCCAACAACTTTTTGTTGAATTGAACACCTATACTTGTTTTTTAGGTAACAAATTACGTATTTGTATGCACCAACTAAACCCTACTTTACATGAACACCTTTAGCCCAAACCTATCTCCCATTGCCAAAAATAAAACGAAACACTTATCCGTTTATATGCGAATAAACCTGCACAATATTGGGTGTACGGCACAATATTGTGCACCTGAGCAACAGAATAGGTGCACAGATAAGTAAGTTAGGCGTCATTGTAGGACGACCCGAAACTACTGACAAACTGCTCGACTTCCTATCCCCGACAAAAAAACATTGAAAATAAATTTGCGAAACCGAATAGTTGCACATATATTTGCAACCAATTAGTTTCGCAATTATAAAATATAGACAAATGAGAAAATTAAAATTACAAGTCCAAATAACCGTAGACGGTTTTATTACAGGACAAAATGGAGAAATGAACTGGATGACTTTTCCTTGGACAGAGGATATAATTGAATATGTAAGAGAAATAACCAAACCAGTTGACACAATAATCTTAGGTAGAAAACTTGCCGAAGGTTTTATTCCTCATTGGGAAAATGTATTTAAAGACCCACAGAACCCAGAATATGAGGGCGGTATAAAATTCACTTCTACGCCAAAAATAGTATTTACCAAGACAATGGCTAAATCAATTTGGAATAATACTAAAATTGAAAATGGAGACCTTGTTGAAAAAATTACAAACCTAAAAAACAAAGAAGGAGAAGACATTATTGCTTATGGTGGTGGCACATTTGTTTCCGCCTTAATAAAAAATAAGCTTATAGACGAACTGCATTTGTTTGTAAATCCAACAGCTATTGGAAACGGAATGCCAATTTTTAAAGAACTAACTGAGATGCAGAAATTTAGTGTAAAGAATGTAAAACATTTTGAATGCGGTATCATTGCCCTGATATATAAACCAATCTAAATGAGAAGAGATATTTTTCAAGCCATTGCTGACCCAACCCGAAGAGCAATATTGACACTCATTGCTCTTCAAGCTATGACACCAAATGCAATAGCTGAACATTTTGACACTTCAAGACAATCAATTTCAAAGCATTTGAGAATATTGACAGAATGCGAATTGGTGAAACAAAAGCAACAAGGTCGTGAAATATATTATCAATTGGAAGTAAAAAAAATGAAAGAATTGGATAAGTGGCTCGAACAATTCAGGAAAATTTGGGAAAGCAGATTTAATGAATTGGACAAAGTATTAAACAAACTTAAAACGACTAAAAAATAATATGAATTTAGCATTTGACTTTACGGTAAACAAAGAGAATAATACAATTACAGTAAATAGAGAATTTAATGCAAAACTTTCTTTGGTTTGGGACGCTTATACAAAAAGTGAAATTTTAGAACAATGGTGGGCACCAAAACCTTGGAAGGCAAAGACAAAATCAATGGACTTCAAAGAAGGCGGACATTGGCATTATGCAATGTGCGGACCAGGAGGAGAAAGACATTGGGCATTTACGACCTATCAAAGAATTGAATTTCAAAAAGTATTTACTGGCGTTGACAGCTTTACTGATGAAATTGGAATTGTAAATAGAGAACTGCCTCAATCGAAATGGGAAGTATCATTTAACAACAAAGGCGAGTCGACATTTGTAAAAACTCATATTTCATACGACAGTTTAGAACAACTTGAAGCAATAATAAAAATGGGGTTCAAAGAAGGTTACACAATGGCTATGCAAAGTTTAGTCGAGCTATTAAAGACGCAGAAATAAGTGCGAATAAAAACAACGAACGCCTAACAGCGGTTTGGCAAAAGTGGCGGTTTAGTGCTTCGTATGACCGTTTTTCGTAAATTTGAAGTATGCACTTCGCAGGAACATTTGTGGTAAAATCGCCACCTTCGCCAAGCCGCAAACCGTTATGCGTCATATAAAATAGAGATCCAATGAAAAAAGAGAATACGTCATGTTACGGAATAAAATTGTTTACAAGTATTGCGTTTTGTTTTTTTATAACGTATTGTAATGGGCAAGCGAATAATAGTGATAAGCAAAACACAATAAAAGAAAAGGGAACAATTCAATTTCCAAATTTTAACAATCAGATAAGTGACGTTGTAAGGACTATATTTCAAGATAGTAAGGGAAACATTTGGTTTGGAGCGCAGGGGGGAGCGTCCAAACTAGCTGGCGATTCGTTAATTCATATTGATAGCATTAGAAGCGAATCAGGCGGAAGAGTAACAATTAAAGACATTGCAGAAGATAAAGATGGGAAAATTTGGTTTGGACATACTGATGGTATTAGCAGTATTGACGGTACATCAGTGACCAACTATTACGAATCAGATGGCTTAATAAGCAATGATGTTTGGTGCATTGAGACGGATGTCAATGGTAATGTTTGGGTTGGGACAATAGAAGGTGCTTGTATATTTGATGGACTAGGATTCAATAATTTCGACCTGCCCGAAGGGAAGATAGATACAACTGTTGGTGTCTCAGGTACAAAAATGATTCATAGTATACTTGAAGATAGTAAGGGAATAATATGGTTTTGTACTAATGCAGGTATATTTTCATATACATACAAAAATTTAAAGAATATTTCAGACGAATTAGGTGTTCCAACAAATTTTGTTAGCAAAATAGTTGAAGACAAAAAAGGTGGATTATGGGTTTCGTCTTCAAAAGGACTTTTTCATCTCAAAGGGAATAGCTTTACTAATATTTCAGAAATACATTTTGAAGAAAGTAAAGGAACAGGTAGTTTAATTGTGGATTCTAAGGGTGATGTTTGGTTTAATTGCGGTCGTAGTATATACAGATTAAGTGGCGAGAAACTCACTGAATATCGAATAGAAGAAGGAAATTATGGTCCGCTGACTTTTCAAATTTACGAAGACCGGCAAAGGCGACTTTGGTTTGTGGGGTATGGTGGAGCATATCGTTATGAAAATAACAGATTTATCAATATTACACAAAATGGACCTTGGTAAAAAAAACGAACGCATAACAGCACCTACAAGAAATTG
>DITN01000030.1 GCA_002422865.1 Bacteroidetes bacterium UBA6183 | reverse complement strand
GTTTGAATATGGTATTTCAACATTTGGCTACGCTCGTTTCCACCGTATTTCAATTTCATGGCTTTAGCCCAAATTCTGCGTGCTACACGGCCAATTACCGAATACTCAGGATCGATACCATTTGAAAAGAAAAACGATAAGTTTGGTGCGAAATCATCAATGTTCATTCCGCGACTTAAGTAATACTCTACAAACGTAAATCCGTTTGAAAGCGTTAAAGCCAACTGCGTAATTGGATTTGCTCCTGCCTCGGCAATGTGGTAACCACTAATAGAAACCGAGTAAAAATTGCGTATGGCATTATCAATAAAATATTGCTGCACATCACCCATTACACGCAACGAAAACTCTGTTGAAAAAATGCAGGTATTTTGTGCTTGGTCTTCTTTTAAAATATCAGCTTGTACCGTACCACGAACTTGCTTTAAAGTATCTGCTTTAATTTTATTGTACACATCAGCAGGTAATACCATATCACCAGTAACACCTAACAACATCAAACCTAAACCATCGTTACCTTCAGGTAATTCAGCAGCATTATAGGTTGGGCGCGTAGTACCTTTGGCTTTAAAAATGGCATCAATTTTTTGGTTGATTTCTTCTTCTAAACCATTGGCTTTAATGTATAATTCGCATTGTTGATCGATAGCCGCATTCATAAAAAATGCACAAATAATAGCAGCCGGACCATTAATGGTCATGGATACTGATGTTTTAGGATCTGCTAAGTTAAAACCTGAATACAATTTTTTAGCGGCATCTAAACTCCACACACTAACACCAGAGTTACCAATTTTACCGTAAATATCAGGGCGGTGATCTGGGTCGTTACCATACAAGGTTACCGAATCGAAAGCGGTACTTAAACGCTTGGCCGGCATACCTTGCGATACATAATGGAAACGTTTGTTGGTACGCTCCGGTCCGCCCTCTCCGGCAAACATACGTGTTGGGTCTTCACCTTCGCGCTTAAACGGATAAATACCTGAAGTGTAAGGGAAATCTCCAGGGAAATTTTCTTGTAATGCCCAACGTAAAATATCACCCCAACCTTTGTATTTAGGCACCGATACTTTTGGTATTTGGCTATGAGATAACGACTCAGTATGGGTTTTAATTTTAATTTCTTTATCGCGCACCTTAAACACATAATACTCGTTGCGGAACATGTCTTTCTTTTGCTCCCAAGTTTCCAATATTATTTTGTTACGCGGATCAAGGTTTAATTCAATCTCTTTGTATGCGGCTTTTAACGCGTCTATTAATCCTGCATCAGGATTTTTCATACCCGATAACGTATCAATAGACAATTGCATGCCATATAATTTATCGGCAATTTCAGCTTGTTTGTTTACCCATTTATCGTAGTTGCGATTGTTCTCGCTAATTTCTGAAAGGTAACGTGTGCGCGATGGAGGAATGATGTAAATTTTTTCACTCATCTCTTGGGTAATGGTAAACGAAGATGCCAATTTCGCACCTGTTTTTTCGGCCACTATATCCATAATAGCCTTGTATAAGCTGTTCATGCCGGGGTCGTTAAACTGACTGGCAATAGTACCATACACCGGCATATCATCCGCATTTTTATCAAACAATTTGTGGTTACGCTGGAATTGTTTTTTTACATCACGCAATGCATCCAACGCACCTTTTTTATCAAATTTATTGATGGCAATAATGTCTGCAAAATCCAACATATCAATTTTCTCTAGTTGTGTAGCAGCACCGTACTCGGGTGTCATTACATACAAGGCCACATCGCTGTGGTCCATTATTTCGGTATCGCTTTGTCCAATACCGGAAGTTTCTAACACAATCAAATCGAAGTTAGCGGCCTTTACAATATCAACAGCCTCTTGCACATGTTTAGATAAAGCCAAATTACTCTGACGTGTAGCTAAAGAGCGCATGTAAACACGTGGATTTCTGATGGCATTCATCCTGATTCTATCACCCAACAACGCACCACCAGTTTTCTTTTTTGATGGATCTACAGAGATGATAGCAATTGTTTTATCTTCAAAATCTAATAAAAACCTGCGCACCAACTCATCAACCAAAGATGATTTACCGGCACCACCTGTACCAGTAATACCAAGTACGGGAGTGTTGATTGGTTGATTGGCTGATTGGTTGATTTGATCTAAAATAACTCGGAAATTTTCAGGGTCGTTTTCAGCAGCAGAGATTAAACGTGCTATCGATTTGTAATCTTTTTCGGCCAAGTGTTTAGCTTCACCGTTTAAATTTTTACCTGTAGGGAAATCACACTTCTCCAGCATGTCGTTAATCATGCCTTGTAAACCCATGGCACGTCCATCATCCGGACCATAAATACGGCAAATACCATAACCATGCAGTTCTTCCATTTCTTCAGGTAAAATGGTACCACCACCACCACCAAAAATTTTAATATGTCCGCAGCCTTTTTCCTTCAACAAATCGTGCATGTATTTAAAATACTCCACGTGCCCACCTTGGTAGCTAGTCATGGCAATGGCATTGGCATCTTCTTGAATGGCACAATTCACTACCTCTTCAGCGCTTCTATCGTGACCAAGGTGAATTACCTCGGCACCACTTGCCTGAATAATTCTACGCATGATATTGATGGCTGCATCATGCCCATCAAATAAAGCGGCTGCGGTTACAATTCGTATTTTGTTTTTAGGTTGATATATTGCTACAGTTTCCATATTCATTATTAGAAAATCGAGCAAATTTATAGGTTTTATTGGGATTAACAGCGCTTTTAAAGGCAAAAAAGAGAAGCACTAAAAACAGTATATAATTAACTAACCTATAAGAAGTTAACCTGCAAAATAAGCAAAACTTATCCTGCAATGTTTTTGAGTAGTGGTAACGGGATTAAAATTTTAAAGAGTAAACCACTTGTTTTAACCAATGCGAAAAGGCTGCCAACAGAAGCTACAGAATTGTACAGAAGTTTTAACCATAAGGTTCACTAAGTTTTTTCACAAGGTACACGAGGATAAGTCTCTCAAAGAAGCAACAGCATCTTTATGACCCTGCAATTTAATTCCCTAACCGCTGTGCTCACCGTGTTTTCGCGGTGCCAGCTGTGGTTACCTAAGCATTAAAAACTATACACCAAGCTATTGTTAAAACTGCTAAACATTTTGTTAATGCCCGGTGGTGGGTCGGCATCAAACACATACCTGGCTTGGGTTCTAAAAGAAAATTTGCCCATAGAACGAAACAACAAACTGGCCTCCACCGAAACCCTGTAATCGTTAATATCTGTAATTTTAGGTTGCAAATAAGCCACCAATGTCATGGGTAAATAATCCCACTCACTCACATCCAAACTCGCATACGAACTTAAACGTAAATTATTTTGTGCCGTACGGTTTGGGTTTTGTTCGTGTTCGTACATCAACACGTTGCCCATGTAAAAAAACGATTTGGTATCCTTATACACCCTAAAGCGCAAGCCGGCTCCAGCCAAGGTACGTAAACTAATATCTAACTGTTGGTTAAATTGTAATTGGGCAAACACCTCCGGAAAAACAACCGAATCGCCTTGTTTAATGTACCTAAAGTGCTGGAAAGCATTATTTAAAAGGTTTTTGTTATCAACACTTACAAAACTCACATCATTTACAAATAAAATATTTCTGTTTTGGTTGTGGTGAATAATAAATACGCGGTTGCTTAATTGTGTTAAGGTACTGGTAATTTGGGTGTAATTGGCACCAAACTCCACATTGCCCTGCCAGCCATTGCGCGGGTTTTCAAAGCGTCTGCCCTCCATGTTTACGATTTGCTGCGCGCTAACTGACGTGTAAAAAACCAATGTAAAAAAATACGTGTACCACCTCATTACTGCGGGCAAATATATTACGTTGATTTTGATAGATAAAACGAAAGGGTTTGGCATATTCCAAAAAATGCTACATTTGCCGTTCGCAAATTTAAAACAACAAACATTTTTAACAGGATGAACTTAAAAGAGATCGTAGCCATTTCGGGTGTTAGCGGATTACACAAAATAATCGGCCGTACTAAAACCGGTTTAATTTTAGAAAGCTTAAACGAAACCAAAAAACGTTTCCCAACCAGCATTCAAGATAAAGTATCGGTATTGGAAGATATTTCAATGTATACCGAAGAAGGCGACATGCGTTTGGCAGAAGTGTTTGTAAAACTGAACGAAAAAGGTGGTGTACCTACTTCAAAAGACAGTGCCCAAACACAACGTAAATTTTTGGTTGATGTAATTAAGTTAGACAGCGAGCGTGTATACGACTCGGATATCAAAAAATTATTGACCTGGTACAATGCATTAAAAGACCTTGTTGATTTTAAAACATTGTTAGCCGAAGATAACGCTGCACAAACAGAAGAAGCTGCCGAAGAAGCACCTGCAAAGGCTGCTAAAAAAGCATCTAAAAAAACAGCCGATAGCGAAGAAGCGACCGAAGAAAAACCTAAAAAAGTAGCCGCTAAAAAAACTGCTGCACCTAAAAAAACAGCCGCTAAAACAGCTACACCAAAAGCAACCAAAGTAAGCAGCAAATCAACAGCAAACACCAATACCTACCGCCCAAAATCGGTGTAAGGTTAATAACACTTTATAACAAAAGCCATCCTGAAATAAACGCAGGGTGGCTTTTTTATTTTGTGGGCTTTACAGACGTTTCGCTGCGCTACAGTCTGCACCGCGTGTTCCGTGCTACTTCGGTAGCACTTCCACCCGCTAAGCCGGGTTATACTTCCAAACAATAAATTACTTTAGTTTAACAATATGCTTGTAATTGCCGGCACAATAGTTTTATTTAGTGGTGTATAATTATCAATCAACCACATGAAAAGAAAACATCACCAAACGCACCTCACCTTCTTCTATACACCCAATTTGGGATGATAAGCGAAGAAAACCTTCGTCTATATACTAGTTAGGTACAAAAACAAAATAATATGAAAAAAATATTACTTCTTTTGACTGCAATTCTTACGTTGACAATTGCGCATGGACAGACAAAAAAATTGGACTGCTATAGAGGAAACTATTTGACACAAAAAAATGGTCTCAAGACAGCAAATGCTTTAGAGAAGAAAAAGTATAAGGAAGTTACTCCGTTACTTTCAAAGACAGCAAATATTGACACGACTAAGCTCAAATCAACATTTATAGACTTATCAAAAAAATATCAGAAACTCCTCAAAGTTAGTCAGACAAGCAGAACAGAGTTCATTGAACATGCAGACAATGACGGTAAATGTCATTATGAGAGAACATATTATGCAATTAACAAGAATAAGATTACATATTTTCTTCAGGTAAAAATACAAATGGACCTTGACGGATATATTACGGGCATTTCTATTCATGAAAGTTCAACTTTAACAAAAAGAGACGGAATTATACAAGACAAAGAGAAGAATAAAGAGGACGACATGCCACCACCGCCTCCAGGAGATTAGACATGACAAAGGTAACTGTACCTAACAGCCGTCTGCCGCAATTGGCGATAATCTTCAGTGTTTTGGTATTTCGTTTACGTAATTTTATTATCTTGGCATGACAGATAAACGTTCGCAATCACCAACTGCGGCAGGCGGCAAAACGTTAATTTTTAAAACTCGTACACTCGTATATGTCGTGCATATATCAACGGGTTTCAACCATAATTTTTTATACACTGTTTCTTCCACAAAATTCAATAGTTTTTTCTTACAAAGTGTAAATGCGTTTTTATACCATAACGGTATTACCTCAATTCACCACCACTTCAACTTCAACTGCCACTTCGTTTCTGCGGTTAACAATGTCCCAAGGTGCGTTATAACCCATGTACATAAAAGGACCAACTGTTTTAATTTGTTGCTGGTTTAATATGGCTAATAATTTTTGACGGTGGGTTTCTACTTTTTCGGCAGAAGAAAAACCACCGTAAGTTATTACCGCCAAAGTTTTTTCACCTTCTTCTAAAATTTTCACTTTTCCAGATGCCGGTTTGGGCAATTCGTCTTTTTTATATTGCTTAGGCATTACAAAATACATGGTAGCGGTATCACCCATTGTCATCACCACTGGTGCTGTCATGGCAATTTTTTGGTTGCTATCGTTACCACCAAAAATGTATCCGGCTATGGTTCTAAAACCGTTGTTCATGCTTTTATCCATAACAGTATCCTGCAATACAGTTTGTGCTACCACCATTTTAGGATATTGCCTTATCTCTACTTCGCCAATGGTTTTAATCACCTTGTATTCGGGTGTTTCTATTTTACCAGTTTTAAATGATACCAAAAGCATTACCAAACCTACAAGCAACAATAATACTGTTCCGGAAATAAAAAGTGTTTTAGTCATACTACCATAACATTTTTGTGTGCTTATAGTTTCTTTATCAACTTATAATATTAAAAATAAGCATGCTAAAAGTGCAATTAACAGCTCGCAAATTGATGGTACACTTTCAGTAATTTAAATCACACAAAAAAACCTTGGCATAACCAAGGCTTTAAATCATATATTTCGTACTACAAATAATCAAACTTAGCCGTAAAGTGCCTGAGCTGCGGAGGTTGCCAGGTAATTTTCATGCCTTTTAACTCTTGTTTGTTTTGGTTAATTTCTGTTAGCGATTCAATCACATAATCAATATGGCTTTGGGTATACACCCTGCGCGGTATAGCCAAACGCACCAAATCCATAGCGGCTTCTTTCTCGCTACCATCGGGTTGTAATCCAAACATAACCGTTCCAATTTCGCAAGCACGTATACCGGAGTTTAGGTACATTTCAACCGCTAAACTTTGCCCCGGGTAATGTTTAGGTGTAATGTGTGGCAACATGGCCCTGGCATCAATATAAATGGCATGTCCGCCCGCTGGCCTTACAATAGGAATACCTGCTTTTAATAAATGATTACCCAAATATTGGGTACTGGTGATGCGGTAGTTTAAATAATCTTCGCTCACTACTTCTTCTAAACCAACAGCCATGGCTTCTAAATCACGTCCGGCTAAACCACCGTAAGTAGGAAAACCTTCGGTTAAAATTAACAAGTTACGTGCTTGTTGTGCCCACTCATCATTGTTCATGGCAAGCCATCCACCAATATTTACCAATGCATCTTTTTTGGCACTCATGGTACAACCATCAGCATAAGAGAAAATTTCTTTTACAATGTTTTCTACCGAAATGTTTTCGTAACCGGCTTCGCGTATTTTTATAAAATAAGCGTTCTCGGCAAAACGGCAAGCATCAATAAACAATGGAATATTATACTTCTTACATATTTCTTTGGTAGCTCTGATATTGGCCATAGAAACCGGCTGTCCCCCACCCGAGTTATTGGTAATGGTAAGCATTACCACAGGGATATTGGCTACTCCTTTTTCTTCAATAAATTGTTCCAGTTTAACCAAATCCATATTGCCTTTAAACGGATGTTCCAATGCCGGATTTTTACCTTCTTCAATCACCAAATCAACCCCAACTGCTCCTGTAAATTCTATATTGGCACGGGTGGTATCAAAGTGTGTATTGTTGGGTATAAATTTGCCTTTACCACCAATAATAGAAAACAATATTTTTTCGGCAGCACGGCCTTGGTGTGTTGGTATAATATGTTCAAACGGCATAAGGTTATACACGGCATTTTTAAACCTGTAATACGAAGGACTACCTGCATACGATTCATCGCCCTGCATAATGGCCGCCCATTGTTTTGCACTCATGCTGCTGGTACCTGAGTCGGTAAGTAAATCAATAATTACATGCTCCGAATCGAGTTTAAATAAGTTATAATCGGCTTGTTTAATGTAATGTTCACGTTCGGCACGTGTGGTCATTTTAATAGGTTCTACCGATTTAATTTTAAAGGGTTCTATAATTGTTCTCATATAGTTGCGTTTTTCGGGTAGCAACTTCATCAAACCCAAAATAAAAAAATATGACCAAGCGCATGTCTACCACATGATTTAAGTTATCCAATTGTAATTGTTTTTTAGTCCAAACTAAAAAATAATTTACAATGGAAATACCGATGCTACATGAAAATAGTGCAATATGGCCACAGCCGAGATTGGACTATATTGAAGGTGCTTTCGGTATTATTTAATGAATATTCGAACAATATTCCTAAACTCGCATTACTAATATTTAACAGATATGATTACAATAACCCAACGCAGATTTTTGCCCAATAAATTAAAGGTTACATCGTGGGATGTATTGGCACCCTATTTTAACCAATTGGTTGAAAGACCTCTTAATAACAAACACGACTTGGAAGAATGGTTGAAAGACCGTAGCGAGTTGGAAGCTTTTGTGAGTGAAGACTTGGCTTGGCGTTATGTTAGGATGACGTGTAACACCGAAGACAAAGAGCTGGAGAAAGCTTACTTGTTTTTTGTTACCGAGATAGAACCACAAATTTCGCCTATTAACGATAAGTTAAACAGGAAGCTTGTTGAAAGCCCTTTTATCAATGAATTAGACGAAGAAAAATACTTTATTTATTTACGTGGCATCAAAAAAGAAATTGAAATATTTAGAGAAGCCAACGTGCCTTTAATGGCTGAAATTGCAACTGAAAGTCAGAAGTACGGAAGTATAGTGGGTGGTTTGATGGTGGAGATTGAAGGCAAAGAATTGACCTTACAACAAGCTGCTAATTTTTTAAAAAATCCGGACAGGACAAAACGTGAAGCAGCCTTTGTGAAGATAAACGAAAAACGTTTGGCCCATGCACAAGAGTTAGATGAATTGTTTAATAGGCTTATTGCATTACGTCATCAAGTAGCTGTAAATGCAGGTTTCGAAAATTTCCGTGATTATATGTTTGCTGCCTTAGGCAGGTTTGATTACAAGCCTGAAGATTGTTTTGCTTTTCATACAGCCATACAACAAGAAGTGGTGCCACTGGTAAAACAGTTTAACGCGAAACGTGAAAAAGAATTAGGGTTTAAACTTCGCCCGTGGGATTTAGAAGTAGATACACAAAACCGTGAAGCATTGGAGCCCTTTACCAGCGGTGCAGATTTGTTGGACAAAACCGTAAAATGTTTCCGTAAAGTAGATGATTATTTTGCATGGTGTATAGAAACCATGGACAATATGGGCCGTTTGGATCTAGAGAGCAGAAAAGGAAAAGCACCGGGTGGTTACAACTACCCAATGGCAGAAACCAGCGTTCCTTTTATTTTTATGAATGCAGCCTCATCAACACGTGATGTAGAAACCATGGTGCACGAAGGCGGACATGCTGTACATTCTTTTTTGAGTAAAGATCTTGAATTGGCAGCATTTAAAAACTGTCCGAGCGAAGTAGCTGAATTAGCCAGCATGAGTATGGAATTAATCAGCTATGATGGCCAAGACGAATTTTATCGCACACCGGAAGAATTTAAACGTGCCAAAGAAGAACACTTAGAAGGTATTATAAAAATACTTCCATGGATTGCCACCATTGATAAGTTTCAACATTGGATATACACCCATCCGAAACATACAGCCGAAGAGCGCAAGGCATACTGGATTGAATTAAGCAAAGAGTTTGGAACTGGCATGGTAGATTGGAACGGATATGAGCATGTACAAACTTGCACTTGGCAAAAACAATTACACTTGTTTGAAGTGCCGTTTTATTATATTGAATATGGCATGGCACAGCTTGGTGCGTTGGGTGTTTGGCGTAATTTCCTTACAAATAAATCGAAAGCTGTTATGCAGTACAAAGAAGCATTGAGCCTGGGTTATACCAAACCTATTGGCGAAATTTACAAAACAGCGGGAGTTGAATTTAACTTTGGTGCCACTTATATAAAATCGTTAATGGAGTTTGTGAAAGCCGAATTAAATAAGCTGTAATTAACCCTTACTTTAAACAGCACTAACAAGAAAAGTTAGTGCTGTTTTTTTTGTATCCATTTAAATAAAAGTAACTTTTTGTTAATTATAAAAACATACTAAATTTAACCATTTTATTCATATACTACTGTTTTTCAATTATTTAAAAACTAACTAATTAGTTAGTAACTATGTAGTTAGTAACTGTTTGGTAAGCAAAATAAAAACAGTACCTTTGAGTTTAAATTCTAAACATATGGATTTATCATTTTTAGCAAACGAAGGTTCGCCATTTGCATTTGGCAGGGTAGCACACGGTGACACCTTTGTGAACAGAACATCAGAGAAGAAGCGTTTAGCAACAAACTTTGCAAGCAAGGTAAATACTACGCTTATATCTCCGCGCAGATGGGGCAAATCTAGTTTAGTTAAAGAGGTAGGATTGGCCATGAACAAAGCCAATAAAAAATACAAGTTTGCCTACATAGATTTATTTAGTATACGTACAGAAACAGAATTTTATGAAGCTTACGCCAAAGAAATTATAAAATGTACCAGTAGCAAATGGAGCGAGTGGGCCAACATTGCAAGTGAATTCTTAAAAAACATTACTCCAAAAATAAGTATTAGTGCCGATAAGAGCCACGAGATGGACATTACTTTTGATTTAAAAGACATCAAAAAAAACTATGATACCATTTTAAACTTACCCGAAAAAATAGCACAAACTAAAGGTGTTAAAATTATTATTTGTATTGATGAGTTTCAAAATATAACCAGCTTCACCAACCACATCAGTTTCCAAAAAAGATTGCGTAGTTTTTGGCAACACCATCAACACGTAACCTATTGTTTGTATGGCAGCAAACGAAGTTTATTGGTGCAAATGTTTGAAAAAAGAAGCATGCCATTTTACAAGTTTGGTGATGTAATGTATTTAGAAAAAATACCTTCTGCCGATTGGCATCCGTTTATTGCCAAAGCATTTATCAGCAGTAAAAAAACGATAAAACCAAAACAAGTTGACCTAATTGTAGATACCATGCAAGGTCACCCCTACTACGTGCAACAACTAAGTTATTTATTGTGGATACGCAGCAGCAAGGTGGTAAAAGACGAAGAAGTATTTGCATCAATAGAAGATTTAGTAAACCAAAATGCAAACCTATACGAACGCGAAACTGAAGCCATGAGTAACTCGAAAGTAGCCATTATACGAGCTATTGCAAGCGGATATAACAGTGGTTTAAGTAGAGCAGAAGTCATTCAGGAATTTAGATTAGGCTCATCGGCCAATGTTACCAAAACACTTAAAGCACTTGATTTAGACGAACTGATAGACAAAAGAGGCGGTGAATATTTTTTAATTGATCCCGCTTTTGAATTGTGGTTCAGAAAGCGTTTTTTAGGCAAATCATTCACATCAAATAATTAAGTTATAACATACAATAAATACAATTATGAAAATACTTTGTGTAGGCAGAAATTACAGTGAGCATGCAAAAGAACTGGGCAATGCTGTTCCCGAAAATCCAGTAATTTTTAGCAAACCCGATACCGCCCTGATAAAAAATGGTGAATCCTTTTTTCATCCCGACTTTAGTACCGACATACACCATGAGGTGGAACTGGTGATTAAAATTAGTAAGATGGGCAAAAAAATTCAACCCAAATTTGCACGCAACTATTTTACCGAAATTGGTTTAGGCATTGATTTTACAGCACGCGACATGCAATCAAAACTAAAAGAAAAGGGGTTACCCTGGGAGTTAGCAAAAGCATTTGACGGATCAGCACCCATTGGAGAATTTATAAATATTGAAAATACGGATTTATCGAATATCAACTTTAGTTTAAAGAAAAATGGTGAAGTGGTACAACAAGGCAATACAGCCCAAATGATATTTCCATTTGAAGAAATTGTAAGTTTTGTATCGCAGTATTTTACCTTAAAAGTTGGCGATTTAATTTATACAGGTACCCCTGCAGGGGTAAGTAAAGTTAATGTTGGCGATAAATTGGAAGGTTTTATTGAAGACCAATCTATGTTGGTGTGCGAAATAAAATAACTTACGCATGCGTAGGGAGTGTGATATAAAAAGTAGTTCCTTTTCCATATTCACTCTCTACTTTAATGGCTCCGTTATTATTTTCTAAAAACTCTTTACAAATTAATAAACCTAAACCTGTACCATGCTCCCCATTGGTTCCATAACCTATTTTAACTTGTTCGCTAAATAAGGATTCCAATACTTCCGGTTTCATTCCAACACCTTGATCACTTACACTTATTTCCACATGGTTATTGGTATGGGTTGCACTTAACAGCACTTTGGTGTTGTGTTTTGAGAACTTAATAGCATTAGCAATGAGGTTACGTAGTACCAAATCAAAATTATCCTTATCTGTATAAACATTAATGTCCTTACTAATATTTGATGCTAACTCAATATTTTTTTGCTGAGCGAATACCTGCAATAAATCAAAACTTTGTTGAACCTCCTCTGAAAGAATCAACATTTTGGGATGAACATTGGTATGTCCTTGCATGTGGCTTTTTGACCATTGCAATAAATTATCTAATAATAAACTTAATGATTTTAACTGTTGGGTAAAACTACCTTTAAGTGCATTAAAGTCATCAGTGGTCATCAGCTTTCTTTCCATTAAATCCATAACACCTACAAGGGCTGCCACAGGACTTCTTAAATCATGAGAAAGGATAGAAAAGGTTTTATCTTTTAAAGCGTTTAACTCTTTTAACTTGTGCGATTGTTCTTCAATTTCTATTTTTTGAGCCACGCTCACTTCCTTCATCTTTTTCTCCTTTTTTCGATTGCGGTTCAACAACAGTATCATCAAAATGAGTAACAACACAAAAGCAATCATTGAACCCACCACTATTTTTTGTCGTTGATTAATCACCTCTTGTATAGAACGATCTTTTTCTAATAGTTCAATTTCTTTCTGCTTTTTGTCCATCGCATAGTTAAACTCTGCTTCGTGTATTTTTCGTCCTGCCTCTTCATTAAACAAACTATCTTTATACACCATGGCCTCTTTTAAAAACTTATTGGCCAAAGCCAGGTTGTTCTTTTTACCGTATGCATCAGCCAAAAGTGTGGAAGCCTCATGCAACCTCAATTTGTTACCTAAAATAACAGCCGCATTATAACCTGTGTTTAGATGAATTAAAGCCTCATCTATATGGTGTTGCATTAAATGCGCCTCTCCTAAACCTAACTCAGATATTACAATACCTTCTAAGTCATCACTTGTTTTAGAAAACGTTAATGCTTGTGTATAATGCGCTATAGCGCGATCAAACATTCCTAAGTTTACCTCAGCCTCGCCAACATTTACCAAGGCCACCGCTTCCGAACTCTTAGATCCCATCGACTGAGCAATATTTAATGCTTTTTCGAAAATAGCCAACGCCTTACGATCTTGTTTGCGTAATAAGTAAACACCACCCGTGGTAATCAAACTTTGAAATATACCATCTCGATTTCCGTTTAACTCATACAGTTTATTGGCCATCTCGTTATACTTAAGGGCTAAGTCGTACCTTGAAAGTAAGAAGTAAACACCACCAATATTTGAGTAACTATTTGCAATTCCGGTTGTATCTGCAATTTTTTCTCTTATTTCTAACCCTTTAAACAAATACTCCAACGATTTAGAATAGTTTCCCATATCACAATAGGAATTTCCAATATTGTTATACCCACCACCAAGGCCAACCAAATCACCAACAGCCTCGCGCTTTTTCATGCTCGAATTGTAATACACCAAAGCCCTTTCATATTCACCCTGGTTATGAAAAATCATGGCTATATTATTTAACACAGCACCTTCACCACGCTCATCACCAAGTGCTTTATAAATGGCCAATGCTTCCTTATTTTTTTTTAAGGCTTCACCATCATACGATTGTATGTATGAACCAATAGCCCAATGCTTAAGCGCATCTGCTTTGCCCTTTAAATAGTTTAACTTTACCGCTAAACGATAGGCTTCCTTTGATAAATAAATGGTACTATCAGGTGCTATTTGATGGTAATGATAAGCCAACTTCGACAGCAATTGAATTTTTGTGGTATCGATAACCGTATGCTGATTTAGTAATATCGTCAGACTATCAACTTGTTTGCGTTGCGCGTACAATGTTTTAGTAGCAAACAAAATGGTTAATACCAAAATGGCACAAAATCTCAGCATAGAGGTCTTTAACATCATAGTGTAATGTAGGAGTTGGGGCTTTTTACAAATATATAAAGTTACAACCAAAACAAGTACAAGCTGTCTTACTCTTTAATTAAATTTTATTCTCATATTTGAATTCGAAACAAAAATTTATGCCGCATACCCGATACACCTATTTTTTACTGATTGCCGCATTGATGCTAATTGGTGCCCATAACATACATGCACAATATTATCCAGTAAACTATTTTGTATCACCCATGGATACTCCTTTATATCTTAGTGCTCCATTTGGCTCGTTACGTGATAACCATTTTCATAGCGGTATGGATATACGTACTTACGAAAAAGAAGGTTTGCCCATTTATGCAGTGGCGGATGGTTATGTTTCACGCATCAAAGTATCTGCAGGTGGATATGGTAAGGCGGTGTATATTGATCATCCCAATGGTTATACCAGTGTGTATGGTCATTTACTTAAATACGAAGGCGCTATTGCTGCGCATATTAAATCTGTGCATTACCAAGAAAAAAAGTTTGAATTGGATAACTTCCCTACGCGAAATTTAATTAGAGTAAAAAAAGGCGAAATTATAGGATGGAGCGGAAATAGCGGAGGAAGCACCGGTCCTCATTTGCATTTTGAGATTAGAGATACCAAACAAGAAGAACCCATCAACCCACAATTATTCGGTATTCCAGGTGTTGATTTGTTTCAACCTGTTTTAAAACGTTTGGTAGTGTATGCTTTAAATAACAACCGCCCAGTTGTGCAACATAATATTGCTATTAACGACAATAACAGCA
The DNA here is from genome assembly GCA_002422865.1 of Bacteroidetes bacterium UBA6183. Lineage (GTDB taxonomy): Bacteria > Bacteroidota > Bacteroidia > UKL13-3 > UKL13-3 > UBA6183. The sequence continues at coordinate 19,230 of DITN01000030.1, read as the reverse complement.
TTAAAACAGATAGTGGAACATTGTTGCTGGATACATTGGTAATAGCTAAAGGACTAACCGGGTTTGGGATTGAAGCATACGATTATTTAGTAAACGAAAACAAAACATACAGTATTTATTGTACTGATTTTTTCTTTGACCAAATCAAACGTTTCTCTTTTAGAATGGACCGCGTAAATTTTTCAGAGACCAAATATATCAACACGCACATTGATTACGACTTGTATAAACGTGATGGTTACCGTATACAAAAATGTTTTTTAGATGATGGCAACAAAGCTCAGGTATACCCATACATGCGTAACAAAGGCAAGGTTTTTATTGACGATACACTAATACATACCATCCATTTTTGTGTTGGTGACTTTGATGGCCGGTCACATACTTTTTATGCCAAAGTAAAATCAAACAACAAAACTGCATTTAGCGAAACACCTTGCAACGATTTGGTATGGTATCCTAACAACAAACAAACACTGAAACGTGATGGCATTACTATTTTTATTCCGGAGGGTGCACTTTACGATACCTTAAATCCGTGCGTTTTAATGACCAAACCAAATACCAAAGGACTTTTATCAGCAGCATACCAAATACACACACCCAATACTCCTTTACACAAACCCATTACCATTTCATTGGATGTAGATACCACCAATGTTCCTTCACCAAAACTCCTACTCGCTTTTATTAAAAAAGATGGTAGTTTAACTGCTGCAGGTGGCGAATACAAACAAGGGAAAGTAACCTTAAACACAAGCAGTTTTGGTACCTACACCGTAATTGCAGACACCACTGCTCCTACATTAAAAGTAATTGGGCTGAACAAAAAAATTGAATTAAGTGATACCACCAAACTAGTGATAAAAAGTGCAGATAACATGAGTGGAATGAGTACCTATAATGGGTACCTAAACGGCTCGTGGATATTATTAGATTACGATGCAAAAAACGATATTTTACAATACGATTTTGATGAAAAAACTGTGTTTAACCAAAAACAAGAACTGCAAATAATTGTTACAGATAGAAAAGGAAACATTACCAGTTGGAAAGGTGAAGTAATTTTTAAAAAGTAACTAAAGTAAACATACACAATATGGCATTATTACAAGAAGGCGCTAAAGCACCCGCATTTAAAGGCATAAACGAAAAAGGAGAAAGTATTAAACTAGGTGATTACAAGGGTAAAAAATTGGTACTTTATTTTTACCCTAAAGATAGTACACCGGGTTGTACAGCTGAGGCTTGTGATTTAAGAGACAACTACCACCGTTTTCAAGCAGAAGGATACGAAATTTTGGGTGTTAGTCCCGACAGCCCAAAATCACATGTTAAATTTATTGAAAAATACGAATTACCATTCAGCCTACTGGCCGATGAAGACCACAGTATTGCAGAGTCTTTTGGAGCATGGGGAGAAAAAAGTATGTATGGCAAAAAATATATGGGCATTTTGCGCAGTACTTTTGTAATTGATGAAAAAGGGAAGATTGAAAAAGTAATTGAAAAGGTAGATACCAAAGCCCATACCAAACAATTGTTGTAAGCATAAAGTAAAATATACGATGCCGAAGTAAATTATTTTACTTCGGCATTTTTTTTAGGTACAGTTCATGTACTTTCGCCATCAAAATAAATTATGGATACCAACGCAAAAAAATCAGTAAACCGTTTTAGAATAGTTGCCGTATTAGAAGGCTGGAGCTTTGTATTGTTATTATTTGTTGCCATGCCATTAAAATACCTATTTGACATGCCACTTTTTGTGAAATATCTGGGATGGGCACATGGTGTATTGTTTGTTGGTTATATGTTTACCTTGTTACAAGCTACCATCAATGCAAGTTGGAAATTTGGCAAATTAGCTTGGGCATTTATTGCATCCTTTATCCCTTTTGGTACTTTTATTTTAGACAAACAACTTAAAAAGGAATTAGAAATGTGAGGGTTTGCGCACTTGCATCAAACCAAATAATATACGCAACGCCATACGTATTAATACATAACTCCACCACCTACCCAATTGCACTAACCAGTTTTTAGCTTTGGCATGTTGTTCACGTTTTACTTGCTCGCAACCTGTTTCAATATAATGTTGTAACACTTTTTCGGTATCGGCAGCAAACTGTTTATTATAAACTTCTACATTTACTTCCAAACTTCCGTAATCGCTTAACGCATTTAAGTTATAAGAACCAATGGTTGTCCACCAACCATCGGCAACCGCAAGTTTACCATGTAAAATAGAATTGCGCCATTCATAAATGGTGATGTTGTTACGTAACATCCAGTCGTATAAGTATGTCATTGCCGGTTTAATGAGGGGCACATCACTGTTTCCAACCAAAATTACGGTCACATCAACCCCGCGAGCCGATGCATTTCTAATTAGTTTACGTACCCTGTTACCTGGTAAAAAATAACTGGCCACAATGGTTATCGATTTATTGGCACGCCTAAATGCTTGTCGGTAACTGCGTGAAATTTCTATACGCGACCTAAACCAATCGTTTTTTCTGATGCGTGATTTATGCGGTAAATTTACATCAAAAACCATTTTAGGTAATTTACGATAAGCTTGTTTTAGTAACCTATTTGGTAATACCTCATCACATGTTTTTTTGATGTCATTACATAAAGGACCTTCAACTTTAACTGCAAAATCTAACCAAGGTGTTGCACCATGATAACCGCTATATTTATCCGCTATATTTATTCCTCCAACTAAAGCTGTGTGTCCGTCAACCCAAACCAATTTATGGTGTAGCCTCCGACCAATACCCAAACCACGTTTATTTTTCAGAGGTGAAAATCTTTTAATGTAAATACCATTGGTGGTAAATAAGCTGCATATTTTAGGTGTAATCTGTTCGCTGGCATAAGCATCAACTACTACAAAAACAGATACGCCACGTTTTACGGCTTGTTTTAATTCTTCAAAAATCAACAATCCGGTTTTATCTAAATCAAAAATATAAAACTGCAAATGCAACACATATTTTGATTCTTTAATCAGTTGTACCAGTAAATCAAAAAAAGGGGCACCGCTGTTTACCAAGGTAATGCGGTTATCGGTTAAATTCGATTTAACTGTAAACAAGTCTTTAATCACTGTGACAAATTTAAGCGCAAATAGTGAAATATATCATTTGTGTATTAAGATAAAAATTAGCTACTTGCTTGCATTGTAAATGTTACCCAAATGGAAATAACAACCAAATATGTATCTGCCGAAGAGGCGTTGAAATTAGTACAATCAAACACCCGTGTATTTTTGCAAGGAAGTGCGGCTACCCCCGTGCACCTCATCAATAAAATGTTCGAGCAAAAAGAACGTTTGCAGCAGGTAGAATTGGTAAGTATTACCCAACAAGGTGTAGACATGAACGACTCAAGTTTAGCAGGTCACTTTTTTATGAATTCGCTGTTCGTATCAGAAAGTAACCGCAAAGCGGTAAATAGTGGCATGGGCGATTATGTTCCTGTTTTTTTAAGTGAAATTCCGTTGTTATTTAAGCGTGATATTTTACCTATTGATGTAGCGATTGTACATGTTTCTCCACCGGATAAACACGGCTATTGCTCTCTAGGAACTTCAGTAGATATTACCCGATCGGCTGTGCTTACCGCAAAAAAAGTGATTGCACAAGTTAACCCCAACATGCCACGTGTGCATGGTGATGCGTTTGTTCATTTTGATAAATTTGATGCCGCAGTATGGGTAGAAGATGCTTTACCTGAGGTAAGTTATGCAGATGGATTTAGTGAAATTACAGACAAAATCGGGAAGATTGTTGCCGGCTTGGTTGATGATGGGGCAACATTGCAATTGGGCATAGGCACTATCCCCGACTCGGTACTTAAAAACTTAACCAACCACAAAAACTTAGGCATACACACAGAAATGTTTTCAGATGGTGTTATCCCCTTGATTAATGATGGTACAATTAACAACTCACAAAAGAAAATAGTTAATGGTTATTGTGTTACCTCGTTTATGTTAGGTACACGTAAACTATATGATTTTGCAGATGATAACCCTATTATTAAAGCATTGGAAGTAAATTATGTGAACGACCCTCGCGTGTTGTGTTTAAATCCAAAAGTTACAGCCATTAATAGTGCAATTGAAATTGATTTAACCGGACAGGTTTGTTCGGATTCTATTGGTGCTTATCAGTATTCAGGTATTGGCGGGCAAATGGATTTTATAAGAGGAGCTGCATTATCTGAGGGTGGTAAGCCGATTATTGCCATGCCTTCAGTAACCGCAAAAGGAATATCGCGTATTGTGCCTTTTTTAAAACAAGGCGCAGGTGTAGTAACCACACGTGGACATTTACATTGGGTAGTTACAGAGTACGGTGCAGTGAATTTGTTTGGCATGAACATGGAACAACGTGCCACCGCATTAATAAAATTAGCACACCCTGACCACAGAGAATTCCTTGAAAAAAGTGCTTTTGAGCGTTTTAAACACTAGGAGTTTTATATATTGCATACTTAAGCTACAACAACAAACATGACAACCCGTTTAGAGCACGACTTTTTAGGAGAACGTGAAATAGAAAATACAAAATATTATGGTGTACAAACTTTACGTGCACTCGAAAATTTTAACATTACAGGTTTAACCATATCTCGTGAACCTTTATTTATTAAGGCTTTTGCGCATGTAAAAAAAGCTGCTGCCCTAGCCAATTTCGATTGTGGTGTATTAAGCAAAGAAGTTACAGATGCCATTTGTTATGCCTGTGATGAATTACTTACAGGAAAATACGATGACCAATTTGTAAGCGATATGATTCAAGGTGGAGCCGGAACCAGTTGTAACATGAATGCCAATGAAGTGATTGCAAACATTGGTCTTGTGCACATGGGAAAAGCAAAAGGAGATTATGATTTCCTTCACCCGAACAACCATGTAAACTGCTCGCAAAGCACTAACGATGCTTACCCTACTGCTTTCCGTTTAGCGCTTTACCACAAAATGAGTACATATGTTAGTGCCTTGGAGGTACTACATGAATCGTTTAGCCGTAAAGCTGAAGAATTTAAGCATGTACTTAAAATGGGTCGGACCCAATTGCAGGATGCAGTGCCTATGACTTTAGGTGCTGAGTTTCATGGTTGGGCCACCACCATTAAAGAAGATATTGAACGTATTAAAGAAATGCAACAATTGTTGCTTGAAGTAAATATGGGTGCAACTGCTATTGGTACACGTATTAATGCACCTGAGGGTTATCCCGAAATTTGCGTAAAACATTTGGCGAACATCAGTGGATTAAAAGTAACCTTGGCAGGCGATTTAATTGAAGCCACTAGCGATACCGGAGCATATGTTTTAATAAGTGGTACTTTAAAAAGAAGTGCCATTAAAATTTCTAAAATATGTAACGACTTACGTTTGTTGAGCAGCGGACCACGCACCGGATTTAATGAAATAAACCTACCTAAATTACAACCGGGTAGCAGTATTATGCCGGGCAAAGTAAACCCTGTAATGCCAGAAGTGGTGAACCAAACTGCTTATTATGTGATTGGTGCAGATGTTACCATTAGTATGGCTGCCGAGGCCGGACAGTTGCAGCTAAACGTAATGGAACCCGTTATTGCATTCAGTTTATTTACATCACTTACCTACATGGGAAACGCTATTTTAGGTTTGGTTGATAAATGTATAAATGGCATTACGGCCAACGAAGAGGCTTGCAGAAATATGGTGATGAATAGCATTGGAATTATTACCGCGTTAAACCCAATATTAGGTTATGAAGCTTGTAGTGCCATTGCCAAAGAAGCTCTAGAAACCGGAAAAAGTGTTCACGATATTGCCGTTACCGAAAAACAATTGGTAACCCAAGAAAAGTGGGATGAAATTTTTAACCTGGAAAACCTGATTAACCCTAAGTTTATCAATAAGTAAACTATACACGATTTGAATGCATCGTAATCATTGTTTTAAGTTACTACATGGTAACTTAAAACAATATGTTGCGTATACCTCAGTGTGTATCTTAAGCACAAGTGCGTTTTACACCCCTAAAAAAACATCATTATCTGATACGTTCTTGTTTTTTCGTTGTGTTATAAGTGTTAGCAAAGGAAAAGCCAATACCGAAAAACTTAATACAGATAAAGCCAATGAATGTAAGTCGGTATTAGTGATGAGTAAGAAACCTACCCCGATTAACACCAATAAAATGGCATAAATAAAATTGCACTTCATAATGGTTTTTGTTTGATACAAAATTGAGGTGCCCACATTACCTGAATGTTAGTTTGCTTTTAAGTTTGTGGTATTAAAAACTCATCAGGATTTTAGATGATTTGTAATTATTCGCATTGAAATAATGTGACTGTAATAGGCTATTGGAACTGCAACAGCAGGTAACCAAATGAAAGGGAAATATAATATTCCTTTATTGGGTTGCTCAAACGCAAATTGCTGGAATGGCCCGGGCGCTGAGAGTACCCCATTAAATACGGTGAAGAGTAGAATTGATAAAGAAATAATATTCCAATACATCAAAATCTTGTAGTTGATATTTTTCCGCTTTAAAACAACATAATAAATCAAAATGGCCGATAACGCAGGGATAATATCAAAATTTCGCCCCTTAAAAGTCATCAGTTCGGGAGCTAGCTCATGCAGAAATAGCCAGTAAAGCGTGAGCTCCATAAACAAACGGAAGACTTGGATCTTTGTTAATACATTTAAATCAAACCTATTTAGCCATTTTACTCCGTTTTGCGTTAAATTCAATACGACCAATAACAAAAGTGGAGGTAATACAACCACTAAAAAACGGGGTGGCAAAACTTGCGTCTCCTCAAAAAAACCAAACCATGCCAAAAGTCCGGTAAAAGCCATCCAAACTGTTGCTAAAACCAAGGGTATTCTGGATTTTGATGCTTTACTGAAAAAATAAACCGCTAATAAAACAGCTGTAACAAAAATTACAAAAACATAAATAGGTAACCTTTCCATATCATTTAAATTAATGATACAAAACAAGTTTATATCTTTATGTAAACACTTGCCATATGACAAGAAATCAATTTACTTTCTTGGTTGTTTGAAGTGCTGTATCTTTCCTTATACGACTCAATGATGAATCTGTTACACCCAAATAAGAGGCAATATACTTTAAGGGAGCATATTTGATTATTTCAGAGTTGGATTCGATTAATTTGAGGTATCTTACTTCAGCCGTTTCGGTAATAACCGATTGCATCCTTAGTTTTAATTCTGCGAAACCTTGCACCAAAAGGCTTCTTCCAAACTCCCTAAACTCCGGAATACCATGAAATAGTTTATTTAACTCTTCAAATGAGATGCTCCAAACAAAACAAGGTGTTATCGCTTGAATACTTTCTTTTGACTCTTGCCTAAGAAAAAATGAGGCAACTTCAAATACTGGTTTACCTGCCACAAAAAAAGCAGTTGTTACTTCGTTTCCTTGTGTATCTATTGAATAAGCTCTGGCAAGTCCACTTTCTAGAATAAAATACTCATTACTAACATTGCCCTCTTCCAATAAAAAACAATTCTTATCTATTTGTCTTTGCTGAAAACAAGACATGACTGCCTCCAGCTTTTCGGGGTTAGCAACTGCTGATCTAAAAAATGCGCTTAAAAAGGTGTTTTCATTATTCATATCTACCCTAAATATAACTAACAAATAAAACTAAAATTTCCAGCTTATTAATTCCTTCCTGTAATATAAAACCAAGGCTGGAGTATGAATTAAGTTAAGGTAATTCCATAAAAATCAATTGAACAAGTGTGAAGTATGTAATTCTTATTACGAATTGTATAAAACAATACAAGCACGCAATAAGTAGGTTTACAAGTATGCTAAAACATCATTAATTGACTGCTAACACTCAAACATTTTTAACATTAACAACAAACAATATGGGAAATCACATTTTAAAAATAGCATCCATAAATAATGTAACACATGATGTGTTACGCATTACAACCGACAAACCGGAAGGATTTGATTTTATACCTGGACAAGCGGCAAACATTGCAATTAACAAAAGTGGCTGGCTTAAAGAAGAACGCCCTTTTTCGTTCACTAATTTACCGGCCAATAATGCATTGGAGTTTACCATTAAAACTTACCACGGACAAGAAAGTGTAACCAACGAATTGTTACAATTAAAACAAGATGACGAGTTGGTATTACATGATGTTTTTGGCGCTATTACTTACAAAGGCGAAGGTGTTTTTATAGCCGGAGGGGCCGGTATCACGCCATTTATTTCAATTTTCAGAAATTTAAAAGCTAAAAATCAAATAGGCAATAATATGCTGGTATTTGCCAATAAAACAAAGGCAGATATTATTCTGGAAAGCGAGTTTAAAAATTTATTGGGTGATGCATTTATCAATATTCTATCTGATGAACAAATTGAAGGTTACCATCACGGAAGGGTTACAGAAGAATTTCTGAAAGCTATTATTACCAACTTCAACCAACGATTTTATATCTGTGGTCCACCACCAATGATAAAAGATGTAGAACAGCAGTTAATCGATTTAGGAGTTGATAAAGATTTAATTACCAAAGAACTATTTTAAAAAACATCATGACAACAGAAACTAAAGGTTATAACCTCAGCATTGCGATAAACAATTTTCAATTATCTTATAATGATGTTGGAGAAGGAAGCACACCCATTATTTTCCTGCATGGATATCCATTCGATAAAACGATGTGGCATCTCCAGCTCAGCTTTTTAAGACCAACTTACCGTTTAATTGCTTGCGACATCAGGGGATTTGGACAATCGAAAGATGAAGAATCAACACTTGGTATTGATTTATTTGGTGATGATTTAATTGCATTTATGGACAAACTAAACATAAATAAAGCAATTGTCTGCGGGTTATCCATGGGCGGATTTATAGCACTTAATGCGCATCAACGCCATCCGAATCGTTTTGAGGCCTTGATTTTATGCGACACACAATGTATTGCCGATACCCAAGAAATTAAAGAGAACCGATATAAAATTATTGATGATATAGCGGTTAACGGTCCATCTCATTTTAATGAAGGATTTGTAAAAAGTGTGTTTTACAAGGATTCGTTAATCAATAAAAAAGATTTAGTTGACAACTTGCGAACTGTGGTATTTGCCAATTCGCAACACATCATCTCAATGGGACTAAAGGCACTTGCCGAGCGTTCTGAGACCTGTTCTACCTTGGGTGAAATAAGTATTCCAACATTAATAATTTGTGGCAGAGAGGACGAGGTAACACCTCTTGCACAATCGGAAATGATGCATAAAGGTATTAAAGGGTCAATACTGCATATTATTGACCATGCGGGTCATGTATCAAATCTTGAACAGCCAATTGAATTCAATAAGCCTCTTCTTCACTTTTTAACATCATTAAGCGAGGTTGGTACCGAAAAACCAAATGGAAATCAAGACAGCTTAATTTAGTACGGTGAGTTACAAACCGTAAAATGGCTATGTTTCAACATAAAAAAAGCCAACTTTAAAAAGTTGGCTTTTTCTTTACATCGTTTTTAATTATGCTGATGGTGCAGCCTTTTTTAGTTTTAAAATACTGAAATCGGTATCTACCTTTTTAATGGTATTGCTTAAACGACCTAAGCCTGTTATCTCCATTTCTACCACATCACCATCTTGCAACCATTGTGGTTTAAAGTTTTTATCGTTTAACAAACCTGTTCCGTTTAGTTCCAAGAAACATCCTGTACCTACTGTTCCGCTGCCTATTACATCACCAGGGAAAATATCTACACCGTATGCGCAACGCTCTAAAATCTCAGCAAATGTCCAATCCATATCAGCTACGTTACCTTCACTAACTTGAATACCATTAACCCAACATTTCATTTGTAAATTATGGTTACGCCCAACATGATTGGGTTTTGCAGGCACAACATATTGCGCCAACTCATCAGGTGTAACAAAGTAAGGACCAATAACGGTGCTAAAGTCTTTTCCCTTTGCAGGACCAAGGTTTAGCAACATCTCTTCCATTTGTAAAGTACGTGCGCTCATGTCGTTCATAATCATGTAACCGGCAATGTACTCATCAGCATCTGCTGCCTTTATATTACGACCTTTTTTACCAACAACGATGGCAACTTCTAATTCAAAATCCAGTTTTTCAAAATGATCGGGCATGCACTCAATCTCTCCCGGACCTTGCACTGCGTTATGATTGGTGAAGTAAAAAATCGGGTATTGATCAAATTCAGGAATCATTGGCACTCCACGATTTCTGCGCGCTGAGGCCACATGCTGACGAAAAGCATAACCATCGCGGCAAGAGGTTGGTTCGTTTACCGGAGCTAACAAAGTTACATCGCCCAACTTAATAGCCGTTGCTGTTAACTTTCCACTTTTCAAATCTGCATCATGCTGTTTGGCTTTATTCATTGCCTCGCTACCTGCGAATAACAAAGCACGCATATTGTTTGGCAACGTAGCATCAATTTGATGCAAACTGTAAATATTATTGTCAATTAAAATACCTAAATCGGTGGTATTATTCTTAGTATATGTTACTAATTTCATGTTATATTAAAATAGTTTTATTAGTTTCTCGTTTGGAGTTTGTAGTTTGGTGTTCTGATTGAGTGTTACGTTTTACTTTTAAATTTTATTCCTTTAATGTCACTTTGGTTGAGGTAAGATGAGAGTTTCCCTAGTTTGTTTCCAATAGATTGAACTAATTGTTCCATATCATCAAATACTTGTTGCTAAATATGTTCGCGATCAAGTGCACGATATAACTGTGACTTGGTTTCGTCTAAAGAACCCAACGAAATTCCGATAAAATGAATAAATTCTTTATTGCCTCCTCTACCAAATCCTTCAGCTATATTATCCATTACAGAACCGGTTGATTTATTGACTTGTTGCTTCAACCCGAAGTCATCCTTAAATGTACCTAAGCATGTTAACTTCCATACCTTTTTTGATAACTCTCTTGCCAATTGCCATGCTTCAATATCTTCAAACTTTTTAAATGTTGCCATAATCGTGTTGTTTAATGTGAAACAACAAGTTAACCAACATTAATTGTAACTCCAAAATAACACTCATAAGTGAACGAAAATCAAAGAACAATAAACCACTAACAACAAACCCTAAACCCCTTATAATTTCGGCAAGTTAATTTTGTCCGGTACTATAAATACGGTTTCAAACTGGGTTAACAAACTTCTAAACATAGCTTGTGCTTCTAGTTGGTTACGAAAATCGCCAACACGTACTTTAAAGTTTGGTTGCTGATAAATTAAGTGCGCTTCTGTTTCCGGATAAAGTTGCAAAAATTTAGTACGGGCTTCGTTAGCCGCTTTTCTATCGCTGCCAAAAAAGATTTGAATGCGGTATCCTTGAATACCATTTGCAGCCTCGTTTAATTCAATGTTACGTTGTACCAACGAATCAAGGTGAGCATCGCCAATTACCTGCACATTTTGTTGCGCATTGGCTTGATAAATGCCCCAAAAACTAAATACTACAAACAATATTTTTTTCATAACTAAACAGTTTGTTCAACACCCATGATGGTTAAACTTGCTGATGTACCCAAACGAGATGCTCCTGCATTAACCATGGCCACCGCTGTTGCGTGATCTCTTATACCTCCTGCAGCTTTTATTTTAACCTTTGCAGGCAATACTTTACGCATCAATTCTATGTCTTCTACTTTAGCACCACTTGATGCATATCCGGTTGAAGTCTTCACAAAATCAGCTTCACTATCTACACACAATCTACATGCCTTTTCAATTTCTTCTTTGGTTAACAAAGCCGTTTCAATAATTACTTTGGCTACTTTGTTTTGCAGATGACAAGCCATAATAACAGCTTGTAAATCGTTTAACACAGTTGCATCATCACCACTCTTAAAAGCAGCAATATTCATCACCACATCAACTTCATCAGCACCACCAATGATGGCTTTTTTAGTTTCCTCCACCTTACTGGCTACCGTATTGTAGCCAAATGGAAAACCTGCTACGGTAATAATTTTTACCGGTGATTTTTTAATGGTTTTTTTCGCCAACTGCACGTGGTATGGTGATACACACACTCCGTAAAACTTATGTTCAACAGCCTCTTCACACAATTTAATGATGTCCTGATGCGTAGCATCCGGTTTTAAATTAGTGTGCTCAATGTAAATATTTAAGTCTTCCATTTAATTTATTTCAGTAGTTTTATGCCTTTTATTTAGACAACTACTTTATACTAATTCCCTATATCTAATCTTCAAAAACCGAAAAATGAAACCTTACATTCAACCTCGAGATTCTATTCGATTTAGCTGATTTCAGATTTAACATTTCAATCTTCTAATTTGATTCTTCTTTACCGTGACAAGCCTTATACTTTTTGCCGCTTCCGCAAGGACAAGGATCGTTACGACCAATTTTATTATCGTTAATAATTTGTTGTTGTTTAGGCATCTCTCCTGCGCCTTCGCGAGCCATTGCATTTGCTTTTAAAGCTTCGGCAATTTCATCAGGGCGGCTGGTTTGCAATTTGGGTTGAGGTGCTTGACGAACTTCTTGTACCGGACGTAATTGCGGAGCTGCCTGTTGTTGCGTTTCTTGCATTGGAACAAAGGACTTAAACAACATACTTAGCACTTCACGATTTACACGGCTTAACATATCTTTAAACAAGTTAAACGATTCTAACTTGTAAATTAATAAAGGATCTTTTTGCTCTAATACTGCATTTTGTGCCGATTGTTTTAACTCATCCATTTCACGCAAATGCTCTTTCCACTCGTCATCAATAATGTGTAAGTTGGTAAACTTTTCAAAAGTTTTAATCACTTCAGCACCTTGTGTTTCGTAGGCTTTTTTAAGGTTAACACCTATTTGCATGCCACGAATACCATCTGTAAACGGTACACCAATGGTATCAAATTGTTGCGCTTGATTTTCGTATACGTTTTTAATTACAGGTAAAGTATCGTTAGCTATGTGTTGGCATTTTTGATTGTAGTGATTGATTAAGTCATCATACAAAGTATCCACAACCTGTTCTACTTTACCACCCATAAACGTGCTTTCATCCATTTGTGGTTCGTAAGCAAATAAACGTATGCACTCTAATTTAAACTCACCCACATTTTTCAGGTCGCGGTATTGTTCTACCAGTTCGTAGCACACATCATGCAACATGTTGCTAAAGTCTAAATCTAATTTATCACCATTTAAGGCGTTTCTGCGTTTGGTATAAATAACTTCACGTTGGCTGTTCATTACATCATCATACTCTAACAAACGTTTACGAATACCAAAGTTATTTTGTTCTACTTTACGTTGTGCACGTTCTATGTTTTTGGTAATTAAAGAGTGTTCGATGTTCTCACCTTCTTTCATACCTAACCTGTCCATAACAGAAGCAATACGCTCACTTCCGAATAAACGCATCAAATCATCTTCTAAAGAAACATAAAAACGAGATGAACCCGGATCTCCCTGACGACCAGCGCGACCACGTAACTGTCTGTCAACACGCCTTGACTCATGACGTTCGGTACCAATAATAGCCAAACCTCCGGCTTCTTTTACACCTTCACCTAGCTTAATATCCGTACCACGACCAGCCATGTTGGTTGCAATGGTTACCGTTCCGGCCTGACCCGCTTCAGCAACAATATCTGCCTCACGTTGGTGTTGTTTTGCGTTTAACACATTGTGTTTGATTTTACGCAACTGTAACATCTTACTTAAGGTTTCACTCACCTCAACCGATGTAGTACCCACCAATATCGGACGACCGGCTTCGGTTAATTTCTGAACCTCATCAATAACCGCATTGTATTTCTCGCGTCTGGTTTTATAGATTACATCATTTTCATCTTTACGAGATATGTTACGGTTGGTAGGAATAACCACCACATCTAATTTATAAATTTCCCAAAACTCACCAGCTTCTGTTTCAGCAGTACCCGTCATACCTGCTAATTTGTGGTACATACGGAAATAGTTTTGCAGCGTAATGGTTGCGTAGGTTTGAGTTGCTGCTTCTACTTTTACATTTTCTTTGGCTTCAATAGCTTGGTGTAAACCATCGCTGTATCTGCGGCCGTCAAGTACACGACCGGTTTGTTCATCAACAATTTTTACTTTGCCATCCGCCAAAATGTATTCCACATCTCTATCAAACATACAGTATGCTTTTAGCAACTGATTAACGGTGTGTATACGTTCTGATTTAATAGAGAAATCGAGCATCAACTGCTCTTTGTGTTTTAGTTTATCTTCATCGTTTTGGGTTGATTTTTCAATCTCGGCAATCTCTGCACCCACATCTGGGATAATAAAGAAATGAGGATCTTCGCCCGAGGCGGTAATTAAATCAACACCTTTTTCTGTTAACTCAATAGAGTTGTGTTTTTCCTCAATGGTAAAGTATAAATCAGCATCAACCTTGTGCATTTCTTTTTGTTGATCCTGCAAATAATACGATTCTGTTTTTAACAAAATCTGCTTCATTCCTTGCTCACCCAAAAACTTAATTAATGCACTGTTTTTAGGTAAACCACGGTATGCTTGCAACAAACGGAAACCACCCTCTTTATCGTTGCCTGCAGCAATTAACTTTTTGGCTTCGTTTAAAGCGGTATTTACAAATGCTTTTTGTGCATTTACTATTTTCTCTATGCGAGGTTTTAACGCGTGAAATTGTTGGTCATCGCCTTTAGGCACCGGACCACTAATGATTAAGGGAGTACGTGCATCATCAATTAACACACTATCCACCTCATCCACCATGGCAAAATGATGTTTGCGTTGAACAAGTTCAGTTAAATCGCGCGCCATGTTATCACGCAAATAATCAAAACCAAATTCGTTATTGGTACCGTAAATTAAATCGGCTGTGTAAGCATTACGTCTTTCTGGTGAGTTGGGTTGATGGTAGTCGATACAATCAACACGTAAGCCATGGAACTCAAACAAAGGACCATTCCATTCACAATCCCTTCGTGCCAAATAATCATTCACCGTAACGATATGAACGCCTTGTCCTGATAGTGCATTTAGGTAGGCAGGTAAAGTAGAAACCAAGGTTTTACCCTCACCTGTGGCCATTTCAGAAATTTTACCTTGATGCAATACGATACCACCAATTAACTGCACATCGTAATGAACCATGTTCCAAGTTACTGTGCTACCCGCTGCATCCCATGTGTTGCTCCAAATGGCTTTATCGTCTTCAATACGCACAGGTTTTTTAAAGCGTGCGTGTGTGGCTAATGTTTTATCAAACTCGGTGGCGGTAACGGTTAGTTCTTTATCTTCAGATAACCTGCGGGCTGTTTCCTTAACTACGGCAAATGCTTCAGGTAATATTTGGTTCAACACCACTTCTAACTGCTCATCACGTTGTTTTTTCAATTTATCAACGTTTCTAAACAAATCTTCTTTGGCTTGTAAATCCTTTTCTGCTTCCGCAGCATGTTTGCCTTCTTCTATTTCGGTATCTATATTTTTTAAATGATCGGCAATGGTTGCTTTAAACTCGGCAGTTTTAGCACGCAACTCATCGTTGCTGATGTTGCGTAATTTTTCGTATGCCTGATTTATCTCTGTAACAATGGGGTAAATTGTTTTTAAATCTCTCTCCGACTTGCTTCCAAATACTTTAGCAATGGTATTGAATATAGATCCTATCATCTGTTCGTGTTTTTCTGTATTAATTAAGGGCGGTAAAAATAATAAAATTTACCGTGCATTAGTGGCTTTTTTACATAAATAACGCCAAGCCCCTAACAATGGGCAGATTGGCAGTTAACAAGGTGTTTATAAGCAGAACTCCACAAACAAATATTTAAAAATTAAACACTAATTATCAGTATATTACAAAACAAAACGCCCTATGCTGAAACTTTTTTAGTTACTTAAACCACCTACTGACAGAACAACCACTTTGCACGTGAGTAACCTTAACTTGAGCAAACAAGAGCGCTTTATGGCACTTTACCAACCGCAGCATGCACGGTTGAGCCGTTTTGTGCAAACTTTAGTTTGGGATAAAGAAGAGGCAAAAGATGTGGTGAGTGAGACCATTTTAATTGCTTTTGAGCAACTTGACGAATTAAAAGACGAAGCCGCATTTTTAAGTTACTTGTTTAGTGTTGCATCTAACCTGGTAAATAAAAAAATAAGGCGTAAAAAGTTTTGGGGGTGGTTTGATGGTATTGCAGCCGAAAACCGCGCAGATAATAGCAATAGTGAACATACCTTAATGCAACACGAATTAAACAGGGCATTAAATAAAATTCCGCAAAAGCAACGCGAAGCCATTGTGTGTTATGAAATAAGTGGATTGAGTATGGAAGAAATAGCAAAACTGCAAAACCTATCGGTGGCCGGGGTTAAAACCAATATACACCGTGCCCGCAAAACATTATCGCAGTTGCTAGAGAACAAAGAAGAGAAACACCTCACACAAATGAAAGGAGTTTGGTATGAGTAAACACTTGCAAAATTATTTTGATGCAGCTAAACAACAAGCCCCTTTATTAACAGAAAAAGAGGTGGCTAATTTGTTAAACGCTGCACCGAAAGTGGTTGTTAAAAAACGATTTTTTAACCTTAAACTATTCGTATTTATGAGCACACTTTCGGTAATAATTACAGCCATTTGGCTGATGTGGAATAACCAAAATGTAAGCACCATTAAACCCCAAGCAACAACAAGCCTGAAACAAGTTGCACCTACTCAGCCCAAACCAAACAACACAACTGGTTTAATTGAAAAGCCGGTATTAAACCGGCTTCAATTAAGCCCAACCAAACCACAACAGGTTACTTCTAATTCATTAAATAAACCGCAAGCACCAAACAAAATAACGAATTGGTTTGAACCTGCAAACAGCAACAGTTATGTTGAACCACAAGAACCTACCCGCG
Source organism: Bacteroidetes bacterium UBA6183 (assembly GCA_002422865.1). GTDB lineage: Bacteria > Bacteroidota > Bacteroidia > UKL13-3 > UKL13-3 > UBA6183. The sequence continues at coordinate 2,278 of DITN01000030.1, read as the reverse complement.
AATATTTTAATGAAAACGGTGAACTGATGTTAACCCATGAAGAGTTAGCAAAATTGGGAATTATTACTGATGGAAATGTATTGAGTTATGAGAATGTGGTGGACACAGTAACAGAAGTAACCATAAAAGAAAACAATAAACCAATTGAAAAAGGCTTTTTCTCATTTGGATTAAGGGTAAACAAGTCGGGAGATATTCACATCAAACAAAATGGCACTTTAGCCTTATCGAAAATAATTGCAGAAAATGTTCCTTTTGGGCCAGCATTTATTGTGGTAAAATCACACAAGGACACCAATACCTATGTTGCCGAACATTTTGATCATAGGACTAATTCTGTAGAAGATTTTGTGCAAGAAATAAAACCTTTTTGTGTGCCTGTACACCTGCAAACCAAAGCTAATGTAAACGGTAAATACCATACCGACCTAGAAATTACTTTTTGGTTTAAAGCAGAGCAAGCGTTTATTGAAGCGCTACCATTAGTTGCTAAACAGCAGTTACAAGCTAGGGTTGATAAAACAAATATTGGTGAGTATAGGCGAATTGTAAATTCATACTCAAACATTAAAAACTCTCAAGTATTAAAATCTGTATTAGTAGATTCTTTGGTTGCGCAATTAAAGAAACGAATAGTAAGGTTAGACAATGATGGATTAAAGTTATTGAACATTACATCGAGAAAAAATCGGTTTACCTACAATGGAATCGTTAAAGATAACGGTGAACAATATCGCCTTACTATAAATCATGACAAAATAACGAACATTTATAAGAAGCAATCAATATTAAACAGTACAACTAACACCCAAAATGATATTCAACTTATTGCAATAGGGTCTAAAAACATTGATATTATAGGCTATTTTTACATTAATAAAAATATATTATCACACCACGAGAATGAGGCATTAAACAAAGCTAGGTTTGCAAAAGAATGTGAATACCTTATCCCCATCCAAGTTACATCCAACATGGTGTTATGGTTTAGGCCAACAAACTACCTGATGGATGTAATAAGCAACCACAAAATTTCAGATAACTTTAAATTAGAAAAATCGAGATTGGTAAGGTTAACTGAAAACGAACTTGCCAAGTTAAACATCACCTATACCTCAGAAGGTGTCAGAGTGCCAATACACATTGATAAAACAAGTTCCATTTATTCGGTTTATAACAATTACGAATCAACCCACGATATAGTTGGATTTAAACTTACAGAAAAAGGTGGTACACCCACATTTGAACCTGATAGTTTAGCACAAAATACAGCACAAAATACTAAAGTACCCACCCCTGTCTTGATAACTTCCTTAGATGGAATTGGATGGCGTGCCTACGAATATGACATTGATAAATTTATTGACCCAAAAGAAGTGGTTTATATGAAGGAGCACAACCTTTCGCCAATTAATTATCCACCTTATCTAGAAGCAAAAGAAAAAGCCAAACAAGCTTTGATAAACGAGTTAAACACTATGTTACCGATTGCCATTGTACACCCTACACTTAAAAACACCGGTATTATTGCATGGTACAGAACCGACTCAACCCTGCTTAGTTCATTGCCAGCAGAGCTTGCAATAGACATAAAACGTGAGGCCAATGCCATCATCAATAACCAAGCATCTTCAACTTGCAAATACTTTGAAACCTGTAATCCGGCTTTTGTTTTGTATGAGGTAACAGCCTTTCCAAACCCAATTGAAAACAAACTAAATATTGAGATTGATTGCAGCGAATCGCGCAGCTACACCATGGTTTTAACTGATATTGAAGGCAAGATTATCAAAACCTTGACCAAAAATAAAGTACTACAATTAGGCAAACACCAATTGCCTTTTGATGTGGCCGACATAGCACCTGGCATGTACTTATTGCAAGTAAATACACAGCATAACGAACTTAAGGTTAAACGTATCATCAAAAAATAACTTTGTTATGTTTATGTTATTTGGTTCAATCTTATACATTTGCGGGTAGAGTTAAATAACACATGAAACTAACCGACATCATAAAAGACGCCAAAGAGACTTTATTTTCTATAGAAATATTGCCACCATTAAAAGGCAAGGACATAAACAGTTTGTATAATGGCATTGATCCTTTAATGGAATTTAAACCTGCTTTTATTGATGTAACTTACCACCGCGAGGAGTTTATTTTACGTAAACGTAAAGATGGTGGTTTTGATAAGGTATACACACGTAAACGTCCGGGTACGGTTGCCATTTGTGCGGCTTTAATGAATCGTTATAAAGTACAGGCTGTACCTCAT
>DITN01000006.1:23081-38075 GCA_002422865.1 Bacteroidetes bacterium UBA6183 | reverse complement strand
TTCACATTCAACCCTTGCAGGGTTGGTTCATCGTCTTCCATCATCAACCAAAAATTGTATTCGCAGCTATTCACATTCAACCCTTGCGGGGTTGTCACAATCAACTCACCCAAATCAAAAAGCATGACATAGTAAGAAAATCTAAATCCCAAAGTGAAGCCCCAAACCAAAAACCATAAACCATAAACATTGAACCACAAGCCCAAACAAATAAACACATCAACCAATAACTAATAACCAATAACCATGTACATATCATGTTTACAACTATTGCAACGCGGAAACATTGCATTCATAAATATTTTCGTTAATTGAATATTAATAATAAACACATCTCTTAACCTTTAATTACAACAGCCATGGCCAGGAAAGTTTCAGACAAAAAAATCTTCGTTTTAGATACCTCAGTTATTTTATACGACCATAAATGCATCAATAATTTTCAGGAACATGATGTGGCCATTCCCATTACTGTGCTTGAAGAGTTGGATAACTTTAAAAAAGGAAACGACACCATTAATTACGAAGCACGTGAGTTTATTCGTTACTTAGATAAACTATCTGGCGAATACACGTTAACCGAATGGATTCCGATTAATGGACGGGGACGAGGAAGGTTACGCGTGCAGTTTAAAGAAAAAGCAAGTGTTGATGCGATGGTTGTTTTTGGCGATAGAAAAGCTGATCATAAAATTTTAAACGCAGCCTTGGCCATTAGCGAGGAGTATCCTTCACGTAAGGTAATAATGGTTACTAAGGACGTAAACCTTAGGCTCAAAGCAAAATCGTTAAACATTACTGCCGAAGATTACGAAACCGGCAAAATTAAAAACCTGGATACCCTTCATACGGGTATATCAACCATTGATGGTGTTAAACAATCGGTTATTGATTTGATATACGCAGATGGTTTTGTTAGCTACGATTTGTTGTTTAAAAAGAAACCTACGGCTAACCATTATTTCGTTTTAAAAAATAATAAAACCAGCGTTTTGTGTTTTTACAATAACCAAAACGAAAGTATAGAACGTATTGATAAACGTACAGCACATGGTATTAAACCACGCAATGCCGAGCAAACATTTGCCATGCATGCGGTACTTAATCCTAATGTATCTTTAGTAAGCATACAAGGTGTGGCCGGTACCGGTAAAACACTATTGGCGCTTGCAGCTGCTTTAGAGCAACGCCACAATTACCGCCAAATTTATTTAGCCAGACCTATAGTACCTCTTGGCAACAAAGACATTGGTTATTTACCGGGTGATATTAAAAGTAAAATTAACCCTTATATGGAACCGCTTTGGGACAACTTAAAGTTGATTCAAAACCAATGGAAAGAAACCGACAAGGAATACCAAAAAATTACAGAGATGGTAAATCAGGAAAAATTGGTGGTTTCGCCATTGGCATACATCAGGGGAAGAAGTTTATCAAACATCTTGTTTATTATTGATGAAGCTCAAAACCTTACCCCGCTTGAAGTTAAAACCATCATTACACGAGCAGGCGAAGGCAGTAAAATAGTTTTCACCGGTGATGTTTTTCAGATAGATACTCCGTATCTTGACGCACAATCGAACGGATTAAGTTATTTAATAGACCGTATACGCGATAACCCTATTTACGCACACATAACACTAGAAAAAGGTGAACGAAGCGAGCTTGCCAACGTAGCCAATTTGTTGTTATAAGGTATTGATGAGGTAATCGTAAGGTTGCCTCATTTTTTTTATAACTATTTAAATTACCAAACATGCGCGGACTAAGCAAACACGAAGCAGAACAGTTACTACAGAAGTTTGGTTACAACGAACTGCCAAGTGCAAAACCCAAAAACTTATTGCGTATTGCATTGGAGGTAGTTAAGGAGCCCATGTTTTTATTGTTATTGGCATGTGCTACCATTTACCTATTGGTTGGCGATCATACAGAGGGCATCATTATGTTTTCATCGATTGTGCTCATTGTTTCCATAACTTTTTATCAGTACCGTAAAACAGAAAAAGCACTTGATGCATTAAAAAAACTGGCCTCACCTCGAGTATTGGTTAAACGTGATGGAGAAGAAATAAGAATTGCCGGACGCGATTTAGTACCCGGTGATGTGATGATGGTTAATGAAGGTGATCGCATTGCAGCTGATGCCATTTTGTTAACATGTGTTAACCTTAAAGTTGACGAGTCGATACTTACAGGTGAAAGTATTGCAATAGAAAAAGACCTTCAAACAGAACAAGTAGAACTATATAGCGGCACGCTGGCGGTGCAAGGAAAAGGCATTGCCAAAGTTACACAAACCGGCATAGATGCTAAGATTGGCTCTATTGCGACTTCGTTAAAAAACATAGAAGACAACGAACCAAAATTGCAAAAGGAAATGAAAATCCTGATCCGTAATTTAGGTATTGGAGGTATAGCGATAAGTATAGCTGTTGTGATGTTGTTTTATTTTACCCGAGGTAATTTTGTACAATCATTGCTTACCGGTTTGTCATCTGCTATGGCCATTTTGCCCGAAGAATTCCCGGTTGTACTTACTATTTTTATGGCATTAGGTGCATGGCGCATGTCTAAAAAAAATGTGCTTACCCGTAAACCTTCTGCCATCGAATCTTTGGGTTCGGCTACCATTTTGTGCAGTGATAAAACAGGAACCATTACCCAAAACAAAATGGAGGTTACCGCACTTTGTGTGGGTGGTAACATTGTTTCTAAACCACAATTTGAACAACTGTCGCCAACCATATTAAGCATGATTAAAACTGCTTACAACGCTACTCCACCGGACTCTATAGATCCAATGGAGAAAGCGATTATTAACTTGTTTAACCAACACCTTCAAGTATCAACCCAAGAACTTTTAAGAGAATACCCGCTAACCAAAAAATTGTTGGCCATGACCAGGGTAATAAAAGGAGCAGATGAATTATATATTGCTGCCAAAGGTGCACCCGAAGCCATTTTGCAGTTGTGTGGTTTAAGTCAAGATGAAGTTAACCGTGAACTTGCATTGGTAAATGAAATGGCACAACATGGTTACCGCGTTTTAGGTGTGGCAACCGCACAACATCATCAAGCTATTTTACCCGAAACACAACACGACTTTAAATACAGTTATTGTGGTTTAATTGCATTTGAAGATCCAATTAGGCCTGAAGTTCCGCAAGCCATTGCAGCATGTAAAGAAGCTGGTATAAAAGTAATGATGATAACAGGTGATTATCCCATTACTGCAAAAAGTATTGCCCAACAAGCAGGCTTAGAGGTAAACAGTATCATTACAGGTGAAGAAATTACCCAACTATCAGACGATGTTTTACAGCAAAGATTACATGATGTATCTGTAGTTGCGCGTGTGGTTCCAGAACAAAAATTACGCATCATCAAAGCACTTCAAAACAACGGACATATTGTAGCCATGACAGGTGATGGCGTAAATGACGGACCTGCTTTAAAATNNGTGATGGCGTAAATGATGCTCCTGCACTTAAAGCGGCACATATTGGTATTGCTATGGGTAACAAAGGAACAGATGTTGCACGTGAAGCATCGGCCATTGTGTTGTTGGATGATAACTTTGCATCTATTGTTTCGGGTGTACGTTTAGGAAGAAGAATATTTGATAACCTGCAAAAAGCCATGTCGTACATCATGGCCATACATATGCCCATTATTGGTATGGCATTATTGCCTGCTATATTTTCTCATTTGCCTATACTTTTACTTCCACTGCATATTATATTTATGGAGTTGATTATTGACCCTGTTTGTTCTGTTGCATTTGAATCAGAGCAAGATGAAAAAAATATTATGTCGAGACCGCCACACCCTGTAAACGAACGTTTTTTTGGCAGTAAACAAATTATTAGAAGTTGTATTAGAGGTGTGGTATTGTTTTTAATGATATTGGCAGTGTATTTTATTTCAGCGCATTTAGGTTACCAAGAAAACGAACTAAGAGCCATTACTTTTGCCGCTTTAATTATGGGTAATGTGGTATTGATATTATCTAACTTATCAAAAACAAGAAATTTTATTGCGGTGATTTTAGAAAACAATATTGCAACTACCACCATGATATCGTTAGCATTAATTATGACGGCATTGATACTGTTTGTACCTGCGTTACAAGAATTGTTTAAGGTACAAGCTCCGGATATAAAAGGATTTATAGCACCCGTTGCGGGTGCAGCATCATTACTCGCCTTATTTGAGTTAGCAAAATATGTAACCCAAACAAAACCTGTTAACTAATTTATGGTCTGAATTTAAACACGATAGTAATGGTACCATATTGCTCATCAGGAGCATTTGGATTTGGAGAGAAACGTGTATCTAAAGCGGCTTGTTTTGCTTTGGCAAGTAATATAGGACTAAGTGTAGTTGTCCCTCTTTGGTTAGGCATAGCCTTGGTTACTTTGCCGGTTTTATCAACCACAATACTTACTACCACTTTACCTGTTTCTTTTGAGTTATCTTCAATGTTTGGTCTGCGAGATAAACTACGTCCTTTTAGTTCATAAGTAATGCCATCGCCACTACCCGGACCAGTACCGCTACCTGTGCCCGTTCCACTTCCGGTTCCACCATTTCCATAACCATTTCCGTTCGGGTCTCCATTGGGGTCACCATCAGACGCACCTTGGTTTCCGGGTGCGCTGCCATCACCATAACCACTTGCATCTGTACTATTGGTGCGTTTTTTAAACAAACTTTTTTCGTCAGGTTTACGCGGTTGTTCAACAGGTTTTTCTATTGGTTTTTCAACCGGCTTTTTAATTTCTGTTTTCTTCACCTCTTTTGGTGCAACAACTGCAGGTGCTTCTTCCACATCTTGTGTAGCCACCGGTTGTTCTGTTTCTTCAACAGGTGGTGTTGGCTCAGGTACACTCGGGTCGGTTACCGGAACATCACTTGGTCCACCCATATTTTCTTCACCTAAAGCCATGGTTAAACCCATTCCACCGTATTCTATTGGTGGGTTTGGTGGTGATAAAACCAACCACCACAACAGCAACAATAATAGCGCATGTATGATGGCTGTACCAACATATCCTACAATTTTATTGCGTTGTTCTTGTTTATCCAATGATGCGTCAGCCATAAGATGATTACTCCGGTTGTGTAGCTAAAACGGCCTTAGCCTTTAATTTATTGCACACTTTCATGATGTGTACCAAATTTTCAACGGCTACACTTTTATCGCAATTAATAGAAACCACGGCATCATCAGCATTTACAGTTTTAAGTTGATTGCCCAATTCTGTTTCTAATGCTTCTTGCGAAGTTTGTGTTCCGTTTACATACCACAACAAATCGGCAGTAACACTTACCGCTATTGCCTTTGGTGTAGTAACCTGGTTATTTGCTTTAGGTAAGCTCACTTTAATGGCATTAGGACTAACCAATGTTGATGTGATCATAAAAAATATGAGCAACAAAAACACAAGATCGGTCATAGAAGCCATACTAAAATCGGGCTTAACCTTTGTACGTCTTTTAAATGCCATAATTAAGCAGGTTCTTGTAATAAGTCTATAAACTCAACAGCACTTGCCTCCATGCGGTGAATAATTTTTTCAATCATTGAGGTTAGCTGGTTGTATGCGATATAAGCAAAAATACCTATAATTAAACCGGCTACCGTTGTTACCAATGCTTCATAAATACCACCGGCCAATAAACTAACTGTTAAGTTAGCACCGGCTGTACTCATTTTATGAAAGGCTGTAACCATACCTGTTACCGTACCCAAGAAACCTAACATGGGCGCGGCACCACTAATGGTTGCCAAAGTAGGCATGCCTGTTTCTAATTTATTAATCTCAATATTACCAACGTTGTGAATTGATGTATCAATATCTTGTAATGGTTTACCAATGCGGGTAACGCCTTTTTCAATCATACGTGCTATTGGCGAATTGGTACGTTCACATAATGCTTTTGCACCTTTAATGTTTCCGTTCAACACCAAGTCTTTAATGTTTGCCATAAAATTGGCCTCCAACTTCGATGCCTTTTTAAGTGTTAGGTAACGCTCTATGGTTAAATAAACAGCTATGATACTTAACAAAGCCAATGGAATCATAATAGGACCACCCTTCATGGTTAGGTCTATTAAATTAATTGATTCGTTTGCCGGAGCAGTTTCGGTAATTTGCAATAATGTATGATTCATATCGGTTGAAAATGCGGTTTTAATTACTTTACTAAATAAGTGTGTTACATTGGTAACACCACCCCGCACTTAACAACATTTACACAACCATTTTATTGCATGTGTATAGTTTTTTATCGATAAAAAATTACACTTTTTAGCATAATTACAACACCAAAATTTAAGGTATAACCTGATTAACCAACAGCTGTAATTCTTCAAAATTAAGCTCGCCTTCCTTAAAGTGTTTAAAGCCGGAATCGCCCTTTATCATTAGCGTTGCGGGTATTGCGCCACTCCATTCTTCACTCACTTTATTAATCCATTTATCGGCATTTACCTCGTTTATAAATACAACTTGTTGGGTTAAATTTTTGGCTTTAATAAAATCGGTCACACGCGTTGCAATGTCTTTACGCATATCGGTTGTAACCAAATAAATTTTTACTTTTTTGTTGGCACAACTATCTGCCAGTTGTTCAAAATACGGTAACTCTTCTACACAGGGCTTACACCAAGTAGCCCAAAAATTTACAATATATAGGGTGTCATTTTTTGAAGCATGGATACCATCTATCCACTCTGGTGTTACTGTTTTAATTTGTTGCGCTTGTGCGTTACACATCAAACCGAATAATAGAACAAACAATACGTATTTCATATTTCAAATGTAACAAATTAGAATGGATTGTGCGGGTAACACAAGTTACATTGCCCTTTTTGAGAATACATTTATTCTTCGCTATGTTGTTCTTTTCGCAATACCACTACCCTATTTGCCTTGATGGTTTTATATGACTTGATTTCCTCTACGGCTTTGTCGATGGCAATGTTTAATTCGTACCCCAACAATAAAATGTAGGTATTGATATATATGAGTAACATGATAACGATGAGTACACCGATAGAACCATATACTTTATTATAGGTATTAAAGGCATTGATATAACCTGAAAAACCCAAGGTTGTTACCAAAATAGACACACAAGCAAACACAGCACCGGGCGAAATGAACTTCCATTGTTTATTGTGGTTTGGTGCCAGGTAAAAAATCATGCTAATAAAAAACAACACCAATACAGCCACAATACCAATGTTTAATAACACCAATAAAACCGGGGTTATTTTTGATGGAAAGTAAGCCAGCTTATCTAAATACTTAATAGAGAAATTACCCACGGTTAATAAACCTACTGCTATTAATAAGGATATAGAAACAATAACAGCCAATATGATGGCTACGATTCTTTTTTTCCAAAAAGAACGTGTTTCTTCTTGTTTGCCGTATTTGTTTAAGGCATTCATTAACGACACAAATCCGTTGGTACTAAAATACATGGCTGTTAAAAAACCTAACGACAATAATCCACCACGTTGGTTATTCAAAATATCAACCAAGGTTGTTTGTGCGGCCCTGTATGCGCTAGTTGGTAGTAATTTCTCGAAAAATAACAATATGCTTTGATGGCTATTGCTAATGGGTATGTAGGCAATTAAGGTGAATATAAAAATGATGGAAGGAAACAATGCCAGAAAAAACGTAAACGATAATGAGGTGGCTCTCAGTTGTAAATCTCTTCTATCAACCCAACGTATAAAGAATTCCAACACACTGTACCAACTAATACCAGCATAACCCGGAAACTGCTTGCTTTGAGCAAAGGCAATAAAACGCTTGGCCACCAATGTGCTCAGTAACTTGCGGGTTATTTTATTTGCTTTGGGTGGTTGCATTGGTTGTTGGTTGATTTGTTGTTAGTTTGTCGTTTACGGTTTATTGTTTGGAGATTATCTTTCCATTTTTAAGTTTCTTGCTCAATTCGTAATTCATTATTCATTACTCATCATTCGATATTAATTCCCTCTTCGAAACGCAGTTCAGCGTAGCTAATTTGTATTGACATCCATCTCTTATCTTCCTTCAAAGGAAGACGATTGCTTTTCGTTTGTATGTTGATTGATTTTCAAATTCTATTTGTTACTTACTTTTTTGAAGTTTAGTTCATTGTTAACGCAAATCAACACTTCGATGTTCGACATTACATCCTCCTCTTATCCTCCTTCAAAGGAGGACGATTGATTAACTTTCGGTCGATGATTTATTTCCATTCTCCACTTCTCGATACTTGCCCAACCGCACATCCAGCCCAAAGCAAACTCGAAGTAGCTTTATCTTTCATCATCCGAAGCTTTAGCGAAGGATGGCAACTTCAAACTTCCAGCATCTAACATCCATCTTCAAAAAACGGTGCAAACTTATCTATCAATATTTTAGGACAACGGGTTACTTTGTTGGTTTTCATATCAACGAAAACCAGAGTGGTTTGGCCGGTACAAAGCAACTCGTTGTCTTCGTTGTACACTTCATAATCGATGATGGCTTTAACCGTAGGCATGGTTTTAAACATGGCTTTTATGGTTAATAAATCATCATACCTAGCCGATTTTTTATAGTTCATGGTTAGGTTTACCACCGGCATCATGATACCGTTTTCTTCCAAACTGCGATACGTTACATCAATTTGCCTCAGCGCTTCGGTACGTGCAATTTCAAAATACAATGCATAATTACCATGATACACCACGCCCATTTGATCAGTTTCGCCATAACGAACGCGTATTTGTGTTTGTGCCGTAAACATATTAATGATGTTGTTTTACAGCCAATGCGGCTATGGTTTTACCAATGCTTAATGATGAAGTTGCAGCCGGTGATGGTGCGTTTAACACATGAATGGCATTTGCTCTTTCAATAATTTTAAAATCATCTAACAAACCACCGGTGCGGTCGCATGCCTGAGCACGAACTCCTGCTTCTGCCGGAATCAAATCATCTTCTTGTACTTCCGGTATCAAACGTTGTAAGGCCTTTGTAAATGCAGCTTTACTAAACGAGCGGTAAAACTCACCTATGCCTGTTTTCCAATATTTGGCGGCTACTTTCTGGAATCCAGGCCAAGCCAACGACTCAAACATTTCTTCTAAATCAACATCACTTTTGTGGTAACCTTCGCGTTTAAATGCAAACACCGCATTTGGTCCGGCCTCTACATCACCATGTATCATACGTGTGAAGTGTACGCCTAAAAATGGGAAGTTAGGGTCAGGTACCGGGTAAATTAGATTCTTTACCAAGTGCCTTTTTTCAGGCTTCAGCATGTAGTACTCTCCCCTAAACGGAATAATTTTAGTGTCGGTTTCTTCTCCTGCAAGTTCGGCTACTTTATCGCAATACAAGCCGGCACAATTCACCAACATGCTTGTGGTAAATGTTTTTAATGGAGTGATTATTTGCATATCATCCTGCTCAACAAGAATATCTTCTGCTTTATGGTTCAAGTAAATTTCACCACCCATTTGCGTAACCAACTCGGCCAATTTCTCGCACACTTCAGTATAATCTATAATACCTGTGTAGGGCACGTGTATGGCTTTTACCCCGTTTAAATGTGGCTCGTAATCGGCAATTTGTTCTTTGTTTACGTAGGTAATTTTGGTTAAACCGTTTTCGTGTCCACGATTGTAAAGCTTTTCTAATTCAGGCAATTCACTGTCATCAACCGCCACAATTAACTTACCACACAAGTCGAATTTGATACCGTACTCTTTACAAAAATCAACCATCATGTTGTAGCCATCAATGCAGTTTTGTGCTTTTAAACTTCCGGGCTTGTAATAAATACCCGAGTGTATAACACCACTATTATGTCCGGTTTGATGGGCCGCCACAGCAGATTCTTTTTCTAACAACGCCAACTTTGCACCTTTATGCTGTTTTAATATATGATATGCTGAGGCCAGTCCTACTATGCCCCCTCCAACAATTACGTAATCGTATTTCATGATGTGCAAAGATTACATAATGTGGGTTTAAAACAAACCCATTAATAGGTAGTAAGGTGTTGATTGTATGTAGAAGTGTGCATTAGTGAACATTTTGATGGTTTTAGTACAGTTAAATTCAATTAAAATGCCAATCGGATTTATTACTAACTTTACACTACAATCAAACACCAATCGTTCATCAAAAGAAATGAAAGTAAATTTATTAATAATGATGATCCTCGGATTGACACTTAGCACAAACCTGTATCTGAGTAACACCAATAGGAACAATCATTTTTCAATACGTTTACTTGAACAATATACCCAGCGAGAATTCTATGCCCAAAGCCCATTTAAACCTGACTTGCAAATGGTTCAACAACAAATTAGCCAATTAGAGGCCGAACAACTCATCATTAATAGTGCATTAAATAGGTTTGGGTTGATTAATACAATATTAATCATCACTCAACTTATAGCCCTATTTTACCTGACGTTTAACTATAAACCATCAGCATATGATGGAATCTTGGTGAGTTTATCCCCTTTAATATTTGCTTCTTTCATTTTAATGGGATTAAGTTACTTCAACCATCAGTTTATGGAAGCAGAAAGAGCTAACGACCAACTGATTAAAAGCATTTACTATCTGCTGTTTGTGGCTAGTCCAATATTTAGCTACGCAGGATTCCACATTAATAACAAAGAGTTTAAACTAAACCTCCATCAACAAAAATGGATGGGTTATTTGTGTAAAGGATTGTTAATCATTTTCACGGTGGTTTTAATCATTTCAATGTTTGGCATACTTTTAGTACCCGACATCAGCAATTTTAAAAACTAACAGTCAGCCTTTTAATGCGAATAATTCTATTCATCATATTATTAAACAGTATTACGGTAAGCGCTCAACATTGCGGTTACGATCATACTGCACTTATTGGTGTGCGCCCCTTGGATCAAAATAATAAACTAATAAAAGGTCTTCGTATTGTTTTGCTAAATGAAAATGGCAAACCTTTATTAGTTAATAAGCACGTATACAAAAACAATAAATACAAGAGCAGTTACATAGATACTGCTGAATTTTGGCAAAACCCAAGTCCTACTAAAACAGATCATTTAAAGATAAGAGAAGAACACAAAAGGCATTTTATTCAGGCTGGACAAGATTATATCTTATTAACATCATATAAAGGAAGAGCTAAAAAAGGTCGATACATCATCATTGAAGACATTGATGGAGAAGCTAACGGAGGTAAATTTAATACTAAAATTGTTTATGTAAAACCGGAGCACATCCAAGGTTTATGTGGTTATCCTGATGATAAGCAATTTATTGCAGAATATCTTCCTTTGGTTATTGAACTTGATCCATTTGTTGACCGAAGCAAATTTGTGACCACCAAAAAAATGAGCGGATACACATTTATTTACGATAAGTCGCCTCTGGCTCCATGCCCGGAGTGTAAAAACTGTTACTGTGAATCGTTAATTGTTTTAGACCCTGATAGTGCTGTATTATTTAATCGGGTGTTTACTTTTAAAAGTGGCGAAAAAAACAACGAGTTGTCGAACAACTTTGAAGTTGAAGATTATAATTTTGATGGCTTACCTGATTTCAGGTTTACACAAGCAGATGAGCAAAAGGCAAACTATTTTGTTTTTGATAAACAACGCAAATTTTTTATTGAAGACCCCTTGTTAAACAGCTTCGATAAAATTGAATTTAACTTTAAAAGTAAATCTTTTATTGGTGATAAACTTGCGTTTTATGCTACCGACAGTCCGGCTAAGGACATCAACAAGACCAACGAAAACCTGGACTTTCAATCACGCTATTATGTGAGCGGAACAGCTACTAAATATGTAAAAGAATTTTACAGACAGTACCTACACACTAAAGATGGATTAAGAGCTGAAGACAAAACAAATTATTACAAATACGAAAATTATACGCTCACTCCTATTTCTGAAATGGCCTATGAGCAACAAGAGAAGTTACTCGCCAACAATGAAGTGGTTTACCATGTTACTCCATTTAAATTTGTTTTAGAGAAGAACTGTAAAGGAGTTGTATTGCCGGCAGAAAAAGGCTACTATGCAAATAAAATTAGCATTTACCATGCCAATTCAACAAAGCAAATATTTAGCATGGTGGCTGTAGGTAATAAGCTTAAAGAGATGAGTGGTTGCTCAGATTCTTTGCAAATTGCCGACTACAATTTTGATGGTTTTCCCGATTTTAGTGTATGTAACAACAGACTTTCGGGTAAACACACTTACTACATTTATCATAAAAAACGCAATACATTTATTATTGAAAAAACGCTTTCAGAATTACTAGGACTAACCATTGATTTCGCACAAAAAATTGCCAAAGGCAACACCGAAAGAAAAGAGTATTTGGGTTATCCTTGGAACAGTCCATACCAATATTACATGGAAACGCTGCAATTTGAAGGTGAGGCGTTAGAAAATTTAATTGTTACAACCAATACGTACGGAGGTGGCACTGCCGTTACTGCTAAAGCCAAATACATCAATCAAAAAAGAATATACGAGGGCGATACTTTGGCAGTAAAAATTCAAAAAAACAACTTGCTCTTTAAAACCGTTGGTCCTTTTAGGTTTGAAATAGAGTTTAATCCCGAGGATTATAAACCCAGTGGCGAAAAGGGTTCTTATGTAAAAATCTTAAACATTTACCAAAAAGAACGAAGGGTTGGCCACTTTGAAATGCATGGTAATTATTTAAAGGAAGTACCGCATTGGTTAGATAGTTTAGAAATTGCAGATTATAATTTTGATGGTTACCCGGATATTAGAATGTATAAAAGTAATAGTGCCAATGGTAGTTATTCGTATCTGTTATTTAATCCCGAAAAAGAGGTACAACAATTTTATGAAGATGGCTTATTCTCAACTTCTACTGAAACCGAATTTATACCCAATCAAAAAATATGGAAAGGAAAAATTGTGGAATCTAACCTCACCAGATACCTGTTTTTGAGAAATGACACCTTAACCATCACCATTCAAGATAAAGATCTTTCAAAACCACCTTTTATTGAGGAGAGCATTTATAAAAATGGCAACAGAAAAGGGATACGAAGCGCCTATGGAAAATTAGAAACTGAAATTAAAAAAGAATATGGCGATTACAACTTTGATGGCCACGAAGACTTTAGGCAACAAAGCCCGAAAAACACTTACTATTGGGATGTATTTATCTACAATCCCAAAAAGGAATCGTTTGAAAAAGATACCTTATTAAGCAAATTTGAGGTTTTCAACCTTAACAAACATGAACGTAAACTTGATGGTTATTACCGTGTAAAAGCTGATGCACTTACCTGGAAAACATATTATTACCAGTGGAGTTTTACAGAAAAGAAAATGATATTGTATCAAGAACAAACTTGTTATTCAAAATACCCAATGTCAGAAAGTCAACGCTGTATTATTCGTAAATTGATTGATGGCAAATGGATAGAAACAGAAATATTTGGAGCTGAATAATATGATAAGAATAAACATACTAATTTTCTTGTGTTTCACAAATCTGTTGGCTTGGGCCAATTTAAAGTACCACCCGGTAAGTTTTGTTTTAAGTACGGATAAGGATAGTTATTACGAGGGTGAAAAAATTACATTTAACATCACCATAACCAATACCAGTAAAGAGAATACTTACCCCGTACTGCTGCCTCATACCCAGAATGTGGGACAAAAATTGTTTTATTTAAACGCATACGACAAAGCAAACAACACCTTACTTTTAAGATACACCGAAAACAAAATGCTAAACATGATGGTACATGATACCGGTACTGTTAAAATTAAATATTTAAAGCCACAAGAGCAGGTTGTTGTTGCTATTTACCTGAATGATTTTGAAAACTATTACAATTACCACACACAAAATGCTTCGCATCATAGCTTTGGCGTTCCATTGTTTTCGGGGCTTTACAAAGTAAACGTTACTTACAACCCACAAGGAATGTTGTTAGGAGATAGTATTTATACCTATTATAACGACTTTGATAAAGACATTCCCATAAATGGCAAATTAGCCATGCCTACCAATGGTCAAATTACCCAAATGATTGATTTAAAAATTAAACGAAGTAAAGACACCATAGTAACTATAGAACGCAAAACATACTACATTAAAACAGATAGCCACAGGTACTTCTATTTATCAAAAAATTTACCCCAAATAACTACCGACACTACTTGCCATCATATTACAGATCTTCCACCCGACAGTTTTTCGATTAAAAACGAATATTTCTATAGCCATTTTACCGATTTGTATGCCGAGTACATTAGTCGTTTTGATGATGGTGACATCAGATAATACAGGAGGTTTACCGATTATTGTCCGGAATATTTGTATACCGAGAGGTATAACGCTTTCAAGCAAAAAACACATTTCGAAACTCAACTTTACGACAAGCGATTTTACAGTATATCCTACCATCAACCCGGCAATAAAATACACCAAGAAACGTATTGCAGTGCTGATGGAACATTATGTAATGTTACCACCTATGTTTATGACAAAAAAGGTGAATTTAAACGCAAAGAGATCACACAAACACAACCCTGTGTAGAGATAGAGATTGATGGTAAGAAAAGAAGCTATCACTTGGTTGAACAACTGGAAGGACAATAAACTTTATTTACTTTCCCCTCTTAAATAGCCAATAACTTTTTGGTTAAAAATTACAGCTTGTTCTACATTAACCACATGGCCACAGTTTTGTATAATAAACAATTCAGAAGATTTTATGTGGTTAGCAACAACCTGTTTTACATAGGGTAAAAACATATAATCTTCCTCGCCCATTACATACAAAGTTGGTATGTTTAATTCGGTTTGACGGAACCAACGCAGCACAGGGTTTATTTCGGCTGTAAGTTTAAACCACTTGATAAACTCTTTTTGGTATAACTTTTTAGCCTCGTTAATAAACAACAAACGCGATTGTTTGTGGTTCTTT
>DITN01000006.1:0-23066 GCA_002422865.1 Bacteroidetes bacterium UBA6183 | reverse complement strand
GCGAACGGAAATTCATTTTTAAAATTGCACCTCCTAAAATCATGCTTTTTACACGTGCAGGATGCATTTCTGCCAATTGCCTGATAACAATTGTACCCAACGAAATTCCAATAAAATGAGAGGTTTCAATCTTTAAATGATTTATCACTTCCAAAATATCTTCGGCAATTGTTTTAAAGGCATAATGCTGCTTTTTAAATTTGGGTTGAGTAAGTTCCTTTGAGTTACCATGCCCTCTTAAATCTAATAACAACACATTAAAGTGTTTTTTAAAATCTCTGATTTGCTTAAACCAAATATTGGAGCTACCCCCTGCTCCATGCACAAAAGTTACCCAATCTTTGGCGTTATCGTTTTTATATATCGTGTAAGCAATCAAATTTTAATATTTTGCCGAATGTACAGCTTTTTCAATAAACCAAAATCAATTAGTATTGTTGTAATTCATCACAAATAAAATTAGCACATGCACATAGATAACCTAAGAATATTAGAAACCATTGCAGTTATCGTTCTGTACATCGTATTGTTTTTTATTACCAAAACCCTCATCAACACTGCTTTAAAAAACGCTCAACTTCAGCGTACCCGCAGAAAAATTATCATTAAAGCGGTGCATTTGTTTACCACCTTAGCTTCTTTAACCTTAATTGCAGGTATATGGGGGTTGAAACAAAATGAGATTGCTCTTTTTGCAAGTACCATTTTTACGGCTTTAGGCATAGCATTTTTTGCGCAGTGGTCGTTACTTTCTAATATTACCTCAAGCATTATTTTGTTCTTTAATCACCCGCTAAAATTGGGCGATACCATAAAAGTACTGGATAAAGACTATCCGTTTGAAGGTGAAGTAACCGAGTTGTCGTATTTCTTTATTCACCTAAAAACCAAAACAGGAGAAATCATCACCATTCCCAATTCATTGGTTTTACAAAAATCTATTTCTGTGGTGGTTAAACGAGAAAATGAATCATAAACTATTATAAGCCAATAACAAACACAATCTATTAAAAAAACAGCTATAAAACTCCTATTCTCGATACATGCCGAATACTCGGCACACTCGAACAGGCTTTAACTTAAAATATAAACTTAACTAACCAAAGAACTTAACAACTATTGAACGAAACTACAAATACCCCGAGCACTCGGGGCTGCGNNTACCTGCGGCCAATCAACTAATAACAAATCAACCACACACACAAGCATGACTAAAAAAACAATAGCCCTATTTTTTGTATCCTTTTTGTTTGTGGCAACCACCTTTGCCCAAGCTCCTCGCTCCTACACCAGCAGCGAAATTTTATTGCAACTTAAAAAGTTAAACACCGTTGGTTCGGTGCTATACGTTGCGGCTCACCCCGATGATGAAAACACCCGACTAATAGCCTATTTGGCCAACGAAAAATGTTTGCGTACCGGTTATTTAAGTTTAACCCGTGGCGATGGAGGACAAAACTTAATTGGCCCTGAGCAAGGTGTGGAATTAGGTGTGATACGCACGCAAGAGTTATTGGCTGCACGCAGAATTGATGGTGGAGAACAATTTTTTACCCGTGCTTACGATTTTGGTTTCAGTNNAACTTTACAAAAATGGAACAAGGATTCTATTTTAAGTGATATGGTTTGGGTGATACGCAACTTTAGACCCGATATTATCATTACCCGTTTTGCAACCGATGGTAGCGGTGGACACGGACATCATACCACCTCAGCCATATTAGCCGAAGAAGCTTTTGATGCTGCAGGCGACCCTACCCGATTCCCGGAGCAATTGCAACATGTAGAAGTTTGGAAACCACGCAGGTTGTTTTGGAATGTGAGTACAAGGTTTCAAAACCCAAATGCAGATATGAGTCCTTACCTAAAATTAGATGTGGGCGGTTACAACCCGTTGTTAGGCAAAAGTTATGGGGAGATTTCAGCCGAAAGCCGCAGCATGCACAAAAGCCAAGGCTTTGGCAGTGCCAAACAACGTGGCGAATACTTTGAATACTTTAAACCCATTAAAGGCGACACTGCCGGATTAAAAGACATTTTTGAAGGAATTGATTTTAGTTGGAAGCGAGTGAAAGGTGGAAAGAAGATTGGAGGTATGATTGATAAGATTATAAAAGATTACAAGATTGAAAGTCCTGAAAAATCAACCGCTAGCCTCATTAAATTATTAAATCAATTTCATTACACCTCTTCATTTAATAAAAGCTACCTTGAGTATAAAGGTGAGGAAATGAATAATATTATTATTAATTGCGAGGGAATTTTCTATGAATTGACCAGCTCGAAACAATCATACTCTCTTGATGATTCTATCGTCTTACAACACAATACAATTAATTTCAGAAACAAAGCTTACAGTGGAACTCTAGAAAAAGGCTCTGTGAATATTATTGGAGGTCAAAATACAAGTAATTTGTATTGGTTAAATAAGTCAATTAGAAACGAAATGTTTCAATATGACTTCAACAACACCCATCGGAAAGAAAGTCACCCACCTTTTACTATTAATACGACAAATACCATAACTATTAATAATAGCTTTCCAATTTTTCTAAAAATGCCCCCAAATTATAAATGGGTCGACCCCGAAAAAGGAGAATTATACCGCCCGGTGGTGATTACACCTCCAGTAATGATCAATCCGCAGAGCAAATTGGTTACATTTACTGATAATAAAGTTAAAGAACTTCGTGTAAGCCTTAAAGCCGGAAGAGATAGTGTAAACGGCTTAATGCAAATTGCCCTACCTAAAGGTTGGTATGTTGTGCTTAAAGGAAGTAAGTTTAACAATCAACTCAAAGCACCAACAGAGAGTGCTTTCACATTTAGTTTAGCTAAAAAAGGAGATGTTGAGGAAATTGTTTTAGAAATAAATCCATACGAAGGTGCTCAAGACACCACAATCAGCATCACTGCTATAGTGGATGGCCAAACCTACACCAAAGGCATCAAAGAAATTAAATACGATCATATTCCCATTCAAACCTTATTCCCGGAAGCCGAAGTAAAACTGGTGAAGTTAGATGTAGTGAAAAAGAGCAAACGTATTGGTTACATTCCCGGTGCGGGCGATGAAGTACAAGCATGTTTAAGTCAGCTTGGCTATGAAGTAGTAACCTTGACAGATGATAAATTAGCGAGTGAAAACTTAAGTAATTACGATGCCATTATTACCGGAGTGCGTGCTTACAATACCAACGAAAAATTGTTATCCTTTAAACAAAAATTGATGGATTATGTAGCTGCAGGAGGCAACTTAATTGTGCAATACAACACTAACAGCTGGGCCGGTCCATTAAGCAGCGATATTGGTCCGTATAAGTTTAAAATTACACGCAACCGCATTACCGATGAAGAAGCAAAAGTAAATTTCTTGTTGCCAAATCATGCGGTGTTTAACACACCCAATAAAATTACCGAGAAAGATTTTGAAGGTTGGATGCAAGAGCGCAGTATTTACCATGCAGGCGATTGGGACAGTAATTACGTGGCACCCATCAGCATGACCGACCCTTACGAAATGACCGTTGGTGGCGTATCGCCAAAAGGCAAACCAGATAATGGTGCGTTGATTATTGCAAAACATGGCAAAGGAAATTTTGTGTACACAGGTTTAGTTTTCTTCCGCCAACTCCCTGCAGGTGTTCCAGGTTCTTATAGGTTTTTAGTGAATTTGATTGAACTTGGAAAGTAACAAATTAACCACAAGGGGATTTAACCACAAGGGGATTAAAACACAGCGACCACCACGGATATACTGCGAGAGCAGCGATTGGTAGGAAGAAGACTAAAAAGCGAGCTCAGCGATTGTTAAATTCTTTAACCATTGCGATAGCAGCGGTTGATTGACTTGTTTAAACACAGCGACCACTGCGTTCCTTAGTTCAGGGAAAACAGCGAGAGCAGCGATTGGGCATGAGAAGTTGCGAGCACAACTATGGTTAAATTCTTTAACCATTGCGATAGCAGCGATTGATTAACTTGTTTAAACACAGCGACCACCACGGATACACTGCGAGAGCAGCGATTGGGCATGAGAAGTTGCGAGCACAACGATGGTTAAATTCTTTAACTTTAGCGATAGCAGCGATTGTATAAAAATTTGATAAATGAAACATGAAAATGAAATAGCGACTGAAATTTTGGATGCAGCGTTTAAAATACACAGATCAATAGGACCAGGCTTGTTAGAGTCGGCATACAAAGAATGCCTCTTTTACGAGTTAAAGAAAACATCTCTTTGGGTTCAAAAAGAAGTTGCACTTCCGCTGGTTTATGAAGAGGTAAAATTAGACTGCGGTTATCGTGCTGATTTGTTGGTTGAAAACTCTGTTATTGTGGAGTTAAAGTCGGTTGAAGCATTAACTGATTTACATCTCGCTCAAACCTTAACCTATTTGAGATTGGCAAATTGTAAACTCGGTTTATTGATTAACTTCAACTCACAATACTTAAAAGATGGTATCAAACGCATCATCAACGGTAAAATTTAAAAGCGCTGTTATCGCTGTTTAAAACAACGTTTCGCTGTGTTTAAAAGGCAAATTATACAGAATGCAGCATCAACAAACCGCTGTTATCGCTGTGCAAAAATACTGTGGTCGCTGTGGTTAAATCGCCTAACAGGCAAAATATTTATAATCAAAACTCACTGCTATCGCTGTGCAAAAACACTGTGGTCGCTGTGGTTAAAAAGCAAATTATGAAAGAAGAAAAATTTAATACCTGGTACATCACCGTTATTGGTGCTTTGGTTGTGGAGATAATATTGTTTTATTTGTTTACGCAATATTTTTCATGAGCAGCATAGATTGGATTGTACTAATTGTAACACTTATTGCCGTAATAGCTTACGGAGTTTATAAAAGCACGCACGAAAAAAACTTAGACAGTTATTTTAAAGGCAACAACTCCATGAGTTGGTTTTTAATTTTGCTATCCATTATGGGCACGCAAGCCAGTGCCATTACTTTTCTTTCTGCACCGGGTCAGGCATACACAGACGGGATGCGTTTTGTGCAATATTACTTTGGTTTACCTTTAGCCATGGTGGTGCTTTGCATCACATTTGTACCTATTTATCACAAACTAAAAGTATACACCGCTTACGAATATTTAGAGCAACGTTTTGATTTAAGAACACGCACACTTACCTCCATTTTGTTTTTGGTTTCCCGCGGACTTTCAACCGGAATTAGCATTTACGCGCCTTCTATTATTTTATCATCGTTAATGGGTTGGAACATTTATGTAACCAACTTGGTAATGGGTGGCTTGTTGATTATTTACACCATTACAGGTGGCGCAAAAGCAGTGGCTTATACACAAATGCAACAGTTATTTATTGTGTTTGTGGGCATGTTTTTAGCAGGTTACATGGTGGTACATTTATTACCCGATGGTGTTGGGTTTACTGATGCTTTGCAAGTTGCCGGTAAAATGGGAAAGCTAAACATTATTGAAACTAAAATTGATGTAACAGATAGCGTTTGGTGGAAAGATAAATACAACATTTGGAGTGGTGTAATTGGAGGTTTCTTTCTAGCCCTCTCCTATTTTGGCACCGATCAAAGTCAGGTTGGGCGTTACCTTACCGCAAAAGACATTAAAGAAAGCAGAATAGGTTTATTGATGAACGGATTGGTTAAAGTACCCATGCAATTTTTAATTTTATTAATTGGTGCATTGGTGTTTTCATTTTATATGTTTTACGATTCACCCGTATTTTTTAATCAGGCACAATTAAACAAAGCAGCGGCAAAAACTGAATACACTTTACCTATTGCAACACATCAAGCCAAACACGATTCATTAAATAAAATCTCTCAATATCAAACCCAACAATTGGTTGATGCCATTCATACCAACAATCCCCAACAAACAGCACTAGTTCAACATGCGTTACAAGAAACCATCAAGCAGAAACAAGAAACGCGCAGCCAAACTTTAAAGCTGATTAAAGAAGCCGATAAAACAGCCGATATAAACGATACCAACTACATCTTTTTATATTTTGTTACCCAAAACTTACCCAAAGGTTTAATTGGGTTATTGATTGCTGTGATATTTTTAGCCGCTTGGGGAAGTATTGCTGCTGCATTAAATTCATTGGCTTCATCAACTGTAATTGACGTATACAAACGTTTGTGGTACCCGGATAAAAGTGATGAACATTATTACCATGCATCACGTTGGATTACCTTATTTTGGGGATTATTTTGTATTGCCACTGCTATGTTTGCCTCTCAATTAGGCAGTTTAATTGAAGCCGTAAATATTTTAGGCAGTTTATTTTATGGCACCATGTTAGGTATTTTTGTGGTGGCATTTTACATGAAAAAAATTGGCGCAAGGGCCGTGTTTTATGCTGCTATTATTGCCGAAACGGGAGTTATTGCCGTTTATGTGGCCGACATCGTTTCTTTTCTTTGGTTAAACGTAATTGGTTGTTTATTGGTGATGTTATTTGCGCAAATCATTACATGGTTTAAAGCAGAGTAATAAACTAACAAACTCTATTGTCTTCGCATTTTAGTGCTAATTAGGGCTACAAAAAATGGGCTGCCTCGTTACCGAAGCAGCCCATTTTATATTTAATATCAATGGATGATTATTTCTTTTTGCCTGTTCCGGCAGCTTTCCACTCTTCCAAAGCTTTTTCAACTTGCGCTTTGTACCAGAAACTCTCTAGGTTTTTATCACCCAATTCTTTTGCTTTTAAAGCATATGCATAAGCATCTTTAGTCATGCCTTTTGCAGCTAAAATTTGTGCTTTAACCCAGTTGTTAAACCAATGATTTTGTAGTGTTAAACTTAAGTTTACATACTCTAATGCTTTGTTGTAATCTTTTTGATCGAAGTAGTAACGAGCAGCATTATTGTACTGTGCCCAAGTAGCACCTAAAGTTTTGTCGATGTTCTCAACAGCTTGTTTGCTTGTAGCCAAAACAACTTTAAACGTAATACGAATTTTTTCCCACTCCATGTTTACTGAGGCCGACTCTTCTGTAAAATCGCTGAAGCTGTATTGTAAACGCTCGCGACTTGCAACATTAGTTGGAGTTACGTTAAAACGTACCACATCATTTTCTTGCTTATATGACTCTTCTGAAGCACCTGCATCTTTGTTAATGATTACCGTCCAAACTAAGCTGGTAGGAATCATAAAAATACTGTAAGTACCTTTACTAACAGCTGCACCTTCAATGGTAACATCTTTACTAAAAGTAATTTTGGTTGCACCATTTGCGCCTGCTCTCCATACTTTTTCAAATGGTACTAAACCGCCCCAAATGGTACGACCTTTTACAGCAGGGCTGCTGTAATCGATGGTAATATCTGTTAAACCCACTTGCTGCATTACACTTGCTTTAGGGCTTGGCTGAGGCAATTGCAATTGTGCATTAGCCACAGATAACTGAAGCGCCAGCGCTCCTGCTAATAATAATTTTACTGTTTTCTTCATATGTATTTAATTGGTGTGTTTTAGTAATATAACCTGTGTTAAGGTAAATGGTTTTACAAATTTGGTGTACGTCCACCATCTACAGGCACATTGATACCCGTAATGTATGAGGCATACTCGCTTGATAAAAATGCAATGGCGTAAGCAATTTCTTGTGGCGTTGCAAACCTACCCATTGGAATTTCGTCTGTCATTTCTTTGCTCACCTCTTCAATGCTGTGGTTTTGTTTTGATGCTTTACTTTCAATAATTTGTTTTAAACGATCGGTTCCGGTAGCACCCGGTAAAACATTATTAACAGTTATGCCATGCGGAGCCAACTCAAAACTAAGTGTTTTTGCCCAATTACCTACAGCTGCACGAATGGTGTTTGAAACGCCTAATCCTTTTAAAGGCGCTTTTACCGAAGTAGATATCACATTGATAATACGACCATAACCACTGGCTCGCATACCATCAACAACAGCTTGTGCCAATACCTGATTACACAATAAATGATTAGTAAAAGCAGCTGTATACTCATGCAATTCAGCTTCAATGGCTAAACCAGCAGGTGGCCCACCGGTGTTGTTCACTAAAATATGATACACTTTAGGTTCGTGAACTTTTTGCTGTATTTTTTCACGTAAGTCTTCCGGCTTACTAAAATCAGCTGCTATATAATCATGTACTTGTCCTTTGGTAGTATCTAAATCGCGTATAATGCGGCTTAATATACTTTCGTTTCTCGAAATCATGGTAACATTGGCTCCCAACTGAGCCAGCAAAATTGCTGTTGCATTACCAATTCCTTTGGTGGCGCCACATACAATGGCATTTTTTCCTGTTAAATCTATATTCATACAATACTTTACTGTAGGCCGCTAAAGAGCCTTTCTAACTTTTCTTTCTTTAATATTTTTTGTCCGGTTTGACCACTGGCAATTAGCCGCTCGCCTACTTTGGCTTCAAAGCTACAAATAACATGATTCCCATCCAGCCTTTCAAATGTAGCGTTAAAATTAACGGTATTACCAATTAAAGCCGGACTGTGGTGATTAACATGCAAAAACGTTCCTATACCCTCTTCATCATGTTCTTTCATCTCAATAACAAAAAGCCTGCATACCCACTCGGTATCTCTACCTAAAGCAAAAGTAGCATACACCGGATGAACCTGCCCCGAATCGAATGTGGCCGTATCAACCAACTCAACCATCTTTGAGTATGTTTTGATGTCTCCGTTGTTAAATATGTTTTTCATAACATGTTAAATGAGCTAAACTTTCTTTCGAATTTCGAATTTTGTATTTCGTGTTTACACAAACGCCTGCATTTCACTTAACTTATGGTACACTCCTTTTTGTGCAATTAAATCGGCATGTTTACCGGTTTCTATAATTTCACCTTGCTGCATTACCACAATTAAATCGGCATGTTGTATGGTACTTAATCTATGCGCAATTACAATACTTGTTCTGTTTTTCATTAAGTTTTGAATGGCATCTTGCACCAAACGTTCACTTTCTGTATCTAAAGCAGAAGTAGCTTCATCTAAAATTAATATCGGTGGGTTTTTAAGCACAGCACGTGCAATGCTTAACCGTTGTCTCTGACCACCACTTAATCTCCCCCCTCTATCTCCAATACTGGTGTGGTAGCCATTTTCCATCTTCACAATAAACTCGTGTGCATTTGCAATTTTTGCGGCTTCAATTACCGCTTCTTCGCTCACGTTACTCATACCAAAAGCAATGTTGTTAAATACGGTATCGTTAAACAATATACTTTCTTGTGTAACAATACCCATCATGCTGTTTAAGCTGTGTAACTTGGCATCGCGTATATCAACACCATCAATTAAAATAGCACCTTTGGTAACATCATAAAACCTTGGTAACAAATCGGCCATGGTACTTTTACCCGCGCCACTTTGCCCTACTAATGCCACCATTTTTCCTTTGGGTATAGTTAGATTGATATTTTTTAACACCTCGTGCTCAGCATATTTAAAGCTTACATTTTGGTAGATGATACCACCTTTTAATTCGGCTAACTCAACTGCATTTGCTTTTTCTGTAATGATTACTTCGGTTTCTAAAATGGTAAAAATACGCTCTCCACTGGCTATACCACGCTGTATGTTTGTAATGGCCGATGATATGTTTTTTGCAGGCACCAATACTTGCGAGAATAAAACTATGTAGGTAATAAACTCACTCGCATTTAATTCGCTTTGGTTGTCCAGCACCAATTGCCCACCATACAACAACACCCCAACAACCACGCTCACACCCAAAAACTCAGAAACAGGTGAAGCCAACTCTCGCTTGTTCCACATAGATTTTAGCACCCCACGATACGCTCCATTTTGTACATCAAATTTTTGTTGTACGTAGGGCTGTGCATTAAATGCTTTGATGATGCGCACGCCACTGATGGTTTCTTCTATAATGCTTAAAATATTACCCAACAATTCTTGTCCGGTTTTAGCTTGCTTGCGTAGTTTACGAGATATGGTTGTAATAATTAACCCCGACACCGGCAATACAATAAGTGTAAATAAGGTAAGTTTCACACTCATCGTAAACAACAAAATAATGTAACCAATAATCATTAAAGGTTCGCGAAAAACCACCTGTACCGAGCTTACTACCGAGTTCTCTATCTCGTTTACATCGTTACTCAAGCTACTCATTAAATCGCCTTTGCGTTGGTCTTTAAAATACCCCACATGTAATTGAGTTATTTTACGAAATAAACCCTCTCTGATATTTTTAACCACATAGGTACGCATGTTGGTTAACACACGCTGCGACCAGTATTTAAATACGTTTGATAACAATACCGAAAGAACGATTACTCCACAAACAAACTTTAATGCACCACTTTGTCCGTATATTTTAAATATTTGGTTGAAATAGTAGTTAAACATTGTTTTAGCGTAATCAACACTCAAAGTAAACTCAGGCTTAACTACTTCTTGGGTAGTTTCTACCTTTTCAAAAATTACATTTAATAAGGGAATAAGTAAGGTAAAGTTCAATAACCCGAATATTACGGCAAGTATGGCCAACACGGCATACTTGGGCACAAAGCGGCTGTATGGTTTGGCAAAAGCAAGTAATTTAAAATATATTTTCATTGCAAATAGAGCTGCAATTTAGCTTTTTTAACGAATAAATCAGCCCAACATAGCTATACACAAGGGTGCATAAATACACAAAACAAAAGCATCCTTTCAAACCTTATTAATTTGTACTATTGCAGTAGCTGTAATACAGCATTATTAAAGCAGGCAAATGAAATTTAAGAGCGGAAATAAAACCAAAAACATTGAAATAAAAGGTGCACGTGTTCACAACCTTAAAAACATTGATGTTGAAATAAAACGAAACAAACTTACTGTTGTAACCGGAGTAAGCGGTAGTGGTAAATCCAGTTTGGTTTTTGATACACTGTATGCAGAAGGACAGCGCAGATATGTAGAAAGTTTATCGGCTTATGCACGACAGTTTTTGGGTAAAATGAATAAACCCGAGGTGGATTATATTCATGGCATCTCTCCTGCTATTGCCATCGAACAAAAAGTTAATACCCGTAACCCAAGAAGTACCGTTGCCACTACAACAGAAATTTATGATTATTTGAAATTGCTGTTTGCACGGGTTGGTGTTACCATTTCTCCGGTAAGCAATAAACCGGTAATCAGACATACTGTTGAATTGGTTGTAAACGAAATAGAATCGTTGAAAGAAGATACGCGTGTGTTATTGTTGGTTGATATCAAAGATTCGGGAACAGACCTAAAAAAGAAATTAGAAATTTACCTTCAAAATGGATTTAGTCGTTTGTTGGTTGATCATGAAATGATTTCGATTGAAGATTTTTTAGCGCAATTCAAACCTAAAGGAAAAACAAACCCTAAAGTATCGTTATTGGTGGATAGGTTTAGTGTAATAAAAGATGATGAAGACAACCGCAACCGCATTGCCGATAGTGTGCAAACAGCTTTTTACGAAGGACATGGAGAATGTGAAATAGAAATTTGGAACGAAGACGGCACTAAAACACAAAGGCAATACAACAACCGTTTTGAGTTGGACGGAATTACGTTTGAAGAACCTAGTGTAAATTTCTTTAGCTTCAATAATCCTTACGGTGCATGTAAAACTTGCGAAGGATTTGGAAGCGTAATTGGTATTGATGAAGATTTAGTAGTACCGGATAAAAGTTTAAGTATTTATGCCGATGCCATTGCACCTTGGAAAGGCGAAAAAATGAGCGAGTGGAAAACTCATTTTGTTAAGTTAAGCAGTAAAACAAAATTCCCTATTCATAAGCCATACCACGAATTAACCGAAGAACAGCGTGAGTTTTTATGGCGTGGTGGCAATGGTTGGGAAGGTATTGATGCATTTTTTAAGGAGCTGGAGAAACAAACCTATAAAATTCAATACCGTGTTATGTTAGCGCGTTACCGTGGTAAAACCGGTTGTCCGGATTGTAAGGGAACACGTTTACGTAAAGATGCTGGATATGTGAAATTGATGGATGCGCATGTTAAAGACAATAAATTGCAAAAGTGTTTAAGTGAAGTAATTTTAATGAGCATAGACCAAGCAACGGTTTATTTTAATCAACTAAAATTAAGCGAACAACACCAAAAAATTGCAGATAGAATGTTGCGTGAAATAACCTCTCGCCTATCTTTTTTACAACACGTAGGATTGGGATATTTATCACTCAATCGTTTATCAAACACATTAAGCGGTGGCGAGAGTCAACGTATAAATTTAGCCACCTCATTGGGAAGCAGCCTTGTTGGCTCCTTGTATATTTTAGATGAACCCAGCATTGGTTTGCACAGCCGTGATACCGAAAAACTAATTGGGGTACTCACCAAATTGCGTGACATCGGCAATACGGTAGTTGTGGTTGAACACGACCAAGACATCATGGAAATGGCGGATGATGTGATTGACATTGGACCTTTAGCCGGTATCCATGGCGGACAAAAAGTAGCGCAAGGCACCGTTGATGAAATAAAAAAAGACAAAAACAGTTTAACAGGTAAATATTTAAGTAATGTTGAATCTGTACCATTACCGGAAAGACGCAGGAAATGGAATGATTTTGTAGAAGTAAAAGGAGCACGTCAAAATAACCTAAGAGGAATTGATGTTAAATTTCCGTTGCATGTGCTTAGTGTAGTTACCGGAGTAAGCGGCAGTGGCAAAACAACCTTGGTTAAAAATATTTTGTTTCCAGCCCTTCAAAAACAATTGGGCAATTACACCGGAGAAAAAACGGGTGTGTTTGATAAATTAGATGGCAACCTAAAATCAATTAAACATATCGAGATGGTTGATCAAAACCCGATTGGAAAATCATCACGTTCTAATCCAATAACCTACATCAAAGCTTACGATGCCATTAGAGATTTATATTCAAATTTAGCCATCAGTAAAAGTAGGGGTTACAAACCCCAACATTTTAGTTTTAACGTAGATGGTGGTAGATGTGAAACATGCCAAGGCGAAGGCGAGGTAACCATAGAAATGCAATTTATGGCCGATATACATTTGCCATGTGAAGAATGTAAAGGCGCCCGATTTAAAGAAGAGATTTTAGACTGTAAGCACCACGGTAAACACATTAGCGATGTGTTAAGTATGAGTGTTGATGAAGCATTGGAGTTTTTTAAAGAGGATACATCCATCTACAATAAAATAAAACCATTGCAAGATGTGGGCTTGGGTTATGTGCATTTAGGACAAAGCAGTAATACATTAAGTGGTGGCGAAGCACAACGCGTGAAGTTGGCCAGCTTTTTAGGTAAAGGAAAATCTCAAGAACACATATTATTTATTTTTGATGAGCCTACAACAGGCTTGCATTTTAACGACATCAAAAAATTGATGGATTCGTTTAATGCACTTGTAAACCACGGACATACCATTATTGTAATTGAACATAACATGGATGTAATAAAATGTGCCGATTGGGTGATAGACCTTGGTCCGGAAGCGGGAACAGAAGGCGGAAACCTAGTTTTTGAAGGACTTCCGGAGGATTTGGTAAAGGAAAAACGCAGCTACACCGGTGCTTATTTAAAAGAGAAATTGAGGTGAAATTAAAAAGCCCTTAACTCTCGCATAAAAATAACAGCCATTTATTTTGTTATTTCACCAAATAGCCTATATTTGAATCAAATAACTAAATCATGAAACTGTTAAAAGTAACTTCTGCTTTACTTGTTTTTAGCATTCGAATCATTGGTGTGATGTTTTGTATTCTGTTTATTAATATCACATCATCACGTTTTGTAACATGGTTAAAAGGTAGGCGCACACCTGAAGCCAACAAACCTAAATTAGATATTGAAATCATCAATATGCCTGAAATGGGAAGGAAACTTCAAAATTCATTTAAATAAGTTAATACATTAAAATACTTAAAAACAGCTGTTTCATTTATTTGAAATGGCTGTTTTTGTTTTACACATCAATACTTTAAAATTTAATAATTGTTCCATAAAAAAAGCTGCCTCTTTTTGGAGACAGCTTTTTTGCTATGAGCTAACCTGAAACAGTTTAACGTAAAATGTAAGTTGAAGTATTAACCAATGTTCCTTCAATATATACATCAATGGTGTAGTTACCTGCTGTTAAATTACGCTCGTCTGTTTCAAAACTTACTTTAATATCTTGTTTTTGTCCGTTGTAGGTAAGTTTATATGATGCTGTTGCTGCAACTTCTTCGTTGGTTTCTGCAATAGTAAACTTAGCCATGCTACCACCGGCTAAAACCTTACCTGTTGGTTCTTTAACCACCACATAAACCATTTTATCACCTGGTTCGGCCACTTTATTGTCCATAACGGTTAGGCTTACATCAATTTTATTGGTGCGTTTAGCTAAACTGGTTTCAACAAACTTACCGCTGCTTTTCTTTTTAAACGAAGCAACTTTCACATACTCCGCTTTTAACTGCGATGCAGTTGCCACTTTACTTTGTAAACCTGTTTTTTCTTCGTTTAACTTGGTAATGGCTGCTGCTTTCTCTTCATTTTCTTTTTTCAACTGCTCGTTTTCCGTAATCAATTGATCAATTTTTTCTAAGTACTGATCTTTTAGTTTACGTAATTCCTCCAGTTCAACCTTTAATTTTTTATTCAACTTCTCCCCGCTTTTTTCGGTGGCAAGTAGTTTTTTAATTTTAGCTTCTTGTGCTTCTATTTTTCCGTTAGCGTCATCCAACAACGAATCTAAGTTGGCTGCAATACCGCGGTAGCTTTCTAACTCGGCACCGGTAGAAACCAATTCTTTCTCTAATTCAACTTGTACGGTAACCAACGTATCAATCTTTGAATCGCGTACCGAAACCTCTTCTCTATTATTGGTGTATTGAAAAATATTACCAATTAAAGAAAGAAGTAACAGTGCTATTAATAAGTACTGCGTTGATTTGTTTTGCTTTTGATTTTCCATGGTGTTCGATTTTATTATTTTTATCAAAAATAGTTTTTAACGTGTAGTTTAAAAACAGTTTACTAAAATTGTGCCATCAGATGAAATATTTTTTAATAGCAGGCGAAGCTTCGGGCGACTTACACGGAGCCAATTTAATCAAGTCCATCAAACAAAAAGATGCCAATGCCGAGTTTAACTACTGGGGTGGCGATTTGATGCAAGCCGAGGCTTCCGGACTTTTGATGCATTACAAAAAAGTAAGCATCATGGGTTTTGTTGAAGTGCTGCTAAACCTACGCTCCATATTGAGTAACATCAATATTTGCAAGCAACAAATTGAGGCATTTAACCCCGATGTGGTGATACTGATTGATTACCCCGGATTTAATTTACGCATAGCTGAATTTTGCAAATCAAAACACATAAAAACGGTTTATTACATCGCACCTAAAATTTGGGCTTGGAAAGAAAACCGTGGTAAAAAATTAGAGCAATTTGTTGATTTGTTATTGCTCATCTTTCCATTCGAAGTTTCTTATTTTGAGAAATGGCGCGTCAAAACGAGATATGTTGGCAACCCTTTGTTGGATGCCATTGCCAACCATAAACCCGATGAAACATTTAAACAAGCCTATGTTATCAACCAAAAACCCATTATTGCCTTATTACCGGGTAGCAGGAAACAAGAAATTAACCGTATTTTACCTTTAATGATGCAAGTAATGAGCCGTTTTCCAAATCATCAATTTGTGATTGGTGGAGCTCCTGGTTTAGACCCTGATTTTTACCAACCTTTTTTAAACCAACAGGTTAAAGTAGTATTTGGTAAAACCTACGATTTAATGATGCATGCCTCAGGAGCTATTGTTTGTAGTGGAACCGCAACATTAGAAACGGCTTTGTACAATGTGCCTCAAGTATGTGGTTATGTGGCCAATCCAATATCATATCGTATTGCACGTTTACTGGTTAAAAACATCAAATACATTTCGCTGGTAAATTTATGTTTGGATAAACCGGCTATTGTTGAGCTGATTCAAAACGACTTTACCGTTGACAAGGTTACCCAAGAATTAAACGCTGTATTACCCGGTGGCAATAAACACCTTGATTTAATGCGCGATTACCAAAAACTACTTACCGATTTAGGCGGTGAAGGTGCAAGTTTAAAAGCTGCAGATGCCTTATTGGAATTGATTAAGCAATAAAAGCCGTTGCAAATTGAGCAACGGCTTTTAGCTATATATGTTAAAGTAATCTAATAATAACAATTGAAGAAGAAACCGGACTTGCACCGCCTGCATTTGGTGTGATGGTGAGTGCTGTTGAGTTTCCTGTAGGGTTAACTACACTTAATACACTGTTGATTAATGTGGTGGTTATTATCCTGCTTCCTGTTATTTGGCTTGTGCCTGTAGCCCTACCTACTATTGTAGCACTCAGTTCAGTACCATTTAGTTTTAAAAGCAACTGACCGGGTTCGTTTATGCTTACTTGCCAACTTACCATGTAAGTTCCAATAGCGGGTAGGTTAAATTGGCTTGTATTTAATCTGGTAATAACATTGTTGGTTGGCCCATCTTGTGGAAAGTCTACAGCGGCTCCAACAGCAATTGTACTTGGGTTGTTTCCCGGCATTATCGCATAAAAATCAGCAAAGGCCACAACAGCGTTTGTTCCCGTATCACCCTTTATACCTTGGATACCTTGTAAACCTTGAATACCTGAATCGCCTTTGATGCCGGCTATACCTTGAAGTCCCTGAATTCCTTGTAAACCTTGGATACCCGAATCCCCTTTGATCCCAACAATTCCTTGTATGCCTTGAATGCCTTGAATACCTTGTAAACCACTATCACCCTTTATACCTTGTATTCCCTGTAAACCTTGAATGCCTGAGTCACCTTTTATTCCGGCTATACCTTGTAAACCTTGGATACCCGAATCACCTTTGATCCCAACAATTCCTTGTATGCCTTGAATACCTTGTAAACCACTATCACCCTTTATACCTTGTATTCCCTGTAAACCCTGAATACCCGAATCACCTTTAATCCCAGCAATACCTTGTAGTCCTTGAATACCTTGTAAACCAGAATCGCCTTTGATGCCTTGTATGCCCTGCAAACCTTGGATACCCGAATCACCTTTGATGCCGGCAATTCCTTGTAGTCCTTGAATACCTTGTAATCCGCTATCACCTTTGATGCCTTGCAAACCTTGAATGCCGGAGTCGCCTTTGATACCAGCTATGCCTTGTAGTCCTTGAATACCTTGCAATCCTTGTAATCCACTATCACCTTTTATACCGGCAATTCCTTGTAAGCCTTGTAATCCAGAGTCACCCTTTATGCCTTGTATTCCCTGTAAACCTTGAATGCCTGAATCACCTTTGATACCGGCTATGCCTTGTAAACCCTGAATACCTTGCAAACCAGTGTCACCTTTTATGCCTTGTAGCCCCTGCAAACCTTGAATGCCTGAATCACCTTTTATGCCGGCAATTCCTTGTAAACCCTGAATACCTTGTAATCCGCTATCACCTTGGATACCTTGCAAACCTTGAATGCCGGAGTCGCCTTTGATGCCAGCTATGCCTTGTAGTCCTTGAATACCTTGTAATCCACTATCACCTTTTATACCGGCAATTCCTTGTAAGCCTTGTAATCCAGTGTCACCTTTTATGCCTTGTAGCCCCTGCAAACCTTGAATGCCTGAATCACCTTTTATACCCGAAATTCCTTGTAATCCTTGAATACCTTGCAATCCACTATCACCCTTTATGCCTTGTATTCCCTGTAAACCTTGCAT
The DNA here is from genome assembly GCA_002422865.1 of Bacteroidetes bacterium UBA6183. Classification (GTDB taxonomy): domain Bacteria; phylum Bacteroidota; class Bacteroidia; order UKL13-3; family UKL13-3; genus UBA6183. The sequence goes on along the minus strand of DITN01000006.1, from coordinate 5,336 downwards.
ACCTGAGTCGCCTTTGATGCCGGCTATGCCTTGTAGTCCTTGAATACCTTGCAATCCACTATCACCCTTTATACCCTGTATTCCCTGCAAACCTTGAATGCCTGAATCACCTTTTATACCCGAAATTCCTTGTAATCCTTGAATACCTTGTAAACCAGAATCACCTTTTATACCTTGTATGCCCTGTAAACCTTGCACACCTTGCACACCTGAATCACCTTTGATGCCGGCAATTCCTTGTAGTCCTTGAATACCTTGTAAACCACTATCACCTTTTATTCCTTGTATGCCCTGTAAACCTTGTACACCTTGCACACCTGAATCACCTTTTATTCCTTGTATACCCTGCAAACCTTGAATACCTTGTAAGCCGGAATCACCCTTAATACCCTGAATTCCTTGCGGACCAACATCTCCTTTTTTGCTTGGCGCAAATAACGCATAAGGTACACTCAATAATTCTGACGAACCAAGTGAAACATAACCCGTTCCAAAGTCAATTTCAACTTCAATAAATTTAGCACCACTTCCCCAATCAATTAGCTCAAAATCACCATTGGTTACCGCGCCCCTGCCAATTGCAAGATTAAACAAGCCAAATATATTAGTTGTAACAGTATGTGTTTCTGCATAAAGAATTGCTCCCGTTGCAGTTAAATCTCTAATTATTGGATGCACCTTTAATGTTACATTGCCCATCGGATTTCCTGAAGCATCGCGCGCTATGGCTTGATACCGAAAAGCTTGTGGCGGTTGTGCGACTGCTTGAAGAACAAGCAGCAACAGAACAGAAATTGTTATAATTATCTTCGTTTTCATTTTAAAATTGTTTTAGCGTTTTATAAATACCCATCCGTGTTTTTCTGTTTGATTATATTTTATCACATAAAAATAGGTGCCTTCAAGTAGTTCATTTCCATGTTTATTGCGTCCGGTAAACACGTTCTGCTGGTTGTCGTAATTGTGCGTAGACCACACCTCGCTTCCCCAACGGTTAAATATATTTACTGTATTGGTTTGATATTTATCCAAAATCGGAATCCTCCACCAATCATTCAGGTTATCTCCATTTGGCGAAAAACCATTGAAAAAATCATAAACCTGATCGTTTACAACGGTATCATTTGATAATAATATTGGTTGATGGAAACCTTGAGTTAGGAATACATTGGTAGTAGCATAAGTTTCAATTACGGTTTCGCCTAAAGTCCAAGACACCGAATAAGATGACGTAGCAAAATAGTCGCCTGAGGTAGCTATGATAACCGGTGAAGTTGACTGGGAATACCCACTTATAAAAGCGACAATTGCGCTCATTAATAAAACGATACTTTTCATGTGCTTTTTACTCATCAAAATGAAATATTTACAAGGGATATAAACTTTACGTAATACTCAATAAAAAGAATAGCCAACTTTTAGTTTATTAATCGAAAACTGCAAGTAATTAATGCCTACTATTTGCTTTTGAAAACGACACAAGAAACCAAAAAATGATTGGCTCGTTAGATGGTATTTTTTTGAACACAATACCCTATTTTCTTATTGCTGTAAGTAATATTTAGTCTAGGCACAAAGATGGGTGGTAAAATATTCCTAATCTTTACAGAATCAAAGTTATAAGTTACACATATCTCATGTTTGTCATTTAAAACCAAGAGCTGCCGGTTAACAATACTTTATATTAGAACTATACAAACATGTAAATTATGCAAAAAGATGCGTCTAAGGATAACGATTATTAATCATCGTTAATTGGGTAGGCAAAGGGACAAGCAATATATGATGAGGCGAAATGGAAATTAACCAAACAATAAAAGCCGTTACACAATGTGTAACGGCTTTTAAATATAAGGCACTTGCGCGCCAAATAGTTATTCTTCGATAACTACTACTTTGTCTTTGTTAGGAGATACTACTTTAACAACAAGGTTGTTAAGCTTTAATGTCTGTGTGCGTAATCTCGACACAGTTCTGTTCTTTTTTTCTTTTCTTTTGTATCTTGTAAATGCCATGACAGTATTTTTTAGGTGTGCGAAAGTATAAATAGTTTTTATTGTATGCAAGTTTTCTCCAAAAAAAGTGTGTTTTTATTCTTTTGGGGCTGATTATAGGCTTAGCTTTATTAAGTCCTACCAAACGTGTGGCAAGTTAGGTTATTTTATAATACCGTTTAAATACCATTTATTTGCTCTTTAAAGGCCGCTTATCTCCTATTTATGATTAGTATTATTACAGCAGTTCATAACCAACTGGAAATGAACCAAATTTTCCTTGAAAACCTTCGTAAGTACACCGTACATCCTTTCGAATTGATTATCATAGACAACAATTCAACAGATGGTACACGCGATTTTTTTGAAAAAGAAGGTGCTGTAGTAATTGCCAACAAAGCCAACTACAGTTATCCCTACACGCAAAACCAGGGCGTTAAAGTGGCCAAATACAACCTGTTTGCCTTTTTAAACAACGACATTATTGTTTGTCCGCAATGGGACCAAAAAATAATAGAAAGTATGCAGGTTAACGGACTCGATTTAATTACCGTTTGTGGTATTGAGCGGGTTGAAACTCCTGAACTTACAAAAAAGTTAGGACGTAAATGGAAACGTATCAAAAACATTTTAAAACAATTTGGGCTAAGTAAATTTAACTTAACCTTGATGCATAAACTAATGTACGGAAATTGGGAAGCCTTTAATAACAAACGCCAAGCACATTTCAAAAACAAAGTGGTTGAAGGTTTTGTAGGCAACTCGGTTATATTTAACCGAACCGCTTTAGATAAAATTGGCTTATGGGATGAGCGCATTCAAGGTGCCGATTTTGATATTTACATGCGCAGCAAAAAACGCAACTTAGAATATGGCGATATGAAACCCTGCCATATCGCCTTAAATGTATTTAACCACCACTACATACGTATTACTGCAAAGTCTAAACCTCCTGTTTTTGCTGATGCAGCAAACATGATTGCATTAGAAGAAAAATGGAGTGCCGCTGAGAGAGAATTGTTGCTAAAAGATAATGTGACGACTTAATTCATTTGACCAATAACTATGATTTTATTTTCAAAGGTCAACACAATTTAAAGCGTGCCGATCTTTGGTTAAAATTTACTACCATCTGCAGCGGTAATCCTTCTTACCAAAAACAAGGTAATGATGGCCGCAGTTACACTCATCACCCCAACCCAATTGTAATGTAACATTTCGCCATTGGCCTGTTTAATTACCACCAAACCGGCAATGTATGAGGCTAACCCTGCACTTAGTTGTTGCATGCTAGAAACGATACTCATAAAACTACCGCGGTTTTGCGGCTCAACGGTTGCAGTTACCATGGCTTGAGCAGGGATAAATCTTCCGCTACTTACGGCAAAAAACACAGATGTGGCAATCAGTGCAATCCAAATATCAACACGAGGCATATTGGTAATAAACAACACCGGAATACATGAGATGCTCACAAAAATGGTAAATACTTTTAGTTTGCCTATTCTATCAGCCAGCTTACCAATGAGTGGAGAGGTTACAATGGTACTCAACCCGCCAAAAAAGTAAATTTGTTCCAATTGCCCTTCTGTAAAACCAACATTACTTACCATGTAAGGACTTAAAAAAGGAATAATACTAAAGTGACCAAACATCACCACCATCATTAACGTAATGGCTTTACGTTGGTTAGGGCTTGATGTAATATTTTTAATGACCTGTAGCACTTGAACTTGTTTACCGGCATGGGTATGTGTGCTTAAATTAGGTACAAATTTATAAATGAAAAACTGAACAGGAAGCGCTAATAACGCAAGTACCAAAAATGGTGTATTCCACCCAAACTCGTTGGCTATACGTAATCCAAAAGGTACACCTAAAACACTGGCAATGGAAAATGCGGCCATCACAAAACCCATGGCTTGACCTCTTCGCTCAAAAGGAATAACATCGCCCACAATAGCTAATATTACTGCACCTAACACCCCACCAAACAAGCCGGTAAAAATACGTGCGATCATCAATAACTCGTAACTATTGGCCAAACCACAAGCAAGTGTACCCACTAAAAAACCGGCATATAATACTTGTAAAAAACGTTTTCTATCAAATTTATCAATAAAAAATGCGGTACAAAAACCGGAGAAACCGGCACTAAACGTATAACTCGAAACCACTAAACCAAACTGTTGTGTGTTGATGTCGAAAATGCGCATAAGCTGAGGACCAAGCGGCATCATAATCATAAAGTCCATGATATTGGTAAAGTTAATGGCCGCTAAGGTGAGTAAAAGAAGTCTTTCTTTGCTATTCATTGTTGCAAATAACGACAAATAAAAACGCCACAACCACTACATAAAATCTTATAAGTAAAAATTAATCACGAATCAAAGTAACCGTGCCGTGGTAAGTTTGCTCCTCAGGTTCTGTGATGAGTTTGTATTTAAATATTACAAAGTAAGTTCCTTCCGGGCACTCAGAGCCATCGTTTTTATCCTTTCCGTCCCAGTTTATACCATCGTTGTAAAATCCATCTGTAAATCCTTCAAACACCATGGTACCCCAACGGTTGTAAATATACAATTCATATTTCTCCCAACCTTCAATATCAATATCAAATGCATCATTGCGTCCATCGGCATTATCCGGGGTGAACACATTAGGGATTTTAACTGAGCTGCGTATCGGTATGATTTTACAAATTGAATCCATACAATCTCTTTCATCAAAAGCCATCAAGCATACTTTGTAACTCTCCTTGGTTTCGCCATAATTATGTGTTGGGTTGATGTCGGTGCTGGTATTTCTACCTGAACTTGGCTGGCCAAAATCCCAAAAATACCTCACTGCCCCCTGCGATAAATTGGTAAAAGGTATGTTAGGATAATTGCTGAGCTTAAACGTAAAATCGGCTAAAGGACTTAACACCGTTACCTCTTTTTCTGTTCCTACCACACAATGAAACTTTTGAACCAAAATTGGATCAACTTCTATTTTATACATCCCTGAACTGTCGTAGATGTATGAATAATCTGTATTTACAGGCCATTGCGTTGGCACATTATTAATACCCCACAACCAATTGGCTTGTATGTTATGATTTGTACCAATAGCTTTAGCAATAAAAGGCACATCAATACAAACCGTATCAGGTGCTAATAACTTAAGTGTATCTATAAGCAGCGCAGTAACTGTTCGTGGATGATAAGCGTTAGGGCTCTCTAAATAAGGGAATCGGGCTGTACAGTTTTTGGTTTCGTTGGTGGTTGGGTTGGTGATACTATCTTCGCCCAACAAATCTATCTTATAGGTACCGGGTTGTGTGTAAGTAAACGTAATATC
>DITN01000011.1:31296-87535 GCA_002422865.1 Bacteroidetes bacterium UBA6183 | reverse complement strand
CAACATATATCAGGGACGTACAATTTCTAACATCCAGCTTCCAACATCCACTCTCTAACTTTTGCTCCACTGTGTATATCTTGGCTGATAACCTCTTGCAAGGTGTTTGAAATTAGCTGTTACTTTGCTTAAAAATAAGTAATGGCTAAACCCACTTTAGTTTTAGGTGCTACACCCAACCCTGATAGGTATGCGTACAAAGCAACCATGATGCTTAAAGCTCATGGTCATCCGGTGGTTTTGTATGGAATTAAACAAGGTGAAATTGATGGTATTCCTATTCATCAAACAGCACCTCAGGTAGAAGTTGATACCGTAACCTTATATGTTGGTCCACAAAACCAGCCCCCTTATTATGATTACATTGTTGGGTTGCACCCCAAACGTGTAATATTTAATCCTGGAACGGAAAATACAGTCTTTGAAAATTTGTTAAAAGAACATAACATTGAACCCGTAATTGCTTGTACGTTGGTTATGCTAACAACAGGTCAATACTAATACCCTATACGCGTACTTTAACCCATATGAAAAAGAATATACAATTTGTTGTAGCCTTAGTGGCATTAGTTGTGGTGGCTTGTCAATCGCCAAAAGAAAAAGCTTTACAAGAAATTGAAGCACTGCAAGTGCAAGACAGCGTGTTTAGCATTGAAAACATGGCAAAAGAAAAAGATGCTTACATTGCCTTTGCCGACAAATACCCGGATGATGAGCGTGCCCCGGAGTTTTTATTTAAAGCCGGCNNGATATGAAATTGCATGAGGAGTCTATTGCAATTTTTAAACGTATTCAAGAAAATTATCCCAAACACCATTACGCTGAAGAAGCCTTGTTTTTAAGTGGTTTCGTATACGAAAATCACATGGGGGATATAGCAAAAGCAAAAGCAACATACCAAGAATTTATTGAAAAGTACCCACAAAGCGAGTTGGCCGAGGATGCCCAATTTGCTATTGATAACTTAGGCGTATCTCCGGAAGATATTATTAAACGTGCACAACAAGGTGCAACAGCCGATAGTATATCGGTAAATTAATTTACCGCGCACTGAGCATGTCGTGGCTAAATTCTTTGGTTAAAAAATCAAGAATTTCTTGTCGCGACATGTTTTCTGTTACCTTTCCCTCTTTAGCGTAGGCCATCGTTCCTCGCTCCTCGCTCACAATTAATGCCACCGCATCGGTTTGTTCGGTAATACCTATTGCTGATAGGTGGCGCAAACCATATTTGTTTTGGTATTCGGGATTTTCGCTGACAGGCAAAACTGCATTGGCGGCTTTAATTTTACTATTGGCTATAATAACCGCACCATCATGTAAAGGACTTGTTTTATTAAAAATACTCAACAATAGCTTTTTACTGATATGTGCATCAAGTACCTCACCACTTGCACCTATAAACTTCATTTCGCTGGTTTTTGGGAAAACTATTAAAGCTCCGGTATAGTTTGAAGCCAACACCTCGCAGGCATCCGCAATGTCTTCATAGTTGGTGTTGAAGTTTTTCTCAACCTTCCAATTCCAAGGTAAAAACCTAAAGATAGATTGGTTTTCACCTGCTAATCGACCTCTCCCAATCAACAATAAAAACTTCCTGATTTCTTGTTGAAAAACGATGAGTATGGCCAAAAATCCGACTTTGGTAAACTCACCCAAAACGGTTTCCATTAAGGGCATTTTAAAAAAACGAACGACCAACCAAGCCACATAAATAGTAAGTAAACCGGCCATCATGTTAAAAGCCAAACTACCTTTAAGCATGCGATATAGTTGGTAGATTACAGCAGTCAACAGTACCAAGTCAATCAGGTTAATAAGGGTAAATTGAAAACTATATATTTTAAAAATTTCCATAAGTAGCTTTTACAATGTTAATGCATTCTACGGCTTCCTTCACATCATGTACGCGCAAAATTTGGGCACCATTTAAAAGTGCAATCGTATTAACCACTGATGTTCCGTTAAGGGCACCAGCAGCATCTCTATAGGTGATGTTTTGTATCATTTTTTTGCGCGAAACACCTACCAAAACAGGTAATCCGGTTACGTGAAAATGATGAAGTTGTTTTAACAGTTCGTAGTTTTGCTCTTGTGTTTTAGCAAAACCAAACCCCGGGTCAACAATTAAATCTACAATTCCAGCTTGTTTAGCTGCTGCAATTTTTTGATTAAAGTATTCCAGTACATCCAATGTAACATCCGTATACTGCGTAAATTGTTGCATGGTTTGAGGGGTTCCACGTTTATGCATCATGATGTAGGGCACCGCACCCAGCGCAGCAACAGTGCTCAACATATCGGCATCGTCCTCTCCGCTGCTTACATCATTAATGATGTGCGCACCAGCCTCAATAGCATATTTAGCAACCTTGGCCCTGAATGTATCTATGGATAAAACAGCTTCAGGTAGATTTTTATGCAGATATTCAACTGCGGGTACTACACGACTTATTTCATCATCAATTGCTACTTCGGCAGCACCCGGACGTGTGCTGTATCCACCAATATCAAAAAAGGTAGCGCCTTGTTTAAGCATGTTTTCGGCTTTTTTCAACAAGTCGTCAAGAGCACGCATGCGGCTTCCTTCAAAAAAACTATCAGGGGTAACATTTAAAATGCCCATAACTGCGGGTTGGCTTAAAACCAGTAGTTTACCACGGCAGTTTAAGGATAATTTTGTATTGTGCGCTTGTAATTTGGGTATGTCCATTATTTTTGTGTGCTTTACAAATTAAACATTACCATTTTGATAAATCAAACTTCAACACAGTACGATAACGTTATAAATAAATGTCGCCACATTTTTTTGAGTAAAAGTAAAGACTATGGCACATCTTGGCGCGTGATGCGATTGAGTTCAATTGCCGATCAAATTTTTATTAAGGCACAGCGCATAAGAACCATAGAAGAAAATGGAAGTATGAAGGTGGATGAAGGTGTTGAAAGTGAGTTTATGGGCATTGTTAACTATTGCGTAATTGGTTTGATTCAGATGGAATTAAAAGATGAAGCAAGTTTAGAAATTGACATAGACTCCCTAACGAAGTTGTACGATAAACATGTGCTGGAAACCAAAACGTTAATGATGCAAAAAAATCATGATTACGGTGAAGCATGGCGCGATATGTTGGTAAGCACCTTTACTGATATGATTTTGATGCGTTTATTGCGTATTCGTCAGATACAGTCATCAAATGGGCAAACCATTATGAGCGAAGGTATTGATGCTAATTTTCAGGATATGATAAATTATGGGGTGTTTGCATTGATTCACTTAACTGACAAAGCCAAATAAAACTATTAAGTAAAAACTAAGTTTATTCAGTTAACGATTGCGGTAATTTTGCGAATAAACTTTAACTAAAAGTATATAACACATGAAAGTATTAACCCAAATAAGCAGAATTTTAGTTGGTGTATTGTTCATCATCTCAGGTCTTATCAAAGCAAATGATACCATAGGTTTTAGTTTTAAGCTGGTAGAATATTTCGAAATATTTAACATGCATTTTTTTGTTGACTATGCGGTAGGCATGGCCATGTTTATTTGTATTTTCGAAATAATGGTTGGGGTAGCGTTGTTACTTGGTGCATACACCCGTTTAAACATGTGGCTACTGCTTTTGATGATTGTGTTTTTTACCTTATTAACAGGTTACAGCGCCATCACCAATAAAGTTACCGATTGTGGTTGTTTTGGTGATGCCATTAAATTAAAGCCGGTTGAATCATTTTTAAAAGATGTGGTATTGTTGGTATTTATCCTGATTATGTTTGTTGGGCAAAAACACATCAAACCAATTCTAGCCAACAAAACCATCATGAGTATTGCGCTTGGCATATCCTTGTTGGTTACTACTTTTTTTACTTTTAATACCTACATGTTTTTACCAAAGGTTGATTTTTTACCTTACAAAGTAGGAAACGACATTGGTCAATTAATGACATTACCACCTGATGCCAAACGCGACTCGGTTGCCATGGTATTTATTTACGAAAAGGATGGTAAACAATTTGAATTTGGCATGAATGAAGTAAGTAATGTAGACGATACTTACAAGTTTGTGGACAGGATAGATAAAGTGATTGTAGAAGGCGATAAAGCACCTATACACGATTTTAAATTGTTTGATGTCATAGGACAAGACTATACAGACTCGTTGTTGATGCAAAAAGGATTCAGGATGATTTTGGTTCAAACAAATATTCAGAAATCCAGAACCGGTATTGAATCACAAATTGCACAACTGGCCAATGATTGTGCTGCTTCCGGTATTCCTTTTTGGGCTTTAACCAATACAGCATTAGCAGAAGTTGAACCTTATCGCCACGAACATCAATTTGCTTTTAACTATTATAATATGGATGCTACTCCGCTTAAATCGATGGTGCGCAGTAATCCGGGCTTATTATTGATGAAAGACAATGTAGTGATTAAAAAGTGGAGCGCATATGGTATACCTACTTTCGAAAAAGTTAAGTTATACATGGAAGGCAAAGTTGGTCCAAGAGGAATTAGAAAATAAACAATAACATGGCTGCTTACAAATAGGCAGCCATTTTAATATGCACATTTACTTAATAGGATTTATGGCAGTTGGTAAAACCACCTTTGGTAAAAGGTTGGCAAGGGCACTCTCCATGCCTTTTATAGATACTGATAAGTTAATAGAACAACGTACACATAAAACCATAGCGCAATTGTTTGATGAGTTAGGAGAAAAAGCATTTAGAGAAATTGAAGCAGATGTTTTAAGAAGTTTACCCAACCACAAGCCACATGTAATAGCTACAGGAGGAGGTTTACCCTGCTACCATGATAATATGTTGTTTATGAAAAGTGAAGGGTTAACCGTGTATTTAAAAGCTGAACCTGCGTTTATATATAGCAGATTGGTGCATGCAAAAAAGCCAAGACCCTTAGTAAAAGGACTTAAAGGCGAGGAGTTAATGCAATTTATTGCCCATAAATTGGCTGAGAGAGACGCGTTTTATACCCAAAGCAGGGTAGTGGTTGAATTACCCGAAAAAGATGGTGAAAGCCCAGTAAATACAGTAGTTTCAGCTTATTCGAGGTAGTGCGTTTTAGGGGGTATGTGCCGTAAAACCGCGCTATTGTTGAAAACCTGTGAAAATCTAATTCAAAAAAAATATCAAAAAACCTACGCAGGTACTTGTTTTATTCAGCATTGTTGCTAAGTTTGTTATGGTAAAACAACAAACACTTTAATTATTATCAACTATGAACAAGTCTGATTTAATCGACAAAATCGCACATGATGCGAAATTAACAAAGGTTCAAGCTGCTGCTGCTTTAGATTCATTTATGGCTGCAACACAAGGTGCTTTAAAGAAAGGTGACAAACTTATTTTAGTAGGTTTCGGAACTTTCTCTGTAACTAAGCGTGCAGCACGTAAAGGTCGTAACCCTCAAACCGGTAAAGAAATTAACATCCCAGCAAAAAAGGTTGTTAAATTTAAAGCTGGTGCTGGCTTACAAGGCAAAATCAAGTAATCATAACTTGATCAAAAAATTAAAAATCCTGTTCGCAAGAATGGGATTTTTTTTTGTGATTGGTTGATTACGTTGATGGGTTATTGGTTTTATGTTCATGGTTTATTGTTTGGATGATTTTCGTTCAAACTTTGTTCTGTCGTTTAGGTTTATCTAATAACTTCATAATTAGCTACGCTGAACTTCGTTTCTACATTCAGCGTTCAACATTCGATATTCATCATTAACTAGGCTGAACTTGGTTTCGATATTTCTTATTTCGAATTTATTTCAAGACATCCATCTCTTATCTTTCTTCAAAAGGAAGACGCTAGATTTATCTTCAAATGCAGATTGTTTTCCAATATTTAGCTTCTAATCTACATAAGACTCTAGCCTATTCGATTACGCTTTGCTTGGGCTGTGTGTTAGAGCGTGTATCGAAACGAAGTTCAGCGGAGCTAAAATAGGAGTCAGGAACAATAATTCATGTTAACACTCTACTTCTCGATACTCTTCGCTACGCTCCGAACTCGAAGTAGCTCTTTCGTTCAAAAGTGAATTTATCTGTTAAAATCAAATTCTCCCCAATGCCGAAGGCGTTGCTAACAGACGCTTCAGTCTACACCAATGGTCTGTGTACTTTAAATTTTGTCAAATCCTCGCAAGAATATTCCGCCTTACCTCTGTGATTTATTTTTTACCGCAGAGCTACACAGAGGTTTCGCAGCGTATTTTAGAGGGCAAAGTCTTCCGCTTCTGAGTTTCAGAGAGGTCGGAAGGAGTTTGCTTCGCAAAGTTTCAGCCTGCTCGAGTGCGCTTTGGGTGGGCTGAGAAGGGAGTGTGTATCGAGAGTAGGAGTTTGGAATTTAACATTCCACTTTCAGCTACGCTGAACTTCGTTTCAGCGTTCATTATTCAACATTTCGAAACATTATTCAGCTGTAATTATTTTCGAATTTAGCTCCGCTGAACTACGTTTCGTGCTTCGTATTTAGCTACGCTGAACTTCGTTTCGAATTTCCCTCGTTAACTCAAATACACATTCACTTTACCTTTTGTAATGGTAACTTCAATGTGTTCTTGTAGTGTGGTACTAAGTGCTGTGCCTACATAATTGGCTTTTACCGGAAAAGAGATGTGGTTTCTATCAACAAGAACCAGTGTTTGTATTTTACGGGCTTTGTCGCTTACTAAAGGGATTAATGAATAAAGCATGGTTTTGCCGGTGTTTAACACATCATCAACTACAATTACCACTTTGTCTTTTACCGTAAGTTTGTTGTTGCTTAACAGTACTTGTTTTTGAGCAGGATTACTTTTATCAAGCACAATATCCGTAGAAGAGAGTTTTATTTTACAAATTTCAGCCAACTCCTTGCAAAGCAATTCGGCAACTTTTACACCGCGACCTTCAATTCCGGCAATTACCAATTCTTTTTCGTTAAAATTATTTTCGTACACTTGGTAAGCCAAGCGTTTAAGTATTTGTTTAACTTGTTTGTCGCTTAAAATTTGGGTTTTGTCACTCTTCATGCTACAATTGTAGTGATTTTTCGCCAAAAAATAATTTTGTGGCTTGAAGCCCAATCTGTAAACATTTTTTGGTGCAGTACTAAACCCCATTCGAGGTTTTGTTAGTCGACAGCCGAACACAATCGATTAAGAATTTGTAAATCATCAATTTTAACAAATTTATGAACAAATTCATAAATCGGGGTTAGCCCAACTAAATCAAGTAGTTCGCTTTTAAAAAGCTCCTATTGATCAATTTGGGCTAAATTTTTGTCTAAATATTTTGGCACTAATGAAAATTTCATATATTTGCCCCCTCAAAAAGTAAATAAAGCAGAGATGAAAGCAGATATCCACCCAAAAAATTACAGAATGGTTGTGTTCAAGGACATGTCAAACGACTATTCATTCATAACTCGTTCGACTGTAGACACTAAAGAAACTGTTAAATGGGAAGACGGCAACGAATATCCTTTGTTTAAATTGGAGATTTCACACAAATCTCACCCATTCTTTACTGGTACCAACATGTTAATTGACACTGCCGGTCGTATTGATAAATTCAACAAACGTTACGCTAAGAAAAAATAATTCCATTATTTTTTTAACAATATTGCAAAAGCCTTCCAATTTGGGGGGCTTTTTTTATATACTCGCACTATGAATGTGATTTTATTTGATGGTAAAAATCGCAATAATTTATTGCCCTTTACTTTTACCCGTCCGGTTCCCGAAATTAGAATTGGTATACTAACCATTACCGAGAAATGGGCTAAATATGCGGGTGTTCAGCCTTCATTTAAAACCCAGGATTATTTAAGCGTAAAATACCCTGCTGTAACTGCTCAGCATAATTTAATGATTAACGGCAGTGTTTGTCCTAATCATTTACTTTGGAGCGAAATAACCCAACTTAAAACAGGTGAGGCGTTATACTTAAGAGATACTTTGGTTGCATGCAACATCGCATCAGGTGAAGTGCTTGATTTTTCGGAAGAGCAGTTTGCTCCCGAAACTAAAATTCAATCATCGCAAATAGATACCATTGTTGTTAACCACGCGTATGATATTTTTTCAAAAAACGGAAAAGCCATAGAGGCCGATTTTGATTTAATCACCAAAGGTCGTGTAAGTGCGCCAATATCATCTACCAATCAAACCTTAAACCCCGAGCGTATTTTTATTGAACCCGGAGCCACAGTTGAGTTTAGTATTTTAAATGCTTCAGCCGGACCTATATACATTGGTGTTGACGCTGAAGTGATGGAAGGTTGTAAAGTACGCGGACCATTTGCTTTGTGCGAACACGGTGGATTGAAAATGGATGCCAAAATTTATGGACCAACAACAGTTGGCCCACATTGTAAAGTAGGTGGTGAAGTAAACAATGTGGTATTTTTTGCGTACAGCAATAAAGGTCATGATGGTTTTATGGGCAATGCCGTAGTAGGCGAGTGGGTTAATATTGGTGCAGATACCAATAACAGTAACCTTAAAAATACGTACGATGAAGTAAAACTTTGGAACTACACCACCGAACGATTTGAAAAAACAGGATTAACTTTTTGTGGGGTAATGCTGGCCGATCATGCTAAATGTGGTATTAACACCATGTTTAATACAGGCACGGTTGTAGGCGTTGGCGCAAATATTTTTGGTGCAGGTTTCCCGCGTAATTTTATTCCAAGTTTTGCTTGGGGTGGGGCGCAAGGGTTTGATACTTTTGTGTTAAACAAGTTTTACAAAACTGCCGAAGCCATGTGCGCGCGTAGAAACATTGTTTTTACCGATGAAGATAAAGCCATTACCAAACACGTTTTTGAACAAACCGCTAAGTATAGATTTTGGGAGAAAGGGAGTGAGTAATCCACTATCTTACACTTTAAATTTGGCTACATTAATGCAGTAGCTGATAGGAGAAATATTTATGTTATTAAACGCCTTTCAATTTTTTGATAGGCGTTTTTTGTTATTTGGGTTTGTTAATTGGTACGGCACAACTTGTTTATTTTAAATATATTTTTAATTTTACTTTACCATTAATAATAAACACTATGAAATTAACACTCATTTTAAACAGCATTATCATTACTTTGTTTTCGGTACTGTTTTTTTCTTGTAATAAGGAAAGTAAATGTACAGGGGTGAATTATTCTTATCTAACAGAATCTCAAAAATCTAATACCTTTTCACCTTATCATGGTAGCGATACGCTTTTGTTTTTATACAATAACAAAGATACGCAGATATATGTTGGTCAAGGAGCACAATCTGGCTGGCAATTAGTGCCTGGTGGCGACCCAAGTCTTTGTGATAGTAAATATGAAAATCTTATTTATACCTACAATTGTATTAATGCAATTGGTTTCACTTTCAGATTAGAATATCATCCACATGGAATTCTCACGAAAGATGGTAAATCGATGATATACGCTAATTATTCATTTAAAAATGTAAATGTAGGAGAATACCAAATTTCGAAAGTAGTTAATGATACTATAAATATTAATGGGGTTAAGTATTATGAACCATATTACTGGACAAATGGTCCTGATACAGCACAATACTTTATGTTTAACTCAAGAACTAAAGGTCCTAGTGCATTGATTCTTAAAATAAAATACTTAAATAATGAACTAACCCTAATAAAATAACTCCCCCACCCACCTTTATGAAAAAACTAATTTTACTACTATTTTGTGTAGTATTATTTGCGTTTGCAAATAATGCTAGGGCTTCTTCTATTTCTATAGCGCAACCTGATAGCTTAGTAGATGAATTATTGATAAGAAATTATGCAACCCAACAATTAGGTATTAGTGCAGAGGCATATCAATTATTATCTGCACAACAACGAGCTAATATATTCGGACGACTTTTTAAGTGGCTAGGCGGCTTGATAACAGGTTATGGCAAGTACCAAGAATCTAACAGGCGTATGCAAGGTCCTTATATGGTGTTTCAGTATAACCAATTTAGTGATTTGGAGTTTTACTGTTAATGTAGGGCTGGTTTAAAGTAAGATGATGAATATAAATTAAATGAGCCGAGTGTTGGATTAAACATCGCAATAATTGAGCAGCTAATCACATTTTTATTATTTTCGCAACGTGAGGTTGGAAGATAGATAATTGGAGATACGAGATACGAGAAGCGAGATTGGTAAACATACATAATTGCGGAGCAATCTCTCTCTTTCGCATCACTTCCTCAAGAAAACACTGCGTTAAAATTTAGAGGATAGATTTTGGAGGTTAGACTTTGGAAGGCAGAACCCAATGTTGAATTTTAAATTTTTAGTGTTGAATGTTAGAAGCTGGGGTTAGACGTTAGAGAATAAAACTATAAACCATTAACAAATCAACCACTCAACCAATAACTAATTAACAAATAACAAAAAAATGAGAAAGAAAATTATAGCAGGTAACTGGAAAATGAACAAATCTTTTGAGGAAGGGATGGCATTAGTTACTGAAGTTACCGGAATGGTAAAAGACGAATACCAAGGCAGTGCGCATGTGGTAATTATTCCTCCGTTTATTCATATTAACGCGGTTAGCCGCATGGTGGCCGATAGTGGAAATGTATTTAGTGGTGCACAAAATTGCAGCAACCACGATAGTGGTGCATACACAGGCGAGGTAAGTGCAGGTATGATTAAAAGCTGTGGTGCCGAGTATGTAATTATTGGACACAGTGAGCGCAGACAATACTTTAACGAAACCAACGATTGGTTGGCACGTAAGGTGGATGCTGTTTTAAAAAATAATTTAACAGCTATTTATTGCTGTGGCGAAACATTAGAAGAACGTGAAAGCAACACACACTTTGATGTATTGAAAAAGCAAGTAAGCGAAGGGTTGTTTCATTTAACTGCCGAGCAATTTGCAAACGTTGTAATTGCCTACGAACCAGTTTGGGCTATTGGTACAGGCAAAACAGCAAGTACAGCGCAAGCACAAGAGGTGCATGCATTTATTCGTGGGTTGGTGCGCGAGCATTACAACAACCAAGTAGCAGATAACCTAACCATACAATATGGCGGAAGTGTAAAAGCAGATAATGCAGTCGAGTTGTTCTCTGCTCCGGATATAGATGGTGCTTTAGTTGGCGGTGCAGCATTACAAAGCCGCAGCTTTGTAGATATTGTAAAAGCAATGAAGTAGGTTTAAATTTAATTTATAAGATAAAAGTCGAGCAGTGTTGTTCGACTTTTTTTGTGGGAAAAACTCCCAAAAACAAAGCAAGTAAAACAGTAAATTGCCCCTTCATACGTTTTTGTAAACATGAAGAAGCTCGTAATTTTAATTTCAATCCTCAGTTTTGCTTTTGTTGCGCATGCCCAGCGCAGTTTTAGCTTTGATGTACTGCAGTATCCCAACGATTTAGATGATTATTTTGATGAAAGTGGAAGCAGTAAAGCAAAAGATGCTGTGGCCGAATTTATCAGTTATTATAACTCCGGTAAGTTTACCAACAACCAAAAAATACAGGTAATCAGGCTTACCAACCAAATGTTAAGCTACAACTATCAACCTAGCCCACATTTCGAAAATTATTTTAATGCCATCAACGGATTGGTGGTAAATGGTTTGGTTTCTAAGTTTGATAATTGGCACAAAGCCACCGAAAAAGCATTCAATCAGGGCAAAGATGAGTGTTATAATTTCTTACAAATTTCACGCAATGTGTTGTATGATAAAGTGTTGTTGCAAACAACAGGTATTAACTGGACCACCACCAACCTGGATGTTGATTTTACCAGTAAAACCACACCCTTATTTATTTTTAAGAATACCGATTTGTATGGCATAACCCCCGGTGACACTTTGGAAATTTATCGTACCTCAGGTACGTATGATGCAGCGAAAGACATGTGGTACGGACGCGGTGGACGTACCGATTTTACACGTGTAGGTTTAGACAGTGCCAAGGTTTTTTGCGATTTAAAAGGATACAAACTGAACTTAGCAGATGGCACGCTAAATGCGGATTCGGCCATGTTTAATTATGTGGGTTTACTTACTACACCTTTGTTAGGTAGGTTATCTGATAGGGCCATGGCTAAATCAGCAGGTAATAAATCGTTGTATCCACAATTTGATTCTTACATCAAAAACTTTAATCAACTAAGCTTCGGCAGAGGGAAATACTCGGGTGGTTTTGGTATGCGTGGCGATGAAATTATATTTAGGGGTGGCGATACCACCACGGCCGACTTTGTGTTTTATTTTAAGAATAAACCGGTATTGCGTATTGCATCAAAAGAAATGATTTTACGTAATGATAAAATTGCAACATTAAAAGCAGCGGTTTCTATTTACCTCGAGAAAGATTCTATTTATCACCCGCAATTAGAGTTTAGTTATAAAATAGGTAACGAGTACATTTCATTGTTCAGAAACAAACGTCAAGGAGTAAGCAGTACTCCGTTTTATGACAGCTATCACAAAGTAGAGTTTTATTGCGATGAAATTAAATGGGATTTAAATAATCCATCTATTGATATTGATATGATCAACGATGACGAACCTGCCAGGTTTGAGTCGGTAAATTATTTCAGGGATGTAAGGTACGAGCGTATTCAAGGTATGTTAGGTTATAATCCATTGCAACGGGTTAAGCTGTATGTAGAAAAGCGTAACATCACCGGATTTAGTATAAAAGATTATGCAGCCAATTTTAAAAGTGATCCAAGTGCCATCAGGCAGCAAATGATTGAACTGAATGATTATGGTTTTGTAACGTTTGATGAAAAGCGCGATTACGTAAAGGTGAAGCGAAAATTAAAAGATTATGTAAACGCACATTTTGGTTCAACAGATTATGATGCGATTACGTTTTTGTCTGTAATAGGTAAACAGGTACCCAATGCATCCATTAGTTTAATTAATAGCGATTTGCAAATTGAAGGAGTACCTCAGTTTTATTTTAGTGATTCGCAAAACGTATATATCATTCCACGTGAGCAACGTGTAACCTTAAAGAAAAACCGTAACATGGATTTTTCGGGTAAGTTACGTGCCGGTAAAGCCGATTTTTATGGTAATGGTTTTAGTTTCGATTATACCACGTTTCAAGTACGTTTAAATAACGTGGATTCCATGAAGTTTTTGTACCGTGATTCAAAGCTTGGCGTTGATTTACCGATAAAAAGTGCGCTCCAAAATATTTATGGAACGTTGGCTATTGATCATCCATATAATAAAAGTGGGCGAAAGAAATTTCCAGGCTACCCAATTTTTAAATCAGATGTGGGTTCGAAGGTTTATTACGACAAGCCATCAACTCAAAACGGGGTGTACGATAGAAACCGATTTTATTTTGATGTGGAACCATTTACCATGGATAGTTTGAATGAGTTAGACTTAGAAAAAATGTCGTTGGGTGGTACGTTGGTTTCAGGTGGTATTATTCCTGATTTAAAATATGCCTTGTACTTACAACCCGATAAGTCGCTAGGTTTTAAGTTAAGACGTAATGAAGTGGGTTACCCGATGTACGGTGGTAAAGGACGTGGTTTTGTTGATTTATCATTAAGTGATGAAGGCTTTTTTGGTACAGGAGAAATTAATTATTTGGCTTCCGTTTCTAAATCAGATCAGTTTGTAATGTTGCTCGATTCGTTAAATGGGCAATGCAAAACGTTTGATAATAAACGAACAGGAATCTATCCTGATGTGGCAGCAACCAATACATACAACCATTGGATGCCTTATCAAGATACCATGCTCATTACACGAACTGAAGCATTAATTCCATTCAGCAGTAATAGAGCTACACTTAATGGAACTATAATTTATACACCCGGTAGTATGCATGCAAAAGGAGCAATTAATATAGAAGAAGCGCAATTAACTTCATTCGATTTTTGGTTGCAACCCGATCAAATTTTAAGTGATGAAGCTTTCT
This sequence comes from Bacteroidetes bacterium UBA6183, assembly GCA_002422865.1. GTDB lineage: Bacteria > Bacteroidota > Bacteroidia > UKL13-3 > UKL13-3 > UBA6183. The sequence continues at coordinate 73,612 of DITN01000011.1, read as the reverse complement.
TTAAGTTATACGATTTAAAAGATTCAACCAAGTTTGCTTTTAGTTCATCTTCTGTTAATGCCAGGGTTGATTTAGAAAATAGGTTGGGTGATTTTAAGTACAATAAAAAAGGTATTCTTAATTCTTTCTTCAACTACAATTTGTATGCGGGTTCGTTTGATGAATTTTTCTGGCGTATGGATCCAAAAACGGTAGATTTTAAATCGGCTATGCCTGATGGTAAAAACACCTATTTGGTATCAACGCATCCTCAACAAGATTCTTTAACATTTACTACATCGGTTACTACACTGGCCATAAAAGACTTTACCATGTACGCTAAAAAAGTACCTTTTATAGCTGTAGGTGATGCTCAGGTATTTCCGGATAGCAATAAAACAACCATAAGAGGAAATGCAGATATGGATGTATTAAACCGCGCAAAAATTCAGGCCGATACGGTGAATCGTTTCCATAACATAGATAGTGTGAGCATTAAGATTGCGGGTAAGTTTAATGTGTTGGGTACCGGTAAATATGAGTATGTTGACAAGAAGAAAAATGTACAGAAGTTTTTCATGAATGAAATTTTCGTCAATAAAGCACACCAGCTAATTGGTAAATCATACATACCTGATACCATTAAGTTTTATGTTGGTCCTAAAATACAATTTAGGGGTAATGCGGTGTTAACTTCTGTAGTTAAAAATTTAGAGTACGATGGTTATTTTTTACCTATTCATACTTTGCCTTTACCTAAAACAGATTGGTTTAGAAATGCCGCTGTAGTAAATCCTGATTCGGTTTACATCAATGTAAAATCGCCAAGCAAAAACATGAACCAACAAACTATTTACAATGGTTTTAACATCAGTAACGACTCGGCACACGTCTATACCATGTTCTTTACGCGTAAACGTAATCAAAGCGATCCGGAATTATTAAAAGTAGAAGGTACTTTGTTTTACGATGAGAAAAATAGCGAGTTTAAAATGGGAAGTTTTGAAAAACTATTTAATAACTCATATAAAGGAAACTTGATGGTGGTTAACGAAGAAAAGAAAAGTATAACCGGAGAAGGTAGGGTTAAGCTTGGTTTTGAATCAACTAAGTTTGAAGTAAGCAGTGCCGGTCAACTCAATTATAGTTTAATTGATACCAGCTTTAGAATGAATTTGGTGATGTTGTTAAATTTCCCTTTCCCAATGCCTGCATTACGGGCTATGTATGATTCGTTAACAGACCAATCGTTGGCCGCAGAAACACCAAAGTTTGATGCCCCATTTTTAAGTAAAGCATTGGCTGAGTTGGTTGATGATAAAAACATAAAGCGTGTAGTAGAAGAAATTCAGGAAGACAATACCATTAAGCTGATTAATAACTTAGAGAAAACCATTTTTATATCAGAGTTAAATATGAAATGGAACCCGGCAACCCGCTCTTTACAATCGGATGGAGACATCGGCATCAACTCGTTTGATAAATATAAATTTGAGCGTAAAGTGAAAGGGAAGATGGAATTAATAAAACGAAGGAGTGGTGACGACTTTACCTTATTTATACAAAGTATAGCGGGGAGTTGGTATTATTTTAAATTCCAAAAAGGTGTGATGTATACCGTTGGTTCTGATGCCTTGTATAATAAACTGATAAAAGATAATATTGACAAAATTTCTAAAAAGGACGATTACAAACTACGCTTAGCAAACATATCTGCTAAGAATCAGTTTTTACGTGCTTCAAATAAAAAGTAACATGAACGAACAAACTTTAATTGCTATAGCTTGTGTAACGGCTTATTTATTGGGTTCAATTCCAAGCAGTGTATGGATAGGTAAAGCTTTTTTTGGGGTTGATGTGCGTGAGCATGGCAGTGGAAATGCCGGTGCCACCAATACGTTGCGTGTATTGGGTAAACCTGCGGGTTTCACTGTTTTGTTTCTCGATTTTTTAAAAGGATTTGCAGCTGCAAGTTTGGTATTTTGGCCCGGGTTGATGTTGAATGCGGACCACATCATGGAGTATAAAATGTTATTTGGAGCCTTGGCGGTGTTGGGACATATCTATCCAGTTTTTGCAGGTTTTAGAGGAGGTAAGGGAATTGCAACGGTAATTGGTGTAGTGGCAGGAATGGATTGGATGTTGGCATTGGCTTGCTTTGTTACTTTTGTGGTCATTGTGGCCATAACCAAATATATATCAGTGGGTTCAATGTTATCGGGGTTGATTAGTCCGCTATATGCCGGGTTGATACATCATTGGGAGGAAAAAAATTTAGTGTACTTTTGCGTGGTTGTTGGTGTGCTTGTGGTGTATACCCATCGCAGCAACATTAAACGACTAAGAAAAGGGGAAGAAAGCCGCTTTTCTTTAGCTAAAAAACCTACGCAGGTAAAAAGTTAGTGCATTATGAGAGAGTTTTTAATTGAAGAAGAATTAGCCGAAGTATTGGATGAAGTAACCGATCGTCAGAAGTTAATTTTGCACAATGACGATATCAATACTTTTGACCATGTAATTGATTGTTTGGTGCGTATTTGTAAGCATGACGAGTTGCAAGCCGAACAATGCGCTTTATTGGTGCATACCAAGGGTAAAGCTACCGTAAAAACAGGTGCTCGGGGCGATTTAATTGCCATGTGTCAGGCTTTACTTGATGAGGGTTTAAACGCTACCATTGGCGAATAGACTTATCTTTTTATTTCAATAATTAAATATCCTTTAACGGGTTAAAACAAAATACATGTTAAATAAAGTTGTAAAAAATGCCGAAGAGGCCATTAAAGATATTCAAGATGGAGCCACCATTATGTTAGGTGGTTTTGGCTTATGTGGTATTCCTGAAAACAGCATTAGTGCTTTGGTTAAAAAAGGCGTTAAAAATTTAACGTGCATTAGTAACAATGCCGGGGTTGATGATTTTGGTATCGGGTTGATGCTTAAAACACGCCAGGTTAAAAAAATGATTGCTTCTTATGTGGGCGAAAATGCCGAGTTCGAGCGTCAATTATTAAGTGGTGAGTTAGAGGTAGAGTTAATTCCGCAAGGAACTTTAGCTACACGTTGTATGGCTGCCGGATATGGTATGCCTGCCATTTACACACCGGCAGGTGTTGGTACAGAAGTAGCCGAAGGGAAAGAAACACGCGTGTTTGATGGCAAAACGTATTTAATGGAACATGCCTTTAAAAGTGACTATGCCATTGTAAAGGCGTGGAAAGGTGATACACATGGTAACTTAATTTTCCGTGCCACTTCACGCAACTTTAATCCATTAATGGCTATGGCCGGTAAAATTACCATTGTTGAGGTGGAAGAGCTGGTTCAGCCGGGTGAGTTAGATCCGGATATGATTCATACTCCGGGTATCTATGTTAATCGTATTTTTAAAGGTGAAAACTACGAAAAACGTATTGAGCAAATTACTATAACAAAAAGAAGTTGATAGTTACTAGTTGACTTGTTGATTAGGTGAGGGATAAATAAAATTTTAAAAGGGTGAAGGTTAATGTAATTAGTTAAATAAACCAATCAACTAATTACCATATCAACCAATCAACCAACAATAAACCAACGTATGTTAGATAAATTTGGAATAGCGAAACGCATCGCGAAAGAATTACAAGATGGTTACTATGTAAACTTGGGTATAGGTATTCCTACATTGGTGGCCAATTATGTACCACAAGGTATTGAAGTGATCTTACAATCAGAAAATGGCTTGTTGGGTATTGGTCCTTTTCCGTTTGAAGAAGATGTAGATGCCGATTTAATTAATGCCGGAAAACAAACGGTAACCACCACCAAAGGCTCCAGCTTTTTTGATAGTGCCATGAGTTTTGGTATGATTCGTAGTGGACGCGTAGATTTAACCGTGTTAGGCGCTATGGAAGTAGCTGATAACGGTGATATTGCCAATTGGAAAATTCCGGGCAAAATGGTTAAAGGTATGGGTGGTGCTATGGATTTAGTGGCCAGTGCTAAAAACATTATTGTGGCCATGCAACACGTAAATAAAGCAGGTGAGAGTAAATTGTTAGGCCAATGCTCTTTACCAATTACAGGTTTAGGTTGCGTTAAAAAAGTGGTTACCGAGTTAGGTGTGTTCGATATTACTCCCGAAGGATTTAAATGTATTGAATATGCTCCGGGTGTGAGTTTAGATTACATCAAAGAAAAAACGTTAGGCCGTTTGGTAATTGCCGATGACGTAAAGGAGATGAGTATAGATTAGTGTTGACTCTTTGCTTCAATACTTATTAATACTTTGTAAATCATCACCCCCAAAAGGTTTGGTTAAAAATACTTTAAATCTGAAAACTATCATTTTGCATTCTGCTTTGCATGCTTATTTTCGCACCACTTTAAAAGTTACACAATTTTATTAATCATATATACAACATGACAAAAGTATCAGTTATCGGAGCAGGTGCAGTAGGAGCTACAACTGCAGATGTTATTGCTTACCGCGAGTTAGCAGACGAAGTAGTATTATTAGACGTTAAAGAAGGTTTTGCTGAAGGTAAAGCTTTAGATATTTATCAAACCACTTCTTTATTGGGCATGAAAACCCGAGTTAGCGGTACTACCAACGATTACAGCAAAACTGCTAATTCTGATGTAGTGGTAATTACTTCAGGTATTCCTCGTAAACCGGGCATGACTCGCGAAGAGTTAATCGGTACCAACGCGAACATCGTTAAAACCGTTACTGAAAACGTGTTGAAGCACTCTCCAAATGCAATCATTGTGGTGGTTTCAAACCCTATGGATACCATGACTTACTTAGCACTTAAAGCTAGTGGTTTACCTAAAAACCGCATTATTGGTATGGGAGGTTTGTTAGATAGCGCTCGTTTTAAAGGTTATTTAGGTTTAGCTTTAAACCAACCAACTGCAGATATTCAAGGTACTGTAATTGGTGGACATGGCGATACAACTATGATTCCATTAACCCGTTTAGCAACGTTAAATGGTGTTCCGGTATCAAACCAGTTAAGTGCAGATAAACTAAAAGAAATTAGCGATGCTACTATGGTGGGTGGTGCTACTTTAACTAAATTGTTAGGCACATCGGCTTGGTACGCACCGGGTGCTGCAAGCGCATTATTAGTTGAGAGCATTGTTCGCGACCAAAAACGTGTGATGCCATGCTGCGTATACCTTGATGGTGAGTACGGACAAAAAGATATTTGTTTAGGTGTACCGGTTACAATTGGTAAAAATGGTTGGGAAACTATTGTTGATTACAACCTAAACGATTCAGAAAAAGCTGAGTTTGCTAAAAGTGCTGATGCTGTTCGCAATATGAATGCGGTGTTAACAGAAACCGGTGTATTGTAATACTAAAAGCACTTTATTTAAGTTATGCTATAAAAGGAGACGTTTCAAACTGAAACGTCTTTTTATTTTTATTGATTACATAATCATATGAAGTACAAAATTAAAATGGAGGTATGTGAGTTGGAGAAAAAAAACTACCACTTATTTATATCTCTAAAAATTGGTGATAAAACAGCTCGACTTTTGGTTGATACCGGAGCCAGTAAAACTGTTTTTGATAGCGAACGCGTTTTACAATTTGTAAAAGAAAAAAAGATTAAAACAAACGACAGTAAATCGGTGGGATTAGGTGTGGCCGATATGGAGACCAAAGTGGTTAAGCTAAAGGATTTAACAATTGGTAAACTGGCGCTTAGTAAATTAGAAGTAGCTGTTTTACCCATTGCACATGTGAATGAAATCTATGGGCAAATAAACTTGCCGCCAATTGATGGTGTGCTAGGAAGTGATTTTTTCATGAAATACAACGCCTCTATTAATTATCGCAATGAGGAGATTATTATAAATACAACCAAAAAGTAATCTTAATTATTTGGTGCAATAAAAATTATATTTTACCTTTCTACCTGATTTAAAGTTACAGTTATGCAAACGCAGTTTATAAAAAAAATGAGCAAAGTGGAGGCCGGATTTCATATGTTAATGTTACTCTCATTGGCCGATGGTAAGGTACAACAAGCAGAAAGTGCTGTTGTAATAGATTTTTTAAATGATCATTTTGATGGTGAATTAGACCTGATAAAGGAACAAGCTTTTTTGAGGGCATTGCCTGAAGAAGAGCATGAGAAACATTTTCAAGAAACAGCCGAACATTTTTACACCATTAGCAACGAAGACGAACGTCACACCCTAACACACTTTGCAATGGAAGTGGCCATGGCAGATGAGTCGATGCAAGCCAACGAGAACAAACTCATTAACATTTTATATGATACTTGGGATATTGAATAACGTTTTAAAACGATTCTAGAAGCCGCGGGTAACTTGTTACCCGCGGCTTTTTTGTGTAATAAAATTGGATTTGCTGACAAATATCATCCTTATTCTTATTTAGACTAAATCTATTTAAATATATTTGCTACCGATTTAATAGCAATTATCTATATGAAGAAAGGTTTATACGTTTTCGTTTTATTATTTTGGATAGCAGGTTCTTTAAGTGCTTCAAATGTTAAAGGGATATTGGTTAACGATAACCAAGAAGCTCAGTCAAACCAAATGTTGTACCTCACTAATGGTGTTCAAACTACCACAAATGCAAATGGTGTTTTTGTGTTTGAACAAATATTAAAGGGTAGTTATGAGTTAAAAACAGAAAAAGGTGGACAGTTGGTTACCTTAAGTTTTTTTACAGTGGAAGATGAAACGAAAGATGTAGAATTGGGTGATGTTATTTTACGTAATAATATTCAACTGCCCGAAGTTGAGATTAAGGATTTAACTGTAAATAAAGGTATAGAGCGTATGCCTGATGTAAAAGATAATGTGATATATGCAGGAAAAAAAACTGAGGTAATTCGTTTATCTGCTGCAACTGCAAATTTAGCACAAAACAACTCGCGTCAATTGTTTGCAAAAGTGCCAGGTATTCAGGTATGGGAAAGTGATGGCAGTGGTGTTCAAATGGGTGTAGCCTCAAGAGGGTTAAGTCCTAATAGAATGTGGGAGTTTAACACCCGTCAAAATGGTTATGACATAGCAGCCGATCCATTCGGTTATCCTGAAGCTTATTACACACCTTCGGTTGAATCATTAGATAGAATAGAAGTGATTAGAGGTGCGGCCTCTTTGCAATATGGTCCACAATTTGGAGGGGTAATTAATTACATCAAAAAACGGTCGGTAAGTGGTAAAAAGATTGGTGTTGAAAGTACACAAACGCTTGGCAGTTATGGCATGTTTAGTACATTTAATGCCATTGGCGGTAACTACAAAAAATTTAGTTATTACGCCAATATCAATTACCGCAGATCGGATGGTTGGAGACAAAATAATGGATACAATACTTGGAATGGTTATGTAAATTTAGGTTACCAACTCACTAAAAAAATCACCATCAATGCTGAGTATACGCGCATGGACCAATTGGTGCAACAACCGGGAGGTTTAACCGATTCGATGTACAAAGCAGATGCACAACAATCTATCCGCAGTCGTAACTGGTTTAAATTGGTGTGGAATATTGCAGCATTAAACTTCGATTATCAAATCAACACCAATAATAAATTAAACATAAAAGCATTTGGGTTAATGGGTGAGCGCTCAAGTATAGGGTTTATGAATGCGATTAACACGGCTGATGTAAAAGATGCGAATGGTGTGTATGGTTTACGTTTGGTTGATCAGGATAAATACAATAATTATGGGGTTGAAGCTCGTCATTTATACAACTATAATTTTGGTAAACAAAAACAATCATTGGCCGTTGGTGGCAGATATTATGCGGGCAATACAGATAGAATTCAAAACAAATTTGGTAACCGCGGAACGGAATACAGTTTAGCAACAGAACAAAATACATTAAGCCGTGATTTAACTTTTTATACCCAAAACATGGCCTTTTTTGCCGAGCATTTATTTAACATCAATAAGCGCCTTAGCATTACACCGGGTGTACGTTACGAGTATTTAAGAAATACTGCTCAAGGTATTTTAGATGCTAAAAATGTTGACCGAAATAGTGACCGCAGCTTTGTGTTGTTAGGAATAGGAAGCCAGTATAAAGTTACCAGCAATACCAATGTGTATGCAAACATTACACAAGGTTATCGTCCGGTATTATTTAGTGATATTTCTGTGGCTACTACAGATTCTATCAACCCTGATTTAAAAGATGCCTCTGGTTATAACTTTGATTTAGGATACCGCGGTAGTTTAGGTCGTTTGGTAAGTTTTGATGTAAGCGCTTATTTTATGCGCTACGGAAATAGAATTGGAAGTTATACCGTAAATGGTAAAAATTACCGCACCAACATTGGTGCCTCAGAAAGTAAAGGTATTGAAAGTTACATAGAAGTATCGCCAACCAATTTGTTTAAAACATTTAAAGGTGGTCATTTTAATGTGTTTGCAGCAATGGCCTTTACTCAAGCAGAATATGTATCATGGAATGATCCTGATATCAGCAAAAATCAAACGGGAAAACGTGTTGAAAATGCACCAAAGTATATTCATCGTTTTGGTTTAACATACCGCTATAAAGGGTTTACTACCTCTGCACAATTTAGTATGGTAGGTGACGCATTTGCCGATGCTTTAAATACAACCAAACCCAATGCTACTGCAACCGCAGGTTTAATTCCAAGTTACGAAGTGGCTGATTGGTCGTTTCAATTAATGGTTAAAAAATCTTACCACATCAGTGGTGGAATAAATAATGTTTTTGATACCAAATATTTTACCCGCAGGGCCGGTGGATATCCCGGTCCGGGTTTATTACCTGCAGAAGGACGTGTGTGGTACATTGGCGTTGGCGCAAAAATATAGTTAGTTGTAGGTTGTTATACAAAAGCGAATCTGATGGATTTCAGGTTCGCTTTTTTTATGTGTTATTTTTCTATTTCCATCCAAACTTCTTTGCCAGCGCGTGGTGTTATAGAATTTTCACAAGGCGTAAAACTGATATGTTTAAAATATGGTTTGAAATACTCCAAATATTCTGTCGTATTTCCGCCAAATGGTGGTCCGCCATTAAACTCGGTGTTAAACAACAAACCAACTAATTTACCTCCGGGAGTTAATAATTTATGCATGTGTTTTGCATAATCTGCTCTTTGTGTGGGGGTGATGGCACAAAAAAAGGTTTGTTCGATAATGATATCGTAGGTTGATTCGTGCTCGAAAAAATCACTGCAAATAACATGAAGTTTTCTTGCTTCAATAAAAGGTTTAAGTTTACTGCTGAGCTGTTGGGTTAATGTTGGTGCAATATCAATCACCGTTACCTGATTAAATCCTTGTTGCAGCAAATATTCAGCCTCATAAGCATTTCCGCATCCGGGTATTAAAATGCGCGTATTTTTATTGGTGAGTTGATCAATGTACTGCTTTATTGCAGGCGAAACGCCTTTTAAATCCCAGCCCGTTTGACCTTGTTGCCACCTATTGTCCCAAAACTCTTGATCTGTCATTGTTTTAAAATAATTATAATTATACACCTAAAAACCTTAATCTTGCATGCAAATTTAACCGTAATGAAATTTTTTATTGATACAGCCAATTTGGCTCAAATTGCCGAGGCAAACGACCTTGGAATTTTAGATGGTGTTACCACCAATCCTTCTTTAATGGCTAAAGAAGGTATTAAAGGTGAAGAAGCCGTTTTAAAACACTATGTTGACATTTGTAATATTGTTGATGGTGATGTAAGTGCAGAAGTAATCAGTACTGATTATGAAGGCATGATTGCTGAAGGTGAAAAACTTGCAGCCTTACACCAAAATATTGTGGTTAAAATACCGATGATTAAAGATGGTATTAAAGCCATTAAGTATTTTTCTTCAAAAGGTATTCGTACCAATTGTACGTTAATTTTTAGTTCAGGGCAAGCCATTTTAGCGGCTAAAGCAGGTGCTACCTATATCTCTCCGTTTGTTGGAAGATTGGATGATATCAGCTACGATGGTATGCAATTGATTGCAGAAATTTCTCAAATTTTTGCGGTACAAGGTTATCAAACACAAATATTAGCAGCATCAATACGTAACCCGGTTCATATCATTAAATCGGCACAATACGGTGCGCATGTTATTACCAGCCCGTTAAGCGCTATTTTAGCATTGTTAAATCATCCATTAACCGATAAAGGTTTAGCACAATTTTTAGCTGATCACAAAAAAGCGAACAGCTAATTTTTTTCTGGTAAAGAATATTATATAAAGGTCGGTTTTATACCGACCTTTTTTGTTTATTTGATTTTAGTTTAAATGCCCTAACGTTTATGCAAAACCCTATTACTGTTTTTATTATTGACGACCATCATATGTTGATTGATGGCATTAAGGCTTTGTTGTTAAACGAAAGTGAGTTTAAAATTGTGGGTGAAGCACTAAGAAGCACAGAAGCCATTGAGCGTGTAAAAAAAATGAATGTAGATGTAATGATAACAGACATCAACATGCCCGAAATGAATGGCATTCAATTTGCAAATGCGATTAGACGCATCAAACCCGAACAAAAAATTTTAGCATTAAGTATGTTCGGGGATAAGGCAGTAATTACAGATATGATAGATGCAGGTGTGAAAGGATATGTTCTGAAAAATACCGGTAAACAAGAGTTAATTACAGCTTTAAAGTTAATAGCAAATGGTGGAACTTATTTTAGTGGTGATGTGGCTAAAGAATTAAATCGGGTGGATGATAACATCGATAAACGCTACGTGCTTACACCACGCGAACGTGAGATTGTAAGACATGTAGCACAAGGATTATCGCATACCGAAATAGGAGAGAGAATTCATATCAGTCCGCGTACTGTTGATACCCACCGTACCAACATCATGCGTAAATTAGAAGTACACAGCATTGCCGAGCTGATAAAAATTGCGCTACAGCTAAAAATTATTGATTAGTTAAATTTGGTGAGTAATTTTTAAGTAGGCAAAGATGAATACCATAACCATAATTAATGAATCAGAGCGCTTCATGTATTTGTATGCGTTTGGATAATGTACTTCATCAAAGTTTGGCCAAATAACTTTTAATGGGTTTGGTTGATAGTCAGGGATAACCTTAAATCCTTGTCCTAATTTTATCAAAACAAACACCGGCACCAAAACGTACCACAGAATAGATGAGTGTATACTTTGCAGCAAATCAGGGTTGCCAATCATGCGGGTTTCAAAATCAACAATAAATAATAAAGCGGGGGCCAACAACAGGATTAAAACAATGAGGTAAACTACGTTCATCTGTTTTTCAGAAATATTGATTTGGTTCATGATTATATTACTTAATACGAGTTTAAACAATAATTAGAATTAAATCAAGTGGTTGTTTTTACCTCATTACCATTTCAAAAGTATCTTCAGGTATATCACCAACCTCCATCACCAAAAATCCATCAAGCGAGTTGTTAAACTTAGGGTCTATATTAAATGCGATGATTTTGGCATTTTGTTTTAAATACTTTTTAAGCAATACCGGTATTTTGGTGTGAGCCACTTCAATATCCGATATCATGTTATCTAAAACTTTAATGTCGTTATTCGACATGTCTTTTAAAGCCGAGCCTTCACCTTTGTGTTGATATTTATATTTTTTACGTGGTTTTACATACTCAGCCAAATGGTCATCAAAATGATTTTTTCTAATAAAATCAACCAACAAATCTTTTGATAAGGATGAAAAACTGTTGCTAATACTTACAGGTCCAATGAGGTATTTATACCGGTTAGAATGTTGTTGTAAAAATGCATTTACACCTTTCCAAAGCAACATTAAACTAAAAGGTTTACGTTGGTATTCTTTAGTTACAAAAGAACGCCCCAACTCTAAGCTGTTTTTTAAAACAGGGTTAAAATCCTTGTGTAATTTAAACAACTCGTTTACATAAAAACCTTTCTTTTTATACCTTCTGTGTAGTACATCTCCTAAGCCTATACGATAAGCACCAACTATTTTTTTTTGTTCTTCATCCCAAATAAACAGATGCTTGTAGGTTAAGTCGTATTCATCGGTATCGCAACTTTGGTTAGTACCTTCGCCTACTTCTCTAAATGTAATTTCTCTTAACCTCGATATTTCTCTTAACACACTAGGTATGTTGCGCGCACCGGCCACATACACCTTAAATCCATCATGAGTTAACAGTAGATTTTTTGCAGGTAATTGTGCGATGTCTTGTTCCAATAATTGTGTGGGCGTTTCATCAATAATTGGCTCTGCTTCGTTTGGTTTCTGAAACTTTAGTTTAGAAATGAACGAACGGTGTTCTACCTCTAATGACGATTCAAGTGCATATGTTTTGGCACGTAAAAATCGTAACAATTCATTAGGGTCGTTAAACTCGTTAATTGTTTTTATATTGATAGGCTTACCAATACGTACTTGTATTTTTTCATTGGCCTTGTTAAACAACTCTGATGGTAGCTTGGCAGTACGCAAAGCAGGATGTACCAATCCAAGTAAGTTAAATACAATGCTGTTGTGGCCGCTAAAATAAACAGGAACAACTTTAACCTGTGCTTTCAAAATCATTTTCCCAACCACTGGGTTCCACAGTTTGTCACTAATTTTTAAGGTGTTTAGTTGTAATGATGAAACCTCTCCGGCCGGAAAAATACCAACAGGGTGACCTTCTTGCAACAGTTGTAAACTCCTTTTTATTCCGCTTACATTCATTCCTGTTTTACTGCTTTTTTCAAATGGATTAACTGAAACGAAATTATCTTTAAGTGTAGGAATGAGTTGCAATAAAAAATTGGCCATGATTTTAAAATCGGGTCTCGCTTGTGTAAGTATGCGTAACAACATCAAACCATCAATGCCACCATATGGGTGGTTGGCCACTACAATAAAGGGTTCGTGTTGTGGTACATTTTTTAGCTCTTCCGGATTAAACTCATAGGCCACCTGAAGGTCATTCAATATCTCGTCCGCAAATTCCATTCCTTTTGTTTCAGCATGGTTTGCATATAGTTTATTTACTTTTTCAAGCTTCAATGCTTTTATAATTAAAGGAGCAAGTGAGGCTAATTTCAGTTTTTGCAGCTTTAATCCTTTGCTTACAGCATCTTTGCTTATTAGTTCTTCGGTCGACATATTTCCGGTTATTAATCATGCGAAATTGTTATCCGCATATTAACCCTATATTACCAATGTATTAATTAAGCATAAATTCACTTCTTTGTCTTATTTTGCGTTGTAATTAGTAGTTATGCAACACATGTTATCACCCGAAACACTTTTAAATACCAACAATCTAGAGCTATTGGCCACACAAGTGGTGGAAGGTTTTATTACAGGGTTACATAAAAGTCCGTTTCATGGTTTTTCGGTTGAGTTTGCCGAACACAGGATATACAATACCGGTGAGAGCACGAAGCACATTGATTGGAAGTTATACGGGCGAACCGATAAGTTGTTTGTTAAACGTTACGAGGAAGAAACCAACTTACGTTGTCAGATGGTGATAGATACTTCGGGTAGTATGTTTTACCCAACCGAGGGTTTAAACAAAATGCGCTTTAGTGTTTTTGCAGCGGCATCGCTTATGCAATTGTTACGTAAACAACGCGATGCAAGTGGACTTTCCTTGTTTGATGAAGATTTGTATTACCACAGTGAGTGTAAGGTTTCGCAAACCCATGTGCGCATGTTGTATGCCAAAATGGAGGAACTTTTAAAACCTGCTGTTAAACCAACCAAATCAAATATTGCGGAAAGCATACATCACCTTGCCGAACGATTGCACCGCAGAAGTTTGGTGATGGTGTTTAGTGATATGTTTGGTGATGTAGCCCAAAACGAAGAATTATTTGCAGCATTACAACATTTAAAATACAACAAACACGAAGTGGTTTTATTTCATGTGTTGGATAATAAAACCGAACACGAATTTGATTTTGTAAACAGACCTTATTTGTTTGTTGATAGTGAAACGGGAGAACAAATGAAGTTGTTCCCGGCACAAGTCAAAGAACAATATTTGGCAGCATTAAACCAGCATCAGCAAGAGCTTAAATTAAAGTGCGCACAATATAAAATTGAGTTTGTTGAAGCTAATGTAGGGAATGATTTCAGCCAGATTTTATTGCCTTTTTTGGTAAAAAGGAATAAGATGAAATAGTTTGAAAGAGGGGTGTTAGAGAATAGATTAAAGTAGTTGGATAGAAACTACTCAAAACTACCAGAAACAATTAAAATTCTTGTTTAGCCATTATGTTAAAAAAACTTATACATACAAATCATTCTAACTCAATAATTATTATACGGTTAATTGTTGGGGTTGTTTTTTATCCGAAGGAATACAGAAGTTTTTATTTACTTCACAGAGAGGGGCAGGACGCTTTGGAAAAATTGGATTACCTATTCCCGAGTTTTTAGGAAGTTTTGTAGGTACATTCGAAATACTTTGTGGTACATTGATTTTGTTAGGGTTATTGACGCGATTGGCAAGTATTCCTTTGATTATAATTATGCTTGTTGCTTTTCTAACAACTAAATCTGAGGTTTTTTTAGAAAAAGGGTTTTGGGAGTTGCTTCATGGAAGCAGAACGGATTGGGCCATGCTTTTAGGGAGCATTTTTCTATTGAAAGAGGGCGGTGGTAAATGGTCAGTAGACAAAAGAATAATGAATGATGGAAAATAAAGTTGACCTAAAGGATATATCAAAACTTTTCTTAAAACTCGGTACAATTGGTTTTGGTGGTCCTGCTGCACACATAGCAATGATGCAAGACGAAGTGGTTACTAAAAAAAATGGCTGACCGAGCAACACTTTCTTGACTTAATCGGTGTAACAAATTTAATTCCCGGACCAAATAGTACTGAAATGGCTATTCATATCGGGCACGAAAAAGGCGGGTGGAAAGGTTTAATAGTGGCAGGTCTTTGTTTTATTTTACCAGCAGTTATCATTACTGTTTTTTTTGCTTGGCTTTACAAAAAATACGGACAGCTACCCGAAGTTCAATCCTTCATTTATGGAATAAAACCAGCAATTATTGCCATAATATTGGGTGCAATTTTTCCTTTGGCAAAAAAATCACTTAAATCAACCGAATTGGCAATTATTGGGTTAGTTGTTTTGGTTGGGTCGTTACTAAATATTAGCGAAATCTATTTGATGTTCGGTGCTGGTTTTCTAGCATTATTCCTGGCTTATCAACGAAACAACAAACAAAATAATATCAACAGTTTTTTACCATTAACCTTATTGCAAATCACCAACACAACTATTCTTTCTGCTACAAACGCTAACTTGTTCGGTGTTTTTTTGAAAATTGGTGCAATATTATACGGTAGTGGGTATGTTTTGTTTGCATTTCTCGACACAGAGTTTGTTTCTACAGGACTCTTAACCAAACAACAACTAATTGACGCGATTGCTGTAGGGCAATTCACACCCGGTCCTGTTTTTTCTGCCGTAACTTTTATAGGTTATCAAATCAATGGTTGGCATGGGGCATTGGTTTCCACAATAGCGATATTTTTGCCCTCGTTTGTATTTGTGGCATTACTTAATCCAATGGCAAAGAAAATGCGAAACTCGAAATTGTTTTCGGTATTTCTTGACGCAGTTAATGTGGCGTCTGTATCCATTATTGTTGCAGTTTGCTTTGAAATGGGCGCAGACACGGTTACCGATTGGCGAACAATTTTGATTGCAGTTTTAAGTATAATAATCGCATTTGGATACAAGAAAATAAATAGTGCCTTTGTTGTTTTAGGTGGTTCAGTGATGGGGTTTTTACTTACATTATTTTAGCTTTAAGACCACTAAAAAATAACAGATATGTTATAGGCTGTTCATGAGTCGAATAGTTGATCTGTTTTCTAACAAGTAACTTTTTTAGTTTATGGATTTTAAAAGTACATTATCCCATTGACTCATAGTTGAGTCGCTCTTTTAATCATTGATGGTAAGATGAGATAAACTCTGGACATGAAAATCAATGAAAAAATGCATTGGCAGTTGATACCACCAGCGCATTTTTTGTTATTCAATTTGTGTTATTGCGCAATAATCAGGAAGTAGTTTTTCTTTCCTTTTTGTGCAATCAGGTATTTACCATTAATTAAAAAGGAAGTATCTATTGGTGCTTCCATGTTTTCCAGTTTCTGTTTGTTGATGCTTACACCACCGCCTTGTAACATTTTTTTAGCCTCACTTTTTGAAGGAAATACTTGTGTTTTTTCGGCTAAAAAATCAATGGGAGAGATGCCGGTTTCCAACTCAGTTTTACTCACGTTAAATTGTGGTACACCATCAAAAATATCCAAGAAAGTTTCTTCACTTAATTGTGCAAAAGCTTCTGCAGTAGCATTGCCAAACAATATATTACTTGCTTCAACGGCATTGTTGTATTCAACCTCGCCATGCACACGTGTGGTAATATCTTTTGCCAATGCTTTTTGTAAAGCACGTGTATTTGGAGCCGCAGCATGCTCAACTTCAATCGCCTCTATTTCTTGTTGTGATAATAAGGTAAAAATTCTGATCCAATTTTTAGTATCATCATCGCTGGCATTTAACCAAAACTGGTAAAATTTGTAGGGCGATGTTTTTTTAGGATCTAACCAAACCGCACCACTTTCTGTTTTACCAAATTTAGTCCCGTCTGATTTTTTTATGAGTTGTGTAGTTAAAGCAAATGCCTCACCACTGTCTTTCCTTCGAATTAGTTCGGTACCTGTTACAATATTTCCCCATTGGTCGCTTCCACCCATTTGTATTTTAATACCATGGTTTTTCCATAAGTAATAAAAATCGTAGCCCTGCACCAATTGGTAAGTAAACTCTGTAAACGAAAGACCGTTATCGCCCTCTAAACGTCTTTTAACACTATCCTTGGCCATCATGTAGTTTACGGTAATATGTTTACCTACATCACGTATAAATGCTAAAAAATTAAAGTTTTTAAACCAATCGTAATTATTCACCATAACGGCACTGTTTGCACCGCTGTTAAAGTTCAAAAACTTTTCGAGTTGTGCATGTATACTAGCCACGTTATGGTTTAAAGTTTCTTCGTTCAATAAATTGCGCTCAGCACTTTTTCCACTTGGGTCGCCCACCATCCCTGTAGCACCGCCCACTAAAGCATATGGTTTGTGTCCGGCACGTTGAAAGTGTATCAAAGTCATTACTTGCATTAAATGCCCCACATGCAGCGAGTCGGCCGTAGGGTCAAAACCAATGTAACCGCTCACCATTTCTTTATTCAATAATTCTTCCGTTCCGGGCATTACATCATGTAACATGCCCCTCCAGCGCATTTCTTCAGCAAAATTTGTAGTACTCATAGCCCCGCGAAAATAGGTTTTTATCACATTATTGTATGCAACTGTTTTAATGTGTGGTTTAATTTAATTTTAACAATTTTTGAGTTATTTGCCAATTGTAAAATTGTTGATTTGTTTAGAATTGTGGCTAATTTACCTTGTTTAATCAACCGTTAAAATATATTATTGCCCGTTGTTTAATTTGAGTTAAACAATGTTTTTCCTTCACGATATGGTAGATTTTTTTAATAAACGAAAGACAAGTTATGCAGTACATGCAAAGTAGCGGGAAAAATACTGCGCTCGATTCCTTGCCGATAAAAGTATGGATGTGTGATGCGGTGGGATGCATGAATTATTTTAATACCCAATGGTTATCATATCGAGGAACAACATTGGACGAAGAATTACAAGGAGGCTGGTGTGAAGGAATTCACTTAAACGACTTGCCTAAATTTGTTGAGGTTTTGAGTTACGCTATCAGTAGCCATCAAGCATTTACTTTCGAGTTCAGGTTACTGAAATTTGATGGCACTTATCGCAATGTGTTGAATAAGGCCGAACCCGTATTTGTTGATGGTGTATTTATTGGTCTTTCATCTGTAGCCATTGATATTACGCTTCACAAAAATATTGAAAGTGACTACGCACGTACACTCTATTTATTGAATGAGACCAATGCCATGGCAAAAGTTGGTGGTTGGGATTATGATGTGATTTTAAAAAAGAATACCTGGACAGAAGAAGTATATAATATTCATGAAGTAGATGAAACTTACAAACCGAACCTTCATACGGCATTGAATTTTTATCACCCTGATGATAAGTTAACCATACAAGAAGCATTTGCAAATTTATATTACAAAGCCATTCCCTTTGATTTGGAATTGCGCATCATTACTGCCAAAGAAAATTTGAGGTGGGTACACGTGCAAGGTAAAGCCATTGTTGAAAAAGGAAATGTGGTACGTTTAATTGGGGCTTTCCAAGACATTACCGAAGAGAAAGAAATTGAGTTAGCCATAGTTGAAAGCGAAAGGAAATTACGTTTTGTATTAAATGGGTTACCGGTAGCGGTTTATTTAACTGATGTTAACGGATACATTACAGACTACAATGAAAGTGCGGCAGAATTGTGGGGACGAAATCCCGTTATTGGAAAAGACAGGTGGTGCGGATCAACCAAGCTGTTTAATATATTAGGCGAGCACATTCGTCACGAAGAGTGCCCAATGGCCAAGGCGCTTAAACAAAACAAATCTATCTATGGCGAAGAAGCTATGCTTGAGCGTGAAGATGCAACCTTTGTGAACTTTATTGCGTTTGCAACACCTTATCACAACAACAATAACGAGCTGTTGGGTGCCATGAATGTGATGGTTGATATAACTGATAGAAAACTCATAGAAGAAAAGTTGACCACACTTTCTTTTGTTGCACGTAAAACTTCAAATGCTGTTATCATTACCAATGCTGATAGAAAAATAACATGGGTAAATCCGGGTTTTACCAAAATAACCGGATACACCAGCGATGAAGCTATAGGCAAAGGTCCGGGTGAATTGTTACAGTTTGACAAAACCAACCAACAAACCATTAACGACATGCGGGAGGCTTTCTTAAAAGCTAAACCAATTAGGGTAGAGTTGTTAAATAAAGGTAAAAGAGGAAATGAGTTTTGGGTTGATATGGATATACAACCGCTTACCGACATGCAAGGAAGAGTCACGGGGTTTATTGCCGTGCAATCTGATATTACCGAAATAAAATACATGCACGATGCTTTACGCAAATCAGAAAATAAATTGCGGGCTATACTTGACAGTACCTCAGAAATGAATGTGTTGTTGGATAAAAGTTGTCGTGTGCTATCATACAATAGGGTAGCGGCACATAACGTAAAAATGTTATTTGGGCGCAATATTGGTTTGGGCGAATTAATTTGGGACTATCCGCTTGATAAAATGAAAGGTGATTTGGAGTACCACATTAACCGAGCAATGTTGGGTATTACCTCTAAGGTGGAAACGGAATTACTGTTTGAAGGCATTTCGTTTTGGATTGAAATAGAATTTTTCCCGGTTTACGATAACACAGGAGAATTGATGGGGGTAGCACTAAACGGAAAAGACATTGAAAACCGTAAACGTGCAGAGTTAAAAATAGAAATGCAAAATAAAAAACTCATGGATATCGCTTTTGCACAATCGCATACCCTGCGCAGGCCAATAGCGAATATGATGGGACTTTGGAGTTTAATGACCACCGAATTTAACAATGCTCCCCTTGATGCTGCCCGCATTAGAGAGATATTAAGTTTGATGGGACGGTCGGTGCAAGAAACCGATGATGTGATCAGGCAAATAGTAAAAGCCACCAAACAAATTGAAGATTAGTTTACCAAACTTATTGCTAATGCTTAGCTTTGTCCCGTTACATGAAAACTATAGGTATAATTAACGAGGGTAAAACACCACCCGATTTAAGAACACCACTTACGCCCGAACAATGCGTTGAAGTGATGCAAAAATTTTCTGATGTGAAGGTTGTGGTTCAATCTTCACCCCACCGTTGTTTTAGCGATGATGCCTACCGCGAGGCGGGAATAGAAGTGGTAAACGACATTAGCGTGGCCGATATTCTGTTGGGCGTAAAAGAAGTGCCTGTAGAAAATTTAATTGCCAATAAAACATATTTATTCTTTTCGCACACCATTAAAAAACAAGCGTTCAACCGTAAATTATTACGTACCATTTTAAAGAAAAACATTACCCTGGTAGATTACGAAACGTTGGTTTGGGAGGGTGGTAACCGCATTATTGGTTTTGGCCGATTTGCAGGAATAGTTGGAGCACATTATGCCTTTTTAATGTGGGGTAAAAAACAAAGCACTTATTATTTAAAACCTGCCAATAAGTGTGCCGACATGAACGATATGTACACCCAATATGCCGAGCTTACTTTACCTGCCATGAAAATTGTTTTGTGTGGTGATGGCCGTGTGGCACACGGAGTAATTGAGGTGATGAAAAAATTAAAAATACACCACGTAACTCCTGAAGAGTTTTTAGAAAACGAATATGATCATCCGGTGTATGTGCAATTGCGCAGTGATGATTATTATGAACGTAAAGACGGACGTGAATGGGATAAGTCTGATTTTTACAAACACCCTGAAGATTACCGCAGCAAGTTTGCTCCCTATTATAAAAAAGCCGATGTATTTATAAATGCCGTGTTTTGGCATGCAGGTATCGAACCCTTTTTTACCCGCGAAGAAATGAAAGGAAATGACTTCAGCATTAAAGTAATTTCTGACATTAGTTGCGATGTACCCGGCCCAATACCAAGTACCATAAAAAGTACCACCATTGAGGATCCTTATTTTGGTTACAGCCCGTTTTTAAATGCCGAGGTTGAACCCTTCAAAAAAGAAAGTATTGATGTGCAAGCGGTGGGTAATTTACCTTGCGAGTTACCGGTTGATGCTTCAAAAGAATTTGGCGGACAATTGATACGACATGTATTACCTTTTTTATTGATTAACGACAAAGAACACATCATTAAAAATGCCACCATTGCCCATGCCGGTAATCTAACCGATAAGTATAGCTATTTGCAGGATTATGTTGATTAGGGGCCTTTATTCTGTCTTGTTTTTATAACAAGTTAAAGCACCTGAAGGACACTTGTTGATGGTATCCATTATTTTTTCGCTTGTGGATGCTTCAGGTTTAATCCATGGTTGTTCTTTTGGGTGAAATACATCCGGACTGTTTTTTACGCAATTACCGGAGTGAATGCACTTAGCCGATTGCCATACAATGGTTATCTCGCCATTGCTGTACTCTTTTGTGATATTATTTTTATCCATAATCAAATTGGTTTATAGCACATCTCTAATTTCGGGCAGCCTATCAAAAACACTTTTGGCAAAAGGACAAAGCGGTATAACATGTATTTTCTTTTCCCTTGCAAAATCTACCGCTTTTAAAACCATTTGTTTGCCGGCACCTTTACCCTTAAGTGTTTCGTTAACCTCGGTATGGTCTATAATTATTCTGTCTGTACCTGTCCATGTATAGGTCATTTCGGCTTCTTTAACATGATTTTCAATAATATAAAACCTTCCCTTTTGGCCATTATCCTCGTGTAATATTTCCATACTCATGCCTGATAATTATCGTAACTCTTGTTTGTAATTGGTCTGGTAAAACTAAATAAAAGCGCTGAGGAATCCATGTTAAATAAATTCAAAAAAAATAGATTTTTAGCGATGAGAAGATAAGCAACCACATCAAAACTTTACCCTATACTCTAAATTACCAATCAAACTTCTGGTTAAACCATCAGGCCTTACTGCTCTTACGATTAACGGCATACCAAAGTTAAATTGTAAAATGTTTTTATCGTTTATTTCATAATCAAAATAAAGGTTTCCGTTAAGTGTTAACCCTTGTGATCCACTTATTTTTCTTTCCACATTAAACTCATCGGTAAATTTGTCGAAAGTCAAGTGGTAAATGGGTAAAATACTTGGTGTAAATTTAAGTTTTTTGTTTACAGAAACAGGATATGATATTCTTAGTAATACATCACCACTGCGTATAAACTTGTTGGTAGATTGAAAGGACCTTAATGTTGAGTTTGCCGGATAATTATTGGCAATAAACTGATTGTTGTTTTGTATTAACGGTTGTTGAATAGCTGCTACAAGCTGAAGTTTTTTAATTTCATAACCTATGCCAAATATAACATCAAAAGTACCTAAGCTCGCTTGGTAATCCATTGGCAAAGGAAGGTTGTTTTCTGATTTATTGGCGGCTGCTAAAGGTATTTTAACACCGGCTATTAGTTTTAACTTTTCGTTTATTTTATAGTTTGTATTTAATAATACGTCAGCCAATCCAAATGTATGTATGCCATTACCGATTTGCGCCAATGTGGTTAGTTTAATGTCCATTCCAATTTTCTTATTTAGAACCCTGTTGTATTCCAAATAATTTCCATAAGCTGTAATGGCGTTATCGGCCTTGCCCAAAAACACACCAATTTTTATTTGGTTATTGGTCATTTTAATACTGTCGTTGCTGTTGGGTTTAAAACTATTAATGGTGCAAAAACCGGCATCGCTGCAGCCTTGTGCCCAGCTGTAATTGCTTGATAGTATTGCAACCACTACTGTTATAAATGTGAGTTTTATATTTAACATATTTTGTTTTAATAATTGGTATGGGTATAAGTTCTTAATTAGGGTTTGGTAAAAAGTTATTGATCAATCGTACTTGCAATTGAGGTTTAAATTAACGTAGCTACAAGGTATCATAAAGTTTGTTTATTGAAAGTAAAAAACGTGTAACAAAATGTACAAGTCAGTTTTATTGTTCATTTAAGATTTTACACGTGTATTATTGGTTTTCTTGGATTGTTAACCTATTTAGTAAACCTCACCAATTCATTTTTGTGAAAGGCGTTTTAATTTTAGATAAAACCAGCTGATAAACTTAGTAAGTAAGTGCTCCGCATAGCAACCATCGCCAAACACTAAATAATTAATTCACCTTTACCAGTCCTAATTTTACCTATTAACCACAAAATAAGTTTCACAGTTAGCTGATTATACTGTTTTTTTGCGGCACTTTAATTCAAGCAAATTATACATGGCACGCGGAAGAGGTAATTTTAATAGCAACGGAAAACAAAAAGACGAAGGCGAAAAGGTGAAAATATCCAAAGAGAGTTTAAAACAAGCTTTGGTGTTATTTACTTACCTAAAACCATACCGTACCAAATTTATATTAAGCATGGTGTTTATTGCACTATCGGCTTTTACCACCAGTTTGTTTCCATTTTTTTTAGGTAAAATGATTGATGCAGCTTCGCCCGGAGGTTCGGCAGGAATGATGGGTGGTGCGCCAAGTATGATTGAAGGATTGGGTTTAAAAGAAGTAAAGTGGACCCTAAATTTCACCTTAATTTTAATTTTTGTGCAGTTGAGTTTTCAAACCATATTTTCTTTTATGCGGGTGTATTTGTTAACTGAAGTAGGAGAGAAGTCGTTGGCCGATATGCGCAAAGATGTTTACAGTAAACTACTAAGTATGCCCATGAGTTATTTTACCGAAAAACGTGTTGGCGAGTTAAGTAACCGCATTTCATCAGATCTATCTCAAATACAAGATGCCATTTCGTTTACGCTTGCCGAGTTTTTACGTGGCATATTTACTTTGGTAATTGGTTTAGGATTTATATTCTGGATCAGTACAAAACTGGCTTTGGTGATGTTGGCCGTGGTTCCGGTAATTGCTGTGTTGGCAGTGGTATTTGGCATGCGCATACGTAAAATGGCCCGCAAGGCACAAGATCAATTGGCCGAAAGTGGAACCATTGTGCAAGAAACGTTTCAAGGTATTAGTATTGTAAAAGCATTTACCAGTGAGGTGTACGAAATTTCACGTTATGTAAAAAGTGTGTATGCTGTAGTTGATACGGCAATTGCCAATGCACGTTATCGTGGAGCGTTTATTTCGTTTATGATTTTTAGTGTGTTTGGTGCTATTGCCTTTGTAATGTGGTATGGCGCAAACATGATACAAACAGGAGAGCTCACCATGGGTTCATTAACCATGTTTGTTATCTTCAGCATGTTTGTAGGTGGCACATTTGCCGGCTTTGCCGATATGTTTAGTCAGTTACAAAAAACATTAGGAGCCACACAAAGCGTACGTGAAATATTGCGCACAGAAGGCGAACCTGTAGAGCTTACTCCAATTGCTATCGAGTCGCAATATGTGTTAAAAGGTAATGTAACCTTTAAACAAGTGGCATTTAGTTACCCAAGTCGTAATGATGTGAGTGTATTAAAAGACATTACCCTTACCGCTAACAATGGTGAGCAAATTGCTTTGGTAGGTCCGAGCGGTGCAGGTAAAAGTACCATAGCCGGTTTGTTGTTAAAGTTTTACGAACCAACATCGGGTAGTATTTGGTTTGATGATAAAAATTCGACCACCTTTCCATTAACGCAATTGCGTAAACAAATGGCTTTTGTTCCTCAGGATGTAATATTATTTGGAGGCACCATTTCCGAAAACATTGCTTACGGTAAATTAGGCGCTACTGCCGAAGAAATTGCCGATGCGGCACGCAAGGCCAATGCCCACGATTTTATCAGCAAGTTTCCGGAAGGATATGAAACCATAGTGGGAGAGCGTGGTATAAAATTAAGTGGTGGCCAACGTCAACGTATTGCCATCGCAAGAGCCATTTTAAAAGATCCGGCTATTTTAATTTTGGATGAAGCCACTTCATCATTAGACAGTGAAAGCGAACAACTGGTGCAAGAAGCATTAGATAATTTGATGAAGAACCGCACCAGTTTTGTAATTGCCCACCGTTTAAGCACCATACGCAACGCACACAAAATAGTGGTAATAGATAAAGGTACGGTAGCCGAACAAGGCTCACACGAGCAGTTAATGGCCAACAATGGCCTTTACCGCAAACTTAACGACATGCAATTTGAGTTTGGCAGTGTGGTAAAGTAGTTTAATAACCATATTGGTTTACTTAAAATGATCTTTAATTTAATTTACTTTAGTGTAAACTGCTAAAAGTTTATGTATTTTCGAGTATCATGAAAAAATTGCTGTTCACTGTTTTCTGCTTTATATACGCTTTAAATTATAGTTGGGCTTTTTTACCACAGCCATATTTGTTGTCGCCAACATCTGGTGTGCAGTTAAAAGTTTTTGAAGCTTCTGTTTTAGTAAATACGGTATCTCAAGCAAC
This sequence comes from Bacteroidetes bacterium UBA6183, assembly GCA_002422865.1. Lineage (GTDB taxonomy): Bacteria > Bacteroidota > Bacteroidia > UKL13-3 > UKL13-3 > UBA6183. Next base: position 48,550 of record DITN01000011.1, on the reverse strand, counting down.
AGGATATCAATTTCAATATGATTCTGTTGCATCATTTTCTAGCAACTATTTTTTCTCTGCTCATTCACAAACAAGTAGTAATAAATCACCATCTTTTAGAAAGGGATTAAAAGTATATTGGCGAGCAAGAGCATATAAATCCGATGATACATCAGCATGGTCTGATGTATATAATTTTACAACCGGGATTAAAATGGCTAGTAATGGCCCCGTTACAAATACAACCGGTGCAGTCAGACCACTTAGTGCATATCCTGTAACTTCAATTAATCAAGCCACCTACTTGTTTAAAGTGGATACCACTCCATTGTTTAATTCTCCTTTATACACTTTTAAAATTCAACAGGAATCCTTTTTCATAGATTCTTCATTGTTTCAATTTGGACGAAAGCTTTATTGGACATGCACAGCCATAAATACTGATGGCGATACACTTGATTGGTCTGATGTTAATAATTATACTTTTTACAACCAACCTACCTTGAATAATATATCTGCTAATATTTATCCAAGGAATATCCTGACTTGGCCATCAAATGGATTGGCTATGGTTGATTTACAATGGGATACAGCAACAGATTTTTCGTCTTTTAGATTACAATCAAAACTTATTTCTCCTAATAATTTACAAGACACACAATACAACTTATTATTTGATAAACGATACTATTTTAGAATTAGAGCAAAGTTTGGCAATAACTTTTCGGATTGGTCAGTTATACGTAATGGATTTGTTTATGGATTAGGTGCTGTTACATCACCAAGTAATGCAGCTGGAACAGTTTTATTAAAATCCACAATTAGTTGGGCAGCGCGAACTGGTTCTACAAGTCAATTACAACTTTATGCGGATTCAGCATATACAATATTAATATTAGATACTTTTGTAACCGGACCTTCAATAACATACCCCACTACTTTAAAGTTAAATAAAAAATATTACACGCGCTTACGTCACATGCATGCATTAGATACAACAGCATGGAGTAGCACTTGGTTTAAAACGTATACTGGGCAAATAAGCTTAGGTCAGCCAAGTAATAATGTCGTTAATCAAGATGTGAGGTTGCGTTTTTATGTACGCAAAGATACTTGGGCTGATAAAGCTGTAATTGAAATTGATTCGGGTTCGGTATTTAGTGCTAATCCAACAAGGTTTTTTATAAGCTGCGATTCGTTAAAATATGATGGAGCTTTTTATTATTATCTAGATACATCAGTTGGATATGGTGGTACATTTGTGTGGCGTGCCTACCAAATTATGGGAAGTGATACTGCTGAGCGTTCTTTAGCTCGAGTTTTTAAAACTAAAACAGTTCCTTCACTTCATTTTCCACCAAATGGAATGGTTGGAATTGGCACAAGCACCGGTGCCTTGATTGCAGGCATAAACGGCTCGGAGTGGGTGCAGTGGCAATTAGATACCACTACACAATTTAACTCGCCTGAATTAGCACAAGGAATAGATTTGCATATACCTGATGATTTTACACCACAGTATGTAAATTTAAACTTTCCAACCGATAGACTTTTTGAAAAAACATATTATTGGCGTGCCAGATGCATTAATAGGATGGATACTTCTAAGTGGACCAATCCATTTAATTTTTCAACTACCACACAAATGCAGTTACTTACTCCGGTTAATAATGCAACGGCTGTTTCTATTCGTCCTTACTTAAGTTGGAGTATTCAAGGTTCTGTAAGTGATTTTGGATATCAATATCAAGTATTAAACGACACGTTGCTTGGAACACCACAAACCAAAACTTTAATAGGAACAGAACAAGCCGGAGATACTGCATTGTGCGGATTTTCATTAAAATACTTTTGGCGTGCACGTGCATTTCACTCACGCGATACAAGTCGTTGGTCTGCATATAGTGCATTTACCACAGTGGGTAGACCAGTTATTGGAACACCAATTTTGGCATCACCTGCTAATGGCCAATTAAACGTTCCTCTCTCACAGCTCACTTTAAGTTGGGGCTCTGCAGCAAACGCTTCAAGTTACGATGCACAAGTAGCAATTGACGAACAATTTAATACGATTGTTGCTAGTGGAAATACCATTGCAAGAAGTGTATATTTCTCAGGGCAACAAGTTAATACCAAATATTGGTGGCGTGTTAGAGGCCGATTAGATACACTTGTTGGCTCATGGTGTACGCCTCGTTGGTTTCAAACAGTACCTCCAGTTGGATTAAATTCATTAGAAGTTAATTCCTACACTTCTATCTACCCTAATCCGGCAGATCAAAACCTCAATGTAGAAACCCAACAACCATCAACTATTGTTGTATATGATTTATTGGGTACAAAAATTTTAGAAGTCACCGCAGAAAATATCTTGCATAAGTGCGAAACAAAAACTTGGAAACAGGGTATTTATCTAGTAAAAATAACTATAAATCAGCGAACTATTGTTAAAAAAATTGAAGTAATACATCAATAAAAAACGCCCCAAAATCGGGGCGTTTTTTATTATTTATACATTGCATCACGCTGTTCTTTAATGGCAGGGTCGGTGATGTATTCGTCAAAAGTCATGCGTTTATCAATAACACCTCCCGGGGTTATTTCAATAATGCGGTTGGCAATGGTTTGGCTAAACTCATGGTCATGTGTGGTAAACAAAGCAATGTGATTCCATTCTTTTAAAGCATTGTTAAAAGCCGTAATCGATTCCAAATCCAAGTGATTGGTAGGCTCATCCAACAACAAACAATTGGCATTGGTTAACATCATACGGCTGGTCATACAACGTACTTTCTCGCCTCCACTTAAAACATTACATTTTTTAAATACCTCTTCGCCACTAAACAACATTTTACCTAAAAATCCGCGTATGTAGGTTTCGTCTTTTTCTTTGCTGAATTGGCGTAACCAATCAATCAGGTTATCATCGCTATTAAAGTAATGGCTGTTTTCGTTAGGTAAATAGGAGGTGGTGATGGTTTGTCCCCAGGCTACATTTCCTGCATCAGGTTTAACTTCATCAACCAATGTTTGATAAAATGCAGTTGTGGCCATTGGGTTGCGGCTTAATAGGGCCACCTTATCGCCTTTAACTAAGGTAAAAGTAATGTCGTTAAACAATACTGTTCCATCAGGCGCTTTTTTACTTAGGTGTTCAATATTTAAAATTTGATCACCACAATCGCGGTCGGCTTTAAAAATAATGGCCGGGTATTTACGGGTTGATGGTCTGATTTCATCAACGTTTAGTTTCTCTAATAATTTTTTACGGCTGGTTGCTTGGCGACTTTTAGACGCATTTGCACTAAAACGTTCAATAAATTCCTGTAACTCCTTACGTTTATCCTCAACTTTTTTGTTTTGATCAGAACGTTGGCGTAAGGCTAACTGACTACTCTCGTACCAAAACGAGTAGTTACCAGAGTATAAATTAATTTTACCAAAATCAATATCGGCCACGTGTGTACATACAGCATCTAAAAAGTGCCTATCGTGACTCACCACAATAACCGTGTTTTGAAAATCGGCCAAGAAGTTTTCTAACCAACCAATGGTTTCCACGTCCAAATCGTTGGTAGGCTCATCTAATAATAGTATATCAGGATTGCCAAATAATGCTTGAGCTAATAATACACGCACTTTTTCTTTACCACTTAGCTCACTCATTAACATGTTGTGTAATTCCTCTTTTACACCTAAGCTGCTCAATAATTCAGCCGCATCACTATCGGCATTCCAACCTTCCATATCGGCAAAAATGCCTTCCAATACACCGGCTCTTTCACCGTCAGCATCCGTAAAATCGGCTTTGGCATACAATGCATCTTTTTCTTGCATTACCTCCCAAAGTTTTTTGTTACCCATAATTACGGTTTGTAATACTTGGTAGTTATCAAATGCAAAGTGATTTTGAGAAAGCACACTCATGCGTTCACCGGGAGTCATGGACACGTTTCCAGTGGTGGGTTCAATTTCACCCGACATGATTTTTAACAATGTAGATTTTCCTGCACCGTTTGCGCCAATTACACCGTAGCAGTTGCCGGGTGCAAATTTTATATTCACTTCATCAAACAACACGCGCTTACCGTAGCGCAAACTTAAATTAGATACTGATAACATGGAGCCTTACAAATTTGAGGGCGCGAAAGTACAAAAAAGAGTTTAATGTTTGGAAGATTAAGTTGGGGTGGCTTATAACAGGGGGAAATTAGCTATGCTGAACTGCGTTTCGAAATCTAAAACACGAAATACACCCGGAACAGCTGAGGTTGGAAATAACGAATTTTGAAAACTGAACATCGAAGTTTTGAGAACTGAAGTATAATCCCCAAACCCGGTATCTCTAATCTTCTTCTTCAGGTGGTGCTTCTTCGTTGTAACTAAAGTACGTTTCGCCAACGGCCAATAGCAATTCTTTTACATCGTTTGCTTTGTCTGTGTCTTGTTGCTTTTCGTAAGCTACAAATAAGTTACGCAATATTCTTTTGATAATCGACAAATTACTGCATGCTTCAAAATAATCGGGTTGTGGTTCGATTTTAATTTGGCGCAAAAACTGTTCAAGATTGGCTTTGCTAAACACCGCACCATTATTAAAGGCATTGATGTAAAACAACACACGTCCTTCGCGGTAATCGTGTTGTGTTTTTAAATTAAAAGGATCGTTAAGCAGTAACTGCTTGTTTTCTTCTTTGTATGCACACACAAAATGTTGCGGAAGGTTAACACCAAAAATGGGCAGGTGTAATCGTTGTCCTAACAAAATATAAATAACGGCCATCATAATGGGGTTACCCTTACGTGTTTCTAACACAACATTTATAAAGGAGTTATCGGGTGCGTGGTAGTTTTCTGTATTGCCTTTAAATCCTAATTCGTGGTAAACAACACTATTTATTATCCTTACTTTTTCATACGGACTCAAATCGTGGTGCATGTCAAGCCAAATGTCTAAACGTATTTTGTCTATTTGGTTAATGATGTCTTGAGTATTTAAGGTAGGGTAGCGGTAACGGGCAATCAAACAAATGCCCGTTAACAAATCATGTTCGGGCGATCTATACCAATCCCTAAACTCTTTTAGTAGTTCACTGTATTGTATGCGGTGTACGATTTGGGTAAGCCTATCTTGTTGGGTTGAATTGCCCAGTTTACTCCACTCACTTTCCAGTACCGGAATAGCTTCTTTGCCTAACGATAAAAGTTTACTCTCCACATGGGCAAGTATCTCTTGGTCATCATCATCAAGCAAAGCAATTAACGAATGAATTTCCCTTTCGTTCATCATGCTTTATTTGGCTAGCTATTTTTTTGCTATTTTTTTAGCGGCTGTTTTCTTGGCAGCAGTTTTTTTAGCAGCGGTTTTTTTAGGTGCTTTTTTTGCAAAAGCGTCCGGTTCTTCTATCTCAATTAGTTTTTTAACCTCATCTAATGTAATGCCTGCAAGGTCTTCAGCGGTGTATTTTTCACCATCTTTCTTGCGCGCAATCTTTATCATCTTTTTGCCAAAACGAATAAATGGTCCCCATCTGCCGTTTTCAAGGGCAATCTTTTCATCATCCCATTGTTGTATAAAACGATTGGCTTCTTTATCCATTTTCTTTTCAATCAACTCATCCATCTGTGGTTGGGTAAGTTCATCAAAATTATAGTTACGAGGTACGTTTATGTATAAATCGTTCCATTTAATAAATGGTCCGAAACGACCTTTGCCTTTGGTAATGGGTTTGTTTTTATAAGTTCCTACCGGAGCATCTGCCGTTTGTTTGGCGTTAATTACTTCGGCTGCACGTGTTAAATCAACCTCCATTAATTCTTCACCTTTTGGCAACGATATAAAATCATCGCCCCACTTCACGTATGGTCCAAAACGCCCCACATTCACCGATACTTCTTTACCTTGGTATTCGCCAATGGTGCGCGGTAATTTAAACAACTCCATTGCTTCATCTAATGAGATAGAGTCGATGCGCTGACTTTGTAACAACTTACCATATTGTGGTTTTTCTTCTTCGGTTCCTTCGCCTAATTGTACGTAAGGACCAAATTTTCCAACCTTAGCATATACATTTTTTCCTGTAGTTGGGTCGATACCAAGCGTACGTTCCCCGCTCTGGCGTTCGGCTGTTTCTGTGGTTTTTTCTACATCCTCATGAAAAGGTTTGTAAAAATCGGCAATCATTTTATTCCACTGTATCTGGCCACGAGCAATCTCGTCAAACTCTTTTTCTACATTGGCCGTAAAGTTGTAATCCATAATTTTATCAAAGTGTTTTGATAAAAAGTCGGTTACAATCATTCCAATATCACTAGGGAACAGTTTGGCCTTTTCACTGCCGTATTTTTCTGCTTTTACTTCACGTTTTATCTCACCTTTTTCTAAGGTTAAGGTGGTAAAGTTGCGGTCTTTTCCATCACGGTCTTCCTTTACCACATAACCACGTTTTTGTATGGTACTAATGGTTGGTGCGTATGTTGATGGACGACCAATGCCTAACTCTTCTAGTTTTTTTACTAAGCTAGCCTCTGTGTAACGTGGCGCAGGACGTGTAAATTTCTCGGCTGCATCCATGTTAATTAAAGTAAGTTTTTCGCCAACTTTTAACGGAGGAAGCATCTTGCTGTTGTCATTCTCGGATTCATCATCCGTGCTTTCTAAATATACTTTTAAGAAGCCATCAAACTTCAATACTTCACCTGTAGCAGTTAAGGTATCGGGTAAAGTACTAACACCTATTTGGGCAACGGTGCGCTCTATTTGTGCTTTGCTCATTTGCGAGGCAATGGCACGTTTATAAATTAAATCGTAAAGTCTTTTTTCCTGTGGTGTTCCATCAATATCAACGTTCTCAAAATAAGTTGGACGGATGGCCTCGTGTGCCTCTTGTGCACTATCATTTTTGGTGGTGTAACGTTTAGGGTTGCTATATTGTGCACCAAAGTTTTTGGTAATGTAATCTTTGGCAGCACCAATAGCCATTTCACTTAAGTTAACACTATCGGTACGCATATAAGTAATCAATCCATGTTCGTAAAGTTTTTGTGCAATACTCATGGTTATACTTACTCCGTAACCTAATTTTCTACTGGCTTCTTGTTGTAGCGTTGATGTAGTGAAAGGAGGTGCTGGTGATTTTTCCGCAGGTTTAACTTCCAAATTATTGATGGTAAAATCGGCCGTGATGCATTTTTGTAAAAACGCCATGGCATCTGCTTCCTTATCAAAACGTTTTGATAATTCGGCATCCATTTGTTTACCACCAACATTAAAATGCGCTACTATTTTAAAGGCAGAAGAGTGGCTAAAGTTGTTAATTTCTCTTTCGCGTTCAACAATCAACCTCACGGCAACCGATTGCACGCGACCTGCACTTAAGTTACCTTTAATTTTTTTCCATAGAACGGGCGATAATTCAAAACCCACTAACCTATCTAACACCCTGCGTGCTTGTTGTGCATTTACCAAATTGTAATCTATACCACGAGGATTTTCGATTGCACGTAAAATGGCGGGTTTGGTGATTTCATGAAAAACAATGCGCTTGGTATTGGCTGGTGTTAATTTTAGCACTTCACTCAGGTGCCACGAAATGGCCTCCCCCTCCCGGTCCTCATCGGATGCTAACCAAACCATATCACTTTGTGCGGCTAGTTTTTTTAATTCGCTTACTACAGCTTTTTTCTCTGCGGGTACTTCGTATTGAGGTTCAAAATTTTTATCTATTCTAATGGCTTCGTCACCTTTCGCCAAATCTCTTATATGACCATAGCAACTTTTTACGGTAAAGTCTTTACCTAAAAATTTTTCTATGGTTTTTGCCTTTGCAGGCGACTCAACTATCACAAGGTTCTTTGTCATACGGCAATATTACTAACTTATATAAAAACAAAAAACAGTGAGTAAAGCTCACTGTTTCGGTACGCACGTTACAATTTTTTTTAGTTTACAACAAGTTTGTGTGAAAATGTTCCGTTTTGTGTGGTTACATTAATCAGGTAAATACCTGCTTTTAAATCACTACGGTTAATGGCTAAGCTATGCATACCGGCTTGCATTTCACCTTGTTGTATGGTGGTTATTTTTTTACCTGTTACATCACAAATATTAATTTCAATGTTTTGTGTTTGTTTCAATTCAAATTGTGCATAAGCATTTCCTTCCATGGGATTAGGATATACATTAAATGCCATTTCTTGTTTTAAATTATCCAATAATCCTGTTGATGAGGTAATTGAAAAATCATCAATAAAGGTATTATTGCCTCTTAAGTTTCTCAACTCAAAACGAATACGTGCATTGGTCATATTGCGGTATGGTGTTAAATCAAAAGTTAGGGTAGTCCATTGTGAAGTTTCGGTTGGAATAAGCTCGGTTGTTGCCATACTTAATGTTGGTGCTGCAGAGTATATTTTTGTTTCAGTTCTGCCAAAATCACCACTGATACCAATTTCTAACACATCACCGGAAGTTTTACGCGCATTTGCCACACGTACTTTTAATACGGGGTTAGCTAATGTAGATATATCAATTAATGGAGAGTTAAACTCATCACGAGAGTGTGTAGTCGCTGTATAGCTGTAATTACGGAAAGCAATACTTTTTGTGCCGTTATAACCTACGTTATCTATTTTCCATCCATTTACTCCGTTTTGTAAGTTTTGTATACGCCATCCTGCGGCAGTAATATTGGCATCTTCAAATCCATAACTATATGGCGCTTTAATGTTTGATGCATTTACTAATGCATAACTGCCATCCAGTAAAATACCTGCTGCAGCTAAGTTAGCTTGAGAGTATATCGTAGCTCTGTATAATCCCATTTCTGCTGTAGCTCTAGCTTTTTGTCCAAGTGTGTACGTGTTGGCACATTTACCATCTAAATAGTCCATGTAGTTGGTAATCATATCCGGTAAATCTGGGCTATCGCCATTGCATGAATTTAATACAGCATCACACACAGAACCATAATTGGCTAAAGCCACAGGAGGTGTATCACAAACCTGATCTCCGCCCGATGTACAATTTAATGCGGTTTGTCCGGTGCAACCAAATTGAAACGGATGATACAAACCCACCCAATGTCCAACCTCATGTGTTAAGGTGCGGCCCATGTGGCTTGAGTTACCGGAGTGAATGCTTCCTACATAATCAGCACGAATAACAATACCATCAAGGCTTGGTGCAGAAGTCATAGATGAAGGAAATTGTGCGTAGCCTAATACAGTTCCGCCTCCAGTTCCGCCCAAACTAATACTTTTAACTACCCAAATGTTTAGGTATTTAGTACTAGTCCACCTGCTTAACGCTTTAACATTGTCGCTTGCATTATTAGTGGCAGTACTTTGTATGCGGTTGATACCATCATGACGATTACCATTTGGGTCAACTTGTGCCAGCCTAAATTCAAACTCCATATCGGTTGCATTTGGGTTGGTGCTCTTATCTCCGTTGGTTCCAGCTTTTTTGCGGAAGTCTTCGTTTAAAATGCGCATTTGATCCATGATTTGCGCTTGGGTGATGTTTTCTGTACCACCATTGTGTATCACATGGAATACAACAGGAATGTATTTTACATTGCCCTGTTTGGCAAAGTTTCTGTTGGCCAATAGCGCTTCAGCAATTTTGCTTGCTTCTTGGTTTCCTCTTTCCTCTTCAATAGCCAACAGCGGATTGGCTTGTTTCATTTGGTAATGAACTTGATCGGTAGCACAAGGAATAATTTCCTGAGCTTGCGTGTTTATCAGGGCTAAGGATAAGATGCTTGCTAATAAGATTTTTTTCATTTAAATAATTTAGATCAACTTTTGGTGTAGTTCAACCTGCAAGATAGAGCTAAAATATTTAAAAATGGTGGCACGGCATATACCAACTTACCAAACTTTGACAGTACGGGTGTTGATTAGCAGAGATTTAGAGTGGATTAAAATGCCATTGGTCTTACTTATAAGTTATGCTTATTTAGGGTGTTGTTTCTCAATGTAAAATCAGCTAGAACCAAGGCAGCCATTGCTTCTACAATAGGTACAGCACGTGGTACCACACAAGGGTCGTGCCTGCCGGTTGCTGCCAATGTAACCTCATCACCTTGGGTTGATATGGTTTGTTGTTCGCTTCTAATGGTAGCAACAGGTTTAAATGCACAACGTAAATACACCAACTCGCCATTGCTTATGCCACCTTGCACACCACCACTGTTATTGGTACGGGTATGAATGGTATTGTCTGTTATGTAAAATTCATCGTTATGCACACTGCCAAAAGATTGGGCAGCATCAAAACCACTGCCAATTTCAAAACCTTTGCAAGCATTGATGCTTAACATGGCTTTGCCTAATTCGGCATGTAGTTTATCAAACACAGGTTCTCCTAATCCTGCAGGTACATTTTTTATGATACATGTAACGGCACCGCCCACACTATCTCCTTTTTTGCCGGTTTCGGTAATCAAATCTATCATTTGGTTTGATACCGTTTCATCCGGGCACCGCACCAAACTTTTTTCTATGATTGAAACATCAATTTGATCAGGGTTCGTTTGTAATTTAATAGGTCCAACCTGGCTGACATAAGCATTGATTTGAATACCTTGTTGTGCTAAAAATAATTTGGCTATTGCACCGGCTAAAACACGCGCAACGGTTTCGCGGGCGGATGATCTCCCACCACCACGGTAATCGCGTATGCCATATTTTGTTTGATAGGTATAATCTGCATGAGATGGGCGATATACATCTTTTAAATGCGCATAATCTTGAGTGCGTTGGTCGTTGTTACGCACCATCATACAAATAGGTGCTCCCGTAGTTTTTCCCTCAAACACACCCGATAAAATCTCAAACGATTCATCTTCTTTACGTGCTGTGGTTATTGCACTTTGGCCCGGTTTACGCCTGTTTAACTCGGCCTGAATAAAATCGATGTCAATTAATAAATTACTCGGGCAACCATCAATCACAACACCCAAAGCAGGTCCATGACTTTCACCAAAAGTGGTGATGCGAAAAAGTTGTCCGTATGTATTTCCTGCCATGTTAAATTTTGTTAGTTGTGTGGATGGTTTTCAAATATAAATGGAATTTGGATTTTACGCTTCAACCTTAATCTCAAAACCAACCATACGTAAATCATCCCAAAAATGCGGGTATGATTTTTCTACCACCTCACTATCGTTAATTACTACTTCATCAAACAACAAAGCCAGTGGAGCCAATGCCATGGCCAAACGGTGGTCTTGATAAGTATTAAACGCTGTTGGTTTCACTAAGTTTTCTTCACCAATTGAATTGATGTATAATTCGTTTCCATTGTGCGAAATATCAAACCCACATTTACCCAATTCGGTACAAAGTGCAGTTAATCGTTTGCTTTCTTTGGCTTCTAAGTGTGCAACATTTACAAACGTGCAAGGTATGTCTAACGCACACATCAACACGGCCATCGCAGGCACCATGTCGGGGTAGTTTAACATATCATAATAAGCTTTTTCTAAGTAGTTGTCATTTTTCGTAAGCGATACACCTTGTTGATGGTAGTTGCTGCTTACTCCAAAACGTTCCATGTATTCGGCAATGATGGCATCGCCTTGCGCACTATTGGGTTTTAGGTAGTTTAGCGTAATGTTTCCGGCTTTTGCTAAGGCTAAAAGTTGGTACCAAAAAGTTGCTGCACTCCAATCGGGTTCTATTAAAAAAGTATCCGGTGCGGTTTGGGTTTGATAAGGTTTAATCACCACATCATCTTGCACAGTAACATCAACACCAAATTGTTTTAATAAATCGGCTGTTAAAGTAATGTATGGTTTTGAAACCGTGTTTTTACCTAAACGAATGGATAAACCATTTTTTAAATTTGGTGCTACTAACATCAACGCACTTACAAATTGACTGCTTATGGATGCATCAACAGTTACCACACCACCATGTAGTTTTTTACCTTTAATGCGCAAAGGTGCAAAGCCGGGCTTATTAATATAATCAATGTCGGCACCAAGTGTTGTTAAGGCATCCACCAGAGCACCAATGGGCCTGTTGTGCATACGTTCACTGCCGTATAAAACTACGTCTACATCGGGTGTTGTGGCATAATAAGCTGTTAAAAAACGCATGCATGTTCCTGCATTTTTAACATCAACAGTGCCGGTTGTTTGCTGCAATGCGTGTTGCATAACCACACTATCATCGGCAGTAGCAATATTTTCAATAGAGGTATGTATACCAAGTACTTTTTTTAAAATCAGCACACGGTTACAAATACTTTTTGACGCAGGAAGTGTGATGTTGCCTGTTAAATTTTTTGTTGGATGTTTTATCCGAAGGTTACTCATAACCCATCGTAATAATTTAAGGCAAGGGCTATTTGAGCATCGGTGCAAGTGTAATCGAACCCGGCTTTACCAATACGTTTTAATAAACTAAAATTAATGCTTTGGTTGCTGTTCTTTTTATCCTGACGCATAAACTTAATCAGTTCGGGAGATAAAATATTGCGTAAAGAATATTTAGGGAAATGTTGTAAAATAACCTCACTAATCAACCTCAATTCTCTTCCGCTTAAACCGTTATGCTCTTTTGATAAAAATGCTTCACAAATCATACCGATGGCAATGGCTTCACCATGTCTCAATGGGTTTTTATCATTTGCCAAAGAGTAAGATTCAATGGCATGTCCAACGGTGTGGCCAAAGTTTAGTACCTTACGCAAACCGTCTTCAACCGGGTCTTTTTTTACTATTTGCGATTTTACTTTTATCGAGCCATGAATAAGTTGGCTCATGCTGTCTGCATCAATATTTTTTACACGAATTACTTTTTCCCAATAATCTTCGTCAGCTATTAAACCATGTTTAATAATTTCGGCAAAACCATTTAGCAATTCCCTTTTGGGTAAGGTGGCTAAAAAATCAGTACTTACAAATACCGAGCTTGGGTTTTTTATCATACCAACTGCATTTTTTATGCCTTGGTAATCTACCCCTAACTTACCACCTATGCTGCTATCAACCATGGCCAAAAGTGTGGTAGGAACATTTATAAAATCAATGCCACGTTTAAACGTTGCTGCGGCAAAGCCACCAATATCGCCAATAACACCACCACCTAAATTAATTAAAGCGGTTTGTTTGTCGGCCTGGTGTTTTACCAATTGATCCCAAATAAGTTGTAGGTTATTTACGGTTTTGTGTTCTTCGCCACTGCTTATTTTTATCACCTTAACGTCAAAAAGTGTTTTGGTTAAAATGGGTAAACAATGTTTTTCTGTGTTTTCGTCAACCAGCACAAATACCTGCGAGTACGAGCGTTCGATTAACTGTTGTAGCAGTAAATCAAATACTTCAGGGCCTATGTAAATACTATAATCTTTTAGGTTGTACTCTTTCAAGTGGGTAAAAATTAATAATTGGTTTATGGCAAAAAATACCCAACTGCGATTATTTTTGCGCGAACAAATTTGTGGTATTTTCGGTTAAATTAATAATTAAGTAATAAAAACTGTGCAAACCAATATACAAAGTAAGCCCTCAGCCCTAAGTTTCGACAACACGGAAATTGCATTTAAGTCTAAAAGCAACAACGAGTTAACACAATCGTACTTGTTGTTTAAAGCCATTGGATACAATTGGTTGGTAAAATTAGGTCCGCCAATGGTAAACGGTGCATTTAACATGGGTTTACCTATCAAAGGGTTAATTAAAAGTACTGTTTTTAAACAATTTTGTGGTGGTGAAAGCATGGATGATTGTAACAATACCATCGATCAGTTGTACAGTTACGGTGTGGGTACTATTTTAGATTACAGTGTAGAAGGGGAAGAGAAAGAGGAAAGTTTTAATGCCACAGCAACTGAAACATTAGAAACCATTACCAAAGCCCAAAATAACCCCAAAATACCTTTTTGTGTTTTTAAAGTTACCGGTTTAGCCAGGTTTGATTTATTGGCAAAAGTTTCAGCAAAAGAAACTTTAACCAGTACTGAAGAAAGTGAGTGGGGGCGTGTGAAAAATCGCATACATAATATTTGTAAAACAGCCAACGATAACAACGTGCGTATTTTTATTGATGCAGAAGAATCGTGGATACAACCGGCTATTGATGACTTGGCACACGACATGATGCGTGAGTTTAACCTGCAAAAATGTATTGTGTACAACACCATTCAGTTGTACCGACATGATAGGTTGGCGTTTTTAAAAACAAGTTTTGATGATGCCATGAAACACAATTATTACTTAGGATTAAAATTGGTGCGTGGCGCTTACATGGAAAAAGAAAGAGAACGCGCATTAAAAATGGGATATCCAAGCCCGATACAGCCCGATAAAGCAAGTAGTGATAAAGACTATAATGAGGCATTACATTTCTGTATTGAACACATTGACAGGATTAATGTATGTGCGGGTTCGCACAATGAACAAAGCAGCATGTTGTTAACCGAATTGATGGCACAAAAAGGTTTGGCCAATAACGACCAACGCATATATTTTTCGCAATTGTATGGCATGAGCGACCATATTAGTTTTAACTTATCGAGTGCCGGATACAACGTGGCTAAATATTTACCATATGGTCCGGTTAAAGCGGTAATGCCTTATTTATTCAGACGAGCAGCAGAAAATACATCAGTTAAAGGTCAGGCCGGAAGAGAGCTTACCTTAATTAATAGGGAAGTAGCACGCAGAAAAAAAGTTTAATACTTTTTCGCTTGATGCTGTAAACCATACATACCCACCAAAATCATGACGAAGTAGGCCAGCCATAACGGTCGGCCATCAGCGTAGGTGGTGATAAATGCAAACGCATACATGGCAAATGTGGTGCCCAGCAAAGCCATACTTGCCCACGCCAAAGTTTTGTTGGTTTTTAAGGTTGATGTAAAGTTGCCTACATAAATTAATCCTACCAAACCTAGCGTTAAAACAGGTGCCAACAACGAGTTGATGCGCTTGATATTTAATCCGATATTTTCGGTATTAATCACCCAAAATAAATTGTTTTTTTCGCCCGGTGTCAGGTACGCGTATTGCCTCACTAAATAACTTTCTGCCACATAAATAACCGATAGGAGTAACCCCAATACAAACGCTTGTTTCTTGTTACCTCGTAGATAAAGATAAGTTACAACAAAAGGCACCACCACCACAATACTTTCTTTGGCTAAAAATCCCAATACAAAACTAAGCGCAAATAACCACCACGACTGTTTAAGGGTGGCATATATACAAGTGCTTACAAAAAACATCACACCTGCATCTACATAACCAATGGTGGTGTAATAAAAAGCGGGAAAAGAAACCGAAAATAACGTCAACCCTAACCACACATAACCTTTTCCAATACCTATATGCAACATACTGTAGTACAACATTACCATGCTTAACAACAGCAATAATTGGTTGGTGATGTTAATGGCAGTAAGTGGCTCAAATGGTGAAAGGGCTGCAACAAAAGGAACCAACATGCGCCAATTAGAGGCAGGACGAATAACATCAGAAGGCGTTTCTCCCCTAAAATGTTCAACATAAGCGATAAAATAGCGGGCATCGTTAAGTGGCCTGTTTACTATTGCGGTATTACGGTTAAAGCGCACACTGGTTACCGCCACAAACAAACATAACGTAACCAAACACAACCAAAGCGTTGATTTATTGGATAAAAATTGAGCAGTAATATGCAGTACTTTCAAGTGTTTAAAGGTGTTTTTGTTGGGGTGAAATTAAGAGAAATATGTGTAATTGTAATGTGTAACGTAAATGGCTATGTTTCACGCAGAAAAATCAGGGCTCAAAAAAATTAGCAGGTGTTATTGCAAGATGAAAAAACGAAATAAAATGGTGAGTGATGCCCTTGGTAAGCATTTTTCGTTCCAAAAAATACCGTGAAATTTTGTTTTTGATGTTGATAATCGGAAAAAAAATGCAGGTGTTTCACGCGCTAAAAACCACTCAAGTGGCTGATAAGTAGTGTTAGAAAAATATCCACACCTATGTGGATACAATAAAGTGAGTTTGTACATATGTTGATGTCGTGAAACATTTTATTTGATACATCAGGTTAGAACAAAATATGCAATTAACATACTTAGGTCATTCGTGTTTTCAGTTAGAGATGAGCGGTAAGCTTATCATCTTCGACCCGTTTATAAGGGGTAATGAATTGGCTTCAAGCATAAACTTCTCATCATTAAAAGCAGATTACATATTGGTATCGCATGGGCATGATGACCATACGGCTGATTTGGTTGATTTGGCCAAACAAACGGGCGCAACAGTGGTTGCTAATTGGGAAATTCATGCTTGGTTACAAAAGCAAGGTATCACCAAAACCCATCCGATGAATATTGGTGGTAAATGGGCTTTTGATTTTGGAACGGTACAGATGGTTTTTGCGGCACACTCAAGCTCGTTGCCTGATGGCACCTATGGTGGAACCGCTGCCGGATTTGTATTATCAAACGAAGCCAACAACGAAGCCATTTATTACGCAGGCGATACTGCTTTATACAACGATATGAGTTATGTGGGCGAACAATACCGTGTTAACTTAGCCGTGTTACCTATTGGCGATAACTTTACAATGGGTTATGTTGATGCTAACCGAGCAGCCGATTTAGTAGGTTGCGAAAAAGTAGTGGCCATGCATTTTGACACTTTCGGCTTTATTAAAGTGGATCATGAAAAGGCCATTAATTATTTCGAAAATCACGAAAAAACATTAATCATTCCTGCCATTGGCAGCACCATAACCATTTAATTTATTTAACAAACGACTATCACAATCATGGGAAAAATAATATCAGTAGTAAATCAAAAAGGTGGTGTGGGTAAAACTACCACCGCTGTTAACTTGGCTGCAAGTTTGGCCGTGTTAGAGTACAAAACATTGGTGGTTGATGCCGATCCTCAGGCTAACACAACTTCTCACTTGGGTTTCGATCCTAAGAATGTTGAGTTGGGTTTGTACGAGGTAATGATTAACGATACATCAGCCCGCGAAGCCATTATAAAAACGGAAGTTGATTTTTTAGATTTACTTCCTTCCAACATAGATTTAGTAGGTGCCGAAATTGAATTAATCAATGTACCTAATCGTGAGCGTGTTTTACGCCATGCATTAGATCCTATAAAAAAGGATTACGATTTTATTATTGTTGATTGCTCACCATCGTTAGGTTTAATAACCACCAATTCGCTTACTGCAAGCGACAGTGTAATTATTCCGGTACAATGCGAATACTTTGCATTAGAAGGTTTAGGTAAATTGTTAAACACCATCAAAA
>DITN01000011.1:0-31288 GCA_002422865.1 Bacteroidetes bacterium UBA6183 | reverse complement strand
GTTGAAGAAGTAAAAATGCACTTCCAGCAAATGGTGTTTGATACCATTATACAACGTAATACACGTTTAAGTGAGGCACCAAGTTTTGGTAAAGCAGTAATTGCTTATGATGCCGAATGTAAAGGAACCATCAACTACTTAAACTTAGCCAAAGAGTTGTTGCAAAAAAATGGCTTAACTAAAATGAACATGTTTGAGTCGAGCACACTCAACTAATTGTTAACTCAAAAAAATTAAAGCAGATTAAGTTATGAGTCAACCGAAAAAAAGTGGATTAGGTCGTGGATTAAGCGCATTACTTTCTGATGCCAGTACAGATATTACCAATACTGCAACAGAAGCAAGACCGGCCAATTCAATCAGCGAAATATCAATTAGCCAAATACAAGCTAACCCATTTCAGCCGCGTACAGAGTTTGAAGAAGTGGCTTTGTTAGAATTAGCCGAATCGATTAAAATACATGGTGTGATACAACCCATTACAGTTCGTAAAATGGGTTACGACAGCTACCAAATTATATCAGGTGAGCGTAGAACACGTGCCAGTATATTGGCAGGGTTAACTAAAATACCAGCATACATACGTGTGGCCAACGACCAAGAAATGTTGGAGATGGCATTGATTGAAAACATTCAACGTGAAGAGTTAAACCCGATTGAAATTGGTTTAAGCTACAAACGTTTAATGGAAGAGTGCAGTTTAAAGCAAGACGAAGTAGGAGATAGGGTTGGTAAAAACAGAAGTACGGTAACCAACTATTTGCGTTTGTTAAAGTTACCTGATTCGGTTCAGTTGGCTTTAAAAGAAGGTAAAATTAGTATGGGACACGCACGTGCCATTATTAATGTTGATGATCCTAAAAAACAAGAATGGATGTTGGAACAAATGTTGGCCAACGAGCTAAGTGTGCGTAGTGTAGAGAATTTAGTGCGTGAAGAAAACAATAAACCTAACGAAGCAAAAGCAAATAAACCTGCTGCTAAACCTAATAAATCGGAAACATTGGTAGAGTACCAAAAAAGTTTAAGCGACAGGTTTAATACCAAAATAAGCATTAAGGCAGATGATAAAGGTCGCGGAAACATTAAAATTCCATTCCGTTCTCAAGCCGAATTACAACGTATTTTAGACTTGATGCAATTAGACGAAAACTAATTACGAAAAGTTAAATATTTAAAACCGTCAAATGTATTATGCATTTGGCGGTTTTTGTTTGATTATACTATAGATAAAACCACAGCGATAACCGCTATTTTCACAGCGAACACGGATAGGAGTGGGCGCTCACAGAAGCCACGGAATTGCACAAAAGTTGTTACCTCTTCCGTCTCTGTGGTTCGATTCTCCCACCGCTACGTATGTTGTGAATGCGTTGTGTTCACCGCGGTTATCCCTCATTTTTGTATTCGCATAGGTTCACCCTTTTAAGAATCCTCCCTAATTTACTTACATTTGCGCTTATTAACAATGAATAATAAATACATTTCAGGCATTATTACCGCTTTGTTGTTGTTTGTAAGCATGGCTATTCAAGCGCAGGGACCTATAAACGATAGTTTAACGTCTACTCCTGCGGGTTTTAGTAACGATACCACGGTTCGTAGCATAAAAAGCAGCCCAAGTGTAAAAAAAGATACCTCTACATTTGTTAAGCACTCACCTAAAAAAGCAACTTGGTTGTCGGTTTGTTTACCGGGTGCCGGACAAGCCTACAATAAAAAGTACTGGAAAATACCGGTTGTTTATGCTGCAGGTGGCGCAACAGTTTATGGCATTGTTTTTTACAGCAAGCAATACAATAATTTTAAAGATGCTTACGCTGAGCGTATCAATTCGGGCAATAATGCTGACGGTTATTACAATCAGTTTCAAACCCCAACCTTAAAAAGCTACCGCGATTATTACCGTTACTACCGAGATTTATCATACATAGGTTTGGGTGCGGTGTACATTTTACAAATTGTGGATGCGGCTGTTGATGCTCATTTTTTCGATTTTAAAATAACAGACGACTTATCTTTAAACGTGCAACCCACCTACCAATTTGTGGGTTCAACACCAAGTTCTCAACTTTTATTTACGTTTAAGTTTTAAAAAAATGCAGAGAATGTGTATTTTTACTACAAAATTCAATGCCTGCAAATAATAATCCCTTTAACCAACTCCAACTCTATAACAATATTATCAAATGAAAATTGCATTATTAGGCTACGGCAAAATGGGTAAAGCAGTTGAGAAAATTGCACTTGCTAAAGGTCACGAAATTGTATATAAAGTAAGCCTCGAAAATGCCTTCGACTTTATGCCCATTAGTTTGCAGAATGTTGATGTGGCCATAGATTTCAGTATGCCGGATGCGGCCGTGGAAAACATCAACAAATGTTTTGAGGCGAAGGTTCCATTGGTAATTGGCACCACCGGTTGGTACGATCAGTTTGATGAAATTAAAGGTCGTTGCCTGAACGAAGAACAAAGCATGGTGTACAGTACCAACTTTAGTGTTGGGGTAAATATATTTTTTAAGCTGAATAAAATTTTGGCCAAAATGATGGCCGAACAAGATGATTATGATGTGATGATTGAAGAAATACATCACACCGAAAAAAAGGATCATCCAAGCGGAACTGCCCTTACTTTGGTAAACCAAATATTGGCCGAAAATAAAGTTAAAGATAGTTACAAAGGCCGCTTAATTTACAACGAAAACACGCCTTCGCAAAGTTTAAAACCAAACGAATTACTTATCGAATCAAAACGTGTGGCCGATGTTACCGGAGATCATTTTGTAAAATACGAATCGGTTATTGATGGTATAGAAATTCGCCACGTGGCCAAATCTCGTTACGGATTTGCAAAAGGTGCAGTAATGGCCGCAGAGTGGTTAATTGGTAAAAAGGGAATTTATACCATGGAAGATATTTTAAATTTATAATCATCCGTTTAAAAGTAATTTTATCCTTTAAACACAATATTTACAGATAAGGGATGTTCACGCGTTAGGTAAAACAAGTAAGCATTTCATTACAACAACAAAATAAATCAAACATGTACAATAAATTTTTTGCTATGCTTAATAAGCGCGAGCGATACAGCTTCTGGCTCATGAGCGGCATCAACTTGTTTTTCTTCATCATCATGAGCTTTGTTACAAGCTCATCATTTGTAACCAATATTTTATTTTTTGTATTGATACAAGCAGCCATCATCGGCTATTACATTTTCGTCAATCGTTTTCAACGCAAAACTAAAACCCGCGAGTGGATTGATGCCATTGCATTTGCAGTAGTAGCAGCCACTTTAATACGCACGTTTTTTATAGAGGCTTATACCATTCCTACTTCTTCTATGGAGAAATCGTTACTGGTTGGCGATTTTTTGTTTGTAAGTAAAGTAAACTATGGAGCACGCGCACCCATTACTCCGGTTAGTTTTCCGTTTGCCCACAATACCATGCCTGTAGTTGGAGGTAACTCCTACATCGAGTGGCCCAATATGCCATACATGCGTTTGCCGGGTTTTCAAAAAATTAAAAACAACGATGTCGTAGTGTTTAACTATCCGGCTGAAGATGGTAGACCTTTAGATAAAAAAGAAAATTACATTAAACGTTGTTTGGGTATTGCCGGTGATAGTTTAGCTGTAATTAACCAACAAGTTTTTGTAAATGGTGTTGCGGCTGAAAATCCGCCTAAAATGCAGTTTAAATATTATGTACAAACAGATGGTTCGTTTGATGAAAAAGTGGCCAAACGTAATGATATTACAGAAGGTGGACGAATAAGCGACCAAGGCGATTTTGAGTTGTTGTTAACTAAACAAGCCAAAGAAGATTTGTTGCAACAAAGTTGGGTAAAGAAAGTAGAAAATACCTTACAAGCAAGAGGTGCAGGTGCTTCATATATTTTTCCGTTTAAAGAAAGTTGGGGTTGGAATGTAGATAATTTTGGTACCATATACATACCTAAAGCGGGTGATAATATTAAGTTGGATACTATAACTTATTTTATTTATGAGCGTGCTATTAGGGTATACGAGAACAACCCAACATTAGACATGAAAGACAATAAGGTTTACTTAGATGGCAAAGAAATTACCTCGTATACCTTTAAACAAAATTATTATTTTATGATGGGTGATAACCGCCATAACTCAGCTGATTCGCGCTTTTGGGGGTTTGTTCCCGAAGACCATATTGTGGGTAAAGCGTTATTTACTTGGATGAGTTTAGACCCTAACGAAACCAATATTTTTAAGAAAATTCGTTGGAACAGAATTTTTAGAGGGATTAATTAATCACGATAAAATTTTATTAAAAAGCCGCTTTCGATTGAAAGCGGCTTTTTTGTTAGACCATTCTAAATATTTTCAATTGTTCCTCGAGCGATTCACTTACTTTAATTTCTCCGGTGTTAAGTTTATTAAAGTTGGTAATAGGCGCTTGCAAGTGGTGTTGTAATGGGGCCAACTCTTCAGCGCTAAACAACCCGCTGGCATTTACCAATGCTTGTGCAACATTGTACTGCGGCAACATTTTACCGTCATCAATTTTAATGCACACGCCTAATTTTTGCTCGGTAAAAGTCATGCAAAAAATGCCTTCAGCACCTGTTTTTCCAATAATCTTTGGTGCAGTAATTTGCATCATATCGGTGCAATATCTTTTGCTTCCGGCTACCATAAATGGGTATGCACTTACTGCCTTTACAACCACTTCGCATGCTGCTTTTACTGCATCGGGTAAATGGTTATTACTTACCAAATTTTTATATGCAATGGCTTGATTTTTCACCGGCACACTAAAAATTGGCGCACTGCAACCATCCAAAGCCGTAATCATTTGTTGCTCGGGGTATTCATACATCAAGGCACAAATTTCTTTGATAACTTTTTGCAATGGGTGGCTTGGGTTGATGTAATCCTCAATGGGCCAATTCATCAATACACAAGTAGCCAACATACCTGCATGTTTACCGCTACAGTTGTTGTGTATGTGGTGCGGTTTTACATCAGCTTTTATCAATGCATTGGCATCTTTTTTACTGCTGGGGTATTGTGGTCCGCAGTTTAAATGATCAGGGCTTAAACCAATTTTCTGTAAGATGGTATTTACTACACGCAGGTGTTCGCTTTCGGCATTATGCGAGCCACACATTACGGCAATTTCTTCTAGGGTAAAGTTAAACTTTTCTATTCCACCGTTTATAATAAGCGGAATTACCTGAAGTAGTTTCATGGCACTACGCGGGTAACACAATTGTTCGGGATCACCCACACTAAATATAATCTCGTTTTGTTGGTTTACCACGCACACCACACCGCGGTGAAAACTTTCCAATAAACCACCTCTGTATACTTCAACTAAAATTGGATTCATAAAGCACAAATGTAAAAATTATAGTGGGTTAAATGGTACATCAAACCCATGTTGTTCTTATGCTTATAAATTGCGGCAATATTTCTATATCAAAACTATTGGCTTCCATGTATTCGCCATCTAAATGTGCTTTTAGCTTTTGGGTTGATTGTAAGGATATTTTTTTTCCCGTTTTGTATCTTAAAAATGAAAGTGGTTGGTCTAAATGTTTACCATTTTCAATCACGGGTAAATATTTCAGTCGTTTTAAAACTGGCAGTTTGTCTACCACAATTATTTCCAGCAAGCCATCATTTACTTCGGCCAGAGGTGCTACTTTAAACCCACCTCCGTATGTTTTTCCATTGGCCGCACTCAACATAAATAAATTAGTTTCGCTTTGTTCGCCATCTATGTTTATGCTTACTTTGGTTTCGTTATAAAACAACAATAAGCTGATTACTGTGCTGTAGTATGCTGCTTTACCTTGTAATAAGTTTTTGGCCAATAATCGTTTTACTACCCAGCCATCAAACCCAATACCCACGCCATTAATAAATAACTTTTGGTTGCACATTCCTGCATCTACTTTTTGTATTGCACCAAACAAAGCTATTTCAAATTGTTGTTGGTTTGATTGTTTGCCAAGTAACAAAGAAGCAATATCATTACCCGTACCACAACCAATAATACCAATAGGTATGTTGATGTGTTTAAAATGATTGAGGGTATAGTTAATGGTGCCATCACCGCCCATAATTACAAGGTCGGTAAAGTTGTTTAAGTTGTTGGGTAAGTTGCCTGTAAACGATTGAAAATTGAATTGATGTTGTGTTACATACTTTTCGAACAAGGGTAACAATTGTAGTGGTTTGCCTTTACCCGATTTTGGATTACAAACAATGGCTATGTTTCTGGTGCTATTCAACAGAATAAAACGGGATTAAGAATTTAACTGTCCTTTACCTTCACGAAGTACTTCCACTTCATCCTCACTGCAATCAACAATGGTTGAAGGGATGTTTCCTCCTGCACCACCATCAATTACACAATCAACCAAGTGTTCAAACTTCTCGTGTATTTCTTCCGGGTCAGTCATGTATTCCAAGATTTCATCATCGTGATGAATGGTAGTAACCACCAGAGGGATGCCTAACTCTTTAATAATGGTTTGAGCAATGGCATTATCAGGCACACGAATACCAATTGTTTTTTTTGTACCACTAAAATATTTGGTAACGTTATTATTGGCTTTTAAAATAAAGGTAAATGGTCCGGGTAAGTTGTTTTTAAGCAAACGAAAAACTGCCCTGTCAATATTGGCAGTATAGTCGGATATGTTAGATAAATCAGAACAAATTAAGGAGAAGTTTACTTTCTCAGGTTTTTTGCCGGATATACGCGCCATACGTTCAATGGCTTTTTTACTGTCTAACTTACACGCCATTGCATAAATGGTGTCAGTAGGTACAATAATTACCCCATCTTTATGTAACATGTCCATCACCTTTTTCAGGTCGCGTAGGTTGGGATTCAGAGGATGTAATTCAACTAACATAGCGCTAAGATAATACATTGTGTGCAAAGCTCGAAAAGTAGAAGTAATTTATAGGCTGTCCAATCAAACTAAAAAAATGTTACAGTAAAATAGGGGTGCTGACTTTTCATGCTGTCATACCCACAGAAAGGTGAATTTGGGTTTTATTAGGTGTTAGCCTATCAACAATACCTCTACTTAAAGTTTGCAACTTTGGTGTGTTGTAAACATAATTTTAAAGATTCTACCTATCAAACAAATGCATACAATTGGGAGCTTAGGCTCCCTTTGTTGTATAAAAAAAGGCCGTAAACTGTTTTGTTTACGACCTTATTAAATTATTGAAATGATATTTTAGTATGTACCAATTGGTTTCTACTGTCTTTGGTTTTGTAACGGAATTTTAGACGGTTGGCTGAGGAACTTTCATTTTTTGTTTTACAATAAAAAATGCTACATTCGTTAATGTGCGAAAGTTCAAAATAACAATCTTAATAGCCTTAGCTGTTATTTTTCAATCATGTAAAAAAGATCCCAATCTGGAATCTAACTCTAGCATTACTAAGAGGAGTCCTATTGGATTATTTAATATAGGTACTACAGTTTATGATGGTTACGTAATTTATACTGCACAATGCGAGAGTTGGAGGGACACATCCAATGCGATTCATCATCGGGTTTATTACCAAGGAAATGCTAATTTCTATGACAATCTAATTTCGCAAGGTTTAAATGCTGGAAATGTAAGCTGGGGTAGTATAGTTTTGCAACCAGATTCAATTAGATACGGAAGATGGACTTATGCTTTTAGTCATGCAAACTCAATTGACTCAACTAATACTAGTCAATTTGGTGGTACAACGTCATTTGATGTAGCAGGTGGTTCAGGTTTCTCAAACACTAACATTAGCATGTATGTACCTGAGGAAATTTACTTGATTCCTGAAAATTACAATTATGCTACATCTGTAATTAAAAGCGCGCTTTTACCGAAGCAAATTTTTTGGAACAAAGATGCGAATAATCACGAGGGTGTTGAGGTTATGGTTGAATATAATGGATTTAGGTCAAACCTTAAAAATTCGTCTTTTAGTAGTGCTTCATTTTTTAATGATCCTGTAAATGTGCCTGATAATGGAATGTGTAGCATTACCTCTACCATGTTAACAGGCATTCCCTTTGGTTCTATTATTACTATTCATGTTGGTAGATCTACTGAAAAAACTGTTACAGATGCTAGTGGTAAAGTTGTAGTAGTTACAGGAATGGCATACACAAGTCAAGATTACGTATACGAACAATAATTTTCGAATTATATTAAGTAAGCTATAAGTTAGAGCCACACTTTTTTAGGTGTGGCTCTTTTGTAATAATGATGTTTTAACTAATCACATCAAACCCTACATAAGGCACCAATGCTTTTGGTATTTTAATGCCTTCGGGTGTTTGGTTGTTCTCTAAAATAGTGGCCAAAATACGTGGCAAAGCCAATGCACTTCCATTTAAAGTATGTACCAATTGGTTTTTACCATCTTTAGTTTTGTAACGGCACTTTAAACGGTTGGCCTGAAAACTTTCGAAGTTTGAAGTAGAGCTTACTTCTAACCAACGTTGTTGAGCGGCACTGTATGTTTCAAAATCGTAAGTAAGTGCTGATGTAAAGCCCATATCGCCACCACACAAACGAAGTATGCGGTATGGTAATTCAAGTTTTTCTAATAAACCTTGTACATGTTTTACCATTTCATCTAAAATAGCATACGATTGTTCAGGTGTGGCAATCTGTACAATTTCTACTTTTTCAAATTGATGTAAACGGTTTAACCCGCGTACATGTGCGCCCCAACTTCCGGCCTCTCTTCTAAAACAAGGAGAGTAGGCTACGTTTTTAATCGGCAACTCTTCTTCTTTTAAAATCACATCACGGTAAATATTGGTTACAGGTACTTCAGCCGTTGGTATCAAATATAAATCATCAACCTGTGCATGGTACATTTGCCCTTCTTTATCGGGTAACTGTCCGGTTCCAAAACCACTTTCTGCGTTTACTAAAAATGGAGGAACAATTTCTTCATAGCCGGCTTTCATGGCTTCATCTAAAAAGAAGTTTACTAAGCCACGTTGTAAGCGTGCGCCTTTACCACGGTATACAGGAAATCCTGCTCCTGTAATTTTTGTGCCTAATTCAAAATCAATTAAGTTGTATTTGGTAATTAAGTCCCAGTGAGGTACAGCACCTTCGGCAAGTGTTGGTATTTCACCATGTTGAAAAACGTTTAAATTTTCTTCAGGTGTTTTTCCTTCGGGTACAATAACATTTGGTGTGTTAGGAATGGTAACCAATTTAGCAAACAGCTCTTCTTCCAATTGCTTTACAGTTTCTTCCAACTGTTTGGCTTGCTCTTTTAAATTAGCCGATTGTTTTTTTACTTCTTCAGCCTCTTCACGTTTACCACTTTTCATCAACTCGCCCACTTGCTTGGCAATTTTGTTTGCTTCGGCCTGGTGATTTTCCATTTGTTGTTTGGCTGCACGTGTTTTTTCGTCAAGTACAAGCACTTCATCAACCACTGCCGCAAAGGCGGGATTACGTTTGTTTAAACGCTCTTTAACCTCTTGGGTGTTTTCTCTTAATACCGCTAATTGTAACATATAAAATGTTGCTATGTATGCTGCTTGAGCAGCCGTTTTTATTCGTTAATAATTACTTTTTCCATTACATCACCTTGACGAATGGCATCAATTACTTCTAAACCTTCAACCACTTTACCAAAGCAAGTATGGTTTCTATCAAGGTGAGCAGTGTTGTTACGGCTATGGCATATGAAAAACTGAGAACCACCGGTATTACGTCCGGCATGTGCCATTGATAACACGCCTTTGTCGTGAAATTGATTTCCGCCTGTTAGTTCACAATCAATTTTGTAACCCGGTCCACCATTACCAATTCCATTTGGGCATCCACCTTGAATTACGAAATCAGGTATTACACGGTGAAATGTTAAACCATTGTAAAAGCCGCTTTGCGCTAACTTAATAAAGTTGGCAACAGTATTAGGGGCATCATTCTCGTAAAATTCAATTTTCATTACACCTTTAGCGGTGTGTATTTCAGCTGTTTTAGTCATAACTTTTTACATTAAGGAGTGCAAAAGTACACTTTTACATGATAATATAAATAGGCATCGGTGGTGTTAAATGTTTGTCATAACAAGTACACAACTTTGCATATCTTTGGTTAAATAGTATTTTAGCCACAATATCATGAATTTCCTATGGCACACGTTCCTCATTTAATAACAGATTTAGCACTCATACTTTTTTCGGCCGGAATAGTAACTTTAATCTTTAAAAAACTCAATCAACCTGTGGTGTTGGGTTATATTATTGCAGGATTGTTGGTTAGTCCGAATTTTTCCTTGTTTCCTACTGTTACAGAAATTGAAAGTATAAAAATTTGGGCCGAGATAGGTGTGATTTTTTTGCTTTTTAGTTTAGGACTAGAGTTCAGTTTCAAAAAATTGGTGAAGGTTGGTGGAACATCTGCCATTTCAGGTTTGTTTGAAATAGCCGCAATGCTTTTTGTAGGTTATTTTACAGGTCAGTTGTTGGGGTGGGGAAGTATAGATAGCCTTTTTCTTGGTGGAATAATTGCCATTTCATCAACCACTATTATTTTTAGGGCTTTTGATGAATTGGGGTTAAAAACGCAAAAATTTGCGGGAACAGTAATTGGGATATTAATAATAGAAGACCTAGCCGCTGTTTTACTCATGGTGCTATTATCTACAGTAGCTGTTAGTCAAAATTTTGAAGGTAGCGAAATGCTGACATCAGTATTAAAACTAGGTTTTTTCCTAGTGCTTTGGTTTTTAATGGGTATATATCTTTTGCCTGGTTTACTTAAAAAATTAAGTAAACATATCAGTGACGAAACGCTTTTAATTATCTCTATTGCTTTATGTTTAGGTATGGTTGTGTTTGCCGCAAATGTTGGATTTAGTGCGGCATTAGGTGCGTTTATCATGGGAAGCATATTGGCCGAAACCACCAAGGCAGAGCGTATAGAACACGTGTTGAAGTCTGTAAAAGATTTGTTTGGTGCCGTGTTTTTTGTTTCTGTAGGCATGTTAATTAATCCAAGCATCCTTTTGCAATACGCCATTCCCGTAGTTATTCTAACGCTTGTGGTTATGTTGGGTAAAACCTTATTTGTAACATCGGGTTCGTTAATCAGTGGTTTACCGCTAAAACAAAGTGTACAAGCGGGTACAAGTATGTCTCAAATAGGCGAGTTTAGTTTTATTATAGCCACGTTAGGTGTAACTTTAGGCGTAACGAGCGATTTTTTATATCCGATTGCTGTAGGGGTATCCGTAATAACTACATTTACTACTCCTTACATGATTAAACTTGCTGAGCCACTCTACACATTCTTAGAGAAAATTCTACCTCAAAAATGGCTCAAATCTATCAATAATTATTCAACAGGTGCCCAGCATATCACTGCCGAAAGTAATTGGAAAAAAGTACTCAATGAGTTTTTTCAGGTTATTATTTTTAACGGGGTAATCTGCTTGGCCATTATATTGATGGTAGTAAATTTCATTGATCCATTTTTTACCATTTGGGGTGTTTGGGGAAGTACGTTAACTACTTTTATTGCCATGAGTGCAATGGGGCCCTTTTTATACATGCTTTCTGTAAGGAGAGTTAATCGACAATCATATACTGAATTATGGATAAATCAATACAACCGAGGCCCTATAATAGCCATGGAAATAACACGTGTAGCTTTAGGCGTATTAATGATTGGTTTTTTACTCGATCAGTTGTTTTCTACAATTACTGCCTTTGTAATAGGAATTGTTGTAATTATTATAGTTATTATAGTGTTTCGTAAAAGGTTACGAGCATTCTCTAACCGTATTGAAAAACGATTTAAATCTAATTTAAATATTCGTGAAACGATGGAAATACAATCACCACTGGGGCACTTATTACCATGGGATGCACATATGGCATATTTTGATATTGATGTTGATAGCACATTGATTGGTATCACGCTCGAAAGTTTAAAGTTACGCGAGCGATTTGGTGTTAATTTGGCCATGATAGAGCGAGGTAATAGAAAAATAATGATACCTAACAAAACTGAATGCCTGTATCCATTTGATAGAATAACGGTTATAGGAACAGATGAACAGGTTTTGAATTTTGAAAACACCATTAAAGAGGCCAACAATGCTCAAGTATTCGAACAGATAAATGGAGATGTTACACTTACTCAACTCTCGGTTCAACCCGGATTTCCATTTCTAGGTAAAACCATTAGAGAATCTAATATTAGGACACATGTTAAGGGATTAATAGTTGGTATTGAGCGTAATGGAGAACGTATACTTAACCCTGACTCAAGTATCAAGTTTGAATTAAATGATACCCTGTGGATTGTGGGGGATAAAAAGTTGGTTAAATCATTGCTTTAGCAGCTTAAAACAGTGTTTTTAAGGATTTGGCCAGTACTACCATACTTGAGCAACCAAAAAAACATACCTAATTAAAAATAAACATTTATTTTGCACCCAAATTAAGAAAGCAATGAATTACGATTTAATAGTTATAGGTAGCGGACCGGGTGGTTATGTAGCTGCCATTCGTGCAAGTCAGTTAGGATTAAAAACAGCTATTGTTGAACGCGAAAGTTTAGGTGGTATATGTTTAAACTGGGGTTGTATTCCAACCAAAGCGTTATTAAAATCGGCACAAGTATTTGAATACATTAAACATGCAGGCGATTATGGCATTAGCGTTAAAGACGCATCACACGATTTTGATGCAGTAGTAAAACGTAGTCGTGGTGTGGCTGATGGCATGAGCAAAGGTATTGCCTTCTTGATGAAGAAAAATAAAATTGATGTGATTATGGGTTCGGGCAAATTAGCTGCTGCAGGTAAAGTAGAAGTTACTGATGCTGCCGGTGCTAAAAAAACATACGAAGCCAAATCAATTATTTTAGCTACAGGTGCACGCAGCCGCGAATTGCCAAACGTTAAAATTGATAACAAAAAGATTTTAGGTTACCGCGATGCCATGGCTATGGATAAGCAACCTAAATCGATGATTGTTATGGGTAGTGGTGCTATTGGCTGCGAGTTTGCATACTTCTATAACGCCATGGGTACTAAGGTTACTATTGTTGAGTTTTTACCAAACATCCTTCCAATTGAAGATGAAGATGTATCAAAAGAAGTAGCTAAATCATTTAAAAAATCGGGTATCGATATTATGACGGATTCTGCTGTTGAATCTGTTGACACAAAAGGTACCGGTTGCAAAGTAAAAGTAAAAACCAAAACTGGTGTGGTTGAGTTAGAAGCTGATGTGGTTTTATCTGCAGTAGGTATTCAAACCAACTTAGAAAACTTAGGTTTAGAAACAGTAGGTGTTAAACACGATAAAGGAAAAGTATTGGTGGATGATTTTTATGCAACCAACATTAAAGGTGTTTATGCCATTGGTGATATCGTGAAAGGCCCTGCATTGGCGCACGTTGCAAGTGCAGAAGGTATTATTTGTGTAGAGAAAATCGCAGGTCACCACCCTGAAGCATTAAACTACAACAATATTCCGGGTTGTACCTATTGCTCACCGGAAGTTGCTTCTGTTGGTTACACCGAAAAAGCAGCTAAAGAAGCAGGTTACCAGGTTAAGGTGGGTAAATTCCCATTCTCGGCCAGTGGTAAAGCAAGTGCAGCAGGAGCGAAGGAAGGGTTTGTTAAAGTAATTTTTGATGCCAAATATGGCGAGTTTTTAGGAGCGCACATGGTAGGTGCAAATGTTACAGAAATGATTGCGGAAGTTGTGGTTGCGCGTAAATTAGAAACTACCGGTATGGAAATTGTTAAGTCGGTTCATCCGCATCCAACCATGAGTGAGGCCATTATGGAAGCCGCAGCACAAGCTTATGGCGAGTGCATACACTTGTAATAACCTCATTTAATTGATACTAAAACGCCTTCATTCCAAATTGGGATGAAGGCGTTTTTATTTTTTAAGATTTGGTTTGATGTGTTATTCATCGGGCAATGTAATTGTAAATACACAACCTTCATTTGGTTTGCTTTTCAGGCTTATTTTTCCGCCCATTACTTCTACTTGGGTTTTGGTCATAAATAAGCCAATCCCTTTGCCTTCTGTTTGAGCGTGGAAACGTTTGTATAAGCCAAAAACCTGTGCTCCGTATTTTTGCATATCAATTCCTCTGCCATTGTCATTATAAGTAATAACCACATTTTTTCCCTCTCTTTTTGTTTGAATAAAAATATGAGGAGCAACGTTTGGCCTGGCGTATTTAATACTATTGGTAATCATATTAAAAAGCACACTTCCAATGTATGTTCTAATGGCTTCAATTTGTGGTACTGCACTAAAATCAACTTCAATAATGGTATGACTTTCGTGTATTATATTCTCAATACTCTCTTTGATATTGATTACTAATGTATTGAGATGAACTGTGGTTTTTCGTTCTGATACTTCCCTTCTGATTTGCAGGATGGTATTTAAGTCTTGTACCACTTCATCCAAACGTTGGGCCGAAATATTTATCTTCTCCAAAATACCTTGTTTTTCTTCCTCAGGTAAGCTTTCTTTAAGTAACATGTTTAAGCCTAATATGTTGGCTACAGGTGAGCGTAAATTATGAGATACGATAAATGCAAACTGTTCCAAATCCCTATTGCGTTGAAGCAAGTCGCGGGTAATTTTTTGTTGCTCCAACTCCATGTTTTTTCTATTGGTAACATCGTATGCCGATATACAAATACTAATCACTTTGTTATCATCAATTACCGGAACAACATGTATAATGTAATAATATTTCTGTTGGTTGCTAGAGTATGCCGTTTCGTAAGAATAATTGGTTTTACTTTCAAATACTTTTTTTATTGCGAATTCAAAGTTTTGTTTTTTCTCGGGTAAAACATGTTTTAAAAATGATGCACCAATTTTCAGTTCTTCATCAATAACCATTCTCAATAAGGTACTAATGGTTTTGTTAAATGAGAGTATTTTAAGTTCACTATCAATTAATACGTATCCGGTTTCTGTATTATCAAATACCGATTTAAGATTTGCCTCTGATTTTGTTAATGCTTTAAATGTATTCTTCTTACTCAAATAGGTCGAGATCATTTCGGCAACTGTAGTCATTAGTTCCTTTTCTTCCTTTAGAAACGGACCATCGTACATCTCTGGCATGTCTTTGGTGTACACAATTTCTATATACCCAATTAGTTGTTGTCCGTTAATAATATGTACTTGTTGTTTTTGTCTGGCATCAACATAACCCTTGGTTGTGTAACGATTGCCGTTCACCACCACTAGTGCCTCGCATACGTTTGGATACAACCACGCACTAGGTAGTAAATTTGTTATCTCTTGTATAATTTTTTCTTCGCCCTGCTCATCATCACTCAATAGTTTTGAAATATTGTATACAGTTTTTAATTCCTTATTTCGTTCTTTTAAAAGAAACAAGGCATTATCTTTATCTGATTTAATGGAAATATTATTGAGTGCTAATGATAAGTTATTGGCTATGCGATTTAAGATATTTGTTTCGTGCTCATCAAAAGCATTTACTTCATCAGAATATACGTTAAATGCCCCATTTATGTTCTCCGGAAATTTAATAGAAAAAACACCTGAAGCAGAAAAACCAACTTTACGAGCGTTATCCAACCAAGGCTTAAATCTATTAGAGGTTTCAAAATTATTGGTAATAAAATTTCCACCGTCAAGCAAAACAGAAGCCGTTGGGCCTCGTCTAAGTTCTTCTGTTGTTAAGTCAATTATTAAATTATCCAAGTATGAAGTAATTCCATAACTGGCAATTGGCGTAACCGTTTTAATCGGGTCGTTTAATTCCGGTAATTTGCACATCCACGCCAATTTATAATGCCCATTTTCTACCAAGCACTCACAAATTTGGGTAAGCAGCAAACTTGGGTTTGTAGCAGCATTGATAATGTCGTTTACTGCATTTAACAACTTTAGTTCTCTGTTATTTTTTTGGAGTTTAAGTGCGTTGTTTTTTTCTTTTGTGATGTCTGTTTGTATTCCGGTCCACAACACCGTTCCATCATCTAATTTTTGCGGATTAGATATTATTCTTAACCACCTGATGTCTCCATGAATACTTTTACATTCAAGTTCGAAATTAAACATACTCATGTTTTCAAACGATACTTTTTGTGCTTCCAACCAAGGTTGTACGTGTCGCTCTAATATTGTATCAAATAAAAGATTAGGATTCTCTAGCACCTCTCTTGCACTTTTACCAATTAGGTATGATACATTTTCGCTGATGTAAGTGAACTTATGGGTATCATCAGGAAGCCTCACAAATTGATAAACAATAGTGTCGGGTAGGTTATTACCTAACGACTCAAGAATATTTGATTGCAAAGTGCTTATGTCTGCTTGGTTTTGTGTTGTCATGGATGGGAGGGGGCAACCTAAATCTAATACGTAAAGATGCGCATCATTTTTGAATAAACAAGTATAAATCAATTCGGTACATGCTTATGTGTTGAATATTCAATTTGATTGTTACTCAAATACGGAATAATGGGCAATATGTTAAAGTTGGTTTTCCTCAATTTGTGGCAATGCTCCCCGGTTTTTGCTTGGGTAAAAATTGGGTACTTTTTGGAAGTTTCTGACTAACTGTTTTTTATCTTGGTTTTCATTTTTTGGCAAGCCTATTGAAAATACATTACCAAACACTTTAAAAATTATTGTTATGAAAAAAGTAATCCTATCTGCATCAATTTTAGTTTTAGGCGCAATTGCTGCCAATGCACAAACTGCTGCTCCTGCAACACCTGCACCTGCTGCAGTAAAAGAAACTACCGCACCTGCCGCTGTTAAAGCAGAAGAGCCTTCTTTAAAATTGGAAGAATTACCTGAAGCTGTTCGTAAAACATTAGCAACAGATGAGTTTAAAGGTATGGAATTTGTATCTGCAAAACTGGTTAAAGCTGAGGCTGGCGAATTTTATGGCATTTCTTTAAAACAAGCTGATAAAACAGTTGTTGTTAAATTAAATAAAGAAGGTAAGAAGGTTAACTAAGCCTTCTCGTTTTCATAGGTTGGGTTTAAAACCGGAGTGCTATAGCTCCGGTTTTTTTATACAAGTATGTATGACTTCTGTAAACTCATTTACTTTTTAGTTTAATTACCCCTTTTCAAGTAAAATTGTACCTTAATCTTTTGCTTGTTATCAATTCACCATGAACAAAAAAATTTTAGTTGTTGAAGATGATGTATCGTTTGCCAATATATTGCAGGGGTTTTTAACCCAAAAGCAATATGTAGTAGAGGTAGCCTACAGCTACAAACGGGCAGGAGAGTTGTGGGCACGCTTTGATTTTGACATGGTAATTTCTGATTACAGGTTACCTGATGGAACCGGACTTGAGTTTATGCAATTCATCAGGGACAAAGGCGCTCGTGTTCCGTTTATTATCATGACGGCCTTTCACGACATTAGAACTGCAGTGCGCAGTATGAAAAGTGGTGCTTATGATTACATCACTAAACCTGTAAACCCTGATGAGTTGTTAATGCTTATTGAATCGGGGTTTAAACAACAAGAGCAACATGGAGCAGATGCCAACACTGCTGTTAAAAAAGAATCAAATAACAAGATTCCTTTTATTAAAGGAGAAAGTAATTTATCAAAACAACTTTACGAATACATTGAGTTGGTTGCCCCCACCAATATGTCGGTTATTATACAAGGCGAAAGTGGAACAGGTAAAGAATATGTGGCACGCACCATTCATGCAAATAGTGCTCGTGCCAACAAACCCTTTGTGGCCATTGATTGCGGTGTATTAACCAACGATTTGGCTTCAAGCGAATTGTTTGGATATGTAAAAGGCGCATTTACCGGGGCACTTCAAAATAAAAAGGGTCAGTTTGAGTTTGCCAATGGCGGAACATTGTTTTTAGATGAAATTGGTAATTTAAATTATGATGTACAAGTTAAATTATTACGCACCCTGCAAGAAAAAGTAATTCAACCCATGGGTGCTAATAATACCGTTAAAATTGATGTGAGAATTTTAGTGGCTACTAACGATGATTTATTGGCGAACGTAAAGGCCAATAAGTTTAGAGAAGATTTATACCATAGGTTAAATGAGTTTAATATTAAAACACCACCTTTACGCAAACGTAATGTTGATTTGGCTTTGTTTGTTAACCATTTTATTACACAAGCCAACCACGAATTAAACAAACAAGTTGAAGGTGTGGATCAAGCTGTATTTGATATGTTTTTGGCTTACGATTGGCCGGGTAATTTGCGCGAACTTAAAAATGTGGTGAAGCGTGCTGTACTCCTCACTAAAGGCAATTATATTTTACCGGATGTATTGCCTGATGAAATGTTATGTGAGGTAAATAACAATAATTTTGTTACTGAAGTAGAGCCTGATACATCGGTAGCAACTGATTTAAAATCGGCTGAAAAAATGTTGATTGAAAAAACATTAAAAGAAGTGAAGTACAACAAAACCAAAGCGGCTCAACTTTTAAATATTGATAGAAAAACGTTATACAACAAAATGCAGAAGTATGACCTTTAAAGTAATTATACTTCCTTTTTTAAGGCCTCTATCAACTCATGAATTGAGTTTATTATTTCTTCAAATTCATTTTTATATTCCTCTAAGTTGTTTACTTGTACTAGTTTTTGTTCATATAAACGCATGTTTTTGTGAAGGCTTTTAGCACCTATCATGCCAATCCTTCCGGCTAGTTTATGTAAAATTTCGTAGGTGTTTTTTACATTATTGTTGGATATGTTTTGTTGCAACTGTTCTACATCAACATTGGTTTCTAAAATGATGTTTGTGATGTGGTGTTTAAATGTATCATCATCACCGCTCATTATTTTGATGTTTTTCAAATCAAATTCAACCGCTACATTTTTATCTTGAATCTGAGCAATCACATTCAACAAATCCTCTTCTAAAAAGGGTTTGGTTAAAATGGCGTCAAAACCTTGTTTTAGAATATATTCTTTTTCGTAGGCCATGGCTTGGGCTGTTACAGCAACAACATTAAGCTTGGGCCATTTGTTTTTTAGCGTTTTACATAACGTTACACCATCCATTTCGGGCATTCTGATATCGGCAAATACCAATGGTTTGGTTTCGGGTTGAGTAGCATGTAATAATTCGTGTGCCGAATTGAAAATGGTATAGTTAAGTTGGTGTTTTTTAAATATTGTTTCGCACAGTTGTCTGATAAACGAATCATCATCAACCAGCCAAATGGGTTTGTATTTGTTTATTTTTATGGGGTTTGATGAAGGCGATGTTATTGCAACGGGTAAATGACTTTCTTCAACTGGAAGTGGAATGGTGATGGTAAATGTAGAACCTTTTTGCGGTGTTGATGTAACCTTTATTTCACCGTACATTTGTTGAACCAACTGCTGCACAATAGTTAGTCCAAGTCCACTACCACCGTAAGTGGAAGCTATTTTTTCATGGGCTTGTTCAAACTCATTAAAAACACCTTTTAGTTGATTTTCGGTTATGCCCACTCCGGTATCTGTTACTTCAAAAACGGTGAATTGGTTTTCGGTAAACACACGCAATTTTATTTCGCCTTCTTTGGTAAATTTTAACGCGTTACCTAATAAGTTAAACAAGATTTGTTTGATTCTGAATGCATCTCCTTTAAGTGTTACAAGCACTTCGTCATTGTTTTGTATGGTAAACAAAAGCCCTTTTTCTTTTGCCGATTTTTCAAATACATCAGCCACTTCATCAACCAGTGTGTTTAGTTTAAATGGTGTGATGTTTAAGGATATTTTACCTGAAGTTATTTTACTGTAATCTAAAACCTCGTTTACCACTTGTAACAAATGTGTTGAAGCATTAAATATGGTGCGTATGGTTTCTTTATCTGCAACCTCTGCATTTTTAGCTTGTTCGGCAAAACCCATTATTGATTGTAATGGTGTACGAATTTCATGACTCATGTTTGCCAAAAAATTTTGTTTTGCAATGGCCGCTTCTTCTGCATCTTGTTGGGCTTTTTGTAAGGCAATTCGGTATTGGTTACTTTTTGATAAATCAAACAGAATAAGTAAAAGCAACAAACCAATGGCTACTAAAAATAGCACCAACAAAGCATTAATGTTAAATAAACCTTGTTTTAAAATGCGAGCAGCTGCTTGGGTTTCAATTCCTGTGGTTACGGCCTCCTCATGTTTAATAGAGGCAACCATATTATACATTTGCCTGATGAGTTGATTACTTAAAAAAATGAGTTCTTTTTCCTTTTCAATAAATCGTGAAGTCTTTCTGTGTTGGTTTAAAGTCATGTTATCAATATGCGATAAAATAGCACGCTGCATGCTGTCTTTTTGCCCAACGGTTAAGGTATCTATCCTGATTTTTTCTTCTTCAATTACCGTTTTTTTGAGTTGCGGTTTTTCTTTTCGTTTACCAAAAATTTTTTCAATAATTTGTCCTAATTGAGTTTTCTCTGATGTTTCATCAACCGGTTCGCTAATGGTAGTGGTTTTCTTTTTAGTGGTTTTTACATTGCTATCTATCATTACTTTACTTAATGACAATAGCCCTTCCAGTTCTTTAATGTTTTTTCCTAACGCAGAGTTTCTCAAGATTTCTGATTTAAGCTTAGTATAATTGGTATAAAGCGTTTTGTATTGTGCTATGAGTTGTGTTAACGTGTCAATTCGTTGAAGTTGCAGTGAGTTGGTTTGTTCCATTTCTCTCAACTCTTGCAGCTGATGGTTTGTTTTTTTTACAATAGTAGCCATGCGTTTGTTGGCCGCAGTATTACTCAAGGTATTACCAATGTATTGCAAACGGTTAAGCTCATTAACAGCGTAATACAAGCTATCAATCACCACCAACCGCTCATTGGGTATAGAGAGATTCTTTACCGTTTTTCTGGTTTCATTAAATAAGGTCCCTGTTAAAATCCAAGCAATTAAAACAGCTAATCCCGAAACAATAAATGTTAATATGATTTTGCCTTTTAAGGAAGCTAATAAATGCTCGAAAACTGGTGTATTTTTTAATTGCATTCAGCTGTTTTTGCTTATTCAACAAAAATATAATACAATTTTAAAACACAGTCCTTTTGGGGAATTTGTTTACCTCTTTAAATAATATTTACAAAACTTAAAACAAATAACGTGCTTCCATACGTCCAATATGTATGGTGCGTTGTGTTTCTGCCGATCTTCCATCATAGTTAATGGTAATTTGTAGGTTATTACCTAAACGTTGTTGGTAGTTAATATTCCATACCGCATTTTGACCTACTGATAAACCTTGTAGCATGTCATAACCTAATTGACTCTGGGCATCGCCATTAAATTTAATTTGGTATGAACTAAGTTTGGCATTAATAACGCCTTGTTTTGCTAAACTGTATCTAAACTCTGCACCTAATTCGGTGTTGTTGCTTTTTTGTTTTCCCAACTCTGCAATGTTGTTTCCTTCAAAGTAGCTGAATAATGCAGTAAGGCGTAAACGGGTATTGAGTTGGTAACTTAAACGGGGTTTCAACTCAATAAAAGTGTAGTTAAAATTATTGGTACTAAAAAAATCGCTGGTGTAAATGCGCACTCCGGTGTTTATGGTATTGGTAATGCTCCATGATGCGTTCACATTCCAGCGTAAGTTAATACCCTGTTCGGTGCGATTTCTGGCTTCAAATCCATTGGTTAAAAAGGTTTTACTCCTTTGGTTTGAGTAAGTCAATTCGGCCCCAAAAGTGGGGTTGCTGCGGTTAAAAAACAAGGTGTTTCTAAATAAAGAGTTTAAGGCTATTAGTGAGGTATCATTCACATTTAAAAAAAACGGATTCAAAAAATCTTTGGTATCAATTTGTGTTGTTTTTCTATCAATTTTTAAAGCCGATTGGTTGCTGAATTTACTCACTACTTTCCTGAAATCTTTTTTACCATTCCATACCGCTGCAGGGTTTATATTAAGGGTTTGATTAAACTGATTGGCGTTGGTGCTGATGTAAGAATTGGTGGGTAAAAAAACACGAATGTAATTGGCCATTGGTTTATCGGCTGCACCTGCCAAAACAAATTCGTTTAGTTGTTGTGCTCCATCATTATTAAAATCTTTCCATACGTAAATCCCTTGTCCAACCAATACTTCAACATACTGAAAATCTCTTCTTAATTCTTGTCCAGAACCTATTTGATAATATGTATTGGCCACGAATACACGTCTTAAAAAGGCATAATCATATTCTATCCTAGCCAATAAGGTGCGCTCCGGTTTTAGCGTGGTGATGTTGGTATCACTAATTAAAAACTCGCGGTACGTAAAGCTACCCGATAACCTGTTGCCATTTGTTTGCCTGATATCAGCACCCGTATTAAAATTGTGCCCAACTGTTGATTGCGCCATTTCTGTGTTACGTGGCAATAAATCTACGCGTTTATTATAGGCTAAATGATAACGTACTTTGGTAGAATCTGTATTGCGTAAAAATGCACCATATTGTTGATAGCCATAACTGCCACCAAGTAAGGTGTCGCTGTTTCGCCTGAAATAACTTTGTTCGGTTTCTGCATTTAAGCCACCGGTGAGTTTCCAAATTTTACGTGTAAGCTCTCCTTTGTACCTTCTTACTTCACTGGTTTGTGAGCCTATGATGTTTGATGAGGTGTTCAGCCATTCGGTTTCGGCCGTTAAAGTACTTTTACCTAAAAGTAAAAATGTTCCGGCTTGGTGTTGTAAACCGTTAAATTGTTTTTGTCGGTTGTAGCTTCCTAATTGGTAATAAATTTGGAAGGTATTGTTGTGGTTTAAAGTAGTTCTTATGGAAGCAATGTTCTCTTCGTATCCTGTATCAATATTGCTGTTTTGATTGCTTAATAACCTGTTCCATGTTCGGTCAAATTCCACATTTCGGTAACGTTCTACATACCTGAAATTTTGGTCAACATGCTCATAGTTTATACTGGTATTAAGTGTCCATTTTTTATTGGTTTTTGTTGATGATAGGTTTATGTTATTTTCAATAGATGCCTTTATTCCATAACCGGCATCATTACTTTTATCTTGGTTTGAAAAGGTGTTGATGTCGTTGATACTATTTGCTGCTTCTATTTTTATAATGGTATTTTTTATGGCCGTTAATTCTGCGCCCACAGTGAGCATTTGCCTGCGTTTAGGACTAATTAACTTTATAACTGGTTCGTAATCTCCTTGTGGAATTCCATCTACAGGCTCAACCCATGCATATACGCGACCGTTGGCGTTGCTGCTCATTTGTTTGTAGTTACCCAAACCTTGTCCTACCAAACTAAAGCGCATCTCATAAAACACACTGTCGTTACCTTGTGTTGGTGCATATACATACACACCTTGATAAGCCAATGT
Source organism: Bacteroidetes bacterium UBA6183 (assembly GCA_002422865.1). Taxonomy (GTDB): domain Bacteria; phylum Bacteroidota; class Bacteroidia; order UKL13-3; family UKL13-3; genus UBA6183. The sequence continues at coordinate 7,928 of DITN01000011.1, read as the reverse complement.
ATCTATTTTACGGTACAGCACTTTTTTGCTGTCGAAACTTACTTTTACTTCACTGTTAATAATGGCTGCGTCAATGTTATCACCTACATCCGCCAGTATTTTTTTACTGCTATCGGTAAGGGTTTGTAAAAAGGGTTGATCCTTATTGTCTTGCTCAGTAAAATAGTTTACACGAATTTTATACTTAGGCATTTCAAAGTCGGTGTGGGTATGAAACACCGTTCTGGCATAATTCCTATCGGCAAATTGAAACTCGACCACGATGCGGCTATATTGTGTAATCGACCTGCGCGGCATAAAAGTAATTTCTCCCGTGTTGTAATCTATCACATAATCGTTCTGCTCACCACGTGTTAATTTTTGTCCATCTAAATATACCGCTTCTGTACCCGAAATAATAATGATAAACAACTCACCATTGGTTCCATTAAGTCGGTACGGACCTTGGTTACCTTCAATACCATTTATGATGTTTCGTGCAAACCGGCCTCTGCTTAATGCGCCATCACCGCCAACACTTAATACACCTTTTTTACCTGTTTTAAACGAGGTATTAAATTGTGCCCCCCTCGATTTTTTATAGTAATTCATGAAATAAGTCCCGGTCGGTCTTACCATTTCAAAATCACCAACAGTTAGGGTTGTTTTATCTTTGGCCAATTGCACAAACACACGGTCGAAATCTTGTAATTGTTGGGTGTTTCCTTCAGGTTGAATGGGATTGTTTTCATCGCTAATGGCAGCAAGTACATCAATGTCGTTGTTTAACCTGCCTGCCATTTGTAAGTTTAAGTTGGCATTTAAAACAATGTCTTGGTTGTTGCCAAAACCTAATCCACGACTAATAGATCCATTTAACTTTAAGCCATCATTTTTAAATAAATCAATTCTACTGCCTGCTGCAGGCGCATACCCTAAATCGTATCTGTTGCCTTTAATTTCGGGTATTTGCAGGCTGCGCGATTTGTTGCTGTATATCTGTTTGAAGTTAATGTTGGGTGTTTTATAACTTAATTGCAGGGGCCTGTTTTGGTAGGCAACGTTTACTTTTATATAGCCGGTAAAATAATTGATGTAATAGTCAACGCCCTCTTTTAATAACGTATTATTGTCGGCAAAAATAGTTACACTATTTTGTACAATAACGTTGGTATCAATAAGTAAACTGTCTGCGCTTAACGTAATTTTTTTGCTGCGGTAACTACCGCTATGTTGCGCTTTGCTAACATATACCGTTAGTACCAACATTACCCATAAGCACAGGTGCTTCATCATGCCACATGTTGTTGTTTGGGTAAGGTAATACAAAACTCGGTGCCTACGCCTAATTGGGTGGTAAAGGTTATGCTGCCACCACCACTTTCAATCATGTTTTTTACAATAGGCAAACCAAGCCCCATACCGGTAATTTTGGTACTAAAATAGGGTGTAAACACATTTTTTGCTTGTTCTTCTGTCATGCCTGATGCATTATCCTTAACGAAAATTTTAATGTTTTCATTGTGGTCTATCACATCAATTTGTACCTCACCAATTTCATTTTCAGGCATAGCCTGTATGGCATTTTTTAATAAGTTTGAGATAGAACGGTTAAAATATCCCGCATCAAAAGAGATGGTTAAGTTTTCGGCACAATGCAAACTTACTTTATGTTCATTTCCTTGGGAGTACAAATCAACCAATTGAGAAAGGGTAGACTTTACATTAATGTTTTCGTAGGTAGGAGCGGGCATTTTCGCATATGATGAAAACTCGTTGGCCAGTTCCGACAAAACATCAATTTGTGCAATTAATAGGTTGGTGGTGCGTGTAATTTTATCTCCAATATTGTTGTCGTTGTTGGCATAAGCACGCTGTAAATGTTGCACGCTTAGTTTCATTGGCGTAAGCGGGTTTTTAATTTCATGTGCAATTTGTCGGGCAATATCTCGCCAAGCACCTTGTCTTTCTGTTTCGGCAAGTTTATGCGCACTGGCATCCAGTTCCGCAATCATGCGGTTGTATTGTTTTACCAACTCACCAATTTCATCATCACGTTGCCATAAAATAGGCTCGTTGCTATGGCCCAAAGTTGTGCTTGATAAACGTTGCTGAATTAAAGTAAGCGGGTAGGAAATGTTTCTGGAAACCCAATAGGCAATTACCACGATAATGATAAACAGCAACACGTAAAGGTTAATAAAACCAATTACTACCGATGATATTTCACCCAATAAATCAACTTGTTTACTGAAGTAAGGGAGTTGTAAATAACCAACAACTTCGCTGCGTGAATTAAATATGGGAGCATAAGCTGCCTGAAAAACAAGGTCACCAATTTTTTCATTTTGGCTATACTGTGATTCGCGCAAATGATTGAGGTGGAAATAAGCATGCGGATGCATTTTAGGTCCAATAATTTGTTCATCATACAGTTTGCCTATGCTGGAAGCAATTACTTCTCCTTTGGTATCATACAAAGAAATATCGGTATCGTAAAAGTCGGCAATTTGATTGATAAAAGCTTCTGTTTCTCCTTCTGTTATTCTGCTGTTTAAATTGGTGATGCGTTCGTTTTCGATATTGATTACAATGTTGCGCAACTTTTTCATTAAACGGTCGGTTTGGCGCAGGTTATATTTATCAATGGTAAAGCGTATGGTAAAATAAGAGCTGAATATTAGGGTGGTAAAAACAATAAAGATAATAGATGTTTGAATACGGGTTCTGATTAAAATAATTTGATTGGCATCCATCATCATTAACTTTAGTAAGCCGTTTCTAAACCATGATATGATGTTGTTGTTGGTAAGTGTAGAGCGTTTTAATACTTGTGCGTTGAGCAAAATAAACAATACCAGCACCATGATGAGCACCACCGTACAGCAAGTAAAAATAAACGAGAACAAACCAATGACCTGACTCAGGTTATTGGCCTGTTTACTCACCACTACGGTTAATGGTTGTGAATCGGTAAATAATAAATGGCTATAATTGTTTTCGTCAAAAAACTTAAAGTCATTATCGGTTTCACCCCAAGTATTGATGATGCTGTAGGCATAATCGCCACTCTGATAAACCAGTTTTTTATCTTTGTATACTGCGTAAGAATATTCGTTGTTTTTACTTCGGTTTGAGGTATTGCCTTCTACTAAAATTTCATCAAACCTATTTTCGTTTTGAATTAACTTGGGTTTAAGTATAATAAACAAATACCCGGTTCTTTTTTTACCTTCTTTAATAATAAACTTACCAATGTAACCTTTAATGTCGCCACTGTTTTGCATGTACCTAAACGACTCTGCAAAAGATTCGGGGCGTTGTTGATTGTATAGTTTATTGGCTTGATAGTAACTTAACTCGTTACGTTCTTTAAAATGATTTCCGGATGAATCGTAATCGAGTAGTTGAACATCAAACTTGCTTAAATATCCAGTAAAGTATAATTGACGAATGCGTTTTTCAAATTGCGATTTGATGATAAACGGACTTTCAAAATAAGTGTGTATGTAGTTGTCGCGTTTTATTTTTCTATCAATGCTGCGTAAAAAATAATCGTTGGTAATGTCGTTTTGCGAAATTTGTTTTACCGCAAACAGCTTACGGTTATCCCGTTCGCGCACATTGTGCCAATGCCAAATGCTTAATGCACTGTAACTGGATATAATTACGATAACAATAAAATACTGCTGAAAACGATTGAGTTTTGGGGTAACCAGTTTAAAGATAACAAATGCAGATGCAAGTGTAAGCACAGACCAATACCTGAAAATATCGTGCTCAAAAACTTTGTTGGCAATGAGTAAATACACCAATGCAATGGTTACAATAATTACCCAACTCCAAATAGGTTGACCTTCATATTTTTTGATGGCACGGGTAAAGTTTCTGCTGATAAAATACACCACCAACAGTTGTAAAATACACACCGTAATGGCAAAATAGGTGAATATATTGATGGAATATATTTGGGTAATATCAAACGAAATTTGCGAGTCGATGGTTAAACTTTTAATGGCACTGAATACAGCATCGGCAGAAAATATACACAAGATGCCATAGCCAATAATTGGCCATATTGATCCTTTTGCATGTTTAACCCTGATGTGATTTTTACGGTTCTCTAACAGTATAAAATACCACAAAATAATTCCGGAGTCAACCAATAAATCTCCCAATGAAGGAAACCAAACCGATGAAGCATAAATACCTGCACTAAACAATTTGATGTCATATACAAAATGAGGTATGTTGTATAAAGTACTTACCGACCGTATCCAGATAAATACTGCAAAAAACACCACACTAGTTAATACCGGATAAATGCGTATGTAGTACCTCACCAATACATGTGTAAGTAAAATGCAATACAATAACATCACCAACATGGTTACAAAAAGCCATGTTCCGGTCGATTCTTTTACGGCAAATATTTGAAGTGAAAACAAATACTTACCATCAATAGAAAAAATGTCGGTATACTTCTCGTTTATTTTGGTATTAATAACGATAGCGTCTTCTAAAAAACTTAAGTCTTGGTTAAACTTGTTTTGCAGGTGTTGGTTTTTGTAAGCAAAATTGTGCTTAACCAAATAGGTAAAAACGTAGGTGTAAGTCCCTCTATTTTGTTTGTACACCAAATACCAGCCGTTGGGGGCTTTTATAAAGTTGTGGTAGCTGTTTTCCTTAAACTTAATTTGCTTGTTGTTAATTTCATTGTCGCTCCAATACTTTAGGGTATCGTTTTGGGTAATGAATAAATTACATTTTTCTGTTTTTACTAGCTTGGTTAAACTGCTCCAATTACGTTGCAGGTTAAGGGTATCCATTACCAATTCGTTTTGAATCAGCTCAACAAACCCCAACTCTTTTGCACGTATAATACGTTGCGTTTTTTCGTAACCTTGTTGCAGTTGGTTATTGGCATTATTAATTTGTTGTTGCTCGTACATGCTTAACCCAACAAGAGCTAAGCAGCCTGCAAAAAACAAAATCCAATATAACTTAATGCCTTTTTTCAACCGCTTTTAAATCCTTGTGTGAGTTACTAAATAGTTTTTTACATAATCACCAACACCATCTTCTATGTTGGTAAAGGGTTGGGTATAACCAATGGCTTTAAGTTTATCCATATTGGCCTCGGTAAAGTATTGGTATTTATCACGTATATCAATTGGGGTATCAATGTAGGTGATGTTTGGTGTTTTATTAAGCGCAACAAAAATGGCTTCTACTAAATTTTTAAAGGTGCGTGCTTTACCGCTGCCTAAATTATAAATTCCACTGTTTTTTCGGTGGTGCATTAAAAACAAACACACATCGGTTACATCCTTCACGTATACAAAATCGCGCAACTGTCCGCCATCAGTATAGTTGGGGTTATGCGATTTAAACAATTTTACTTCACCCGTTTGTTGTATTTGGTTAAACGCATGAAGCACCACACTGGCCATTCTGCCTTTGTGGTATTCGTTTGGTCCGTATACATTAAAAAATTTCAACCCGGCCCAGAAGAATGGTTTTTTATTTTGAGCAACAGCCCATTTGTCGAAATCGTTTTTAGAATGCCCGTATAAATTAAGCGGTTGTAATAAATCTAACTTGGTTTCATCATCATCGTAACCGTGTTCGCCACCACCGTATGTAGCAGCCGATGAAGCGTAAACAATGGGTAAACCAAACGTTACGCATTTTTGCCACAACATTTTGGTGTAATCCAAGTTCAGCTCCTTTAAAATAGCAGCATCAGTTTCGGTGGTATCGGTACGTGCACCAATGTGAAATATAAATTGAATTAAACGATGGTTTTCATCAATCCACGCAGATAAATCGGTGCGGTTTACTTTTGCGGTGTATGTTTTACCCGTTAAATTATCCTCCCTAAGCGGCATTCCAAAATCATCAACCAAAACTAAATCGTTATAACCGGCTTGGTTTAAAGCGGCAACTAAACAACTGCCAATAAACCCTTCTGCTCCCGTGATAATTATCATAAATTTATGCGAATTGTGCTCAAAAATAGAGATAATACACCTAAAACCTAAGTATTTTGCAGTTTTCACTTAAATGTTTTTCAATCATAAACAGCGGTTTGTATATTTGCCGTTCTTTAAGGCATCATGCAAAAAAGTAAAACTGTTTATATCACTCGTAAAGTGCATTTTAACGCAGCGCACAAGCTGTATAATCCCAATTGGTCTGAAGCCGAAAACGAGGCTTTTTTTGGCAAATGCGCCAACAAATATTACCATGGGCATAATTTTGATATGTATGTAACCATTAAGGGCATTGCAAATCCTGAAACAGGTATGGTAATGGATCTTAAAAAGTTACGTGATGTAATTAACACTTACGTAGTTGATAAATTAGACCACCGCAACATTAACCATGATGTAGATTTTATGGAAGGTCAAATGGCTTCTATAGAAAATATGGTGGTGGCTATTTGGGAACAACTAGAGCCTCACATTACTGATGGTAAACTGCATTGTATTAAGTTGTACGAAACCGAACGCCAGTTTGTTGAGTACTTTGGCGAATAGCCCCATTGCACAGAACAATTTTCTGAGCCGTTCTTGTACTTGAAAGTAAAACTTGTATATTTGATTATAAACTAAATCGTAAACCTGATATGAAAGCAATTTCAAAGTTTGGAATAATAGCCGCGGCCGCCATACTTACCGCTTGTTCAAGCACCACCAATGTGTATGATTACTACCTTAAAAATGTGGTAGAAACACATCAAACCGGTAAGTCTGCTACTTCAAAAAGCAAGCTTTTGTTACGTGGTTACGAGGGCACAAACAAAGCACAAGTTGAACTGATTGCGTTTAAAACCGACACAAGCAAATATTTGGTTTTAGGTTCACACAAAGTGGCTAAGGCATTTTACATTCACGATAGTTTATATCATTTTGATGTGGCTGATTTATACAGCCGTGTACGTGGTGATGATTTTATCCGTCAGATGGGTGACTTATCGGTGTTTTTCACACATATACCTGCTGCCAATGCAGAAGCATTATTAACTGCTTTACCCGGTTTAAAAAACGATTACAATGCACTTAAACCGGCAAATGGTGAAGTGGCTTACGTAGATTACGCCCTAGCAAGTGATGTGGTGTTAAGCATGGAAAAAACAAGTGCTACCCAACAAGTTAGAAATTGTAACATTTGGATTGGTAAACGTAAACATACCATTACCATTGATGAACTTACCAAGGCACTTACTGCACTTAAAGCATTCAACTAAACCTTATTTTTATAATGATCAATAACCTGAGGTGAACAACTCAGGTTATTTTTTTGTTGTTAAGCGACCATTTAATGATATGAGCCTTGAATTTTAACGCAGAGTTCTTTGAACAGTCTTGCGAAGATTCGAGCACATTCGTTCACACATTGGAGAGTACGCAGAGCAACGCCTTCGGCATTGGGGAGGGTTTAACTTGTAGAGTTTAATTAACTCTTGAACGACTCAGCCTCTTCGAGTGATTGTTGCGATGGATATGCGTTGGGCAATCGTATCGAGAAGGGATTTGTTAAAGTTAATTGATGATCTAACCTCCTACTCTCGATATACGCTCCCTTCGAAACCCGCCCAAAACGCACTCGAGCAGGCTGTACTTTTGCGAAGCAAACTCCTTTACTCAAATTAGTTCGCGACTATGCCTCAAATCACTCTGCGAAGACCTCTGCGTTTCTCTGCGGTAAAAAAAACGCAGAGTTCATTGAACAGTCTTGCGAAGATTCGAGCACATTCGTTCACACAGTGGAGAGGGCGCAGAACAAAGCCTTCGGCATTGGGGAGGGTTTAACTTGTAGAGTTTAATTAACTCTTGAACGACTCAGCCTCTTCGAGTGATTGTTGCGATGGATATGCGTTGGGCAATCGTATCGAGAAGGGATTTGTTAAAGTTAATTGATGATCTAACCTCCTACTCTCGATA
>DITN01000056.1 GCA_002422865.1 Bacteroidetes bacterium UBA6183 | reverse complement strand
CATGAGCATTAACCCAACTCCGAAGGAGTGACAATACTATTGAACAGATAAAATGGATGAACCAAAACCCTGAAAGGGTGAAATTATTACCAATACATCTGTTTAATAATACCATCCCTTCGGGATTCGTTTATTGAATGTTTTGTTGTTGCTGACCATCATGTCACCTCTTCGAGGTTGGTGTTTTGTTGGTTGATATTTTTACGCTCAAAACACATGAGCATTAACCCAACTCCGAAGAAGTGACAATACTATTGAACAGATAAAATGGATGAACCAAAACCCTGAAAGGGTGATATTATTACCAATACATCTGTTTAATAATGCCATCCCTTCGGGATTCATTTATTGAATGTTTTATTGTTGCTGACCATAATGTCACCTCTTCGAGGTTAGCGTTTTGTTGGTTGATATTTTTAGGCTGAAAAGTACATGAGCATTGCCCCAACTCCGAAGGAGTGACAATACTATTGAACAGATAAAATGGATGAACCAAAACCCTGAAAGGGTGAAATTATTACCAACAAAAATTAACACCAACAACATTAATCATAGCAATACCTCCTATTTCTTATTAAGTTTGAAATGAATCAACTCAACCCAAAACAACATGATTAATTTAAAAAACATACAAACCGAAGTTGATGCGGGTTACTTGTATGCCTTACTTGCCGAGCATGAAGAAGACGAAAATGTAGCCAATATTTTTAAACAAATGAGCGAGATAGAACACGGTCATGCCCTGGCCTTTTTGCAAAAAAACGGACTAAACGCTTCGCTATTACCCGGACCATCAGGCAGGGCCAAAACACTTAAATTAATTGGCAAAGTATTGGGGTATGATTATGTGTTGGGCGTGTTGTTGGATACCGAAAAAAGCATTTCATCATCAGTATTAAGTGCACGAAAAAAAACAAATACCGCCACTTCTTTATCTGATACGGCACATGTTACCATTTTAAAAAACATACTCAACAATACCCAAACGGTTTCGGCATCAAACCTGGCCCGATTTGAAAAACGCCACCGCTCGGTGGGTGGCAATGCGTTACGTGCCGCTGTATTGGGGGGTAACGATGGATTGGTTTCTAACTTTAGTTTGGTAATGGGTGTTGCGGGTGCCACCAGCGGACAAAAGGAGGTATTGCTTACAGGTATTGCAGGTTTACTTGCAGGTGCTTTATCTATGGCTTTGGGTGAGTGGATTTCCGTTAAAAGTTCACAGGAATTATCGGAAAACCAAATGCAATTAGAAATGGATGAATTGGAAACCAACCCCGAAGGAGAAGAAAAAGAATTGGCATTGATTTACATTTCGAAAGGCATACCTGAAGCACAAGCCAAACAAATGGCCAAAGATATTATACAAAACAAAGACAAAGCCCACGAGATACTGGTAAAAGAAGAATTAGGCATTAATGCCGATGATTTAAAAGGTTCGGCCATGGAAGCTGCGGTTACTTCATTTATACTTTTTGCAATAGGCGCCATTATTCCGGTTATTCCGTTTTTTATGTTTGAAGGTTACACCGCAATTGGCTTAAGTGCAATTTTAAGTGCAGGTGGACTATTTTTAATTGGTTCGGCCATTACTTTATTTACCGGCAAAAGCATTTGGTTCTCGGGCTTTAGGCAAGTATTATTTGGGTTGATGGCAGCAGCCATTACCTTTGGTATTGGTAAACTAATAGGTGTTTCGTTGGCCGGTTAATTCATTACCGCATACCGGTTGTATTTGCTTCTGTATTCAACAGGCGTTAATCCGGTTATTTTTTTAAAAGTGCTTCTAAATGCTTTGGTATCGGTGTATCCCACATCAAACATTACCTCATTAATGTTTTTACGGCTGGTTTCAAAACTACGTTTAGCGGCTTCTACCTTTACCCTTTGTATGTATTCCATCACCGTATTGTTGGTGGCTTGTTTAAACCTGCGTTCAAAACTCCTTCTGCCAATGGCCACTTTATCGGCCAATTCATCAACAGATATTTTGGTTTCTATGTGTTGTTCGATGTATTCCTGAGCTTTGCCAACGGTTTCGTCTTTATGATTTTTTTGTCCGCTAAACATGGCAAAAACCGATTGGCTATCGCGACTAATATCAATAGCAAAATATTTCGATACCAAAATGGCCGTCTCTCTATCAGTGTATTTTTCTATTAAATGCAACAACAAATTCCAATACGAATTGGCGCCACCACTGGTATAAATACGTTTTTCTTCGGTAACAATGCTCCCATCTTGCAAACTAACTTCCGGAAAAAGCTGCTTAAACTGTTGCGAAAAACCCCAATGGGTGGAGCACTTTTTTCCATTTAACAAGCCCGTTGAAGCCAGTAAAAATGCACCTACACAAAGTGAAGCCACTTCGGTACCTTTTTCGTATTGGTTAACAATCCAAGGGATTAAAGTTTTATTAGATTCAATGGCTTCAGGCAAATCGCCAAACAAAGCCGGTATAAATATTAAATCGGTGTGCGTTACTTCATCAATCAACTTATCCGGAAAAACAGCATAGTTGCCATTGTTCAATTTTATTTCGGAATTGGCCCCAACCAATTCAACCTTAAAAAGAGGTGCTTTCCCGGCACTTATCATAAATTGGTTAACCGCACTAAAACAATACTGCGGGTCGGCAATCGACTGAAGTACTGCGTTTTCAGGAACCAAAATAGAAATTGTTTTCATGTATTTAATTGTTGGGTTGATGTCGGTTTTACCCCCTAAAAATGACGTTTTTAACCGTGCAATTAGTTTTGGGGTTTATTAGTTTTGTTGAACCAAACTTAAACAAGAACTTGTTTTAAACCAAAATCACCAAAGTAAAATTTAGGTCATGCATTTTTAACCACCTATTAATTGCACTTTGGTTACATTTAAAACTTAAAATATAAACTACTATGACAACACAAAACACCCAACGCATTACCGTAGAAGCTACTGTTAATGCACCCATTGAAACGGTATGGAAATGCTGGACGGAGCCTAAGCATATTACCCAATGGAACAACGCCTCAGACGACTGGCACACCCCGCATGCCGAAAACGATTTACGTGTAGGCGGTAAGTTTTTATCGCGCATGGAATCTAGAGATGGCAGCATGGGTTTTGATTTTGTAGGCACCTACCAAGAAGTAATTGAATACAAAATGATTGCCTACACCATGGAAGACGGTCGTAAGGTTGAAATAACTTTTGTGAGCGAAGATGGCAAAACAACGCAGGTTACCGAAACATTCGACCCGGAAAACGAAAACACATTAGAATTACAAAAAACAGGATGGCAAGCCATTTTAAACAACTTTAAAAACTATGTCGAACAACAAAAATAACGCATTAACCAAACTGCAATATCAAGTACACATCAATGCATCGCCCGAGCATGTGCACCAAGTTATGCTTAACTTAGATACCTACAAGGCATGGACAAAACATTTTAACCCTACCTCTACGTTTGTAGGCACTTGGGAAAAAGGTACCAAAATGCATTTTTTAGGAGTTGATGAACAAGGAAATGTAGGTGGTATGGTGAGCCGAATTAAAGAGCATATACCAAGCCAATTTGTTTCTATAGAACACTTAGGCATATTACGTGGTGAGGAAGAAATATTAAGTGGGCCTGAAGTAGAAGCCTGGGCAGGAGGATTAGAAGACTACTTGTTTACTGAATCGAACCAAGGAACTTTGTTAAGTGTTGCGGTTGATACCAACCACGAATACACCGAATACTTTGATGGCACTTGGCCACTGGCATTGCAAGCCTTAAAATCACTTTGCGAAACCAACACCAATTAAAACCATACTTATGAAAATTTTAAAAATTGTACTTATCGTATTGGGCTGCATCATTGCAATCCCCTTAATTGTTGCATTGTTTGTGCCAAAATCGTACACGGTTAGTGTAACACAAACCATTAACAAACCACAACATGTGGTGTTTGATTATGTAAAGTTACTCGACAACCAAAAAAACTACAGCATTTGGGTAATGGAAGATCCTAACCTGAACCCGGAAATTATAGGAACAGACGGTACTGTAGGCGCCATTCAGAAATGGAACAGCAAAATGGAAAACGTAGGCGAAGGCGAACAACAAATTACAGCAATGACCAACCAACGTATTGATGTTGATTTACGTTTTGTTCGTCCGTTTAAAGGCGAAGCCAAAGCCGCTACCATTGTAAAAGCGGTGGCCGATGGCGTAACGGAAATAACCAGTGAATTTTACAGCAACGATTCTTACCCAATGAATTTACCATCGTACTTATTTGGCCGTAAAATGCTTAAAGAAGCACAAGAAAAAAACCTGAATAACCTGAAACAAATTTTAGAAAGCACCAACTAAATCTGTTGCAACCTCGACCTTGGAATGATGATATTATCTGATGTTTTAGGCAGAACAATCCTATCATCCCTCCGGGATTGGTTTTGCGATGCGGTTATGTTTTCTGACAGTAATGTCACCTCTTCGAGGTTCAGATTACTTTGGTGGACAAATATTGTAATGCCAAAAACCCCGGAGGAGTGATATGGTTCCATTGTTCAAAGGTAAACACATCACAACCCTGAAAGGGTGGCATCATTCTACATTAAAACAAATTAAATTTTAACAACCCTGAAAGGGTGACATTATTCTACCAACATGGCACGCGTAAGCACCTATTTAAATTTTAAAAACAATACAGAAGCTGCATTTAGCTTCTACAAGCAAGTATTTAAAACAGAATTTGAAGGCGAAATCAGTCGATTTTCTGATATACCTGCACAAGAAGGCATGCCGCCTTTACCCGAATCTGACCGCAACTTAATTATGCATATCTCGTTGCCCATTATAGGCGGACATATGCTGATGGGAACAGATGCACCGGAATCGATGGGATTTAAAGTAAACCATGGCAACAATGTATACATTAACCTTGAACCCGACTCTCGCGAGGAAACTTCACGGTTGTTTAAAGCCTTGTCGGAAGATGGTGTGGTTGAAATGGAATTACAAGACACCTTCTGGGGAGCATACTACGGCAGTTGTCGTGATAAATTTGGTATGCAATGGATGTTTAATTGTACTGCACAATAATTACTAAACACCATGAGTAATGGCATTTATCCTTGCCTTTGGTTTAACAACCAAGCAAAAGATGCGGCAGATTTTTACTGTAGCATTTTTAACAACGCAAAAGTTACATCAAGCAACCCTATAGTAACCGAGTTTAATTTAAACGGTTTTAAAATAATGGGATTAAACGGTGGACCAACTTTTAACATCAACCCGTCTATTTCGTTTTTTGTGAACTGCCACAACATGGATGATGTAAACCAACTGTGGGATAAGTTGATGGTAGGCGGAAAAGCCATGATTACCATTGGCGAATACGACTGGAGCAAACGTTACGGCTGGCTGCAAGATAAATTTGGTACCACTTGGCAAATATCATACAGCGATAATCCCAAGCATCAACAACACATCACCACTACCCTATTGTTTACCTCAAACGTGTTTGGACAAGCTAAGGCTGCTATTGATTTTTATACGGGTATTTTTGCCGATGCTGCTGTTACGCAACTTATACCTTACACCAATGCGCAAGAGTTGGATGGTAAAACATTGTATGCCGAGTTTACCTTACACCACACCCCTTTTATCGCTATGGATGGTCCGGGCGAGCATCATTATACCTTTGGTGAGGGCGTTTCTTTGGTGGTTAATTGTGATACGCAGGAAGAGATTGATCATTATTGGGAATCCTTATCTGCTGTGCCACAAGCCGAACAATGTGGTTGGTTAAAAGATAAGTTCGGTGTATCGTGGCAAATTGTACCAAGTATTTTGGGTAAGTTAATGAGCGACCCCGAACGTGCACCACGTGTTACGCAAGCTTTTTTAAAAATGAAAAAGTTTGATATTGAGGCATTGATGAACGCTTAGGTTTAAACGCAAAGACTGAAAAGAAGTGCTTTAGGTATAGCGAATATTTTAAACAAAAAAGGCCGGTGGTAATTAATACCACCAAGCCTTTTAACCTTAATACCGAAAGCACATTCAATATAGTCCAATTTTAGCCTATGCTTCATTGAACTATTTTCATGTAGCATCGGCATTACCATTGTAAATTATTTTTAGTTTGCACTAAAAATAATTACAATTGGTATAACCTATGAAACGAGATTTTATTTAATCTTTACTACGTTTTTAGTTTCTTTTGCTTCTACTTTTGGTAAAACTACGTTTAGCATACCATCGGTAAATTCGGCCTCTATACCTGCTTTGTTAATATGTTCAGGTAAGGTAAATGTGCGCGAAAATTTACCGTAATAGTTTTCAACCATGTGGTGCTTCTCACCTTCTTGGGTTTCTCTGATTTTACGCTCACCACTGATGGTTAATTTGTCGCCATCCACTTCAATGTTAATTTCTTCTTTTTTAATGCCCGGTAAAGCCAAGTGTACTTCAAAGCTGTTGGCTTTTTCCAGCACATCAACTCGTGGGGTAAAAAATACGTTACGTTCAAATTTTGCAGCCGTTTCGTTAAACATGTTGTCGAATAAGCTCATCATGTTTGATGGAATCATGGCGTCTCTGAAAAAATCTCTGTTGCTTGGTTTAAATTTTACTAATGTCATGGTTGTATCTCCTTAAGTTTTTAGTTTTAATTGTTTGTTTAATTTGTTTGAATTGATTTTTCAAAGCGTGTACCAACGCATTTGGAAAGACAAAAAGTCTTGAAAACATAAAAATAGCGAAAAATAAAAAGACATAATTTCCGATTTCATCAGAATCAAACCTAAAATGGAAGAATAAACGGCATAGGCAATTATTAAATACTGCACATAGAACACGCGTAATGAAACAGAATGGAAAACATAAACAGTTCTCCATGCAATCAAACTATATAAATGGAAGTAAATTATTATCTAAGATGGACAACAAACTGCAACCAATCTACTAATCTACCAAGCAACTACCTCAATTTAGGTTGAATAAAAGTGGCCATTTTTGAGGTGGCTTCGTATACCGCTTGGTTTATCAAATCGTTTACGGGCAATAAGTCTTTACGTGGGTTAAAAAACATATCGCGCCACTCGCGGCTAACTTGAGGCAGGTAATTGCCTTCGGGTAAATTAGGATACAAATTATTGGGATTGCCGCTAAATTTAGCAGCATGTAGCTCATCTTTTCTAAACACCATTACTACTTCGTTTAGCAATACATCACCTGTATTTACTTGTATTAAGGTCACTTTTAAAACCATATACACTTGTTGGCCTTCGGTATTATCGGTGTAAGTAGCTTTTTTAAACTTACTAATGCTGGAGTAAGTTTTGGTGTATGGATTTAAAATACTCTCGGTAAAGGCTTCATAACCTTCGCGCACAACCGTTTGTTTAGCCTGTCTAACGTACTCAAACGTATCTAATTGAAGCAGTATAACGTAACCTAAATTTAAACTCTTACCGGCTTCTGCAGCTTGTGCGGTATTTTTAAAACCATTAAAACCCCTGCTTTCTAAATCGCGGTGTAAGGCTTGCACGTTGGCAATTTTAACATAACCACCTTGTTGTTGGCCAATTAAATCGGCCAGTGCATCGGCAATGTTTGTGATGTTGTAATGCGTGTTGGTATTAAGCTGCAATGGTAATACCCCTACAATTGATGTTGCTTGTTGTATAGACA
The DNA here is from genome assembly GCA_002422865.1 of Bacteroidetes bacterium UBA6183. Lineage (GTDB taxonomy): Bacteria > Bacteroidota > Bacteroidia > UKL13-3 > UKL13-3 > UBA6183. The sequence goes on along the minus strand of DITN01000056.1, from coordinate 27,875 downwards.
ATGCACGCATTTTTTGTGCGTCTTTATATTGATCGTCTATTTGTACAATTTTATTAAACGCGTAATAGGCTTCTTTGAATTGTTTGCTGTTGTATTGCTCGGTAGCCTTTGCATAAAGCGGCTCTAAAACAGTGTTTAAACGCAAAACCGAAACATCTTTATAACTGCTGTCGTACAAAGCAATACGGCCAAATACCTTTTCGGCTGCTTCGTATTTACGGTTTTGAATCAAACTTACTGCTATATCATATTGCTGTTGGGTGTATTCATTTTTTATGTCGTTGTAAACCTCATCATACTCGTGCGGCCATTCTAATACCACCCCAACTTTAGCTGCATTTTGTGTATACTCTTTAGCGTACTTGTATGTTTTTAGCGCTTCCTCTATCCTATCCTCAATAACCAATTTGCTAAACTTGGCAAACTTGTCGGCTATTACTTTTTGTGCATTGTTTTTAAGTTCGGCACGGGCCAACTTGTTTTTGCTATCGGTAAGTAAAACGTTGTAATACAAATTAGCGGCATCTTCGTACATGCCGTTGTTGCTTTGTATACGTGCTTGTTTAAACAATTTGGTTTGAGGATTACACGCGGCAATCAACCCCAATAAAACCGCAACCGCTATTATTTTTACTACACCCAATTGTTTTTATAATTACATACGCTCGGGTACTTGTATACCCAACAGTTGGAATGATGAACGAATAATATCAGCAGTTAGTGTACACAACTGTAAACGCAAGGCCTGTTGATTGACATTGGTTTCTTTAAGCACCGAATGTTCGTGGTAAAAATGGCTGTATATTTTGGCCAAATCGTACACATAGTTACACAAAATACCTGGACTGAAAGATTTACCTGCCTCGGCCAATACCTCCGGATATGTGTACATGGATACCAGCAATTCTTTTTCAACTTTGCTCAACGTAATTTCTGCTGCATCAAACTGCATGGCCAAATTAGCTGCTTGTGCGTTGCGCAACACACTTTTTATACGTGCATGCGTGTATTGAATAAATGGCCCGGTATTGCCCTGGAAATCTATCGACTCTTTGGGATTAAACAACATTTTCTTTTTAGGGTCAACCTTAAGCATAAAATACTTTAATGCCCCTAAACCAACCATGTTGTATAAATTTTTTAACTCCTCTTCCGACAAACCTTCTGTTTTACCTAACTCAATGGTGGTTTCTTCAGCTTGTTCAACCATCGCAGCCATTAAATCATCGGCATCAACTACGGTTCCCTCACGGCTTTTCATTTTACCTTCGGGTAACTCAACCATGCCATAACTTAAGTGGTAAATACCATCGGCATATGGGCGACCTAATTTTTTAAGAATCAGTTGCAATACTTTAAAGTGGTAATCTTGCTCGTTACCTACCACATAAATAGATTGGTTACAACCAAAATCGGTGTATTTTAAATCGGCCGTACCCATGTCTTGCGTCGTGTAAACACTGGTTCCATCAGCACGTAATACCAATTTATGATCAAGCCCTTCGGCTGTTAAATCAATCCAAACACTGCCATCATCCTTTTTATAAAACACGCCCTTTTGCAGGCCTTCTTCTACAATTTCTTTACCCAATAAGTAGGTATTACTTTCGTAGTAATATTTATCAAAGCTAATTCCAAGTGTTCTGTACGATACATTAAAACCTTCGTACACCCATCCATTCATGGTTTTCCAAATACTTACGGTTTCTTCATCACCGGCTTCCCACTTACGCAATAAATCTTGCGCAGCCAATATGCTTGGCGCTTGTTTTTCTGCTTGTTCTTGGGTTAAACCTTGCGCCACCAATTCATGTTGCTCGGCTTTGTATTGTTTATCAAACAATACATAATATTTACCCACCAAATGATCGCCCTTTAAACCGCTACTTGCAGGTGTTTCGCCATTACCTTGCTGCATCCACGCCAACATGCTTTTGCAAATATGTATGCCCCTATCGTTTACCAAATTACACGTATGCACCAGGTGCGCGTTGGCTTTTAATATTTCGGATACGGCATACCCTAACAGGTTGTTGCGTATATGACCTAAGTGTAATGGTTTATTGGTATTAGGTGATGAATACTCAACCAATATTTTTTGATGCGTGGGATGAGTGGCAAAGCCAAAATTGTTGGTGCTGAAATTTTTACTTAAGAAGTTAACCCAATAGTTTTGAGCCACCACCAAATTTAAAAAACCTTTTATTACATTAAATGAAGCAACCTCTTCAACCTGTTCTAATAAATATGCACCAAGTTCTTGGGCAGTTTGCTCCGGACCTTTTTTGCTTTGTTTTAAATACGGGAAAACCACAAAAGTGAAGTCGCCTTCAAAATCGGGTTTGGTTTGTTCTAATGCTACGTTCTCATCGCTTACCTCAATTTGATACACGTTATGTAATGCTTGAGCTATTTGATGTTTTAATATATCTGCTATCATGTAATTGCTATTCAAAAAAATTTATTTAAAAGGACTATCCTTTTCTTTGGCTACAAAATTATATACGGCTTTATCGCTGCGCGAAGGTAACAAGATGTTTAACCATTTAGAAACTTTACCTATGCTTGTTAAAATTTGTTGTCGTTTACGTTTTTTCACCATGTTTACAATGGCATCTGCTACCGTTTCGGGTTGCATCAATTTACTTTCATCTAATGGCGATTCTTGTTGTGTTGCACCGGTTTGGTTTAAAGCTACATTGCGTATGTTTGATGCCGTATAACCTGGGTACATCATGCCCACATGCAATTCACTTTTTAAAGTTTCAATACGCAAGCTTTGCATAAAACCCTCTAGTGCAAACTTAGAAGCAGAGTATCCGGTGCGCGCAGGTAAACCCACCAAACCGGCAACAGAAGAAACTGCCACCACCGAACCTTTTTTATCCGTTAAATAAGGTAATGCATATTTGGTACAATACACCGCGCCCCAAAAATTAATGTCCATTAATTGCTTCAAAACACCCATGTCGCAATCGGCAAACATGGCGCGCATACTGATTCCAGCATTATTTATCAGCACATCAATGCCGCCAAAAATTTTAATGGTTTGATGAATGAGGTTGATGCAATCTTGTTCAATACTTACATCACATTGCACCACCAAAACCTGCACACCAAATTGTTCGCAGCGTTGTTTTACTGCTTGTAACTTATCCAGGTTACGTGCCGCTAAAACTACATTTGCACCTTGTTTGGCAAATGCATAAGCAGTAGCTTCTCCAATTCCGGATGATGCACCGGTTATGATTACAGTTTTATTTTTCAATGCAATGGTAATTTTGGTAAATCAACCCAACCAAGCTCCCCCATGTTACGTGCAACTTGTTTCCACGATATACCTTTAAATTGAATACAAGCTTGGCCAGCAGTAGGCAAACCTTCAATTAACTCGTTGGTTAAGTAGCCAGCTAATGATGTAATGGCCGGATTGTGCCCAACTAAAACAACTGTTTTACATTCATCGTTAACACGTCTAATTACATTTAGCGCTTCATCAACGGTGCAGTTATACAATTCAAACTCCTTTTGTATGTTGTGTTCGTTATAACTCAGTTGTTCGGCAACAATCTTAGCTGTTTTAGTTGTTCGTTTTGCTGCACTGCAAATTACTAAATCAGGAATCAGCTTTTTATCCAACAAACGTTTGCCCATTTCGGTAGCATCCTCTTTTCCCCTTTCATTTAAACTACGTTCAAAATCCGTTTGCAAGCCATCGGCCTGAACAGCCTTTGCGTGGCGCATAAGTATTAAAGTTTTCATTTATTTAATGGTTAATGTGTACTTAAAATACGTTTGTCGCACTGCACAGAGCACAACAATTTAAAAGGGGATGGAGCTGTTTTTTCGGTTTAAACTAAAACATAAAGTGAGTTAAGTTTACCTCAACTCACTTTATGCAATTAAAATCTTTCGTCATCAAGTCCGCCACCTTCTTCACTTGTTTCTCCTTCATCATACAAACCAAATTCATCTGCTTCGTCATCACTAATCTCCCCCGGAATTTCGTCTGATTTATCGAGGTAGTTTTTGGTAATTTCATCAAACTCATTGTCGTCAACCAAACCAAAACGTTGTACTTTATCGTATTGTTTAGGGGCTAATCCAACCGACTTGCTGCAAAGCGGATATTTAATACCGGCTTTTTCTTTCATTTCAATACCAACCAACTCAAGGTGCATGGTCCACATTTCAAGAAAATCGTACACATATACAATTTTTTGGTGAGGGTCGTTTACAAACATGCTTAAGCGCGAATCTTTCATGGTAGGAATAGGAATACTATTCTCATCATTATCATCGCTCATATCTTCCAATGTTATTTCTTGCTCTTTTTTCCAAGTATCATTACTCATGTAAAAAGAGGCCATTTGCTTTTGATCGAAACCTACAGAATCAAGAATTGCCTTGTGGAATTCGAAAAAGGTTTGCGTTGACTTAATTTCAATAACACGGGAAATGTCTTCATATTCCTCGAACGTTAGTTTGAATTTGTATAGTGCCATAGTAAATGTTGATGCGTGTACTTTGTTTTTAAGAAATGCAAAAATATACTTTATCGGCAATTGCGCATACTGCTATTTTAAAATGGTAACATTTCCTGTAACTTGTTTAAAAGTGCCTTCAAATCCGGTGTAGGTGATAACGTAAACAAAAGCGTCTTCGGCTAAAATAGCATCACCTAAATCCCTGTCGCTTAGCAACTTTTTCTTGTCTTTGGTTTCAAAAACCAACCTACCCCAACGATCGTATACGCGGCAATGGTAATCTTTAACAAAAACAGGAACCACGTTCCATAAGTCGTTTACCCCATCATTATTAGGTGTAAAGGCATTGGGTACATGTAATAACGGAGCTTGCACCAACTCAACCGTGTTTGATTGGCTGCTGTATATACTTGGCTGATTTTCAGGAGCCACTACATAATAATAAAACAATCCGGTTTCTTTATTCAAATCAACATCATTGTTATCCGCAATTTTATTTTCGTTTGATGCGCGTAGTGAAAATGTTTGCTCGGTGTAATCGCGTTTAAACAAATCATGTCGGTTTGTACCATTTACAAAAAAATCATAGGTGGTCCAACTTAAAGTGTGTTCAAATGGTTTGCTTACACCGTTTAACAAAATACTGCATGCGGGCTTGTTCTGTTTAGGTTTTAATCCACAAGCATTAGTTGGTTCTATTACATAACAATAGCGGTACTTCTGAACATCTACTTGTTCGTCAACCCAAGTGGTATCAATAAGTGTAGCCGTTTTTTCATGCATTTTTTGCTTTTGTTGGGTCACCAAATCAAACCTATAAATTTCATTCAAAACATGATCGGTAGCAGGCCAACTTAACTCCACATGTTTATTGTTTACAACAGTAACATAATGTGGCTGTATAGGTTCAGGGTATTGTTCGTCTGTCCAAGGTATACAAACAAATGCTCCGGTATCTGTTGGGTTATCACAATTATCATGTGCCACCAATGCAAAACAAGTATTTTGTTGGGTTGGGTTGATGACGGATTGAAGCACCTGTTCGTTAAATGTACTTCCAAATTTTCCGGCTTGACTAATTACTCCGGAAGCATCGCGTTTTAGTATAGTAATGGATTTGGTTACACGTAAATTTGAAGGTACAGGCCATGAAATACCCACTTGATTGGCTCCTGTGAGTTTAATGCAATTTAACTCCGGACTAACAGCAGGTAAAGGAGGTAAAATTACCACGAATAATTTACCTCTATCTCTTATCGGTATTGGGCAACGGTTGTCTTGAATAATAAACTCGAGTTTAAGTGTATCGCCTATCCTATCGCATGGACCAATAACCCTTAAGTTTATTTCGGCACTGCCAACCCCATTTTTATGCGTTAATAGGGCAAAAGGCATTTGCGTTAACATGCCGGTATAACTTAAAAACAAAGAATCAGCAAACTCATTATCGGTTATTTTTAAAACAGCATTTAATGTATCGGTTGCCCGCACGTAATAAATGGTATCTCGACTGTATGCATATGCCGTTGCATCAAAACTATCTGCCAGTTGTGTACACGACAGTCTTACTCCTCCATTTGCAACCCCGCATAAATTTTGGGTGGTTACTTTATAACAATAGTTAGTGGTATTTAAATCACTTAAACTTTTGTCGAGGTATGCATTCATTAAATCTAACTTACTAAGTTGGACAATAGAATCAAAACTTCCACCGGATTTATTGCGGAATAGCTTAACCGAGCCAATGTATTTTGAATCAGGGTTTGAAGCCCATGAATTATCCCAACGTAACAACATATCCGACTCTCCACTTCTAATAGCGCAAGCTAAATCAACAACAGGATTGGGTAAGGGTTTAACAATAATGGTAATTCTTCCTGATGAAGTATCAGAAGTTCGACATGCATAATCGCGCAACTTAAAGGTGGTAACTATAGTATCATTGGTTTTGTTACAAGGAGCTGTCCACTTTACGTTAACCCTAATTAAACCTGCTTTGTTTTGCAACTCAATAATACTTGGTTGATTAGGTGGTGGAATGGTTAACAGTTCACTTACAATGGCTGTTATGGCAATTGAATCTGCGTTTACATCCGTGATGTCAAAAGTGTAACTTAACGTATCTGTTGCCACAACAAAAAGCACAGTATCATTCATTACAGGAGGTACCGGATTAGGACGACTATCAAATTTAAATACCGCGTTATTACAACCGCCTATGTTTGGGTTACTCGTTCTTCTGCCATTATTGGTTCTACTGTGTGCTCCAGGGGTTGTAGGGAAATCCGACAACCCTCCACAACCCGCGCATACAGATTGATAAACGGCCCCGCTCTCATCAAAATGACTGGTACCACCATCCACATGTTCTTGGGTTACTTCACCACCAAAATATGTTGCATAAGCCACGCGCGACAATCTTTTATCGAATACTATCAAATAAAAATCAGAACCATCAGTTGTACGTTGAAATGCATCTACTGTGGTAATTAAGCCGGAAACAGGAGATGTATTTTGGTTGTGACCTTGATTAACTGAACCACCCCAACCACTCAAATATATTTGGTTACACTCATCAACCATAAATGCTGATGGTGAAAGTTTGGGAAATATACTTCCATTACCAAAAACGGTTTGATTTAAAATGGTACTTAACTGCGCATCATAGATGGTGATAAACTGCTTACCACCAACCTCGTAATAACCGTTGCCTAAATGAGGAAACAAGCCTGTAGTTTGTCCGGTTACATACACATTTTTATCTCTGTCCGTATATACAAAATAAGATTGATCGTAACTCTGCGTGCCGACATAAATTGTTTTTTGATGCGTGATTACGCCCCCAGTTTGGTTGTACATAGCAATGTATCCATCAACCCCTCCTTTATAAACAGACGATGAGCTGTTGGGTAAATTATCACTTAAGGTGCCTCCTGTTACATAAAAAACATCACCTTCAATACGCAGTCCATAAGCAGCATCAAAACCACTTCCACCCAAATAAGTACTAAGTAAAATGGTACTTAACTGTCCATCTAGTTTTATTACCCAACCATCTTGTCCGGCCCCACCAAAAGTACCTTGTGTGGCATTAGCAAGGGGTAAATTTTGGTTTTGATTACTCCCTGTAACAGTAGCAATGTATACATTGCCTAAAGCATCTAAACGAATATCGCCCCTGTACTCGTCTCCAAAATTGTACGTAAGTTGATTTGTTTTATCAAGTGTTCCGTGGTTGTTAAACCCATCGTTTTGCGTTCCACCTAAATATGTTGAATAACGTAAAGTATTACCACTTGCACCTAAGCAGCTTACAAACAAATCGTAATTGCCATTTTGCGAGTTATCAACCCCCAACCTATAAGGGAAGTTGGTTGATTTTGTAGTACCCATTACGTATAAATTACCCGCTGCATCACAACTCATGCTATGCGGTTGCTCGTTGCCAGAACCGCCTAAATAAGTGGCATACAATAATTGGGTTCCATTTGCCGAAAATTTTAATATACCCACATCACGTGCCGGACCATCATTAAAATCGCTACCACCACCATAAGTAAGTTGGTAAGCCCCAGAAGTTACAGGGAAGTTAACATTGTAAACTGTTCCTCCTCCATAAGCATTACCTAAATGATCATGCGTAGCAGTAAACCCGAAATTATCGGCCACCGAACCACTAAAGGTACTAAATACAATTGATGGGTCGATAATTAAACTATCGTTATTTGATAAGCCTTTACCTATGCTAATGTTGTAACTTAATGTGTCGTTACTTAATAAATACGAGCTCTCTACAGGCTCTTGTTTTAAGCCATTGCTAATAAAACTAACGGGTTTAAGTTCTTTAATTTGGCCAAGCGTATGCTGAACACTTAACTCTCCATTCACTAAAACAAGTTGATTTGCCCCACGATAAGCCAGTTTAATATTGGCAGATTGAGCACCTTGTCGTACAATAAAGGCTGTTTTTACACCACCGTTTTCGCCTGTTATTTCAAAATCAATTTGCGGGTAAACATTACGCAACAATACTTTTTGATAGGCCTTTACTCCTTCGGCCCATTTGGTTTCATCGTTACCAATGTAATAATTGTATTGGGTAACAAAAGAGTTAAAAGGATGATGCGTAAATGATCCATTGGCCCCGGCAAAATCAATAAAAACAGCATGGGCATGAATTGGCGACTCCACTTTATTATGCTGTTGTTCGTGCAACGCGTGCTCATCAACCAAATTATAAACTAAACCTTGGTTGGTAATGTATAAATCACCTCCCGGAATATCTGCTTTGTAAAGCACACTACTTTTCCATTGCCCTTTATTTTCGATAAAACGCACTTGCTGTGCACTTGCAAAAAATGGTGCAAACAGCGTGAGTAGAAGCAAATATTTAATTGTATATTTCAATGCAGTACAAACAAATATAAGGAGTTAATTGATTTTATAGTTTATGCTAGTTTAATTGTAGACCCAAAACATATGAAAATAGTTGTATTAACCGGAGCTGGCATTAGTGCCGAAAGTGGATTACAAACCTTTAGGGGCAACGATGGTTTGTGGGAAGGCTATAATGTGTATGATGTGGCCACCCCTGAAGCCTGGCATAAAAACCCACCTATGGTACAAGAGTTTTATAACATGCGCAGAAAAGCAGTACTTGAAGCCTTACCCAATGCGGCACACCATGCTTTAGCCGAACTGGATAAGCACCATGACGTACAAATTATTACCCAAAATATTGACAATTTACACGAACGTGCCGGAAGCAAAAACATACTGCATTTGCATGGTGAAATAACCAAATCGCGCAGCACCCACAACCCGAATATGGTATATGATATTGATGGCTGGGAGCTTAAAATGGGCGATGTATGCGAAATAGGCTCGCAGCTAAGGCCGCATATTGTTTGGTTTGGCGAGGCCGTACCCATGATTGAACCAGCTGCGATGCTGGTTCAGGAAGCAGATTTATTGGCTGTTATTGGAACATCTTTACAAGTATACCCTGCGGCTGGTCTGGTTGATTTGGTTCAACCCAATACGCCTATTGTGGTTATTGATCCATCAACACCGGAAGTAAAACACCACAAACGTAACGTAACTTACATCACTCAAAATGCTACTATTGGGGTAAAACAATGGGTTGAAACGCTATTAAAATAAATCAGAATACGTTTCTTTCATTTCGAATACGGTTCAGTACACCCAATTCCGGATTTAATTTTTTTATTGTTTCTTAATACGCAAAAGTTCAGCCTCCTCGAGTTCGCTTTGCAAAGACTGAGGGTAGCGCGAGTATCGAGAGGTGGATTAGCCTAATTTATCAATATCAATTGTTTGTTTTAACACTCCACTTCTCGATAAACCCCGATTTGATATCGTGGCACTCGAACTGGCTTTATTCTTCATAACTTAACTATTCCATCAAGTTAATCCACTCGAATATCCAAGGGATAGTAGCTCTGCTTTCTTTTCAGCTTACTAATGCCAATACTCTGATCTCACATGAATGCGCACTGAACAAAAATTACAGTACTCAGGAAATCTGTATTTAACTTTTCATCACAAAGAGTGAAAGAAGGTTTTCGCAGCGTTGATTCAAGCAAAAGGCCTAACACTTTTAAGCGTCTGACCTTTTATTGGAAAATATACATTTTAACTACAATTTCACACACACATTTTTAGGTTCGGTGAAAAAGCGTAAGGCTTCCAAACCACCTTCTCGGCCTACACCACTGCTTTTTACTCCACCAAAAGGTGTGCGTAAATCGCGTAGCAACCAGCAGTTAATCCAAACAATACCTGCTTTTATTTCAGCAGCCATTTTGTGTGCACGCGTTAGGTTTTCTGTCCAAATGGTTGATGCCAAACCATACTCGGTAGAGTTGGCCATCATCAACGCTTCTTCGTCTGTATCAAAAGGTGTAATGGTAACCACCGGACCAAAAATTTCTTCCTGATTGGTTCTACAATCATAACTCAAACCTTCTATTACAGTTGGTGCAATGTACCACCCATTGGCACAATCGCCTTCTGGTTTTACGGCATGTCCGCCACATAAAATGGTACCACCCTCTTGTTTAGCCAACTCGATGTAACTTAGCACTTTTTCAAAATGCATTTTACTGACAATAGCACCTGTTTTAGTTTTAGCATCCATTGGATTTCCAACCACCAATTCGGTTTTTACTTTCTCTACAAAAGCAGTTTTAAACTTGTTGTAAATTGGTCGCTCAACAAAAATGCGCGAGCCACATAAACAAATCTCACCTTGGTTTAAAAACGATGAACGAACGGTTTCGTTCAACATCTTATCAAAATCGCAATCGGCAAAAATGATATTGGGGTTTTTACCACCTAACTCCAACGATAGTTTTTTAAACATAGGTGCGGCCACACGGGCAATTTCTGCACCTGTTTTGGTGCCACCGGTAAAACTAATGGCCTTAATTTTTGGGTGAGCCGTTAACGCGCTTCCCACTTTAGGACCAAGTCCGTGAACAATATTTAAAACACCTGCAGGTAAACCAGCTTCTATACAAATTTCACTTAACAAATAAGCCGTGTATGGCGTTATTTCACTTGGTTTTGCTACTACACAATTTCCGGTGGCAATGGCCGGGGCTATTTTCCAAGTAAACAAATACAAAGGTAAATTCCATGGCGAAATACAGCCTACCACACCAATGGGTGTGCGTAAAGTATAGTTAATGGCATGATTGCCCATAGGATGAGCCTCGCTTGCAAAGTGCTCTATGGCTGTTCCAAAAAAACGAATATTACTGATGGCGCGTGGCATTTCACCGTTTTTAGATAACCATAATGGTTTACCTTGGTCAATGGTTTCGGCCATGGCAAACTTATCAATATCACGTTCTAACAACTCGCTGATGCGCACCATAATTCTACTGCGTTTTTCGGTTGGCGTATTGCTCCATCCTTCAAAAGCTGCGTGTGCGGCTTGGTAAGCCAGTTCAACGTCTCTTTCATCACTATCGGGGCAAAGTGAATACACCTCACCGGTTGATGGATTATAATTATCTATATATTGCTTCGAAATGGGTTCAACCAAAGCACCATTAATGTAGTTTGCTATTTTTTGCATGGCACGAAGATATGTTTTGGTATTGAAATTTGGAATGGAGTGTTAATTGATTAAAACTAACATGATAAAATATTCTTGGGGTTGCCACCCCAAATCCTACCCGAAAAAAATTACCTTGACTGTTAAGTGAAATCATAATAGGCCGGATAGAGTCCTTCATTTATTGTTCAATAATCATACATAAGTTTGTTTGATGTTTGAATCAACAGACCTGACAGATTGATTCAGCGTGCGGTGCGACTCAAATATTACCACCCCAGCCTGCGGCCACCCCTCCTTAAAGGAGGGGAACACTTCCATTTGAAGCTTTAACTATTAGAATAAACTTTAATCAAACACAAAAATATTAGATGGTACGCGCTGCTCCCCTGCAGGGGAGCTGTCATGCAAAGCCTTTGCGTAGCCATGACTGAGGGGTATTTATTAGATATATTTTGATAAAAGTTGAACAACTTATTTCTTGGGGTTGCAATCCAAACCCAGTTCTAATAAAACTGTACTTACTTGTTACGCAAAAATCTCATTTGCCGAATGGAATCCTTCAAGCAATGTTCATCACTCATACTTGGAGCTCCTTAAATCAATAAATCTTGATTGAATGACTCAGGTGCGGTGGGTGTCCACGAATGGTGTGAAATCCGACTGATTCGGCTACAGGGGCGGTTGGCTTGTGCGAGGAATCAGGTCGGATTTGGTATTCGTGGTCTCCTTTTTGGTTACTTTTTAACTCGTTGTTGTTTATTGTGTTTGGCCTCGTTGAATTAACATTTGCCAACACAAAAAGTGACAAAAGAAAACTGTTGATTTTATTCTTGGGGTTGCCACCCCAAACCGGCAATACTTTTTGTCTTGACACAAAAAGTATTCAAAAAAGTCAAGGCTTATGATGCTTTTACTACAATCTACTGAGTACGTTTTTTCCGCGCAATCCAAGCCACTGCGTTTCTGGATTGCTTACTACGGCCATTGCACAAACGCCCTCATTGATTGTTACGTAAAATCATCATAGGCCGTATAGAGTCCTTCAGGCATGGTTCAAAAATCAAAAAGCATTTTACCACTTCACCAATTTTTGTACTGCTGTGCCTTGGGTGGTATTTACTTGCAGGTAATACATGCCTGCTTGCCAGGTTTGAATTTGTATAGACTCGTTGGTGTTTTGTTGGTGTATTACATTACCGGTTACATCTGTTATGGTAATTTGTTTTACCGGATAAGGGCAGCTTACTTGCACTTGGTGTTTTGCCGGGTTGGGGTAAAGGTTAACTTGCATGCGGTTTGCACTTACATCATTTAAACCTACACTTGGCACCCCATTTAACATTAATAGGTATAATGCACCTTTGCTGCTTCCTCCTTCATCGTTACCACTAGCCCCCACAAATAAATCGGGTATACTATCATTATTAAAATCACCTAATGGACCAATAGAACCAAAAAAGTCTCGGTTAGCAATAGGCTGGTTAAAATTGCCCGATAGGTTATCTATTTTTTGTACTGATTTTACAGTACCATCGGCATTCATAAATAAAATGCGCACTGAACCACCTCGACCCACATTGTATGTTGTATCGTTAGTTGCACCAACCGCAAACTCGTTTACTTGATCTCCATCTAAGTCATTTAACCTTACAATTCTATATCCAAAACCATCATCCTTTATCAAATCATGAAGCCCATTACTTAAATGATTTATACGTTCAAAACTTTTTACAGTTCCATCAGATTTTAAATAAACAATCATAATTCCTGATAAATTAGTAACACTATCTTTTTTATAAACCGTTTTGAATGCAATATCTGTTACACCATCCTTATCAAAATCTCCAATATTACTTACACCTGAACCCAGAGCCAAGTCATTTGAAAAATCACCAGAAAGTCCATTTGAGTTCACCCCAATTTTTCGAATCTTTTTTATATTCTGAATACTATCTAAAAATAAAATATAAACACAACCACTCTTACCGTTTAGCTTCTCGGAAGATGACACTGCAATATCTTTATAGCCATCACCATCCAAATCACCCAAATTTGTCAAACTGTTTCCAAAATATCCGTTATTCGGTAATGAGGAGATAACATCTCTATTGATTTGTTTGAAGTCTTTCACACTTCCATCTTTATTTAAATAAACAAATGTAACTGCACCCGTTTGTGAGTTACTTGCCCCAGCATATATATCTCCAACAGCAATATCATTAACACCATCATTATTTAAATCACCCATATTTACAATTGATGAACCAAAAAAATCAGATATGGAAATACCACTAATTCCTGCACCCGAACCTATTAACTTGTGTGATTTAACCATGCCGTTCGAATGCATTAACACAACTACTAAATAACCATAGTAATAATTTATATTATTAATGTTTTTTTCACCAACTACCCTAGTTGCAATATCTATAACGCCATTTCCATCTAAATCACCAATAGATGTGCCTTCTGAGCCGAGATCGTAATAAACACCAAATAGCCCTAGAGAGCCAGTACCAGCTGATAAAATTTTTTTTATGCTCTTAACTGTCCCATATTGTCCAAACGAAAAGAAGGGAATGATTATAACTAAGGTTAGTAAAAGATTTTTTAATTTCATTGAGGTTTAAATAATGATACTTAAACAAATTAGAATAATTTTCCTTAAGTAAACAAGTTGAAATTGCTAAAGTTACTCCTTAAGCAAAAATTTTGTTTGCTTAAAGTGGGCTTATCGCATGGTTAATGATTCAAACATGACTTTGCTTTATGTTTTATCTTAAATCAATCAAACCTTATTGAATTCACATTGCATAAAAAAAGCGGCCCAAGCCGCTTTTAAATATTGTGTTTTTTAAATTATTTAACACGCTCAACGTAATCGCCTGTGCGGGTATCAACTTTTACTTTATCACCTACACTTGTAAATAAAGGAACACGTACTTCTGCTCCGTTTTCTAAAGTTGCAGGTTTTAATGTGTTTGTAGCTGTATCGCCTTTAACTCCAGGCTCGGTGTAAGTTACTTCTAAAATTACAAATGTTGGAGGTTCTACACCAATAGGCTCATCACCTTCAAAAGAAACCTTAATGATCATTTCCTCTTTTAAGAAACGTGCTTGGTCGCCAAACAACACTTCACTGATATAAATTTGATCGAAAGTTTCAGGATCCATTAATACAAAGTTGGTTCCGTCTTTGTATACATATTGCATTTCTTTAAAATCAACACGTATCACTTCAATAGATTCGCCTGCTCTGTAGCGGTGTTCCATTTGTTTACCGGTTTTTACGTTGCGCAATACCACTTGGTAAAATGCACGTAAGTTACCCGGTGTACGGTGTTGATATTCCATTACTTGGCATAATTCGTTGTTATGTCTGATGAACATGCCTTTTGATAAATCTCCGGTATTTGCCATTGCTTAGCTTTTAAATATGATGGTGCAAGTATACATTTTTTTATAAATAGTTGCTTGCTGTAATCTTATTGTTGGTTATTGATTTAACCTTTTTAATTCTGCTCTTAACAGTGGAGCCAAATTAACTGTTTGTCCGTTTTTAAGCCGGATTTGGTAAGGTTTGCCACTTACACTGCTTGTACTTGCCAATTTTTCTATAAAAATATCGGCAGTTTTAATGGCACTTCCACCCTTTTTCCATTTCATGCGCAAATGCTCTGCAGCCTGCCCGGGTGTGTATTCGCCACCATTTCTTAAAAATACACCTTCCTGTTTGGCGATAAATGCAATTAATGATTCTATCTTCTGAGTTTCGGTGAGCTTTTTGGGTTGTTGTAATACATTAACTGAACCAAATAATGATGCCTTTGCAGGAATCATCGCCCACAAAAATAAGGCTACCAATGTTATTTTAAGTTTCATTTTTTTAGGTTGAAGTTATTTTATGCAACTATACCAAAATTAAGCCAAATTATTTTATCCCAAATTCAGTTCCGTTAATAACGGATCTGAATCGATAAAGAATTTGTAATCATCAATTTTAACAAATTGCTGAACAAATTCTAATCGGGATTGGCCAAACTAAATCAAGTAGCTCGCTTTTGCAAAGCTTCTATTGATTAATTTTGGCCTAATGCGTTATACCATTGTTGGTTTGGGTAATGCGAGCCCAATAAAACGGGCTCACCAATCATGGGCGTGGTTATGGGCATGTGTAATTCTTTCGCTCTGGTTGTAACGCGATTTAAAGGCTCGTTCCATTGGTGAAGCGCTAAAGTAAATTTACTGTTGTGCACCGGCATTAACACTTTAGCTTTTAAATCAACCGCGGCTTGAGCAGTTTCCTCGGGCATCATATGTATGTTACGCCATGAGGTATTGTATTGTCCACACTCCAATATGGCCATATCAAACCCACCAAACTTAGCGCCTATTTCTTTGAAGTGTTTTTCGTATCCGCTATCGCCTCCTAAGAACAATTTATAACCGTTGGTTTCAAATACAAAAGACGACCACAAGGTTTTACCACGCGTAAATTTTCGGCCACTAAAATGCCTTGCTGGCGTGGCTGTAAACGCCATGTCGCTATCCAGCTGAGCACGCTCCCACCAATCGAGTTCAGTAATTTTAGTGGGTGATACACCCCAGTATTCTAGATGAGCGCCAACACCTAAGCTAGTACAAAATTGTTTGGTTTTAGGAATCAATTTCTGAATGGTTGCATAATCCAAATGATCATAATGATCGTGTGTAATCAACACCACATCTATTTCCGGAAATGCATCTACGTCATACACATTACTGCCTTTATAATTTTTACCAAAATAACTAATGGGTGAAGCAGTGCCACTAAAAACAGGATCAACCAAAATGTGCTTACCATTAATTTTAATTAAGTATGACGAGTGACCGAACCAAACAATGGTTGGTATACTATCCGATAATTGTTTTAGGTTAGTGGTAACAGAAGGAATATTTTGTTGTGGTTCACGTCCTTCTCCTTTGCGTAGGTAATCTTTCATTACCGTCCAATAACTTACACCTTCAGCCATCATGGGTGTTGGTGTTAAGTTTTGAAAAGCGCCATCTTTATAGTTTGGCGACTTTAATATGCGGGCTAAACGTTCTCCTTTAGGGTCTGTACCAAACTGTTTTTGTTGCATAAACAAATAACCGCCTCCGGTAAATGAGGCCAATATTGCCAATAGTATAATCATTCTTGTTTTTTTAAACACCTGCAACAATACTTGTTTGTGAGGGTTGTTTTGAAACAAGTAGGTTAAACACTAAAACACATAGGTTAATTAGTTATAACAAGAGATGAATTAAAATGTACATCCGTTAGTTTACTAGTAAGTTTTATGATTACTAGGTAATCTAGAATTTATGAATGGTTTTCTACAAAGCGTTAAGATTTTGATAATAATGAGTTTGTTCCATTTTAAACTCCTTTTAGAATAAAAACTACTCTCCTTTTGTGTTGGCACCCAAACCGCCTTCACTTTTAACTCGTGGTTTTTTATTGTTTTTTGCCTCGTTGATTGCTGCGCAGTTTTCTTGATAAAAAAGTAAACAAAAAATCAAGGCTTACGACAATTTTACAACAATCTACTGAGTACGTTTTTTCCACGCAATCCAAGCCACTGCGTTTCGGGATTGCTTACTATGGCCATAGCACAAACGCCCTCATTGATTGTCAAGTAAAATTCTCGTAGGCCGATAGAATCCTTCATGCATTATTTAGTATAAAAGCGTTTCCCATTTAATATCTGTAAAGTTTTATAACAAACTGGTAAGTTTTCTTACGTACATATGAATTAAAGACAAAATCCGCCAAACATTGCTGCTTGGCGGATTTGTTTTACGCAATAAACAACTTACTCTACTATCAATTTGTACGTCTTGGTATTTGCACCTTTTACAAAGTATACCCCACTTTGTAAACCGCTAATATCAAGGGTCGTTTCAAATGCTGTTTCTATTTTGGTATAAACCACTTTTCCGGTTAGGTCGGTTATGGTTATTTCTCCCAAGCTTTGTTGTGCGGTTTGTGCTATGTTAACAAACTTGGTTGCCGGATTCGGGAATAAACTTAAGGTGTTTGCTCCTGCCTCTTGAGTTTCGTTTACATGTACCACAACGGTATTGCTATGTTTATTTTTACCCGATACATCAATTTGGTTGATGCGGTAATAAACCTTATCTAAACCTGCATTCATGGCTTCTTTAGCCGCAAATACATCTACAAAATTATATTGTATACGAACTTTGCTGTTTACCGCGCCTTTAACTGTTCCAACTTCTGTAAACAATTCGTTATCGTACGATTTTTCAACCACAAAACGGTCGTTGTTAACCTCTGTTGCGGTGGCCCAATTTACTTCTATATCTTTTGCATTAGCAGCAACCTCCGCTTTTACTTCAACAAACTCAACAGGTAGTTGACTTTGGTTGGTGATGATTAACAAAAAGCGATCTCCTTGCGAGCCATTAGCTGAACTGATGTTGAAGTTGTGTGTAAGACTTGCACGTAAATCAACTATTGCATTGGTGAACATATCTTTTAACAACACTTGTTTGTTGGCCGGTATGTCATTAAAGTTTGATGCCTCAATACGGTATGCGCCTTGTGAACCTTGTATAAACAGAACAAAGGTATCAGACACCGCAGATAATTGAGGAATGGTATTGATGTGGATTTTTGTAGTTGCTAATTTAAAACCAAAGTTAATTCCTGAGTTGGTTAATTTAACCGCATCTTCCATATCATTAAAGCCAACATTACTTCCTGTTCTTAAGCGTAACAACGCGTAATCACTGTTTAATGAGTCTAGTACCACTTTTAATTTAAAAGGTACAATTGGCGTACCTGTTTTAAACAAGCTGCTTGCTGCATCACCTGTTTTACAACCCTCAGTAAATGTAATGCTTGGGTTAGCACCTGTGGCTTTCACGAAGAAACCTTGTCCTGATGCAATTGGTGTAATACCATCATTAACCACATACGCATTGGTAGTAGGATCTAAGCTGTAAACAAATGGTGTTAGATTTGATTTGGTTACCAAACTCCAATCAATTTGAGATGGATAAGGATTACCCACTAAATTCCAACCATCGTTATCAGCAACACCGGTATTGGTGTATGTAATTGTTGGCGAGTATGTTCCTTTATTAACCGGACCAACAAAATCCATGTTTACTTGATTTTGTGCAACAAATGGGAAAGTATACCATTGAGGAGCAGGTAAAGTTCTGTCGCCACGAACAAATACAATTGCACCGTTTGCAGGACTTAAAGTTTGGTTGATATTGGTTACCGGAACCCAGCCGCGACCGCCAGCCGTAGTTTCTCTATAGGTGTAAATACTGGCCGAGTTAGGGTTAGAAATATCAAATCCGTTTGCAGCGCCTCCAGAACCTGTTACGAAAATATCATCTTTAATATCATTATATGAAAATGATGATGTATTAGGTGATAACATTCTATAACGTCTGGTTACAGCAGGTATAAACCTCTGAGAAACCACATTACCGGTAATATCAGAAGTACTTGCTATCTCGGCAATACGTGCGGTGTTGGTGGCATTTGAAACCAACACTAAATTACCATTTGATCCCAATTTACCATTGTTTAAGTATAATGTTCCATTTAAGTAAAGCGCATTTCCTAACACCACAGAATCGTTAGTTTTAGTTGAGCCAACATTTATGGTTAAATTTTGTAGTGCATTACTTGCTCCAACGGTTGTTTGATCCATTTTTAAAGTACCCATGTTACCCGAACCATTAATTACAATTGATGAAGTTGCGCTTCCTTTAACCACACCCTCACCTGAAATAGCTCCATTAATGGTCAATATCTTTCCATTTAGTTCAATACGTTTGTTGCTCTCAGTTAATTCTAAATTATTTACTGTAATGTTTCCGGGTAATACAGGCATATTAACAGCCGAACCACTTATAATAATATTAGCGTTTGTTGATGGCACAACTCCGCCACACCAGTTTGCTGTGTTGTTCCAATCTGTATCTATACCTAACCAAAGTGGTGTTACATCTACCACTGATGAAGCCGACATATAACTTGCACAACTTGTTGCTAGGCTAGTTGCCACTACACGGTATGAACCGCTTACGTTTACATTAGGGAAAGTTAATGAAGATCCTGTTCCATTAATAAGACCTGATACGGCTGTTTGAGATTTAAACAATTGATACGTTGCTCCTTCCTCAGAACCTGATAAAGCAAACATTACACCGTTTGAACCGGCACAATATGAACCAGAACCTGTTAAAATGAATGGTGATGGTAATTCAATTTGTTGCAATGCCGATGTTATGGCATTGTTTGATTCATTGTTATCTCCGGCTGTTGTTGCAGTGGCTGTATATGAATACGTTCCAGCATTAACTACTTGATAAGTTGTTGTAACAGTTACGTTTTGACTTGCACCGGCAGCTAAAGTTCCACTGTTAATTATTACATCATTAAACGATGTAGTAACATTTGCAGGACTTAATACAGAAGCTGAAATGGTTACCGGATGAGTTGAGAAATTAATGGCAGCAACACTGTAATTGGTTAACGCAACAGTTACTGTTGTATTTCCGCAGTTATTTTGGGTAGGGCTCACAAAGCTGCTGATTCCTAAATCAACATCATTTATACTAATGTTAAAGGTTTGTGAGGTAGGTGCTGTTGAACCAAAATCATAAACACGTACATAATAAGTTTGACCGATAGTTAAGCCTGTGGCTCTCACGTTTTCTGTCATACCATTTCCATTTGTATTTACACATTGCATAGATGTTAACGAACCGCATGAACCACTAAACACTTCAACCACTGCATTAAATGAAAATGCTGCACTAACTGAAATATTGTGGGCAGTTGAAGCTGCGGTAAATTTGTACCACACATCATCATCAGCTGTACCTACAGTACCAACCATACTTTGTGTAGCATTTAAAACTGTTCCACTTATTGGCGTTGATGAAGTAGGATTAATAACTACAGCTCCTGAACAATTATCATTTAAAGGTGCCGCTGCAATGGTGGTAAAGTTATTAATATAACAACCTGTAGCAGCACCACTTCCGTTTGAAGGTATAACAGTCCAGTAGTATGTGTTTGCATTTTGCAAGCCACTAGCTGTGTAAGTTGTTGATGTTATTCCATTAGCAACACGTGCAGTGGTTGATAAACTGTTAACCGCTGCTTGATTACTGCTTAAATAAACTGCATAAGATGTTGGAGAGCCTGAACCTGCTGCCCAAGTAAGTGTTAATCCGGTATCAATATTTGAAGTTAACACTTCAGGTGTTAAACTTCTTGCGCAAGAAGGCACTGTTCCTGTAGTTGATAAGGTAAAATATGAACAACCATATGATGAACCATTCGCATTGCTGGCAATTACTCTCCAATAATAAGTGGTTGATGCACTAAGTGTATTTGCAGGTAAACTGTAAGATGTGGCTGTTAAACCGCTTGCTCCTGTTAAAGTTAATGTATCTGTAAATAAGGTATTGGTTGAAATTTGTAAACGATACGTTTTAGTACCAACCGATGGTGTAGCTGATGCTGTCCATGAAAATGTTTGAGCACTCGTTCTGCTTACGCTATTAATATTATTAAGAGGTGCAGTTAATGAAGGGCATGAAGGCACTACATTACTCACTGTTATGGTGAACCCAGTTGTTGGTGTTGCGCCATTTGCAGAGTGGTATACCCTTACAAAATAAGTAGCACCTATAGTAGTGTTGATATCAACCGACTCCTCACCTGCTGCACCTGTGCTACTCACACAACCTATATTTGTTAAGCTGGTGCAAGAACCTGAAAAATATTGCATAACTGCATTAAAGGCTGAACCTCCGTTTACCGACAAACGGGTAATTGAACTTGTAGCAGTATACTTATACCAAACATCGTCATCAGCAGTTCCGGGGCTACCTGCAGTGCAAGTTGTTATTCCATTACTTGCTGTTGCATTAGCTGTATTACCTGAAACTAAAGGAGAATCGATGGTTAATTGAATGGCGCTTGCACAATCGTCATTTACCGGAGGAGTAATAATATTATAAACAGAAATAGCAAAGTTGCCTGATCCACCAGAACCTGTATTGGCATCATATACCCTAACAAAATAAGTTCCTTCTATTAAGGTATCAACGGTTAGGGTTTCTATTAGTCCGTTTCCGGTTGCATTCTTACATGAAATGTTAGTAAGCGAATTACAGTTTCCTGAGAATAATTGAACTACGCCATTGTACCCTCCGGATGAGTTAACTGTAATGCCGTAAGCACCTGCGTTGGTTACCGTAAACTTAAACCACACATCGTCATCAGCCGTACCTGAAGTTGCCGCATTACAAACAGGAATTGAAGAAGAAGCTGTAGCTCCTTTTGATGTATACACGCGGCAAAAATCATTTTGAATTCCATTTTGTATAGGCAACACGGTGGCAGTATTGCAATTATCATTGGTTATGGCTGGTGTTGAAGCAGAAACTGCAGACGCAGCTGCATCAGGAATGAAGGTTAATGTGCTGTAGCAATCAGGTAATTCAGAAATATTAGTGGTATTGGTATTTGAAAAGTTTAACACGTTGGCCAATTGTTGGCAAACCAATTGCCCGGCTGTTGGTGTACCTGATACAGTACTGGCGCTTAAACCACTGCTGTAGCTGTAGGTGTAATTAACAGTACCGTTAAAACCATACATCTTTCCGTATACAAACTCTATCTTATCATCTTGTTCATACAGTTTAAGTTGGAAGTTAATACTCGGACCGGCATTGTTGTATATTTCCATTTCAGCCCACTCTATGGTTAGCACTTGATTACCTTGTTGTCCGGTTACCAAGTACTTAACTGAATTTTCCAATAAACTTCTCTGCACATCTTGAGATGAACCTCCTATGTATCCTTGACAAACCAAATCTTCCCAAAATGGAGCAACAATTTGTTTTTGACTGTTAAAACTATTCGTATAAGATGCACTTGACGACATGTTGAATGTAACAAATCCGTTGGTATTTACCTTTAACTCCGTAACAGGTAAACCTTGGTAAGAAAATCCGGTAAAACCCAAATCAGATAAATTTAGTGCGTCACTCATTTTATCATCAGCATTAAATGTTCCGCTCCATGAAAGTGTATTACCCGAACTTAAGATGCTGTTATAAGTGGTATTGGTATTACGTGAAATGGCAAAGCTTAATGGAGCAGTTGATGTTGTAAAACTGAACGTATTATTATTTAAGCTCGCACTTCCAGAGGTATTTAAAGAAACCACTTTCCAATAATAAATGCTTGAAGTATTTAAGTTTGATGTTAAAGTATAGCTGTTAGATGTATGAGCCGATGCCAACAAGGCCGAAGATGATTCATTATCAACATCAGCTTGATTTGTACTTAAATAAATGCGGTAAGATGCAGCGCCACAAACGCTTGGCCACGATAGCGACATTCCTGATGTACTTACATTTGTTTGTCCATTGGTTGGTGATGTTGGTAAAACTACAGCCGAAATTGGAGCAACTACAGTAGCTGCATCAGCGTGATTATAGGCTTTATCTTCGTGCACAATGGCATAAACATAACCCGTACCCGAGGCAATTGTATTATCTGTAAATGAAGTAACACCCGCAGTAACGGTATCCAATATTGTCCAAGCGCCAAAAGTACTTTCACCGTATCCACCGTTTTTGCTATATGCAACTTGGTTGTCTAAAGTTGGGGCTGCAGTAGAACAATTACCTATTGCACGTAAAACGATGGTACGTTGTACTCCGCTGCCTCCTGTATTGTCAGTTCCGTTTTGCCAATTTAAAGTTACCGCACTTGATGTAAATGTAGAAGTTACACTAGTTGCAGGATTTGGGGCTGTAAGGTCAACTGTAGCCGAATTACTTACATAGGCAATAATATCATCCCAATAAAAAACTCGGGATTGAGACCCAGAGCTAGAGTACATATTAAAACGAGGTTTCCAAGATGCCGTACTGCCTGTTGTATTTTGTATGGCACGGCTAATTTGATAATAAGTATTGTTAGCAGCCGGAGTAAAAGTGTTACCCATATCACCTGCAACACCAAGTGTTACCCTCGAGTTTCCGCTCCTTGATGTAACTTGGTAATGTGCCATTAAAATTAAATACTGATTGGCAGGAACGCTAATGGAGCTATTACTTTCGACATAACCATTTGCGTTGGTACTGCTGTAATTGTTGGAGAACGAGTTAGAACCACTACGCATTTTAGCTGAAGAAACAGCACTTGTGCCTAGATGATTGTTGGTGGTCCATCCTGTAAGTGAAGAAGAACTTGCTTCGAATCCAAAATTAGTTACCGGGTTAGGTTGAGCCAGTAACGCTTGCGGGTTTATTAACAACAGGGCTAATAAAACACATGTAAACAGATTAGGGGTAGTTTTGTACATGATAAGTTGCGTTTATTGAGTACAAATATATACGTATACAAAACAAAGTACGGTTTTAGGAAATAATCGACTTGTTGTAATAAGCTGAATTTCAGGTGGAAAAAATTTTCACAGTGCTTCATAAACTGTCTAAAAATGCCATTTATTTCATTTTTTAATACTTTATACTCATTAACAGCTATTCATTTTTAAAATGACTTAACGTATAAAACTATAAATATTGAACCTAAACGTTAAACCAACCAAAAATCAATCGACAAATATGAGGAGTTGTTGGTTTAATGGGGCTTGGGATGGTGAAAGGGGCCTTATACCGATTAGTTATAATCCCAAATCGTATAATCACCAAATTTTAGGCATAAAAAAAGCCCCGGCCAAGGCCGGGGCTTTTTATGGTAAATCAATCAAATATTATTCAGAAACAACTTCTACTGCAATTGTAACTACTACATCTCTGTGTAAGTTAACAATAGCTTCGTAAGTGCCTAATAATTTAATATCATCAACTTCAATTTTTCTACGGTCAATTTCGTAACCTAAGTTTTTCAAAGATTGAGATACTTGCAATGGAGTGATAGAACCAAAGATTTTTCCGTTGCTACCGGCTTTAGTGCCAATAGTTAACTTCACTTCTTTTAGTTTTTCAGAAAGCGCCAATGCATCTGCTTTCATTTTTTCACGCTTTAATGCACCTTGACGGTTATTTTCTTCCATCATCTTAATGTTTGATGGAGTTGCCATAATGGCTAAACCGCGAGGGAAAAGGTAGTTATTTGCATAACCGTCTTTAACAGTTAATACATCACCTTGCGCACCAAGGTTTTTCAAGTTTTCTTTAAGTATAATTTTCATCTTGATGTTCTCCCTGTTGAAATTATTTTAAACCATCAGCAACGTAAGGTAAAATAGCTAAGTGACGCGCTTTTTTAACGGCCAATGCAATTTTACGTTGGTATTTCAATGAAGTACCGGTAATTCTACGAGGTAGAATCTTACCCTGCTCATTAACAAACTTCATCAAGAAGTTAGCATCCTTATAGTCAATATACTTAATACCGTTCTTTTTAAAACGGCAGTATTTTTTCTTTAACGGAGTTTCCGGAGTGGTGTTAAACACCATAGCCGGATTGTGTTGAGTTCTTGGTCTGCTCATAAATTACTTTCCTTCTTGTTGTTTTTCTTTTTTGTTTTGATTGAATTCACCATTACGTTTACGTTGGTTGTAAACTTGTGCATGCTTGTCTAACGATGTAGTTAAGAAACGCATGATTCTTTCATCACGTCTGAAGGCCAATTCAAATTTTGCGACAAACTCAGCCGGAGCTTTGTACTCATAGATAATGTAAAAACCAGTGGTTTTTTTGTCTATGGCATAAGCCAACTTTGTTAAGCCCCAATTTTCTTCATGAACCATCTCTCCGCCATTGTCCGTAATAAAACTACGGTATTTGGCTACAGCATCTTTCAGCTGCTCTTCTGAGAGCACGGGTGTGAAAATAATCACAGATTCATAGTCGTTTAAGACAACTTGCTCATTTGTTGTTTTTTTAGCTGCCATTCTTGGGATATTTTTTATATAAAAGGACGGCAAAAGTATGACTATTTTAAATAACTACCAAACATTTCCTGAAATCCGTTCAAAAAACCTCAATTCTGCTCCTTTTGTACTAACAATATGGTTTATCATTTTGATAAAAGTAGTCACAAATTAATCTATTTATTCTATATTTATCAGCATTAACAAAAGGATGTGTACTAATTCTACACACCCTGTTGAAATTCATTTTACACTCCTTAGTTATCCTAACCTTATTTTGCGCCTCTGTAATATGCTAGAACTTATCACCCCACTTGGTTGGATACTCCTTTCTGCACTTGGCGCATCTGCCTTGTTGCTACTTTATTATTACTATGCCGTATTTGGTAAATTTGCCTTTTTTAAGCCGCAACCTGCCCAAAACAATAAACAAGAGCCTATATCTGTTATTATAGCGGCTCGCAATGAATTCGAAAACCTGCAAAAAAATCTCATATCGATTTTAGAGCAAGACTATCCTGAATTTGAGGTGGTAGTGGTAAACGATTGCAGCTGGGATGGTAGTCAGGCTTGGTTGGAAGAACTCCAAAAAACACAACCCCGCTTAAAAATATCACAACTTATTGAACAGGAAAAATACCCTACAGGTAAAAAGTTTGCAGTAACAATAGGTATTAAAGCGGCTAAATATGATTTGCTTTTATTTACCGATGCAGATTGCGAACCGGCAAGTAACCAATGGATTAGAAACATGCAATGTCGTTTTACTCCCGGTAAAGATATTGTCTTAGGGTTTTCTCCTTACCGCAAGCGTAAGGGCTTTTTAAACCAATTCATTCGTTTCGAAACATTAATAACAGCGCAGTTTTATTTTGCAATGGCATTGCGTAAAAACCCATTTATGGGTGTTGGTCGTAATTTGGCATACCGCAAAGATTTATTTTTCAAGCATAAAGGATTTGCAAGTCACCAACATATTATGTCGGGTGATGATGATTTGTTTGTGAACGAAGCCGCCACACCTACCAACGTAGCCATAGAAATTGATCCAGCATCATTTGTAAATACCGATGCCAAGAGCACTTTCTCTTCATGGAGCAGCCAGAAATCGCGCCACATGACCACCGGTAAATATTACAAAGCCAAACACAAACGTGTTTTAGGTACATACTACTTCGCCATCATGCTGTTTTATGCGTTTCTAACCACAACACTCATTTTTGATATTCACAGTTGGCCTATTGTGGTGGGTATTTTTGCTGTTAAGTACATCAGCCAAAGTATCGTATTTTATATGAGTGGTAAAAAGTTAAAGTACCAATCGCTGGTGTTTAATTTATTGATTTTAGATATTGTGTATTTGTTTTACATGATAACTTATGGTACCAAGGGCTTATTTACCAAAAACAGAAAACAATGGTAAGGTTAACATACCTTCGCAAACGTTATGATTGAACTTATTTTAAAATACTTCCCCGAAATTACCGAGCATCAAAAACAACAATTTGCTGCTTTGTACGAGTTGTATAAAACAGCTAACGAAAAAGTAAATGTAATTTCGAGAAAGGATATCGACCAACTATACGAGCGCCATATTTTACACTCGTTAGCCATTGCTGAATTTATACAGTTTATTCCTCATACCAAAGTGTTAGATTTAGGAACCGGTGGCGGATTTCCGGGTATTCCGTTGGCCATCATGTTCCCTGAAGTAAACTTTACTTTGTGCGATAGCATCAGTAAAAAAATTGTGGTAGCCGAGAGTATTGCCGAAGCGCTTGAGTTGCCTAATACTGATTTTGTGGTAGGCCGCGTTGAAAACTTGAAAGAGCAATTTGAGTTTGTGGTGAGCCGCGCTGTTGCCCCAATGGATCAGTTATTCCGTTGGACCCAAAGTTACATTGACGAAACCAGTCGTAACAACAAAATTAACGGTTACTTATTATTAAAAGGTGGCGATTTAAAAGAAGAAACCAAAGCCATTAAACGTATTAACCGTAAACTTTTTGTTGATGAATACCCATTAAAAGATTGGTTTGAAGAAGAGTTTTTTGAGACCAAAAAACTGATATACATCTATAAATTTTAGTGTTATACATTAGAAAAGATACCCATAAAGGCAGCCGTTTTTGTCTGTTTGATAGCATAATATCACCCCTTCAGGGTTTGTTTTACATTCGTTTCAGCAGTTAGTATAATTTCACCCTTTCAGGGTTTGAGATGTTAATTCCCAGAGAGATGAAATTAGCCTTAAGCAAAAGAGTCATTGCCACATAATATAGAAGAGATGGCATTATGCCATAATATCACCACCTTCGGGGTTTGTTTTACATTCGTTTCAGTAGTTAGTATAATTTCAC
>DITN01000067.1:59965-80975 GCA_002422865.1 Bacteroidetes bacterium UBA6183 | reverse complement strand
AGGTTGCGCTCTACCAGCTGAGCTACTTTCGCTTTTAGCCAACGTTGCCGTTGGTTAACGTGGTGCAAATATAGGCCTAATTTCTATTCTGCAAACATTTTCATAAAAAAATTATAACAGTTTATTTGATTCCATTGATAAAAAGGCATTTATTTTTAATCGAATGCGATTAAAAATAAAATTGAGGTAAGTTTATTTGAGTAATTTCTTGATTTCATTTAGCTTCATTAATGCCTCAACAGGTGAAATGGTGTTTATGTCAAGCAACAATAAATCCTCTTTTATCTTATCAAGTACCGGATCGCTTAACTGAAACATGGAAAGCTGAATGGGATTAACTTTAGGACCGCCTGCTTTCTCCTCACTTTGCGATCGTTGACCTTCTAGTTCTTTTAAAATGACATTTGCTCTATTTACAACCAATTGAGGAACTCCGGCCATTTTTGCAACGTGTATACCAAAGCTATGTTCACTGCCTCCGAGTGCAAGTTTCCGTAAAAAAATTATTTTGTTCGTTGCCTCTTTAATTTCTACATGGTAATTTTTGATACCTTCATTGTTTTTCTCCAACTCGTTTAATTCGTGGTAATGAGTGGCAAATAAGGTTTTAGGTTTAGCAGGGTGATGATTTAAAAACTCAGCAATGGCCCATGCTATTGAAACACCGTCATAAGTACTGGTTCCTCTTCCGATTTCATCCAGTAAAATTAAACTGTTAACCGAAAGGTTATTTAATATGCTTGCAGTTTCAGTCATTTCAACCATAAACGTACTCTCTCCGCTGCTTATATTGTCACTAGCTCCAACACGTGTAAAAATTTTATCGACTAACCCTATTTCGGCCATACTTGAAGGAACGAAACAGCCGATTTGGGCCATAATAACATTGATTGCGGTTTGACGTAAAAGCGCAGATTTACCGGCCATATTAGGACCTGTAAGTATTATAATTTGTTGTTGCTCGCGGTCTAAATAGATATCATTGGGAATATAACTTTCACCTAAGGGTAATTGTTGTTCTATAACAGGATGTCTTGAGTCTTTTAGCAGTAGTTTGTGGCCTTCATTTATTTGCGGTTTGGTGTAATGATGTTTAACAGCTAGGTTGGCAAATGAAAACAAACAGTCTAGTTTGGCTAATAACAGCGCGTTTTGCTGAATCACATTTACATATTCGCTAACGTTATTTACCAACTCGTTAAATAAACGTTCTTCAATTGCTCCAATTTTTTCTTCAGCACCTAAAATTTTTTCTTCGTATTGTTTTAATTCCTCAGTAATGTAACGTTCTGCGTTGGTTAAGGTTTGCTTTCTTATCCATTCTGGTGGAACTTTATCTTTATGTGTGTTGGTTACTTCTAGATAGTAACCAAACACATTATTAAATGCCACTTTAAGTGAAGGAATACCGGTTCGGGCTTGTTCATTTTGCTGAATTTGCAATAAATAATCTTTTCCGTGATAGGCTATTTTTCTGAGTTCATCCAACTCTTCATGTATACCATCGTTGATTAGTTCTCCTTTGTGTATTAATGCCGGTGGATCGGTCTTTAACGTTTTATCAATAGCTTCCACCACCCAATTGCAATCATGCAGTAATTCAGCCATTTTAACCAAAACACTTTTACCACTGTTAAGTAATAGGTTTTTGGTGGGTTGCACGTGTTTAAGTGAACGATTGAGTTGAGCCAATTCTCTTGGATTGATTCTGCGCATGGCAACTTTTGAGACCATCCGCTCTATATCTCCTAACTGTTTAAACTCACTGGTTACTCTATCGCACAATTGGTGGTCATGAAAAGCGGCATCAACAACTTCCAATCGTTCTTCAATAAACTGCTTTTCTTTTAAAGGCAATACCACCCATCTTTTTAACAGGCGTGATCCCATTGGTGTAACAGTGTAATCAAGAACATCTATTAAAGCCTTGCCATGTTCATGGTTAGGTTGTAATAACTCGAGGTTTCTGATAGTAAATCGATCAAGCCAAACATACTTTTCTTCATCAATACGTGATAAGGCTTGAATATGCGAAAGCTCATTATGATGTGTTTCATTTAAATAATGGATACAAACCCCTGCTGCAATAATTGCAAGGGACATTTCTTGTATACCAAATCCTTTTAAATTAGCCGTATTGAAATGGCTGATTAGTTTATCGTAGGCAAATTGATATTGGAAAATCCACTCATCTAAGTGATAGGTGTAAAATTTATCCCCGGCTAAAGCATAAAATGTTTTCAGTTGTTTTTTATTAACAACGATTTCTGCTGGCTTAAGTCCCTGAATTAGTTTTTCTATATAATCAGGTGTGCCTTCACTGGCCATAAACTCACCTGTACTGATGTCTACAAACGCAACACCAGCTTTTGCCCCATCTAAGTGAATTGCACAGAGGTAATTGTTGTATTTGTGGTCTAGTATTTTATCATTGTAAGATACACCCGGAGTAACTAATTCGGTAACTCCACGTTTAACAATTTTTTTGGTTAGTTTCGGGTCTTCTAATTGGTCGCAAATAGCAACACGTTGTCCAGCTCTTACTAATTTAGGTAAATAAGTGTCAAGTGAGTGATGAGGAAATCCGGCAAGTTCAATATGAGAGGCTGCTCCATTGGCTCGTTTGGTTAGCACAATCCCAAGAATCTGGGAGGCTTTAACGGCATCCTCACCAAACGTTTCGTAAAAATCGCCAACTCTAAAAAGTAATATAGCCCCAGGGTACTTTGCTTTTATTTCAAGGTACTGCTTCATTAAGGGGGTTTCTTGTGTTGCTTCTTTTTTAGCCATAAATAACCACGGCAAAATACAATATACCACTTAGGCTGAGTGCACATTTTGTAAACAAAAATCCCCAACCTAATGGTTGGGGATTTTTAATTATTTTGGATCGTAAATATGTAACCAAGCTTGTCCACTAAACTTGCTCATGTATAATCGGAGTTGTCTGTTAGCTTCTTTGCGATCGTCTCCGTAGTATACACAAACACGAACCATTTTGGAACGATCACTGTCTTTAAACAATGCCGCTTGGAATCCTTGCTTGCGCACTTTGTCACGGAATGGATAAGCATATTTAGCACCTGCGTATGTTCCAACAATTACGTTGTATTTGCCCATTGGACGAACTATACCATCTATATCGTTGAGTGAACTTCCCGCCTCAGGCTGAGGTTTGGGAGTAACTACTACTTTCGGTGCTGGGATCTTAGTTTCAGGCTCTCCTGTAATGTCGGTGTGTCTTCCTATTTTTCTTATAGCAGCACTATCTGAAGGTTGAGGGATTGTAACCACTACCACAGGCTCGTCTTCATTTGTCGTTATTTTTACATCATTAGGTGTGATAACCGTATCTTTGGTTATGGTTGTAGTTTGTGCAATTAAACTATCAGCCACAGACTTTGTTGGAACTGTTTCTTTAGCTATTGTAGTTGATGAATCTAATTGCTTGTTTTTATCTGCAAGTGGTTCTTCACCTTTCTTTAATTCATCATTAAATGGTACGAACATTATGTCTTCTTTACCATCTAAGTTAAACCATTCTAAATGTTTTCTATCAGCGCTTGCTCCTATGTTGTAACTAATACCAACATAGGCGTTTGTCATGCCATCATATTTATTGTCAGAGTATGCTCCATCTAAGTAATAAGTTTGAACCAATTTATATTCAGCTCCAAAGCTCAGGTCGAAACGATTACTAATGAAGTATTTAAAATCCAATCCAAAATTATTGGCAATAAAGCGCACATTTTTTTTATAGTTTTTGTATTGTCCATCCACACGGTTAACTTCAATATCCGGATACATATAACCTGCACCTATTACTAAATAAGGATTTAATCGGTGAAATAATCTACCTACATTTCGTAGTTTAAATACCCTTTCCAAGTTTAACAATCCGCTACCTGAAAAATAATAATATGATGCGTTAAATTTTGTGTAGTTAGCAACATTATCCCTTGTTCCTGTTACCATAGCCACATCCTGCGAACCAGCAAGTGTGCCCGCTCCAATTGCTAGTCTTCCAGAGAGGTATCTACTTGTGGCCATTTTGAAGCCGATTTCTCCATATCCACCGGCTGTTCCTGTAATTGAAGTGTTTGGCATGGAGAAACCTCCGTTTGCATCTATAGAAAACCGGGTGTATTTGTATTGCGCGTTCACATTTTTAATGCAAACGGAAAGCAAAATAGTTGTCGCAAGAACAATTTTATTAGGGCTAATCATAAGGACTCTAAGGTTATTCACAATATTTCAATTACAATTATATGATATAATA
Source organism: Bacteroidetes bacterium UBA6183 (assembly GCA_002422865.1). Lineage (GTDB taxonomy): Bacteria > Bacteroidota > Bacteroidia > UKL13-3 > UKL13-3 > UBA6183. Next base: position 76,696 of record DITN01000067.1, on the reverse strand, counting down.
TGTATTAAAACAACTATTTTAAATGGCCCGTTTTGTAAAAAATCGTTAATTTGTAGCATGGATATTGAAAAGTTGTCATTAGGCGCATTAAAAAGAATGAGTATTGAAGATTACAAAAGTATTAAAAAGCTTGATTATGATATAGTTGTAGATAATGTTAGAAGTGGGCAAAATATTGGTTCATTTTTTAGAACAGCTGATGCATTTGCGGCCAATAAAATTTATTTGTCGGGGATTTCTCCTTTGCCTCCCAATAAAGAAGTCCTTAAAACTGCTTTAGGGGCTACTGAATCAGTAATGTGGACTCATTTTGAAGATAATGAGCGTTTAATCGGGTACTTGCAGGAAAATAACATTAAAATCATTGTGGTTGAGCAAACAAACCAATCTATTAAGCTGAACGACTTTATTCCAGAGGTTGGCCTTAAATACGCTTTAGTTTTTGGCAATGAGGTTGACGGTGTCAGTGATGTATTTATAAAAAATGCCGATTTGTGTGTTGAGATTCCACAAATCGGCACTAAGCATAGTTTAAATGTGTCTGTATGTGCCGGAATTGTGATGTGGCACATGTATAATTGTTTAAAAGCTATTTAATATAAACTCCTTTTCCGGTGTTTATATCAAGCATCCATACATCTTTTGAAACGGTTGCTCTTAATTCCGTTACAATTTTGGCTGCTTCAAAGTAGTTGTTACTAAATATTACGATACGTTTGTATTGAGATTTAGCGCTACCTAAAATATGCGCATCCCAACCTTTGTCGACATATTTGTCACGTGCTATAATTGCATTTTGATCTTGAACAAATGAACCAACTACGATTGCGTAATTTTCTTTTACCTGACTTTGATCGATTGTTGCGGCCTTTATTTTGGTTCCGTCAGGTGCTGTATACGATAACATTTTCGGGTTGATGGTGTACCTATTTGATGTGTCTGCAACTGATGATGAGTCTTTTTTAGCGATAGGTGTTGTTCTATTTGTTGGTACAATATCTTTTTTCGCTTTGCCGGTAGGCTTCTTAGTTTGAGAGGCTTCAATTTGCGCAGTTTGCATTGCACTCATTTTAGCCAACATTTCCAATACTTGATTCATTTTATTGTCAAGTGTATCAACTTTTGAGTTAACGGTTACCACTTTCTCATCAACTGTTTTAATCTCTTTTCTTAGTTGAGCAGCTAAACTATCATTTGATTGTTTATTTACCTCACGCATGTCTTTTTCTAACTTTGCAAGAAGCTGCTTAGTACCTTCGTTATTCCTAATTGGTAAATGAGCCCAGTCTAAAAGTTGTTTTCTATCTTCCGGTAAAATTTTAAATGCTAAACCAACATATGTAAGTGCGAATTTATCAAATTTACCATCACCCCTTATGTTATCTATAGCTGAGGTTTGCGAGAAGTTAAAAGTTACGCCCCCCATGATATCAATCATCTCATTAACATAATATTTCACATTAACTCCTGCATCGTAAATAAAATAAGGTTTTGCTGTTTTTCCATCCAATGCTTTATCCTTGTCGTAATAGTACATCATGTAATTTGCCCCCATACTTACGTAGGCATTAAATCTACTCCATGCATCGGTACGTTGAGGTAAAAAAGCGGTTACATTTAGATTTGCTTTACCGCCAATTTGTGTAAAACTGTTTCTGAAATATCCTGCTTTTGCACTTCTTCCGGCAATACCACCTCCGTTTGCATCACCTGATAAAGAGAAGTATTTATTGAACGAATATCTTAGTCCTAACCCTCCAAAAGGTGCTGTAGAAGGATTTGATTCTGTTAGTAATGATGGTAATCCTCCACGAAACTCGATGCTAATACGAGCCTGTTGTTGAGCATTTGAATTGATGACTAACAGCAACAAACAAAGCAATGTACTTGTTAGTTTTTTTGTTAGGTTGCGCGTGGTATTATTCATACTTTTTTGTTTACTTTTTGTGGGGGTAAGTATTATAAAGTCAAAAATAAGAGAAAAAAACCAAAGCACATGCAAAAAAACAATGTAGGAATTGTTTAAAGTAGGCTAAAATGGACATGTTCATTTGTTAATCAACCTCAACCTCTATATTTTAACCTTGTTTTATAATGAGGTTAAGTTCCTTTTGAGATAAAGAAATTCGGCTATTTACCATGTTGATGATATTACTTGTCGATTCTGTTATTCCGTAAGATAAAACATTTGATATGCGCTCTTGCATCGTCCCTGATGAAAAATAATCATCTTTGATTGATGTGTATTTGGCGTATTGGTGGGCAATTTTTTCACGTTGCTTTTTATCCAAAATACGCTGTTGATGCTCGAGTTTATGGAGCCAATCTGTTTTACATGTAATTAATTCGCTCCCAATTTTATTGTCGGTTTTCATGGCGATATCAATCAGTTGTTGCATATTGTTGGCTATTTCATCAATAAGTTTAACCTGACCTCCGTCTTGATTTAGTGCTACCAACTTACGTTCAACTGTAATATTGTCTTTAAATAAATCGGCTGCATTTAGTCCGATGCGCTCCAATTGGTTCTTGTGTCGTTCATTCATCAACAATACAAAACTGCGAAGTGTTAGTATTGGAAACGTAATGTTGTTGTTTTCGAATACTGATTTTAATTGCAGCCAATAAGCAATTTCACCAGGACCGCCAATGTAACTTAAATTAGGTAATATCAACTCTTGATAAACGGGACGCATAATAACATTCGGACTATACTTATCTGGGTTGATGTTGATGTCAGCTTCAATTTCTTGTGTTGTAAATGATAACGAAGTACCTTCTACCAAATAGTTTTCTCCATCTCTTTTAATCAATTTTCGGCCTTCATCGCTCAAATAAAAGAAATTGATTTCTCGTCCATTAACTTGTGTTTTATATTTTTTGCGGAGTTGGTTATTGGTTTCGGTAAGCACACTAAAGTTACTTTGCTCAATAACATCTTTCTTAATAATTGGAATAAATAAGTTTTTCAGCCCCTTTGTATCTGCATCCAAAACAACTAATCCTTTATCGGCAAAAAGTAAATGAGCTAATTTGCGCGTTGCTTCACTTAAATTAGCACTTGTTGTGTAACAATTATTCCACTCTTCAAGTTGATTTTTGGCAAAATCGTTGGTGGCTAAACCGATTATTTGATCCGCAAACTTTCCGAAGTTATCAAGTGATAAACGACCAACCGGTTGCTGTTTACTGTCAATATCCCAAGTATGTTTGGTTCCATTGATAAATAAGTGATTCACTTCCTCGAAGTCATGATCTTCAGAAGCCATCCAAAATACAGGAACAAAATTTTTATCGGGGTAAGCCAACCTTAATTCTTCACACCATTTAATGGTACTTAATATTTTGTAAATAAAATATAGCGGACCGGTATACAAACACAACTGATGACCTGTAGTAACCGTGTATGTGTTGGGATTGAGTAATGAAACAATGTTACCTTCAACCAAAGGCGATTTATTGAGCTTTATGTTAGCCGCAACATATTGTTTATTCAACTCATCAACCAAAATAGGCCTAAAACTATTGTTATAATTTTTTTGCTCCATCATGGTTTTATATGATGCAATTTCGGGTTTCAGGTTATAAAAATCGGTGAGGTTAACCGAATTGTTAACATAGTCTAAAATGATTTTAGAAAACTGATTGCTTTGCTCGAAACTGATGGTTGAATGGCTTACACTTTGCATGCATTAAGGGATTACGATGGTTCCGTATAAATCAAAGTCTTCGGCAGAGTCAATTTTAACTTGTGCAAAATCGCCAATGCGCACATAGTTATTTTTTGCATCCACCAATACCTCATTATCTACTTCGGGAGAGTCAAACTCAGTGCGACCAACATAGTATCCACTGTCTTTTCTATCAAACAATACCTTGTATGTTTTACCTACTTTTTGCTGGTTAAGTTTGGCTGATATACCTTGTTGAATATCCATCACAATGGCTGCACGTTCTTCTTTTACTTCTTGTGGCACATCATCTACCATTGTTCCTGCATGTGTTCCATCTTCATGACTGTAGGTAAATATCCCTAAGCGATCGAATTTGTTGTGTTCAACAAACTTACACAAGTCTTTAAAATCTTGTTCGGTTTCTCCCGGATGACCTGCAATAAGTGTAGTTCTGATGGCAATACCCGGTACTTTTTCACGCATGGTATCAATTACCTCTTGGGTACGTTTTGATGTAATTCCTCTGCGCATTATTTTAAGCATGTTATCGCTAGTGTGCTGCAAAGGAATGTCGATGTATTTACAAATATTATCACGTTCACGCATCACATCAAGTGCATCTAACGGAAACTGAGAAGGGTAGGCGTAATGCAAACGAATCCAGTCTAAACCATTTATATCACTCATTCTACGGAGTAACTCGGCTAATTTACGTTCGCCATATAAATCCAATCCGTAATAGGTACTATCTTGTGCAATCAGTAAAATTTCTTTGGTTCCGTGTTTTACTAGGCCTTTAACTTCAGTTTCTAATTGCTCGAAACTTTTAGAAATGTGCTTACCACGCATAATAGGTATGGCACAAAAAGAACAAGGACGATCGCAACCTTCGCTTATTTTTAAATAGGCGTAATGAGAAGGTGTTGTGATTAAACGTTCCCCAATGAGCTCATGTTTATAATCTGCACCTAAGGTTTTAAGGAGTTGCGGAAGGTGTGTGGTACCAAAGTATTTATCTACATCAGGAATTTCTTTCTGTAAATCAGGCATGTAACGTTGCGATAAGCATCCTGTAACATATAACTTATCAATTTCACCTTGTTGTTTGGCCTCTGCAAAACGTAAAATGGTATCAATACTTTCTTGTTTGGCATTATCGATAAAACCACAAGTATTAATAATAATTACGTTTGCATCATCATTGGTACTTTCGTGTTCTACATCAAAATTGTTGGCTTTAAGTTGGCTGAATAGTTCTTCACTGTCAACAATGTTTTTAGAACATCCAAGGGTTATGATGTTTACTTTATCTTCTTTACGTTTTGTTTTCAAAATACGCTAACTAAATAAGTTTGAATAATTAATTAAACAACGAATCAACAAATTCGTGTTTGTTAAATAGCTGTAAATCCTCAATTCCTTCACCCACACCAATATATTTTACAGGTATTTTAAATAAGTCGGCAATGCCTATAACCACACCACCTTTAGCGGTACCATCTAATTTGGTTAATGCCAATGCATTTACTTCGGTGGCTGCGGTAAACTGTTTGGCTTGTTCAAAGGCATTTTGCCCGGTGCTGGCATCTAATACCAGTAATACTTCATGAGGCGCATCAGGAATAATTTTACTCATTACACGTTTAATTTTGGTCAACTCATTCATCAAATCAACGCGGTTATGAAGCCTACCAGCAGTATCAATAATCACAATATCGCCATTGTTTTCGGTGGCGTATTTAACTGCATCAAAAGCAACTGAGGCCGGATCTGTATTCATGCCATGCTCAACAACATGCACATCATTACGCTCGCCCCAGATTTTTAATTGTTGAACGGCTGCGGCCCTAAAGGTATCTCCGGCACCTAATACTACTTTTTTACCCGCACTTTTAAATTGGTGTGCCAACTTACCAATGGTGGTAGTTTTGCCAACACCATTTACGCCCACCACCATAATTACGTATGGTTTGGTTGATTTTTCGGCAGCAAAGTCGTTTTCGTATAGGCCACTTTCGTCAAACAGTTTGGCAATTTCGTCTTTAAGCAATTTATTAAGCTCACCAGAGTTGATGTACTTGTCGGCTGCCACACGCTTTTGTAAACGCTCAATAATTTTGAGGGTAGTTTCTATACCAACATCACTCGTTACTAAGATTTCTTCCAACTGGTCTAAAAAATCATCGTCAACGGTTGATTTACCAACCAAAGCCTTACTGATTTTATCGAACAAACTGGTTTTAGTTTTTTCTAAACCTTGGTCGAGTTTTTCTTTTTTATCTTTACTAAAGAAACTGAAAATGCCCATTTATAATTTTATTAAGCGGTGCGAATTTACTTTAATTTAGGCATCAACCATAATAAAAAAAGCACCCTGATTGCTCACGGTGCTTTTAAATATGGTAAAACCTTTAAGCTATTAAGCTTTGAAGTGTGATTTAACGTCTTCGTTAGGGATAATTTCGGTTTTAAAAGAGTATGCACCCTTTTTGTTTTTAACCGCACGGTACACTTTAGCAAAATCTTTGCCTGCACCTGTCTTTAATGTAGCAACTACCTTCTTAGCCATGGTTCAAATTATTTAATTTCTTTGTGAACAGTAACTTTCTTCATAATCGGGTTGTATTTTTTTAACTCGATACGTTCAGTTGTGTTTTTTCTGTTTTTCTTAGTGATATAACGAGAAGTACCCGGTAAGCCAGATGCTCTGTGCTCAGTACATTCTAATATTACTTGGATTCTGTTTTTACTACGTGCCATTGCTGTAACTCCTTATATTAAATGATACCGTTTTTTACGAATTTACGTAAAGTAGCGGTAACACCGTTTTTGTTAATCGTTTTAATTGCTTTGGTTGATACACGCAAAGTAATCCACATATTTTCTTCAGGGATAAAAAATTTCTTATCCTGTAAATTTGGGTAAAAACGTCTTTTCGTTTTTCTATTTGAGTGCGATACGTTGTTTCCAACCATTGCACGCTTACCTGTTAAATCACAAACTCTCATGGCTTTTTCTATTAAAAAGGAGTGCAAATATCGGGATATATTTTTTATATGCAAGTGCTTTTTAAAAAATAATCAAACTATTGGGCTTTTACCCTTTATCTGCGGTGTTAAAAAATTTTGCTGTGCAATAATAGGCCTTTTGCCAATTAATACAAAACCTCGATTTTATTTTTTGCATATTGGTGTTTTGGTTGTTTTTAAATAGCCTTATGTTTGAAGCCGTATTACAATTGGTAAATGAAAAATCTATTTAAGACTGTATTATATACTTTTTTTATTTTGGGGGCTAGTTTTGGTTCTGCCAAAGCCTACACCGAACAAATGGCTACCCAAACTGCACGAGAAACATGGTGGTATTTTAAGCAGGTTATTAACGATCCTTATATTAGTCAGTATGGATTTTCAGTTAAAATGTTAAATAACCAATGGGTAACAAATATTACCGTAAGCGAAACTGGACAGTATAGTGGCTTGATTCTAACCGATTCCGGATTGGTTGGTGACGCTAAATTTATAGATAGCTCTGAGGTTTTGGATTGGGCTTTTGTTGATGATAAATTACTTGTGGGGGCATTTTCATTCCGAATTAAATCTAATACCATAAAAGTTGAATTATTAACCAATTTTTTGGGTGCAAAATTTATTAAAGAGAAATGTGTTGATTGGGACTTTGTAGATAGAGGCAAGTGGAAACTACCGAGTGATAGTTCAGAATATGCTATTTCATTTACGAGTCAAAGATATTATGGAGGAGATAAAGGATTCACTAATGATTTGGATAAAGGGTTTACTTATCCTCCTTTCGCTTTGGAAATCGGATTGGTAGGATATTGTTATGTAACATTTGTTGTATTGCCAAACGGGTATATAAAAGACATCAAAGTTGTACAAAGCATTGGTGCTGGAACTGCACAAATATGCTATGATTCAATTAATAACCTCAATGGTTTTAAAGCCAGAGAAACTGACCGCCCGCAGTTTTTAACTTTACCAATTAAATTTATATTCTAAAATTAGTCAAAAAAATATGAATTACGAATTTATCATAGCCGAACCGGAATTTCAACCACACATAGCGCTTATTCGCTTAAACAGACCCAAAGAGTTAAATGCATTAAACTTACAGTTGATGCAGGAAATTAAACATGCGTTGTTAACTTTCGATCAAGACGATAATGTGCGCTGTATAATCATTACCGGAAACGAGCGTGCTTTCGCTGCCGGTGCCGATATTAAACAAATGGAAAGCAAAACGGCTATCGATATGCTAAAAATTGATCAGTTTGAAACATGGGATCAAATACGTAAAACCAAAAAGCCAATTATTGCGGCTGTTAGTGGTTTTTGTTTAGGTGGTGGCTGCGAATTGGCCATGACCTGCGATATGATTGTGGCTAGTGAAACCGCAAAATTTGGTCAGCCGGAAATTAAATTGGCCATTATGCCTGGTGCCGGTGGTACACAACGTTTGACTAAAGCGGTTGGTAAAGCCTTGGCCATGGAAATGGTATTAACCGGAAAGTTTATTAGTGCAGAGGAAGCCATGGACGCAGGTTTAATTAACCGCGTTGTTCCGGAAGAAGTTTATTTAGATGAAGCTGTTAAACTGGCAAGTGAAATTGCTGTTCAGTCGCCTGTAGCAGTGCGTTTGGCCAAAGAAAGTGTACTAAAAGCATTCGACAGTGGTTTGCAAGAAGGTTTGTATTTTGAGCGTAAAAACTTCTACATGTGTTTCGCCAGCCAAGACCAAAAAGAAGGAATGAATGCCTTTGTTGAAAAACGTAAGCCGAACTTTACAGGGAATTAGTGTGCTCAGTTAGATGTTTCAAATTCATATTGGATTATTTACACCATATTATACAGATGAGTTCGCCTAAACAACTTAATATTTTAGATTTTTCGTACCACTTGCCTGATGAACAAATAGCCAAATTCCCTCTGGCTAATCGTGATGAGTCTAAATTATTGGTTTACCAAAATGAACAAATTACAAATGCCGTTTTTAATCAGTTAGATGCTTTTTTACCATCAAACAGTTTGGTAATTTTTAACAATACACGCGTGGTTCATGCACGTTTGTTATTTAACCGCCAAACCGGAGCGCAAATCGAAATATTTTGTATTGAACCTTTACATCATTTAGATTATCAGCAGGCATTTATTAACAAACAGCATAGTACATGGAAGTGTATGGTGGGTAATGCCAAAAAATGGAAAGAAGATGTGCTTGAAAAACAGGTGGAAACACCTGTTGGTAATATCTGTTTAAAAGCTTCAAAAAAAGGGATTTCTGATGAGTTGTATGTTGTAGAATTTACCTGGAATAATGAAACATTATCTTTTGCAGAGGTTCTTCATTTTGCCGGAATTTTGCCATTGCCCCCATACTTAAACAGAAAAACAGAACAAGCCGATGAAGAGCGTTATCAAACGGTATATGCAAAGGTTGAAGGTTCGGTAGCGGCACCAACGGCCGGGTTACATTTTACGCCAGCTGTTCTAAAATCATTAAGTCAAAAAGAAATTACGTTTGATGAGGTGACATTACATGTTGGTGCAGGTACATTCAAGCCGGTGAAAACGGAAGCATTGGTTGATCATCAAATGCATGAAGAAACATTGTTTGTTGAGTTGTCAACCCTTAAGAATATATCAACTTGTTTAATACAAAAAAACAAGTTGGTTGCCGTGGGCACAACAAGTACCAGAACACTTGAGAGTTTATACTGGCATGGCGTGAAGTTGATACTTCAACAAACGGAAAATAAAGTAGCCATTAAACAATGGGATGCCTACGAATTTGATGCAACAAATATCAGTGCCGTTGATGCGATTTCTGCCATCATTAAAAAAATGGAGGAGGAGGCAGAGCAAGTACTTATTGGTAGCACGCAAATTATCATTGCACCGGGTTATGCTTTTAAAATGGTTGAAGTTTTAGTTACTAATTTTCATCAACCCGAAAATACTTTAATACTACTGATAGCTGCTTTTGTGGGCAACGATTGGCGTAAAATTTATAATCATGCATTAGACAATAACTATCGATTTTTAAGTTACGGGGATAGTTCACTATTGTTTAAAAACGATGCTAACGTACAAGTGTAAAATTGCCATTTTTAGTAAACGTTTTTAGTATTTTGTTTTGATAACCTTGGAAGGTTAATTGGTAAATGTACACATCATCAATGGCTTGTTTTCCCCTTATGGTTCCATCCCAGCCTGCATTTATATCTGTTGATGTAAATACCAATTGCCCCCATCTGGAAAAGATGTTTAATTGGTAACTGATTACATCAACTCCCACTGGAGCAAATACATCATTATAACCATCATTGTTTGGCGTGAAAACATTTGGTATGTGTAGTATCACGCCACATTTTCTTTTTACCTTGGTGTCATCATCACCGGTACAACCATTATTGTCGGTTACTTTTACAAAATAATCGCCCACATTTTTAACAATTACCCACTGTGTGGTATCATTGGTGGGTGTCCATTTGTAGGCAGTAAATCCTTCACCTGCATCCAATTTAACCACTTCTTGTTCGTCTTCACATAAAAAATATTCACTACCCAATTGGGTAATAATATCAGGGTGATTTTTATGGTTATTGTATCAAATGTAAAACAATTACCACTATTAGCCCTTAACCAAAATGTGCCTGTACTTTGGGTTGTTATAAATGGAGTTATTTCACCTGTCGACCATAAATATTTTTCGGTATTAATCGGTCCACTGAGCAAAACGGTACTGCCTTTACATATAAACGTGTCGTTTCCTAAATTAAAATCTGGACGTTGTTCTATTTGAATGGTATCTTGTATTTCGTATTTAAATCCGCACAAAAACCAATTGAACTTAATTGGTATTTTGCCTGGAGTAGCAGTGGTGAACTCAACTTGTGAGGTATGGTGTTTATTGTTATTTACTTCCCAATAAAAGCTGTCACATGTTATGGGTTCTTTCAATTGTAGGCTTGTTAGCTCGCCTGTGCAAGGTTTGGTAACCATGATATTGGGTTTGTTGTACTCTATTTCCTCAGTTAACGAAGTATCATTGATAACTATCGGAAAGTGCTCAAATGTATGTGTATTAGGTTTTCCGTTGCTAAAATCAATTACATTAAACTCAAATATTGGGGAGTTTGAATTTGGATTTCTTATCCTGCTGCTTTTTCCTGTTGAGTTAGACCCTTCTACTGAAGATACATATATGTTTCCATCAGGAGCGCTTTGCAAATTAATAGTGGCAACAGGAATTGATGCAATTCTGGTTGGGGCCAAATCAGGTGTGGTTCCATTATTTTTATATTGGTATATTTGGGCTCCGGAGAAGTTTCTGAGGTAATAACTCACGTAAATTTTGCTGTAATCGGGCGAATAGCAAGTATGGGCTGTTAATTGTTCGTCTTGTTGCGGAATGGTTTGTAACTCATGTTTCATAGTTACGCGGCCACATTTTTTATCAAAATTTAAGACATATACATGGGCAAGGTCGTTTGTTGCTGTGTAGCTATGCAGTAATTCTGTTCCATTATAATTACTGATAAAACTACCCCTTCTCCAGTTGTAATCAATGTTGTTGCTGGATACTTCACCAACTTTAGAAATAACGGGAGTTTTGGAATATATGCTATCGGCATCAACCTTAAAACTGTGGTATTCGTTGGTTTCTTTTTTGTGTGCAATGAGCCAATATCCATTGTTGTATAACTGTCTTACCAAAACAAATTCGTTATCGGCCGGTAGGGTAGGAAATAGTATTTTATCTGGTAGCACATTACCTAGTCCATTGTTTAATCTCATATCTACAATAGCTACCCCAATGCCATAGCTTCTATATTGGGTAAAAATGTAATATAAGTTGGTATCGGATGGATGCGGTGCAGCAATGGTATACGTTGCAAATGTATTGTTAACGATGGATGCCTTATTGCTCATGAGTGTATTGTTTCTGGTGTATACCAATGCGCCATTGGTATAAAACAAAAGGTTACCTCGTTTGTCTGTTATTGAAGCAGATGCGTAAGGTGCATACAAAGAGGTAGCGGGTGCAGTGCTAATAATTGGTTGCGAAGTATTGTTTGGAAAGAACGCACGCAGGTATTGTCCGAAATGCCAGTATTGTTGAGCACCGGCCGATAAGCACACAGCGCATAAAAATGACATCAACAAAAGCTTATGTTTACAACCCATGGCTTGTTAGACCAATAATTTAAAGTAATAGTTGTACGCTAATTATTGATGAGTTGATTAAACTGTCTTAATTGAACGGGGGTTGCTAATAGAATTAACTTGTCGCCTGCATCTAATGGTTTGTTCATGTCTGGATTAATCTCAAAAGTTCCATCGCTGTGTTTTATACCAATCGGATTTACGCCTGTTCGTTTGCGTAAATCAAGATCCAATAGGGTGTTTCCCGCTAACTTTTGCATCACAACATTTAAAGGAAACTCTTGAATCAAAATACCTTCACTTTGTCCAGATATCATGTCAATAAATTCTTTAATATCAGGCTGAATCATAAGTGTAGCCATGTGGTTACCACCAATTTTGTCGGGCATTATTACATTGTTGGCACCGGCACGTTTTAATTTTTTTACTGCACTATCAGACGAGGCCCTGCTTACAATGTTAATTTCCTTATTAATTTCTTTAGCGGTTAAAGTTACGTACACATTCGAAGCATCATCAGGTAGCGTGGTAATTAAACCTCGGGCATTGTTGATCCCGGCATCAATCAATACTTCATCAATGGTTGCATCATCATTCAGGTATAAAATATTACCATCATTCAGTAATGATTCACTGATGTCTTTATTCATCTCAATAATTACATATGGGATACTTTTGTGTTGAAATATAGAAGCTGCCTCTTTGCCATTTCTCCCATAGCCGCAAATGATAACATGGTCTTTTAGTTTTGCAATACGTTGTTTCATTCTGTTTTTCTGTAGTGTTCAATAAAGTCGTTTTGTATAAAAATATTGGTAATCAGGCCTATCGCATAAGCAAACAAACCTAAGTTGGTTAGTATTAAAAAAATGGTAAAAATTCTGCCGGCATCAGTTAGTGGTTTAACTTCGCCATAACCAACTGTTGCTATGGTAATTACCGACATGTATACAGCCTCAATAAAGGTTAAGTCTTCTACAATTAAATAGCCAATTGTACCAATTGTTATTGGTATAAGTATGAGTAAAAACGATAAAACAATTTTGTATTTGTACGACTTAAACATCTGTTAATTTTGGTTGGTAATTTAACCTTTTTTGATGTGATTAAATATAACAATAAAAATATGGAAAGAACCGTAAAATACTTGCTTTAATGGGGTAGATAGTTTGTTAATGACGTTTATTTTAAAAGTAAACATCCGAGTTTGGGCGATTAGTTAAGATAATTTGAATAGCAGGATTTACATTTAATTCTATTTAATGGCACTAACGTACAAGTGTAAAATTGCCACTTTTTGTAAATGTTTTTAGTATTTTGTTTTGATAACCTTGGTAGGTTAATTGGTAAATGTATACATCATCAATGGCTTGTTTGTTCCGTATGGTACCATCCCAGCCTGTATTTATATCTGTTGATGAAAAGACCAATTGCCCCCACCTTGAAAAGATGTTTAATTGGTAACTGATTACATCAATTCCCACAGGAGTAAATACATCATTATAACCATCATTGTTTGGGGTAAAAACATTTGGTACATAAAGTATCACTCCACACTTTCTTTTCACCTTGGTATCATCATTTCCAATACAGCCATTGTTATCGGTAACTTTTACAAAATAATCGCCCACATTTTTAACAATCACCCATTGTGTGGTATCATTGGTAGGTGTCCATTTGTAAGTGGTAAAACCTTCACCAGCATCAAGTTTTACCACTTCTTTTTCATCCTCACATAAAAAGTATTCGCTACCTAATTGTGTAATAATATCAGGATGGTTTTTAATTAAAATAGTGTCGGTATTTGTGCAACTTCCGTTGCCGGCAGTAAGCCAAATTTTGCCTGTTACATTTGTGGTAATGGTTGATGATGTTTGCCCTGTGCTCCACAAATATTTTTCACAAAGTGGTCCGGATAGGGTAATGTTATTGTCTTTACAAGTTACAGTATCTTCAGGGAAATTTATTGTTGGTACTTCATGTATGCTTATGCTATCAATCAGTTCAAAATCTTGCCCACACCTAAATATATGAAGTGTAATCTTAAACTTACCCGCTCGGCTAAAACGGTAACTTGGGTTAATAAGGGTTGAAGTACCAGGTGTGATGTCATGAAATATCCAACTTAACGAATCGAACGGATTGGATGTATTAAATGAAAAGTTGGTTACTGAGCCCCTGCAGGTATTTGCAACTTTAAAAATACTGGCGGATAGTGGGCTGTTTGCTTGGGTTCCTGTTACAAAAGCAGGAAGTTCAAATTGTGCAGCTCGGTTTTTACCTATTCCATCATCTAGTGTAAAATAAGTTGTTCGGTAGTTACATGCGCCAGCAAGTTGATTGGGATTTAAAATGGCGTCAATTCTTTTGCCCGGTATACCATTGTCGTGAGTGGCTATGTATATTCTTCCATCGGGGCCAAGCCTCATGATATTGAAGTTTTCTTGTGAGGTAGTAATGAAATAACTGTTTTGATAATTAGTACCATAGTATTGCACCAATTGGCTTAACTGCACACTGTAGGAAATATACAATTTGCTATCATCAGGTGAAAAGGCAATACCAAATGCATTTTGCCAAATAGGGTCTTTGGATAATTCAATGGGGTTTGAAAATTGGCCACATGTGCGGTCGAAATCAAATACTTCTGCTTTGGCATCATTACCAACGTAATGTGTTACGGCTAATTTATTGCCTTGGTTAGATCCCACCATATCGCCATAGGTGCTAACTGTTAGTCCTACTGCCGAATAAACGGGTTGGTTCGATACGCCTGAGGCATCAACCAAATGCGCTTTAAAACGGTTGGAGTTTAATTCGTGTGTTATGATCCAATAGGCTTGAGTATATTGGTGCCTGATGGCTGTTACTTGTTTTACGTTATTGCTTGATACGGTTTGGGCAGCTGTAATCACTTCCCCATCTCCGCCTTGGCGGCTCATATCAATAATTACAAATTGTAGGGAGGCTATATCACCAATAAAAAATAAGTAGTATTTATTTGAGCTACCGGGCATTGGTGTAATCACTACATCTCCTGTTGGCGATGCAGATGGAATAGTTCCATTTGCCATCAGGTTGTGTTTATGGTTCCATACATTAACGCCATCGGTGTAAAATAATAACTTTCCTGTGTTTGGGTTAGAGATTGATGCTGTTTTTCCGTATGTATTTTGTGGGTTATCAAACTTAGGTTGTGCCAGACCTGTTTCAAAACTTATAGCAGCATAACGGCCAAAGTACCAGTTGTATTCGCTTTTTTGAGCGTAAACACGCTGTATAAACCCCAGCAGGCAAAACAGAAATAACCTTTTTATACTCATTGATACAATTTTAGACTAAGTTTTGTAAATTTAGTTGCTTTGGTTGATGAAGTATTTATCTCGGAGTTAGTATAATGGGACTCAAATTCATCTACCGTTGGTTGTTTTTGAGCAGCGGAAAAAATGTGGAAAACAAACTTGTAAATGCATCTTACTAAGTTAGGTTAACAAGCTAATTGAGCGTATTTTTACGCATTAATTGTAAGTAGATATTTATGTCAGATAGTTCAATGGAAAACAAAGGAAATTACGGTGCCGATAATATTCAGGTGCTTGAGGGATTGGAAGCTGTAAGGAAACGTCCTGCAATGTATATTGGTGATGTTGGAACAAGGGGGTTACACCATTTGGTTTATGAGGTTGTAGACAACTCAATTGATGAGGCTTTAGCAGGTCACTGTAAAAACATTCACATTACTATTCACACAAATAATGCAATTAGTGTTTTAGATGACGGCCGTGGTATCCCTACAGGCATGCACACTAAAGAACAAAAATCAGCATTAGAAGTGGTTATGACCGTGTTACATGCCGGTGGTAAATTTGATAAAGACACTTATAAAGTATCAGGTGGTTTACACGGTGTGGGTGTAAGTTGTGTTAACGCACTATCAACCCTAATGCGTACTACCGTTTACCGCGAAGGTAAAATTTGGCAACAAGAATACAGCTGTGGTAAACCGTTGTATGATGTAAAAGTTGTTGGCGAAAGCGATAAAAACGGAACACATCAGTACTTTGAACCGGATACCAGTATTTTTACCGTGTCTGAATATAAGTTTGATACACTTGCTGCACGTATGCGCGAGTTGTCGTTTCTAAATCGTGGTATTTATATTCATTTAAAAGATGAGCGCCCTGATGAAGCAGGTAACTTACGCGAAGAAATGTTTTTTAGTGAAGGCGGTTTACGCGAGTTTGTAAATTACCTTGATGGCACACGTGAAAAAATATTGCCTGAACCAATTTATGTAGAAGGTGAAAAGAATGGTGTGCCTGTTGAGGTGGCCATGATCTATAACAGCGGTTATACCGAAAACTTACACAGTTACGTAAATAATATTAATACCCATGAAGGTGGTACCCACGTTGCCGGTTTCCGTAGGGCATTAACCCGTACCTTAAAATCGTATGCCGAAAAAGAAGGCATGTTTAAAAACTTAAAGTTTGAAATTGCCGGTGATGATTTTCGTGAAGGTTTAACCGGTGTTATTTCGGTTAAAGTTCAAGAGCCACAATTTGAAGGTCAGACCAAAACCAAATTAGGAAACAGCGATGTTACCGGTGCGGTAGATCAATGTGTGGGTGAGATGTTAAACAATTACCTGGAAGAAAACCCGAAAGAAGCCAAGTTAATTGTACAAAAAGTAATATTGGCCGCTACTGCCCGCCATGCTGCTAAAAAAGCACGCGAAATGGTGCAACGTAAAGGTGTAATGAGCGGTGGAGGTTTACCGGGTAAATTAGCAGATTGTGCAGAATCAGATCCTGCAATATGTGAGCTTTATTTAGTTGAGGGTGACTCGGCAGGTGGAACGGCAAAACAAG